>JBGAFW010000067.1:0-55287 GCA_044227045.1 Labilithrix sp.
GAACGCCTGGGAAGGCAGGCTCGCTCGCCATGGCAGTCGGATTCGTTGGTCTCAAGGCTCGGGATCTGGAAGCAGCGTCGCGATCTCAGGATCGCTGCGAAGAGCTGTTGAAGCGTCTCGCGAAGGCGCCTTCGCCGGGATTGTCGCCCTCGCTGCTCATGCTCTTCGCGCGGCTCGCGTCGCCGTCGTGTCGTTGGCTCGATGGAGATGTCGCCGTCGAGCTCTTCGCCGAGAACGAAGGCACGCGCGTCCGCGTGCTCGCGGAGCTAGGTGGTGGCCAGCGCGAGCGCGTGCTTCCGCCGATCGAGATCCCGTCGATGCAGAACCTCGTGGACGAGGTCGCGCGGATCGCGGAGCGCACGCCGTCGCTCCTTGGCTCCCTTCGACTCGAGCGCATCTCGTCACGCTGCGTCCTGCTCGTCGCCGGAAATGATCCGCCGGTGAGCTGCGAGTTCCCGATCAGCACGAGCTGCCTCGCCGATCCCGACGAAGGCATCGACGTCGACCTCGACGATTGGGGTACGAACTAGGCGCCGCACGTTCCCAAGGGGACGTGTAAAATCAACGGATGCTCGCCGGCAAGCAGAGCACCGCGCTCGTTGGGATAGCGATCGTCGGGCTCGTGGGGATTTGTGCGGCCTGTAGCTTCACGAGCCTGGGCGGCTTCAGCAGCGGCGACGCCGCGACGACCGGCTCGGAGGACGGAGGCGCGCGTGACGGCGACGTCGCCGATCAAGGCGCGGTCGAAGCGTCCGCGGAAGGTGGGGCGAGCAGCGGAGGATGGTGTGCACGCATGCATCCGGGCAGCACGCGCTGCTGGGACTTCGACGATGGGCGAAAGGCCAGCGACCTCGGCACCGCGCGCGGCAGCGTCGACATCGTGCAAGGCGTGGGCGTCGGTGAGACGAGCGCGCTTCGGACGACGGTGCCCGCGAACACGAACCCTAGCGACGTGGCCGACGAGCTTCGCTTCGACATCAACGTCATTCCAGCGACGATCGATCTGGAGATCACGCTCCGGGCCGATTTGCCGGCGAACAACCGCTACGTCGAGCCCTGTGTGCTCCAAGCGTTCTCGACCGGAGGCCGGTTTGCGGTGAAGGTCGCGCTCGACGAGAACACGCTTCGCATCGTCGAGGACCTCGACGACGCGAACGGGCACGTCCTCTTCGAGGACCTCAATCGCGACCTCGCCGTCTACACCACGATCCGAGCGCACCTCACGACGAGCGCGGTCCCGTGGAGCATCGACCTCTACGTCGACGAAGCGTTGGTGAAGAAGGGGTCGCTCGCCAGCAGCCCCCCAGGCCAGGTCACGCACGTCGCGCTCCGCATGGGCGCCTACTACGCCGCGCTCTCGCCGCAGCCGAAGCAGATCTTCGTCGACAACGTGTTCTTCGACCCGAAATGAGTCAGAGGCGGAAGCGTTGGATCGACGCGTCCGGCGCGCCAGGCTTCGGCAACGCGAGCGTGAGCGGCTCGATCTTCGCGAGCGCGTCGCGGATCGCAGCCTGCGTCGAGAGCACCGGGAACATCGCGTGGCACCACAAGACGAGGACGTACGTGTTGGCGTTTGCGAACGACTCGGCGGCGTAGGACGCGTCCTTCTCGCGACGAACGACGCTGAGATGACGACCGAGGCGGAGCGTCTTCTCGCTCAGCTCCGCCTCGTGGAACTGCTCGGCGCGGCCTCGCATCTCCGCGTCGTCTTCCTCCGCCGTCGCGGTCGGCGACGGAGAGGACCAGCACCAAAGCATCTTGCTCTCGTCAACGACCGCGGCTCGAATCGCGCCCGTCTCTTTGACGAGCGCGTCGAGCTCTTTGCGGAGGGCCTTCCAGGCGGGATCGTTCGGACCGAGCATGTCTGTGTTACGACGCGCGTACGTTCCTTTGCGTTCTCGCTCTTCGGTCACATCAGCCGATGGCGATGCCGAGCGCCTTGCGTAGCGCGAGGTATTGCTCGCTGACGCTGAAGACGATGAGCTCCTTCAGCTTGTCGGGCGGGGAGAGATCGCCTGGGAGCTGCGGCTCTGCGGCGATGATCTTCTTGGCGATCTCGAGGTCGGCGCAGAGGAGAAGCCCGGCGCGCGCACCCGAGACGTCAACGGCCTGCATCCAGCGCTTCAAGTCTGCCTTCGCGCCGTCCTCGATGAACTTCTGGACGACGAGGCGGAGCGAGTCGCGCTCGACCGGTTGCATGTACTTCACGAACTCGCTCGCCGTCATGTTCACGGCCTGCGCCATCTCGGCGGGGACGTTGAACTCGGGCTGGATGATCTTGATCGCCGAGAAGAAGACGACCTTGAGCTCACCGAGCGTCGGGAACAGGTTCTTGATGTAGTGCTCACCGCGGTAGTAGCTGAGGTGCTTGCCGACGATGAACGTGAGCTCCTGCGGCGTGTAGCCGGTGAGCACGCTCTGTCCTGCGACCGACGCCGGCGGGCGCGACGGCACCGCGACGAGAGCGCCGGGGACGTCGTTACGCACGTAGAGGTCGGGCAGCTGGATGCCGAGGACCTGCGCCGCCCAACCGAACGTCTTCGCGAACGTGACGGTGGAGGTGGCGGGGTCTTGCTTGAAGCGGCGGTCGAGCGCCGGGAGCTGCTTCGCCTTCGCGAGGGCCTGCGTCTTGGCGACGATCGCCGCGGGCGTGACCATCTCGAAGATCTTGCCGATGAAGATGTTCTCGTCCTTGTGGAAGAGGTTCTTCACCCACTGCTCGTTGTCGAGGCGGCTCTTCACTTGGATCATGCCGCGCGGGCGATAATCCTCGAAGAAGCGCTGCTCCTCTTCGTCGGCCTTGTGGAGGAACGCGAGCGCGGCGCACATGCACCACGCGCGGTCGTAGTCGTGCATCTTCAAGGCGAGCTTGTAGAGCGCACGGTACGGGTCGACACGGAGCGGGTCCTTCTGGAGGACCTGCGAGTGCTCGCCCACCGCAGCTTCGAGCTGGTCGGTGGTCTCGTAGAGCTCGGCGAGGATCTGGCGCTCGACCGGCTCATCGGGCTTGAACCGCGTCGCCATCTTGAACGCTTCGATCGCGCTGTTGATGTCCGACAGGCGGTCTCGGTAGATGAGGCCGAGGTTGTGCCAGAGGTTGAACTCGAGGTCGGGGTTGCCCGCGTTCGCCGTCGAGAGACGACGAAGCATCTTGCGGAACGCGCGCTCGAGCTGCTTCCAGTCCTTCTGCGCGGTGAGGATCTTGTTGATGCGCTCGAAGGCCTCGAGGTAGCTCGGGTTCAAATCGAGCGCCTCGTTGAACATCTCGACCGCGCGATCCTGGTCGCCCATCTTGTCGCGGTAGAGCTGCGCGATCGTGAAGATGAACTTGGACTTGCGGGTGCTGTCCTTCTCCATCTCCGCGATCGCGTGGATGGTGTCGACCATGCGCGCCCAGTTCTGCGTCGCCTCGTAGAGAGGCAGCATCTTGTTGAGCAGCGGACGGTTATCGGGCTGGAGATCCTTCGCGTCTTCGAGCGCCTCGATGGCCTTGACCGGGTTCTTGTCCTGGTCCTGCCAGATGTCGGCGATCTCGACGAGGATCTTGAAGCGCTCGTCGCCCTCGACGATCGTGTCGAGGATCTGGCGCTTGTACGCGACGACCTGCTTCCAATCCTTCAGGTCCGTGTAGATTCCAACCAACGCTTCGAGCGTGGGGCGGTGCGCGCTGTCGACGCCGAGCGCCTTCTCGAAGTTGTTGATCGCTTGCTTGGCCTGGCCTTGCTCGCGCTTGATGCAACCAAGCTTGTAGTAGACCTCGGCGCGCTCGGCCGATTGGTCTTCGGCGAGCGAGGTGAGCACCTTCTGGTAGTTCGTGAGCGACGCGCCCCAGTCCTTGAGGCGGAAGCACACTTCGGCGAGGCCACGGATCGTCACCTGGTCGGTGAGATCGAGCTGGTGCGCCGCGGAGTAAGCCTTGTGGGCCTTGTCGTCGCGGTGGAGGGCCGCGCAGACCATACCGAGCTTGTTGTAGAGGGTGTGCTGCTCGCCGCGATCACGCTTGCCCGCTTTGCGGGTGAGCATGTCGAGGAGGGGCTCGCCCTTCTCCCAAGCTTCCTTCGCGATGTACTCGTCGACGAGCGGCATCGCAGCTTCTTCGTTCTCGGGATCCGCTTCGTACGCCGCTTCCCATGCGAGGACGGCGCTGTCGTGATCGCCGAGCATCTCCTCACGGAGACGACCGAGCTCGACGAGGAGGCGAGCGCGCTGGCGCGGGGCCGGCGTGTAGCTCTGCTCCTGATCGATGTAGCGTGCAGCCTTGTCGTAGTCGGCGTTGTCGGTCGCGATCTGCCGGAGCGCGCCGAGGGTCGGCAAGTGCGACGGATCGAGGTCGAGCGCCATCTCGTAGCGATCTTGCGCCGAGACGCGATCGCCGAGCTTCTCGTCGAGGGCCTTACCGATCTTGTAGTAGCTCTCGACGCGCTGCTTCGTGTCTTGGGTGAGCTCCGCGACACGCGTCATGTAGTCGATCGACTGCGACGCATCGCCCTGCTTGTCGTAGAGCTTCGCGAGCGCTTCGAGCGCGGGGAGGTTCGTGTCGTCGAGGTCGACGATGTTGCGGTAGGCGTCGATCGCGCGATCGGTGTCTTCGATCTCGTCGGCGTAGACCTGAGCGATCGCGCCGTAGAGATCGACCTTCGTCTTGCGATCGAGCGTGGCCGAGATGTGACGCTCGTAGACGTTGATGAGCTCCGTCCACTGGCGAAGCTTGCGGTAGCAACGCTCGAGGGCGAAGTACGCCTCTTCGTGGTTCGGATCGATCTCGAGGACCTGCTCGAGACGTTGTGCGGCCACGTCCGCCTTGAGGAAGTGCTCCTCGTGGATCTGGGCGAGCTGCATCAGGATGTCGATGCGCTCACGCTCGGTGGAGACGACGTCGAGCTGCGCCTCGAGGACGCGAACGAGCTCCGGCCATTGGCTGAGGATCTCGTAGACCCGCGCGAGGCCGCGGAGGCCTTGCAGGTTCTGCGGCTCGATCTCGATGACCTCGCGGAAGGTCTGGGCGGCCTTGTTCGGGTCGCTCATCTCTTCGTAGAGCCCGCCGATGCGGAGCTTCGTGGCGGCGATCTCGCTCGGCTCGTTCAGCGCGCGGACCTTGCGCGTGAGGATGTCGACGAGGAGCTTCTTGTCGCCGCGTGAGGCGTAGATGCGCTCGAGATTCTCGATCGCCGGGATGAAGAGCCCGTCGACCTCGAGGGCGCGGTTGAAGTGCGTGACAGCCTGATCTTGCTGACTCATCTGGCTGTCGAGCAGCTCGCCGAGCTCCGTGAGGATCTCTTTGCGGTCGACGTCGCTGACGGCGACATCGAGCGCACGCGTGAGCGTGGCGCCGAGCTGCTGCCAGTTGCCGTTCTTGCGATAGAGCTGCCCCATCTGGCGGAGCGCTCCGACGTTGTTCGGATCGAGCGCGACGATCTGCGCGTAGTAGGGCTGCGCGTACTCGGGGTGACCGAGGTCGTCGCCGTACCACTTCGCGAGGTGAAGGCAGAGGCGGATCTTCTGATGCGACTCGGTCTGCTCTTGCAGCCAGTTGTTCGCGGTCTGAATCACCTCGCCCCATCGACCGGTGGCTTGCGCCATCCGCTCGATGTACTTGGCGGTGTCGCGATCGTGGAAGTCCTCGCCGAGCGCGTTGATGAGCGCGTCGAGGGCTTGGTTCTTGTCGTCGAGCTTCTCCTCGAAGACCTTCGCGATGCGTCGGAGGAGATCGGTTCGATCCGAGGTCTCGCTGCGCGTGTCGAGGCGTCCGAGATAGAGCTCGATGAGCGGCTCCCAGCGGCCAGCGGCGGTGTGGAGCTTCTCGAGCTGGAGGAAGGCCTCGTCGTGCGCGGTGTCGACCTCGAGGATCTTCTGCCACGCGAGCGTTGCCTTGTCGGGCTCCTGGACCGTCTCACGCCAAAGCTCGGCGACCTGACGGTACTCCTCGATCTTTTGCGCAGGGTCTTCGAGCGCGGCGGCGCGCTGCATCTTGACGTCGATGACGTCCGTCCACTGCTCTTGTCCGCGATAGATCGCCTCGAGGGCGTTCATCGCTTCGAAGTCGGGTCCGACCTCGAGCAGCTTGCGCCAGGCGTCGGCGGCGTCGTACGGCTGCGAGAGTTGCTCGCCGTAGACCTTGCCTAGCTCACGGAAGATCTCCTTGAGCTCGTCGGCGTCGAACATCGCCGCGGCGCGATCCACCTGCTGGTGGAGGGCCGAGACGAGCTCTTGGGCGTCACCCTGACGGCGGCGAATCGCCGCGATCGCACGGAGCGCCGCGAGGTTCGCGTAGTCGATGTCGAGGACGCGGTTCCAATCCTCGAGCGCTTGGTCGTCGCGCGAGAGCTTGCCCTCGAACGTACGCGCACGGCGGGTGAGGATGTTGACGCGGTCGTCGTCGCTCGAGGCGATGTCGTATTGGCGCTCGAGGATGTCGACGAGCTCGCGCCACTGCTGCTGCTGCTCGTAGAGGTTCGAGAGCGCGAGGAGCGCCTCGGGATCTTCACCGCGAAGATCGAGGACGACCTTCCACGTGTCGATCGCCTTGTTTGGATCGTTCAAGCGGTCGGCGGCGAGGTGCGCGATGCGCGCGCGGATCTCCGCCTCTTGAACGTCGCCCGACGCGTTCTCGAGCTCGCGCTCGTAGACGCCGTTGAGCTCCACCCAGTTCTCCTGGCTCGAGTAGATGCGCGCGAGGGCTTGGATCGCCGGGTCGTGCGTCTTGTCGAGGCCGTCGAAGATCTTGCGGAAGGCGCGCGTCGCGTTCGGGATGTCGCCGAGACGGGTCTCGTAGACTTCACCGAGGCGAGCGTAGAGCTCCGTCAGCTCGAGATCGTCGGCCGGCGCACGCACGCGCATCTCGAGGATGCCGGCGAGATCGGCCCACGACTCGATCGAGAGGTAGATGCGATCGAGGTTGGCGAGCGCTTCTTGATCGAGCTCTTCGACCGAGAGGACGTAGCGGTACGTCTCGACCGCCTTGTCGATGTCACCGAGATCGTCCTCGAAGGTCTTCGCGAGGCGACGACCAATCGTGCACTGGACGGTCTTGTCGTTGTGGAGGCCGAGGATGTCGGCGTACGCGTTGGCGAGCGTCTCCCAACCGTTGTCGATCGTGCCGGCGAGGCGCGGAGCCTCCTCACCCGACTTTTCGTCGAGCGGGAACTCCTTGAGCGCGCGGATGTAGACATCCAGCGTGCGGACCGGATCCATGAGCTTGTCTTCGAGGAGCTCGGCGATGCGGTAGTACGCAGCGAGTCGCTCCTCGTTGTTCGTCTCGGGGTTCGCGGGCGTATGCGCGAGCTGCGCCTCGTGGACGCCGACGAGCTTCTCCCACTCCCCTGCCGCGCGGTACAGCGGCTCGAGGATCTCGGCGATCTCGAGCTGCTTCACGCCATTGGCGAAGAGGCCTTCGAGCGCGCGCGCGGCGTTCTCGTGCTCCGGCGCCGCCGAGAGGACGTCGCGGTAGGCGGCGATCGCCGCGTCCACGTTGTTCAGCGAGACCTGCTGAACCTGTCCCAAGCGGAACTTGAACTCGAGGATCTCGTCGGGCGTCTGGCCGATCTCGGCCTCGCGCTCGAGGATGGCCGCGAGCTCCGCCCAACGCTCCGTGAAGAGGTAGAGGCGATCGAGCGAGCGGACGGCGTTCTGGTTCTCCGGCTCGACCTCGCAGACGCGGCGGTAGCGACCGATCGCGTTGTCGACGTCTTCGAGCTGGACCTCGTAGATTTGCGCGAGGCGGAGGCCGAGCTCGACGAAACGATCCGGCGTCTCGGTGAGCTTGTCGAGCTCTGCGTCGTAGAGCGCAGCGACTTGTGGCCATCGATTGACGACCATCGCGAGGCGCTCGAGGTTTTGCAGCGTGGCTTCGTTGCCGTTGTCGAGCGTGAGCGCTCGCGCGTAGGTGTCGAAGGCGCTGCCGTGGTTCTCGAGCGCATCTTCGTAGAGGCGCGCGATGCGATGGAGGAGGTCGACCTTCTGGAACTGGTCGTCGGCGTGCGAGACCTGGACCTCGTGGACCGAAATGAGGCGCGGCCAATCGCTCGCGGCCTCGTACACCGGCTCGAGGACCGCGGCGGCGCCGAGCGGATCTTTGCTTCCGCTCTTCAACCCTTCGAGAGCGATGAGCGTGGGCTCGTGATCGACCTGGCGCTGCAGGATCTCGCGATAGAGCTCGATCGCGCGGACGACGTCGTCGAGGCGCTTTTCGTAGAGCTCCGCGATGCGGTACTGGAAGCTGATCGCTTCGTTCGGGTCCTCGCACATCTCGCTTTCGCGCGTGAGGATTCCGAGGAGCTCCTGCCAGTTCTGGGCTTGCTCGTAGAGGACGTCGAGGCGCGAGAGCGCTTGGAGGTCGTCCGGATCGAGCTCGAGGATCTTCGTGTACGTCTCGATCGCTTGCTCGACGCTCCCGAGCTCGCGCTCGTAGACGGCGCCGACCTGGTAGTAGATGCGCTTCTTCTCGTCGGGATCGCCGACGAGATCGGCCTTCCGCTCGTAGACCGAGAGGAGGTCCTGCCAGCGTGAGAGGCCGAGGTAACGCTTGATGAGCGCGTCGAGCGCCTTGACGTCGTCCTCGTCGATCGCGAGCACCTTCTTGTAGACGGCGATCGCGTCTTCGGGCTTCTCGAGGACGTCTTCCTCGATCGCCGCGGCCTGGTAGAGCGCGTCCTTCTGGTCTTGCGGCTCCGTGAGGATCTCCGCCTTGCGCTGAAGGATGTGCGAGAGCTCCGAGTAGCGCTCCGTCTGACGGTAGAGGCGCTCGAGCGACTCGGCCGCCGCGAGGTGCGTCGGGTCGATGTCGAGGACCTTCGAGTAGAGGCCGATCGCGGTGTCGACGTTGCCGATGTCGGCTTCGTAGACGCGCGCGCTCATCATCGTGAGCGTCGCGCCGAGCGCCGGATCGTTACCGACGACCTCGGCGCCAAGCTGGCGATAGACCTGCGCGAGGTCTTCGAAGCGACCGGTGGCGCGCGCCACGCGATCGATCTGCGTCTGCGTCTGATCGTTCGCGGGATCTTCCTTGAGCGCGCGAGCGAGGGTGGCGAACGCGTTGTTCAGATCGGCCGCGGCGTCTTCGTAGAGCTGGCTGATCTGGTGAAGGAGCTCGACGCGTCGCGCGGGGTCTTCGCTGCGACGCACCTGGACCTCGTGCGCGCCGATGAGCTTCTGGTAGTCGCCGATCTGGCGGTACAGCGGCTCGAGCAAGTCCGCGATGACGAGCTCGTGCTGCGGATCCTGACCGAGACGCTCGAGGGCGCCGAGGGCCTGCGCGTTCGAGATGTCGCGCTCGAGCACCGAGCGGTAGCCGTCGATCGCCTGCTCGATCAGGTTCATCTGCGTCTCGCGCAAGGACGCGAGGCGGAGCATGAGCGCGATCTGCTGCTCTTCTTCGGCCGCGAGCGAGAGCTGCGACTCGAGGTTCTCGGCGAGATCGCTCCACATACGCTGGCGCGTGAAGAGCTGATCGAGCGCCTGGAGCGCGGTCTGCGACGCAGGATCGAGCTCGAGGACGCGCTTGTACGAGGAGACGGCGTCGTCCGGGCGACCGAGCTGGTCGTCGTAGATGCGCGCCATCTTCACGTAGAGCTGCTCGCGTAGATCCGGGTCGGCCGTCTGCTCGATGCGACGCTCGGTGACGCCGATGAGATCCGTCCAGCGCGACGTGCGCGTGAACAGAGCCTCGAGGGCGTCGAGCGCCTCGGCGTCTGCCGGGTCGAGCGAGAGGACATGCATGTAGCCCTTCGCCGCGTCGTCGACGAGACCGAGGGCCTCGTCTTCGATGCGCGCGGAGAGCATCCAGTAGCTACGCGCGAGCATCGCGTCGGTGAGGCTCTCGCCGATCGACTCGTAGAGCTCCGTGAGGGCCTTCCACGAGCTCGACACGTCGGCGATGCGCTGGAGCTCCGCGCGTGTCTCGTTGTGGTGCGGCTGCTCGCGAAGCGCCGAGGCGAGCGCCTTGAACGCACGCTGGTGATCGTTCAGCATCTCGCTCGACACGCGAGCGACCTTGCGAAGGAGCGCGACGCGCTTGTCGCTGTCGCCTTCGGCTTCGGCGAGGATGTCGAGCGCGACGAGCAGCTTCATCCAATCGCCACGCTCCTCGTAGATGTTCTCGAGGATGGCGGCGGCCTCTGCGCGGAGGTCGGGGTTCTGGAGGAGAGCCTCGAGCGCCTCGCGCGCGCCGTTGTGCTGCGCGTCGAGGAAGAGGATCTCGCGGTAGTTCTCGAGCGCGCCAGCGGGGTCGCCGGTGTGCTTCTCGAGCGTCTGTCCGAGCCTGAATTTCAGGTCGATCAGCTCGCCTTCGTTGACATCGAGCTCGATGCGACGGCGGAGCGTGTCGACGTACGGCTCCCAGCGCTCGAGGTGTCCATAGAGGACATCGAGCGCCTTCAGCGCGTGGGCGTCGGTGGGCTCGTCCTCGAGCACGCCGTTGTACGTGTCGATCGCCTTGTCGAGATCCTTGACCTCGGTCTCGTAGAGCTTCGCGATCTCGTACGAGATCTGCTTCTTCTCGTTGTGATCGGTCGAGAGGTCGCGACGCTTCTCGTAGATGCCGAGGAGATCGGAGTAACGCGACGTGGTTCGGTAGAGACGCTCGAGCGCGGCGAGCGCCTCGGCGTTCTCGCTGTCGGCGTCGTACACCGCACGGTAGACCGTGAGCGCTTCGTCGACCTGCTGCATCTCTTCGACGAGGACGCGACCGAGCTTCAAGCGAAGCGTGATCGCGAGACCTGCGTCACCGCCGTCGATCGCCTGATCGATCGCGGTGCGGTAGGCGTCGGTGACCTCTTGCCATTGGCCGGTCGCCTTGGCGGCGCGCTCCACGTCGATGGTCGTCTGCTCGTCGGCGGGGAAGAGGACGAACGCGGCGAGGTAGCGCGCGAACGCCTTCTGCGGCTCGCGGACCTTGCCTTCGTAGAGGCTCGCGACCTCGCGGAGAAGAGCGAGCTTCTGGTAAGCGTCTTCTTCGTGACCGAGCTTGACCTCGATCGCGTTGGCGAGCGACTTCGAGTTGCCCGCCGCCGAGTAGATCGGGATGAGCGCTTCGGCCGCGCGGAGGTTTTGCGACTCGAGCTCGAGGACCTTTTCGTAGGCGCGAGCGGCGCGATCGTTCTTCTGTTTCTTGTCCGCCCAGAGCTCGGCGATCTTGAACAAAAGCCCGATTTTTGCCGTCGGATCGGCCTCTTTTGCCTCTTGCTGCTCGAGGACGCGAATGAACTCGTCCCACTTGCCGCTCTCGGCGTAGAAGACCTCGAGATCGTCCCAGCGACCGAGCGCGAGGTACTTCTTCTTGAGGGCCTCTTGCGCCTTGCGATCGTTCGGATCGATCGCGAGGAGTGAGCGCCATGCCGTGACCGCGCCCTCGTCGTTGTTCAGACGATCGCCGTAGATCGTTCCGAGCTTCGTGAGGATCTGGACCTTCGCGTGGTTGTCGTACGTGACCTCGGCTTGCTTCTCGAGGACGTTGACCAGCTTGTCGAAGTCTTTGCTTCGCTCGTAGAGACCACCGAGAGCGCCGAGCGCTTCGGCGTTCGACGGATCGCTGTCGAGCACTTGCTGCCAGAGCTCGATGCAGACCTCGGGCTTCTTGACGCGCTCGGTGGCGAGCTTCGCGATCTCGAGGAACTTCCGCGCGCGCTCGTCACCGTAGAGGCGCTCGGCCTCTTTGCGCTCGAGACCGAGGAGCTTCTCCCAGTCCCTGCGCTTTTCGTACATCTGGCGGAGGTAGTCGATCGCGCTCCGGTTCTCCGGATCGATCGCGATGACCGCCTCGTACGCTTTGACGGCCTCCGCTTGGTTCGCGAACTTGCCGGTGTAGAGCTCGGCGGCCTTCGTGTAGAGGGCGACCTTCTCGTCCGGCTCGGGCACGATCTGCGCGAGCTGGAGGAGCGTCTTGACGTACTCGTTGTAACGCTTGTTCGCTTCCTGCTTGTCCGCGAGAGCGCGAAGCTCCGCGATCTTGCCGGGATCCCCTTCCCCTGCTGCGGCTGCGGGCGGCGGGACGGACGCGCGCTGCTGTTGCGGCGGCGGCGGCTCGCTCACGCTCACGTTCACCACGGGTGGTGCGGGCGAGACGGCCGGCGGAGGTGCCGACGGCGCGACCGGCGGCGGAGGCGCCGACGGCTCGACGTATTGAGGAGGCGGCGCGGTCGCCGCCGGCGGAACGGTCGCCGTCGGAGGCACCGTCGCGGCCGGAGGAATCGTCACCACCGGACCTGCGGGCGGCGGGCTCGTGAGCGACTCGCCGATCTGAAGCTCGAACGCGCGAAGGATCGGGTGCTCGGGGCTGATCTGCGAGAGACGCTCGAAGACGGTGCGCGCGCGGATCAAGTTGCCGAGCTGGCGCCAGGCGATCGTCCCTGCTTGCGCGAGGAGGAAGGTCGCATTGCCGTTCTCACCGGCGTGCGTGACCGCCTCTTCCGCGAGCGACAGGACGCGATCCCAGTCTCCGCCTTTGCGTCCGTACGCGTCGCGGAGGTAGTGGAACGCGCCTTCGTTCTCGGGATCGAGCTTGATCGCCTCTTCGAGGAACTTCGCGCCGGTGTCGACGTTTTGGTGGCGTGAGACCCAGCGTGTTCCGAACGTGAGCGCGAGGCGCGCGCGACGTGCGCGCTGCTGCTCCGCCTGAAGCAAACGGAACTGAACGCTCTCGAGCTCATCGAGCTTTCCGAGCTCACCCAGCGCGCCTTCGAAGAGCGCGGCGGCTTGTTTGTTCGAGGGATCCGCGGCGTACGCACGCTCGAGGAGACCCACGACCGCGTCGGGCTGAAAGCGGCGCGCGATCCGCGCGGCGCGCAAGAACAGCCGGCACCTCTGCGAGGGGGACTCCCCCTCATCCCCCGCCGCGGCGTTGACCAGCGCGCTGACGTGCGGCTGCCAGGAACCGCTCTCGGCTTGCACGTCTTCGAGGCAGGCGCGCGCGTCGGCGTTGGTGCCGCCGCTCGTCGCGAGCGATCGCGCGTACGTGCTCGTCGCCTTGTCGTAGTCGCCGAGATCGCAAAGCACGTCACCGAGCTCGAGGAGGAGCTCGCTTGCGACGGTGCCTTCCTTCTGAGTGCGAAGCTCCAGCTCGAGCAGCTTCTGCACCATGTTCAATTTGCCGAGGCTCCAATAGACGGAGCGAGCTGCTTCGAGGCTCTCACCGAGCGCAGGATTCAGCTTGTACGCATCTTGGAAATGCTTCAGCGCTTTGACGCCAGAGAGGAACTTCGACTCGAGGACTTGGCCGAGTCGCAGATGGAAACCAGCTTTCGCTTCGTTCGCATTCGAAGACTGGATCCCCTTCTCGAGCTCCTCGACGAGCCCTTGCCAGTCGCGAACGTTTTCGAGCTGCTTCAGACGTTCCTGCAGGTCCATGGATTCCCTCGGTTATCCCCAAACCGAAATTGCCAACGTCAGAGCACTGAGGCTATCAGAGCCCGTGCTCATGTGGGGATCGTTGATCGTTCGAGAGCGCAGTAGACCTGACGCTCCTTCTCGTATTCGCGGTCCTTGTCGTGCACGCATACTTCTGCGTTTCGACTGGACCAGTGTACCGCTCTCTGAGCGGTTCGCGTCAATTACCGTCCTCTGTAGATCCGCATCTCGCGGACACAAAGTTCGCCTCCGCGCACGGCGCAGGCCGACCCCCCAAACGGGCGACCCGAGGCTCCGGTTATCGAGCCCCGTATGTAACCCGCTTTTGGGAAGGCCTGGTTGCCTGGGACAACGAGTCCACCGGCACCCCTGTTCTCGAGCTCGCCGCACGTACGCCCGCCCTAAAATGTAGGCGCTGCAGGTAGCAGAGGGTGGAGGAGCCAGGTTCAACGAACCGTCGGGACCTAGGGAGAGCCTAGGAAATCGCGTGACAGGTTACTGGAGCGTGCCGCCGAGCTTCGTCGCAAGTTGCTGCGCTTGTGTGCATTGGTCGGCGTAGCGCTGGGCTGCAGCGCCTTTGCAAATCATCTTCTGAAAGGACTGGAGCTGGGCGATCGCTTCGCTCTTTCGCGGCGGGCTCAAGCTTGCGTACGCGGCGCCGAGGTTGAAGAACGCGATCTGTTGCCCGGCCTCGTTGCACTGGCCGCAGGCCTTCTTGGCCGCTTCGTACTCGGTGACGGCCTTCGAGAGGTCTCGCTTCCGATCGTAGATGTCGCCAAGGAGGCTGTGGATCGCAAAGAGGGCCTTGTCGCCTTCCTTCGCGAAGGAGAGTCCTTGGGTGAGCACCGCCTCGGCGTTATCGATGTAGTTAAGGCGGATGTAGAGGTCGGCGAGCGGGCCGTAGAAGGAGAGCGTGTCAGGCTTTGCCATGATCGCCTTCGTGTACGACTGGAGGGCGCTCGCCTCGTCGTCGAGGTGAAGGAAGACCTCGGCGAGCTCGAAGTGCGCGTCCGCGATGTTCGGATCGAGCTTGATCGCCTCCTCGAGCGGTCCCTTCGCGTCGCCCCAACCGACAGGTCCCTTCGCCGCTTGCTGCGTGAGGGCGTAGCCGTGCTGGAAGTAGTAGTTGGCGAACTTCGGCGCGATCTTCTCGGCCTTCGCGCAGGTGGAGGCGACCTTGTCCCACGCCTCTTTCTTTTGGTACGCGTTCGCGAGCTTTCCGAGGATCTTGTGGTTCGTCGGATCGAGGTTCGAGGCCTGCTCGTACTTGGAGATGGCGCCGTCGATGTTGGTCGCCTTCTCCTTATCACCCTCGTTCGCGAGGTTGACCGCTTCGATGTTGTTGCGGCTGCAAGCCGACGACGACAGAGCGAGCACTGCGAAAGCTCCGCCGAGAACCGTTCCGAGGACCCTCTTCATGGCCGCGGGAGTGTACGGGAGAGGTCGAGCTACACAAAGAGGAATTACGGTGCACCTGCTCCTTCCGCGCTCCTTCCGTGCATTGGGCGCGCGACCGAAGGAAATGCGCCTAAAAACCGAATCGGTGGCCGAGCGAGAAGACGCCGCCGGAGACGTTGATCGTCTGCCCGGTGCCTTTTACCTCGCCTCCGAGACGCCCGGAGACCTCGGCAAAGACGGCGCTGTGTCGACCGGTACGGAGCTCGACGCCGGCCGCGGCGATCGCGCCGATCAGGGTGCCGTGGCCGTCGACGCGCTGGTTCGCCTCGCCGACGCGCGTCACCGTCCACACGACCTCGGGACCAACATGCGCGTACGGAGACCACGTCGCGCCGTCGTCGCCGAGGCGGTAGCCGAGCGTGAGGTGCGCCGCCCAAACATTTCCGCGCGCGCGAACGACGTCCTCGCCGCTCGTGATCGATCCTTTGGCGACGATGATGCGGTCGGCCGATCCGCCCGCGCCGAAGATCACGCGCCCCGGCCGTCCACGAAGAAGAGAGAAAGGAACGGCGACATCGGCGTCGAGGCCGACGCCGGCGGCGCCGCCTTGGGTCGCTTGAATCGCGCTGAGGCGCCCCGTCGCCGCGAGCTCGTAGCGCGTGCGCATCCGTGGCGAAGCGTCGACGTGGACCGCGTTCGTGAGCGCGGTGACCTCGTCGGCGACGCGAAGCTCGAGCGGCCCGTCGGTCGTGCCGTCGAAGAAGACCGGCGCGGCATACACGCCGGGCGAGCCGGCGACGGGGACGAGAAGGAGCGGCGACGACGCGACGGTCGTGAGGACATGCATGCCGTTCGGGACGCGGAGCGCCACGACGCGCTCGCCTTCGACCGGCGCGCCCGACTCGTCGGTGAGGCGCACGCGAAGCCGAGCTGCTCGCGACGCCTGCGAAGAGTCTCGCGGGCTCGACAGATCGACGAGCTCCGCGGTGGCCTTCACGTTCGTGAGCGGCAGCGGCGCGAGCGCGATCTTGGCTCCGGCGACCGCGTCGCCCGACGTGGTCGTGCAGGCGATCGTGAGCGGCTTCGATCGATCGATCACGGCGTCGGTCGCGGCGCCCGTGCAGCGCACGAGGTTCGCGGGCTCGATCGCGGCGACACGTGATTTTCTGCCTGGAAGAGGCGCCATCGCGAGCGACGCGACGGTCGCGCGGCGAAGCGTGCTCCACTTCCCTTCGAAGCGATCGGCGTCGATCGCGCTCACTTGCGCGAAGTAGGTCCCTGGCGTCGCGCCGCGCACGTCGATCTTCCGCACCGCGAGCGGGACGCGTGCGTCGACGACGAGATCGGTGAAGTCGGGATCGCGCGCGACCTGGACGTGCCACTCGGCGGGCGCGGGCGCGGGCACGGGTGAGGACGCGGGCGGAAGATCGCGGAAGTCGAACGAGAGATCCGTCGCCGGCGTCGTGATCATCGCGAGCGTCGAGGCGGCGGGCCATTCGGGGGCGAGCGGGAGCGGCTTGGGCGGCGTCGGCGCGCTACCGACGTCGGCCTTCGATCCAAAACCATCGGCCACCTCGACGCTCTTCTTCTGCGCCGTCAGCGCCGACGCGCCTTTGTAGACCGCGACGCGCGTCGTCTTCTTCTCGTCGACGGTGACCTGTGCCTCGCCGCTCTTCAGCTCGACCGATCCGCTGTCCGTCGCGACGCGTGGCTTCGCCGGGCTCTTGCCCGCGAGCTCGGAGAGGCGCGATCGAAGGCTTCCGGTGACGAGCGTGGTCTCCAATTCGCCGCCCTGCGCGACGCGCTTGCTGCTCGCGTTCACGTCCCCGAGGATGACGACGAGCGTGTTCTCGCCGAGCATCACGCGCGATTCGTCGCGGAACGTCACGTCGGCGCTCGAGCTCTCCTTCGTGCCGACGCGGTTGCCTCGATACAGAGGATCGTTGGGCTTTGCCTCACGCGGCTCGGGCGCCAAGACCTCCACTTTGTTTCGCATGCGCGTGAGGCGTGCATCGGGACCGGCAGGCACCTTCGCCGGCGCGGGCGGGAGGACGAGGACCGTCCCCGCCTTGAGGTTGTGAGGCGCCGGGCCCATCCCGGGGTTCGCCGCGTGGATGATGTCGACGAGTCGAGAGTCGCCGTAGTGTGCCTGCGCGATCGCCGCGCACGTGTCCCCTGCCCTGACGGTGTAGCGCGTCTCGGTCGTGACCACCTTCTCGTCGGCGCGCGCCGCGCGTTCGCCGGCCACGACGGCCGTGACGATCGTGATCGCCGCGGCGAGACGCCTTGTCGTCCGCTTCATCGTCCTCTCCTCATGATGCGAAGCACGCGACCCCCGAGCTCGGAGTCGGGGCTGTCGACGAGCAGCATGTCACGCGCTCCCGATCGCACGGCCGCGCGCATCGCGTCTGGGCCGTCGACGTCGATCACGACGAACGCGGCCTTTGGATCCTTCTCGAGCATCGCGCGAGCCGCCTCTTCGTACGCCTCTCGCGCCGAGAGGATGAAGACGTCGGGCGCGGGATCGCCCGCCTCCGCGATGTCGATCCCGAGGATGGAGAGCGCGCTTCGAATCGACGAGGCGCGGCCCCCGTCCTCGATCGACACGCCGGCGCGAGCGCGCGCGGGGGTCGCGCTCGGCGTCGCTGGCGGCGGCCGTCCGGTGAGGGCGCGTTCTCCTCGGCTGAGCGCCGCGTCGCGCGCACGTTCGCGCGAGGCGTGGTCGGCGATCGAGAGCGGATCGGTTCCGCTCATGATCCCGGCGAGGAGGACGCGCATCTCCGAGGCGGTGGGCCTTCGGTCGGCGCTCTTGGCGAGCGCGCGGCGGACGAGATCGCCGAGCGCGACCCGTCGCGTGCTCGCGGACGGATCGCTCGTCTCGTCGCCGAGCGACGGAAGCCGCGGCGGCTCCACGAACATGTGCTGCGCCATCAGCTGCGCCGCTCCCTTTCCGTCGAAGGGCGTCTCTCCGGCGAGGCACTCGTAGAGCATCACGCCGAGCGAATAGATGTCGGACTTCGGCCCGACGTCCTCGCCCTGGCATTGCTCGGGCGACATGTAATCGGGCGTGCCGTGCACGACGCCCGTCTGCGTGAGCTTCTCGAGCGACATGCCCGGCAGATGGACGAGCCCGAAATCGAGCAGCTTCACGTGATCGAGCGACGGCGGCGCGTTCGGCACCGTGCGGGAGGTGGAGGTGACGACCATGACGTTGCTCGGCTTGAGATCGCGATGCACCACGCCGGCTTCGTGGGCGGTCTCGAGCACGTCGAGGAGCGCGTCGAACAGGCGCGCGATGAACGGCAACGAAAGCGACGTCTCCGCGAGCAGCATCGCGAGCGACTTGCCGACGACGAGCTCCATCACCATGTAGAGCTCTTCGCCGTGCTCGCCGAAGTCGAGAAGCGAGACGATCGACGGATGGCGAAGGCGCGCGAGCGCGATCGCTTCGCGGCGGAAGCGCGCGCGGAGCTCCGGGGTCGACGCGAACATGCCGTGGAGGAACTTCAGCGCGACCGGCTCGCCGAGCTCGACGTGGGTGCCGCGGTACACCGCGCCCATTCCTCCGCGACCGAGCACGCTCTCGATCCTGTATTTCCCTGCGATCACGAGGCCGATGCGCGGATCCGCGCTCGCGTCCTTGTCGTCTTCGCCCCACATCATCGAACAAGCTCGAAGATTTCGATCGGAGCGCGCTTGCCACGAACCGCGTGCTCGCCGAGGGAGCGGAGCTCGAAGCCCTCGACCTTCTTGTCCGCGATCGCGCTCGTGACGAGCACCTGACCGGGCGCGGCGAGACCTTCGAGACGCGAGGCGACGTTGACGGAGTCGCCGATCGTCGTGAACTCCATCCGGCGATCGCTCCCGAGGTTTCCGACGAGCACCTCGCCGGTCGAGATGCCGATGCCGAGCTTCACCTCGACGTCGAAGCGACCTCGCCATCGGCTCGCGCTCGCCTCGACGAAGCGCTGCATGTCCTCCGCCGCCGCGAGCGCACGGCTCACGTGATCGCCGCGCTCTCCGTCGGTGCGCACACCGAAGACCGCCATGATGCAGTCGCCCATGAACTTGTCGACCATACCTCCATGGCGGAAGACGATCTCGGAGAGGAGCGAGAACAGCTCGTTCAGGAGCGCCACGACATCCTCTGGCTTCGCGCGCTCTGCGAACGGGGTGAACGCGGCGACGTCGGCGAAGAGAACGGTCACGTCTGCGCGGCGGCTCGAGAGCAGCTTCGTCGCGTCGTCTTCACCTTTCGCGATCACGTTCGCGACTTCGTCGGGGAGATAGCGCGCGAGGCCCGCCTCGACCTTCGCGCGACGTGCGACCTCGGCCTCCGTCGCGGCGAGGTCCGACGCCATCGTCTCCATCGCCTGCCCGAGCACGCCGAGCTCGTCGTTCGTGTGCACATTGCTCTTCGTGCCCCAACGACGCTCGGCAAAGGCGCGCGTGAGCGCGACGAGGTCGCCGATCGGACGCGTGGTGCGGCTCGCGAGGTAGCTTCCGAAGGCGATCGCGAGCACGGCGACGCCGAGCGCGGAGAGCGCGAAGGCACGCTCGGACTCTGCGAGCGTCTGGAACGCCTCGGCCTCCGGTCGCTCGACGACCACCGCCCACCTCTGCGAAGGCAGCGTGCGCACGGTGCCGATCCGCGCGACTCCGTCCGCCCCGACCCACGAATGACGGACGTCGACCGGGTTCGCGAACGCGTTCGGGTCGAGCGTCATCGTCCGAAACATCTCTTCGTTCGCGAGCGACGCGCCGCGCGGATGCTTGCTCGCGCCGCCAGAGACAATCCTTCGATCGGCGTCGACGATGAGGATCCGGTCGGGCCGTCCGAACCGCGCGAGCGACAGATCCGTCACCGTCTCGTCGAGCCGGCGCATCCGAACCACTCCGAGCACGTAGCCTGTGATCACCCCATCAGCGACGAGCGCCTCGACGAGACGCACCTGCGGCTCGGCCGGCTGCCCGTCGACCCAGTCGTGGATCCACGCCGTGACGCCGGGTGTCGCGTCGGCCGGGCTTCGCGCGGTGGCGCTGAGGTTGTGCGTCTCGGCCTTCTGGTCCTTCTCGATACTGCCAATGAACGTGCCGTCCTTCGAGAAGACGGCGACCCAGTCGACGATGTCGGACGTCGCGATCGTCTCGTGCGCGACCGCGAGCCGATCGTCTTCGCTCGCGATTCGCTGCGACGAGAGCGTCGTCGCCGTTCGATGCACCGCGCGCTGAGCTTCGCCGAGCTTCGCGTTGATCTCGCGGCTCACCTGGTCGGCGACCGCGAGCTCCAGATCGGCTTCGACCGCCGCGAGGCCACGTCGCTGGATCCGCGTCACGAGCACCGCGACGAGCGCGAGCGGCACGACAGCGACGACGAGCATCGCCACGGTCCATTTGATACGAAGAGAAGCGCGCGCCATTTAAGAAGAGAGAAGCCGCGACGACGTCACTCGTTGTTGATGTCGCGAAGCCCGCTTCGCTGGAGAATCCGATACAGGTTCATTCGATCCATGTTGGCTCGCCGTGCCGCGCGCGACACGTTTCCGTTGGCCCAGGACATCAACGCTTCGACGTAGCGGCGCTCGAAGGCGATGATCGCCTCTTCTTTCGCGGCGCGAAACGGAACATCGAGATCGACCGCGTCGCGCGACTGAGCGGGATCGGCCTCGCCATCGCCAGGCGCCGCGCCCATACGCGTTCGCTCGCTCGTGGGCAGCGCCGTCGACTGCATCACGACGCATCGCTCGACGTGGTTGCGAAGCTCGCGCACGTTGCCCGGCCAGTCGTGCTGCTCGAGGCGCGCGATCACGTCTGGCCCGAAGAGCCCGATCGCCGCGTCGTTCGCCTTCAGCGCGCGCAAGAACGCGCCGACGAGGATGCCGATGTCGTCGCGCCGCTCGCGAAGCGGCGGGACGCGCACCGTCACGACCGACAAGCGGTAGTAGAGGTCTTCGCGAAAGCGGCCGTGGTTGACCTCACGATCGAGCCGTCGATTCGTCGCGGCGACGACGCGGACGTCCACTTTGCGTGCGCTGTTCTCGCCGACACGCCGGATCTCGCGCGCCTCGATCGCGCGAAGGAGCTTTGGCTGAAGCTCGGGTGGAAGCTCGCCGATCTCGTCGAGGAAGACCGTCCCGCCGTGCGCGGCTTCGAACGCTCCGGCGCGCTCGCGATCGGCGCCCGTGAACGCGCCGCGCGCATGACCGAACAGCTCCGACTCGATCAGGCTCGGCGCGATCGCGCTGCAGTCGACGATGATGAACGCGTTCTTCGCGCGTGCGCCGCGCCGGACGATCTCGGCGGCGACGAGCTCCTTGCCCGTCCCGCTCTCGCCTTCGATGAGGACGTTTGCGTCGCTTGCCGAGACCTTCTCGAGCAGCGCGAAGAGACGCTGCATCGCGCGCGACTGCCCATAGAGCTCGCCGAACGACGCCTGATCGAGCAGCTCGACGTGCGCTTCGGCGGGGAGCTCGCGGATCTGAATCGCCGACCCTCCGAGCTCGAGGTTCGTCTCCGGCGGCAGGTCGGCGTCGCGGATCGAGATCCCGCCGAGCTTCGTGCCGTTCAGAGAGCCCGCGTCCGTCACGCGCCACGACGTGGTGCCTCGCTCGATCACGCAGTGGAATCGCGAGACGCTCGGGTCGGCCAGCATCAAGTCGTTCTTCTCGTGCGAGCCGATCTGGAAGCGCTCGCCGTCGAGCAGCACGACGCGTGAGGCGGGCTCACCTGCTTCACGAACGACCGTCACCTCGAGGCGATTCGCAGGCACGCGCCGACCTCCCATCGGGATCGTGGCGTCGGTCGGCGCTTTGCTTGGCTGGGTCATGAAACGAGCGAGGGGGCGATCTCGAGCGCGAGCGGTTGGTATCCGTATCGACACTGCGGCGCCGTCCAGACGGCGTGGGGAGCGATTCGGGGAAAAGAGTGTGAGCCAGCACGGAGGCACGAGGCAAGGACGGAGTGTCTCGTGGACACGACGGTTCGGTGTAGCGCCGACGCAGCAATTGCAGGCGCCACCTTGAATTCTGGAGGGATCGCGTTGGTACACGGAGTGCTTGATGCGTCGCGCCAGCGCGACGTGTGCTCGCTGTTGCAGTTCAGAGGTGGGGAAAGGACACGTCGCGGGCGAGCTCGGCATTCGCCTTGGCTGGCTGTGGCCAGCCTCGTCCACGTCTTCCTCTTGAGAATGAAAGGTTCAAACACATCATGGCCAGGCGTTCCTTCGCCTTCCCCATCGCGGCGAGCACGCTCGCGATGCTTGGCGTATTCGCGGTCGTAGAATCCGACGCTGCTGCACAAGAGCAAGCAGGATACGCGGCGAATCACATGAACCCCTCCGAGCGAGGGAGCCGCTGGTTCGTCCTCGACTCGCTCGAGATTCAAGGTGACGGCCGGCTCGCGATCGGAATGGTCAACGACTACTCCTATCGCTCTCTCGTCGCTTATCAGCCGAACGACAACGTTCAGAGCTCGGTCGTGCGCAACCAGTACGTCGCGCACCTCGGCGCGTCGATGGTGATCGCGGATCGCTTTCGCGTCGGAGCGAGCGTGCCGCTGCAGCTCTTCGCCGACGGTCACACCGCGACGATCAACTTCATCACGCATCGGCCCGCAGAAGACGTCGCGGTCGGCGATGTGCGGCTCGCGCTCGACGCACGAGTCCTCGGCGATGCCGGTGGGCCCGCCACGGTTGCCATCGGTAGCGAGGTTTTTCTGCCTTCCGGTTCGCCTACGGCGTACACGGGAGACGGCAAACCGCGCGCCTTGCCACGCATTCTGTTCGCTGGACAGTCCTCGATGTTCGCGTATGCGGCGCGGGTTGGCTTTCAAATTCGCGAGCGCAACGAGCCATGGGGCGAGGGCCATATCGGCAGCGGGCTCAACTTCGGCGCAAGTGCAGGCGCGATCCTGCTCGACAGGAAAATGATCGTCGGTCCGGAGATCTTCGGATCGACCGTGACAGCACGTGATCGTTCTTTCGACAAAAACACGACACCGGTCGAAGTGCTCCTCGGCCTCCACTACGACGTCGGAGAGAACATCCGTCTTGGCGCCGGCAGCGGCGTTGGTCTCACGCGTGCGTATGGCGCGCCGGTCTACCGCGCGCTGCTCTCGCTCGAGTGGGTGCCGGGCGACGCAAAGCCCGAGCCTGCGAAGGCCGAGTCCAAAGCGGATCGCGACGGTGACGGCATCCCCGACTGCGAAGACGCATGCTCGTTCGCGCCGGGCCCGAAGTCGGACGATGCGTCGAAGAACGGCTGCCCGATCCTCGACAGCGACGGCGACGGCATCCCCGACGACCTCGACGCGTGTCCGTTCGCGGCCGGCGCTGGCTCCGCCGACGCCAAGCGCAACGGCTGTCCTTCCGACATCGACGGCGACGGGATCCTCGACTCCGAAGACGCATGTCCCCGTGAGGCCGGGCCGCGCTCGAACGACCCGCGGACGAACGGATGCGCGGTTCGCGATCGCGACGGCGACGGCGTGTCGGACGCGGAGGACGCGTGCCCCGACAAGTCTGGACCACGCACGACCGATCCGAAGACGAACGGTTGTCCGGATCCCGATCGCGACAAGGACGGGATCCCGAACGACGCCGACGCTTGCCCCGATGAGCCCGGCAAGGCCGACGCCGATCCGAAGAAGAACGGATGCCCGAAGGCATTCCTCGAAGGAGGTGTGATCAAGATCCTCGATCAGGTGAAGTTCAAGACCGCCAGCGCCGAGATCGCTCCCGGCAAAGACAGCGAAGATGTGTTGAACGCGGTGCTCGCCGTGCTGAAGGCACACCCCGAGGTGACGAAGGTCCGGATCGAAGGGCACACCGACGATCGCGGTGACGCCGCGAAGAACAAGGCGCTCAGCTTGTCTCGCGCAGAGAGCGTCATGAAGTGGCTCACCGGCCACGGCGTGGAGAAGGACCGACTGACCGCGGCGGGCTTCGGTCAAGAGAAGCCGATCGACTCGAACGCCACGGAGGCAGGACGCACGAACAACCGGCGCGTCGAGTTCCATGTCGAAGGTGCAGCAAAGACGACGACGACCAACGGGAGCGGACGATGAAAAGCCCAAGCGCAAAGAGCGCAGCACACATTCTCGAAGGACTCACGAGCGCAGCGCTGCTCTTCGCCCTCGTTCTCTGGCCGAGCGGCGAAGCGAAGGCGCAAGGCACACCCGCGCCGGCCCCGCCCACGATCCCGGCAGAGACCGTCAAGGCCAACACCGCGACGAAGGGCGCCACCGACGTGGCCAAGGGAGGCTTCGCGACCGGCGCGCTGCCGGCCGACGACGATCCTCGCACCGCGACGGAGGCGGCGATCTCCGCCGGTGGTCTCTTCTCCTCCGGCAACGCGCGTACGATCGCCCTCACGACCGCAGGCAAATTCCGCCTTCGGCGCGATGAGCATCAGTTCACGACGCAGGTCGCCGCAAACTTCGCCCGCGCAGGAAAGAAGGGCGAAGGCGTCGACACGACGGTGGAGAACTACCAAGGTCTCCTCCGCTACGACTACTTCTTCACCGAGTCGGTCGCGGGCTTTCTCCAGTCGAGCGCACGCCGCGATCGCTTCCAAGGGCTCGACCTTCGACTCAACGTCGACCCTGGTGTCGCCTACTACTTCGTCAACACGAAGAAGCACCAGCTTCGTGCGGAGCTCGGCTACGACTTGCAGCACGACGTTCGCCGCGACGCCTCGCGCACGGTGACGACGCCGCCACCCGCAGGATCGACCGCGCCGCCGACGACATCGACCGTCGACAAGACGCAGACGCTTCACAACATCCGCGGCTTCGTCGGCTACGACAACAAACTCTATCAATCGGTGGCGTTCATCACGAGCTTCGAATACCTGCAGAACGTCTCCGACCTCGGCACGTATCGATTCATCTTCGATGTCGGCCTCAAGTCGAACATCGCAGACAACCTCGCGATCGCCACGACGTACACGATGCGGTTCGAGAACAAGCCGCTCCCGAGCGTCGAGAGCGCCGACTCGATCGCCTCGGTGAACCTCGTCTACACGCTCTTCTGAAGCACATTCGCTAGCTCGCTCGAAAGAACACCAAGAGAGGTCACGACCCGTCATGAGCATCCTGAAAGAGTTTCGCGAGTTCGCCATCAAGGGGAACTTCGTCGACCTTGCCGTCGCCGTCGTGCTCGGTGGCGCCTCGGGGAAGGTCGTGACCTCTCTCGTCGAGAAAGTCATCATGCCTCCGATCGGCCTCGTGCTCGGCAAGGTGAGCTTCGCCGACCTGAAGGTGGTCGTTCAAAACGCGACCTTCGGCCCCGATGGCAAAGAGCTCACGAAGGAGGTGGCGATCGGATACGGCGCGGCCATCCAATCCTTCATCGATTTCTTCATCGTCGCCTTCATCATCTTCCTCATCGTGCGCGCGATGAATCGCTTCAAGAAGGCAGCGCCGCCACCCGACCCCACGACGCAGGAGAAGCTCCTCACGGAGATTCGCGATGCGCTCGTGAGCAACGCCGGGAGCACAGCGTCATCGAAAGAAAAGAAGTGAGCTTCGCGGACGTGATGGGATCCCGTAGCAGCAGCAGCCGTAGCAGCCGCGGACCGCGAACCAAGACGAGCGGATCGACCGCGCGCAGCCGCGAGGCCGTGCGCGTGTCCTCCCACGCGACGACCCAGGATCTCGATGCCGGCCTCCTCGCCGCCGAGCTCCTCGAGAAGATCCAGACGCGCACCGCGAAGATCAAGCAGCGCGTCGTCAAGAGAGAGATCGAGGGCGCCCTCCGTCCCCTCGCGCGCGCGATCGCGCGATGGGCGACGGTGCCGCCGACAGGGAATCAAACCAAAACGCTCCTCGAGCTCCTGCTCGAGATCGAAGAGCGCCTACCAGGTGAATCATGATGAGTCCCATGTTTCGAGGCGATCGTTTCTCGTCCATTCGTCGCCGCGCGCGCGGCCGACAAGCGAACCCGAGCGCCGAGTCGCAGAGCGAGGACGAGAACGCAAACGTCCTCGAAGCATCAGACTCTGTGGAGGTGGCCGGAGGCGACGAGCCACGACGGCCAACGGACATGACGCGAGATCGATCCTCCTTGCCGCCCGACAGCGACCTCGAGGCCTTCAGCTATTCGGTGTCTCATGACCTGAAGGCTCCTCTTCGCGCGATCGAGGGCTTCAGCAACATGCTCCTCGACGACTACGGCGATCGCCTCGACGAGACTGGGCGCGGCTACGTGCAGCGCGTGCTCGCCAACGTGCAGCACATGTCCACGCTGATCGAGGACGTGCTCGACTTCTCGCGCGCCACCCGCGCCGATCTGAGGCGGATGCCCACCGATCTCGGCGACCTCGCGCGGCGCGTGGTCGAGACGCTCGAGTCGCGCGAGCCTCAGCGCAAGGTCGCCGTCACGATCGGCCACGGCCTGTTCGCCAAGGCGGATCCGAGGCTCGTTCGGATCGTGCTCGACAACTTGATCAACAACGCGTGGAAGTTCACGAGCCGGCTCGAGGAGGCCCACATCGTGATCGGCAAGGAGGCCGAGCCCGACGAGGACGGTCACGCCGTCTTCTTCGTTCGTGATGACGGCGTCGGCTTCGACGCCACGACGGCGCGCCGCCTCTTCACGCCGTTCTACCGCTTCCACGACGAGCGCGAGTTCGAGGGCAACGGCGTCGGCCTCGCGACCGCGAAGCGCATCGTCGACCGCCACGGCGGACGCATCTGGGCGGAGAGCCGCCCGGGCGAAGGCGCGACCTTCAAGTTCACGCTCGGGTGAGCGTCACTCGGTGCAGAACGCGCCGCCGGTGCTCGTGCAGCCGGGCTTTGCCTTGCACGACTTGATCGGGCTGATCTTCGTGCACGAAGCGCCGGTGCAATCGAGCTTCACGTCGAGGCAGTCCGCGCCGGTCTTGCAGGAGATGTCGACGTCCACCATCTTGACGAGCTCGTTCGGACCGGGCGTGCCTGCGACGAGGGCTTCGGCGTTCGTGTTCGCCGTGCCGATGTCGTTGTTTCCGTCCTCGTCGAGGATGAGGATGAGATGGAAGGCGCCGTTGTCCTCGCTCCACATCGACGCACCGAGGCCACACATGTCGATCGCGAACTCGACCTCGCCCTTCGCGGCGTTGTCTTGGGTGATGGGCATGCTCGCGTACGCATGAAGGCGGCCGCCGACGTCTTCCTCGTGATCGGCAAGCGTGAAGCCGTGACGAAGCACGACGCGGAGCTGCGTCTTGTCGGTGACGGCCTTGAGGTGAGACGGATCGAAGTGGGCGACGCCGCGCACCCACGACATCTCGTTCTTGCACTTGCTCTTCTTCCGCGCGAGCGACGGCGCGCACTCGAGGGGCGCGGCGCCGTCCCCGGCGTTCGGGTCGTTCGTGCCGTCCCCGGCCGCGTTCGGATCCGAGGGCGCGGCGTCCGTCGTGGTCGACGCGGCGGCGGGGGATGCGGTGCTGCCGCTCGAGCAGCCCAAGGCGAGCGCGGCGAGCGAGAGGGACGAGAGGGTGAGAAGCGAAGCGGCGATCTTCATGATGGCGACGCCTTACCTAGGAGCGAAACCGCGATCGCGCTCGTTAAAGTTTGTTAACTATCGGCGATCGTGGGGATTGTTCGGATTGTTGACGCCCCGTTACAAAGCTCACGGTCGCTTGCGGATCGAGCAAATAGCCGTCATTTCGCGTGATCAAGACGCGGGCGAGCCCGAGGCGGCGGAGCGTCGAGATCGCGACACGCACGCGGGTCGAGCCGGCGGCGGGCAAGACGCGTTCGCCAGGCCAGCCGACGGCGAGGAGCGTCTCGCCCGACGTCGCCCTGCCCCGCTCGCTCTCATGCACCCGCGCGAGCTCGAGGAGCATGAGGCGGAGCGCGCCGCGGCGCCCGAGATCGACCTCACGTTCTTCCTCGCTCGCGCCGAGCTTGTGCGGATCGACGACGCGAAACCAGCTCGCGTCGGGTCCGATCGTGAGCGTGGCGCCCGTCACGGAGAGCGACGCAGGCGGCGGCATCGAGGGTGCGTCCTTCGCCTCCACCGAGAGCGACGTCTCGTATTTTCGAATCGCTCGCTCGAGCAATCGGATCGCGAAGCGAACGTCTTCCGACTCGTTTCTCAAGAGCGCGTCGCGAATGCGCGCGCGGGCCGCCTCGAGGAATCGCTCCGCGCGCTCCGTCTCGCCGCGCGCCCTCGCCTCGCGCGCGAGGAGCAGGTCGAGATGCCCGTGATGGATCGTGACCGCCGAGACGATCGAACGCGGCGCGTCGGCGGAGCCGAGCAAGCTCGCCGCACGATCGAGCTCGTTCATCGCGTCGACGCGCGCCGTCGGCGAGCGCCTCGCCTCGCTCGCCTCGAGCGCGCCCAACGCCGCGCGAAACAGCGCCTCGGTCGGACGAATTCGGAGGTAGGCGAGGAGCTCGATCGACACGGCGTAGGTGGCGCGCGCGGCGGCGATGTCCCCTCGCTCGAGCTCGAGCCCCGCGCGGTAGCCGAGGTAACGACTCTCGTAGCGACGGTCGCCATACTCGCGAAAGCGCTCGATCGCTCCATCGTACCCATGCGCGCTGCGCTCCCACTCGCCCGCCGCCTGATCGAGGACGGCGAGGTTTGCGATCGCCAGCGCCTCCGACCATCGATCTCCCGCCGCGTCGAAGATGGCGCGTGCGCGGAGGTTCTCGCGTCGCGACTCCTCGACGCGCCCGAGCTCGCAGAGCAAGAGGCCGAGCACCGCGCGCGCGGAGCCCTCGATCCGAGGCTCTGCCTCGAGCCGCCCTGCCCGTTCGAGACGCGCGATCGCGTCGGTCGCCGAAGCCTCGGCGTCCGCGAAGCGGCCAAGGTTCCGATAGCGAACGCTCGCCATCACGCGCGCTTCGGCGTCCACCGCCAGGGCGGCTGGCGCCGTCGCGAGCGTCTTGGCCTCCTCGAGGTCCTCGAGCGAGATCGTGTTCTGTCCGCGGATGCCGTACGCGGCGCTTCGCGCGATGAGGAGACGCGCCTCGAGCACGATCGCGCCGGCGACGAGGTTGGGATCGGGCTCCGCGAGCCGCACCGCGCGCGTCGCCTCGAGCGCGCCGCTCAGCATCGAGAGCAGGTCCTCGAACGTGCTCTCGACCGCGAGGATCGGCTCGAGAGAGAGGACGACGCGCGCCCAATCGAGCACCTCGGACGCTGCGAGCGTCTTCGCCGACGCACGCGCGGCGAGCTTGCGCTCGATCGCGACGAGGTTCTCTTTCTCTTTTGCCAGCGCAGCGCGCGCGGACAGGTGCCCCATGCGCTCGAGCTTTGCGCCGACCTCGAGGAAATAGCGCACCTGCCGCCGCTCGAGCCCGAGGGCGACGTCCTCACCCATCGCGCGAAGCCGCTCGGACGCGTACTCGCGAATGCTCGCGTAGAGCGAGAAGCGCTTCGTCGTCGGGCTTCGCTTGATCAGCGACTTGTCGAGCAGCGCCTCGACGACGTCGACGACGTCCGGGACGTCGAGGATCGCCTCGATCGCCTCGATCGAGAATTCGCCGGCGAAGATGGAGGCTTGCGCCAGCGCGGCGCGCTCGACCTCCGAGAGCATCTCCCACGAGCTGTCGATCGCGACGCGGAGCGTCGCATGGCGCGCCGCGCCGCGACCTCGTGACGAGCCACGAGCCAAGCCGACGTCGAGCTTCTTCGCGTTGGCGAGGCGCGCGAGGAGCTTGTCGGCGCCGAGCACGCGGCTTCGCGCAGCCGCGAGCTCGATCGCGAGCGGAATCCCCTCGAGCTCGCGAACGAGCGCGGCGGCGTCGGCCATCGTGCTGTCGTCCCATCCGCCCGCGCTCCTTGCGCGCTCTTCATAAAGGACAAGCGCCTCGCTCTTCTCTCCGTCAGGCGTCGCGCTCGATGCGTCGGCTGGAGGCAGCTCGAGCGGCATGAGGTCGACGACGACCTCGCTCGCGAGACCAAGGCGCTCGCGCGACGTCACGAGCACGAACGCCTCGGACGCTACCGCGGTCCACGTCTCGAGGACATCCGCGGTGATGCGCGCGACCTGCTCGACGTTGTCGAGGATCAAGAGCAGCGGCCCCGCCTCCGCGAGCGTGCTCGCGATGAAGTCGATCGCGCCGCGCTCCCGATCCCCTTCACTCTGCAGCGCGACGCCGAGGGCTCGACTCACCGCCGCGCAGACGTCGAGCACGGTACGGGCCTCGGTCAGGTCGCAGAACCACGCCGACAGGAAGGATGCGCCATGAAGCTCTCCATAGCGGAGGGCGAGCCGCGTCTTGCCCATCCCCGGCGGGCCGAGGATCGTGACGAGGCGGTCCCCTCGCGTCCGGTGCTGATGAAGCACCTCGAGCGAACGCTGGCGCCCGATGAACGGCGTCGACGGCGGCGCGAAGACCTTTGGCGAGAGCGTCGGCAGAGTGAGGAAATTTTAGAACGACATGACCAGCTGCAGGGACGCATTCATGGGGTTCCGAGCGTCGAATCCAAACGCGATGCCCAACGACGCGAATTCGTCATGGTAGAAATCGGCGCGAAAGCGCGGCCCGAGCGTCCACCGAATGTCGTTGACCGCCGACACGCGGGTATCCGGGAAGGACGGGCGATCGACGCCGATCCCGACGAGCTCGGTGCCCAAGACCGCGTCGAGCCGGAGCCGAGCGTAACGCGTCTTCATCATGTACCCGACGAAGACGGCGTCGTTCATGAGCGCCACCGTCCCCGACGGCTGCACGTCGATGTCGACGACGTGCTGCGGTTGACCGCGTACGCCGCCGCCGAACCCCGCCTCGAGCTGAAGGCCGAAGAAGAGCGGTCCGACGGCGACGCCGCCACCGAGCGTCATGTCGAACACGACCCCAGGGCTCAAGCGGCTGCCTTCGTAGACGAGCGCAGGTGGCTGCTCGGCGCCGCGTGAGCTCGGCGTCGTGAGCGTCAGCCCCTTGAAGGCGACCGTACGCAGGCCGGCGCCGCCATCGAAGAAGCCGCGCACACCCCAGTGCGTGAGCTTGTGGTCTTCGCGCGCCATCGCTTCGCGTGCCTGCGCGCGGTGACGCTCTTCTCGCGCCGCCGCGTCATCGTTCGCGCGTGCATGGGTAGACCACGTGAGGAGCACGAGGAGCGCGAAGGCGAAGCGGAGGACGAGAGCCGAGCGTGACGAGGAAGTGTGCATGTCTGCCTTCCCTCGAGCATGCGACGTGCCTCACGTCTCCATGCGAAGGAACGGCCTGGCGCGATGCCTTCGCCCGCGGCCTGCACGGCGCCGTGATCCGCCAGCGTGCAGCCCTTTGCACACCTTGCACAGCGGGAGGTCGCGCGATCGCGCGATCTTTCCGAAGGAAAGTCGCGCCCCCCAAAATGAAGATCGCGCGATTTCGTCGGCATGAAACGCGCTTGTTCGAACGGCGAATGCTCTCCTTCCGCTCTCCTTCTCCCCTCCGGCGCCTCTTTGCCGGCGCAGCGGTCCTCGCCGCGCTCGTCCTCGCGGGTTGCGACAACACCCTCATCCTCACCCCCTACGACGACCCGCGCGTGAGCCACGACGCCGCCGCTGCGGATGGAGGCGTGGAGGCCGGCGCGGCCGACGCAGGCTCTCCGTTTCGCTTGGACTCGATCAGCAACCTGCACCGCTTCACGGTCGGGACCAAGGTCACCGTGCGCGCGACGATCATTCACGCGGAGATCGAGGGGTCGACGACCGTCGACGTCAGCGAGCTGACCTCCGGCGATCCGTCGATCGTCACCGTCCGCCCCGATGGATCGATGTTCGAGATCGAGGCGGTCGCCGCGGGCGAGACGGTGCTCTACGGACGGTCGTCGTACATGAAGGCGTCGGTCCCGTTCCGGGTCGAGCCATCCTGCGCGGACGCAGGTCTCTGAGGCGGCGACTCTTCGCTCTCGAGAGTAGCTCGGCTCAGGGCTTCACCCAGCTCGCGGACTGCGGGATGAGCCAGCTCGCCCAGTCTTGACCGTCGCCGTCGTGCGTCCCGGCGACTTCGCTCGTCGTGATCGGGAAGCCGGCGCTCTGGATCGTGCTCCAGTCCGCCTTCACCTGGCTGATCGGGAAGACCGAGTCGCTCGAGTGCGCGCGGTGCGCGATCGGGAGCTTCCACGCGGCGCCGCCGAGCAGCGTGCTCTCGGGCGCCCCCGCGGCATAGAGCGAGGAGTTCTCGATCAGGATCCCGGCGAACTTCGACGCGTTCATCAAGCCCACGCGGTACGCGAGCTCACCGCCGGACGAGAAGCCCGCGATGATCACCTTCGAGCGATCGACCCAGAAGCATTTGGCGATGTCATCGACCGCCGCGAGCACCTTGTCGTCGTCCACGCCCTTCGCCCAACAGTGGTTCGAGCCCGTCTCGCCGCCCACCGAGATGCCGATGTGCTGCTGCGTCGCGCGCGTGTCCCACGGGCTGATCCCCCACTTGGCGAAGTTCATCGCGTCGTCGGAGCAGCCATGCATCCCGACGATCACGCGCATCGGCTTCGTCGGCGAGTACGACGCGGGCACGTAGCCGACGTAGTCGCTCTTCGTCGAGGTGCGCCAGAAGAAGCCGTTCGCGTCTTTCGACACCGAGCACGTCTCCGTCGGCGGAGGGCTCGGGTTCGTCGCTGGCGGAGTCGAGGGCGGCGCGGGAGGAGTGGGCGGCGTCGCGGGCGGATCGGTCGGCGTCGAGGGCGGCGCCGGCGGCGTCACCGACGAAGGGCCTCCTGCGGCGGCACCTAGGTTTGGTGCATTCTGCACGTATCCGTTCGCGTTCGAGGGCGCGTTGTCGCCGCTCGAAGGCAGCGGCGCGTTGAACGTCGAAGGCGGATCGTTCGGCGACGTGTTGTCGGCGCCGATGCTCTCGGCGCCGACGGACTCTTCGTCCGCACCAAAACCGCAGCCGTAGCTGAAGCATGAGGAGGCGAGGAGAAGCGATACGGCTGCGTTGGAAGTGATGCGGCGAATCATGGGGCAGGTTCGTACCTGCCACGATCGCTTCTCACTACACCGCGATAATCATGCCGAGGCATTTTGGTAACAGCCTTCGGCACCGTGTCGATCCTGCACATACGCCATGCGCCTCGACTGTATGCAGTGTGCACGGATCTGTTCACGCGACATGGTCTCGCTAACGCGTATCTGTGATCGGCGTGCAGTCGCGCTGACACGATCCACGCGGATGGCTCACGCGAACGGGGCCAGGGAGAGAACGTGCAGTGTGCATCCTTCCATGCGTGCGGACAAAACGAGCGAGCCGCGCATCCCGAAGGAGCGCGGCTCGCGTTAGCACCGAGTGCTCGTGGTGATCAGTCGCCCGGGTTGAAGATGATCGGGTAGACGACGGTGACGATGCCGCCTTCAGGCTGCGGGAACGAGAGGTTTCCGAAGCCGCGGACGACACACGAGATGACGCCCTGATCCGGAAGCTCGCTGCCGCCGTCTTGCGCCGTCGAGACAGCGCCCGAACGGTCGATGACGAACTTGACCGAGACACGACCCGAGAGGGTCGGGTTGTTGCGGAGGCCGTTCTCGTAGCAGAGACGGAAGCGACCGAAGTTCTGGCGAACGATGCGCTGGATGACCTCCGGCGGGAGGCGGCCGTTGACCTGCGTCGTGCCCTGGCGAAGAGACGGGCTCTTCGTTTGGTGCGCGCCGCCGAGACGACCGTGACCGTTGCCGAAGCCTTGGCCCGTACCGGTGCCGGCGCCGTGGCCGAGCGTTCCGATGTTGCCGAGGCCGATGCCTTCGCCGCGACCACCGCCGCCTTCGCCGACGCCGGAGAGGCCGAGGCCGCCTGCGCCGAACGCGTCACCGATCGCGTCGCCCCACATGTTACCGCGGGCCGAGAGCGGGTCGTTGCCGAGCGAGTCGTCGCGTCCCCACGGTGCCGTCGGGGCGTTCGGGTCACCGCCCGCGCCGACGTTGATGAGGCCGATCATGCCGAACTCCTGCGCTTCCTTGAGCGCAGCCTGGCGAGCGATGTGCGGGTCTGCGTTGTCTTGCGGACCTTGCACACCGTAGCGCTTGTTCGTGTCCTTGGTGTTCGGGTTACCCATCGAACCCTCTTCACCCTTCGCACGCGTACCGGTGCCGCCTTCCTTGTTGTCGGCGTTCTGATCCGGCTGCTGCTCCGTCTCCTTCTCCTCTTGCTCACGCTCGGCTGCTGCGTTGAGCATCTTCTGCATGAGGAGGAGCTGGTCGCGATCGATCGCTTCCGCGTCGTCGTTGCCCATCTTCGGCATGAAGAACGCCATCGAGGCGACGATGCCGATGTGAAGGAGGAACGAGAGACCGATGAACATGTACGCCGCGGGCTCGAAGCTCGCGAAGACACCCGTGGGCGGTGACTTGCCGGCGTTGACCGCGCTGACCTCGAAGACGAGGCCTGTGCCTTCGATCTCCATCTTGGCCTTCGCGTTGTTCGGGAGCTCGAACTCGTGCGCGCCGCTCATCTCGGCGGACGGACGAGCGCGACCCGAGGAGATGAGGTCGTGGAACGTGAACGTTCCCTGGCCGGGGATCTCGACGGTGCCGCTCGAGCGCGGGAGCATCACGAGCGCGGCGCTGACGCCGCGTGCGACGACGACCGGAGCGCGCGTGGTGCCGAGCACCTCGCTCGGGACGAAGTAGTCTGCGCCGGCCTCTTCACCGACGAAGAACGTGCGCGGCGGCGAGTTGTGCGCGACGTGCAGCGTGTTCGTGTCCCACTTCACGATCACTTCGATCGCGGCGGCGTGCGTCTCGACCTCGTCGGGATGCACCTCGGGACCGCTCTTCACGAGCGAGAACGTGTAGGGCTGGCTCGGATCGAAATCGGAGCCGCCGGGCGCGTTGATCGCGTAGCCCGCGCCTTGATCGGCAGCGGAGGCGACGAACGGGTTGGCCGCTGCAGCGAACGGGCTCGCGACCGCGGCGAACGGGTTCGCTTGCGCGAACGGGTTTGCGGGCGGAGGCGGAGGCGCGCTCTGGTGAGCCGCGAATGGATTGCCTGCCGGGGGAGGCGGCGGCGCCGACTGCGGCTGGAAGGGATTCGCCTGCGGCGCTTGCGCGGCGATCGCCTCCGTGGGCGTGTTGACCTGCATCTGCGGGAGCATCTGCGGTGTCGGCGCGGGCGCCGGAACCGGAGGTGCCGCCATCGCCGCGGTCTGTGCACCACCCGCGAGCTCTGCGCTCTCGAGGTGAATCATGGTGGAGCCGATCTGGATTTGATCTCCAGGGCGCACCTTGCACTTGTTGACTCGCTGGCCGTTCACCATCGTGCCCGGCTCGTTGCCGAGATCGATCAGCGTGATGTCGCTCGGGCCGGCGACCTCGATGACTGCGTGCATACGCGACGCAAGATCATCATCGACGCGCAGATGGCTGCGCGGGTCCTTACCAACCTTGACGATGTCCTGCGCGATCGTGTCCCTACGGACGAGCTGCTCGCCCTGGTAGAGCGCGAACGTCAGTGCAACCTTCGCCTTGCCTTCCATCTTCAAACCTTCCTACTAGCGGTGCCGCTGGCACTCGGGAGTCTTGTGTTTACCGACCGAGATGCGCGGGCGGACCTTCTCGCGCTACTGCTCTTCCATCCCCATCACGATCGAGGGCAACGTGCTCTCGATCGTTCTCACTCACTCACCCCTCACGGGCCTCAGCCTATGAGATCAGAGATTCTCGACACTCTTCAACATCTCGGGCACGAATGACGTGCGCGGGCGGATGAGGGTCGTGCGAACCGGTCCAGGTCGCACGCGAATCGTCGCGTCGTTCGGGCCGAAGCCTCCCGCCGCGAGCGGATCGTCCGAGAACTCGTATCCGTAACCTTCGTCTTTGCCGCCGCCTCCGCTCGCCTTCACGCCCGCTGCACCACCCGCGCCGGGTTGTTGAGCGAACGCAGATGCGCTCGAGAGGACGAAAGCTGCTGCAATGAGACCGAACAGAACCCGCTTCATGTTTGCTTCCTGACCCTTTTCTCTTCGTCACGACGCTCGCAGAGAATGTGCGCAAGGCACGTTAGCGAGATTCGCTTCGAAGGGGGAAATCTTCCAATTCCTCAGGATTTTTGCGCCCGGATTACAGTGAGAGTGTACCGCCGATTGTTCGTTTCGGCAAGACACGCTCACGGTAAGGAGTGCATTTCGTTTCACCAATCGTATCTCGTTCGACTTGTTAGCCGGGAAGCAGCGGATTCAAGACGTCCTGACAACGTCTCGGACCCGAAGGTTCCCAACTTCGCAACACGACAGATGGCCAGGAGCTTGGGAAGTCGGGCGTGATTCCGCTCGTCGAAGGGAAATTCAGGCGGATCCTTAGATGGGAGCCAACAAAAGAGAGACGGAAAAGGGTCACCGACGGATGTCGCGGTTCGACGACCATGAGACCTCTCGAATGCGAGCAGGACGGAAAATGGCGCTCTGGTGGCTCGGCCTCGGCGTGGTCACGGGCGGCCTCCTCCTTAACGAAGCATGCACCACGGTCCCGCCGTCGGATGGGTTTGGTCCCCCCATCGCGGCCCCGGCCCAGACGTGCGACGACTTCAACGCGCTCTACACGGTCTCGGTTCGTACCTCGACCACGGCGGTCGACGGCGGGCTCGAAGAAGAAGAAGACGCAGGTGCTGCTGATGCTGCTGATGCTGCTGATGCTGCTGATGCTGCTGATGACGCAGGAGATGCGGGCGACGCGAGCACGTTCGGCCGGCGCCTCACGACGGTCGTGATCCAAGAGCGAAACCCGCTCATCGAGACGGGCTGGCGCGTCGTGCTCGAAGAAGGCGACGAGCAAGGAGCGAACGTCTCGACCCATCCAGACGCCGGTGTATCGCTGATCGATTGGCGACGCCTTCGAACCGCCACGGGCTATCGGCGGCTCGAAGTGGATCTGGATACGACGTCTGCGCGTCGCTTCGTCTTGCGCATCACGAACGCCGTGCGCTGCCGCGTCGCCGACCCTTCGATCGATCCGCTCCGGCCCGCGCTCCTCGACGTTCGTCTGCTCGAGAGCGGACGCGCCGACACGATCCGCGCGACGGTCGAAGGGACGGACGTGCCCGTACCGCTCGCGGCAAATCCCTAGCCTGCCGCGACCCTTGCGGGCGCGCCCCGTCGCGCGGACAATGATCAGGTCGCCATGAACAACGCACGCCGGCGAACGCTCTCGCGAATGAAGACGCTCATCGCGATCTCGGCGAGCACGCTCGCGGCCACCAACTGCAGCAGTGACTGCACGGGTTTCCAGACGGTGGACCCGCTCCCGACGCCCGGCTCGGGGAGCTGCGGGAGCTTCTCGAATTTCTTCACCGTCAGCGCGCGTTTCGCCAAGCCGACGACGCCCGTCCGCGACGCGTCCACGACGGACACCGGCGCCGAGCCGAAGGACGCTTCGAGCGACGCGCTCGACGCGAGTGATTCAGGCGACGGCAGCGTCGGCGATGGTGAAGACGACGGTGGCGGCGCTCTGGACGCAGGCGCGGATGCCAGTCCGATCGAGACGCTTCATCTGCTGCTCACGATCGAGGCGCGCCCTGGCTCGTTCTCGCCGTCTTCGCTGAAAGGCGCGCGCGCGACGTTGCGCGGGGCCCAGGCGAGCGGAAGCGTCATGCTGATCGAGTCGCTGCCAAGCGAGACCATCCTCGACATCAACCTCGATCTGCAGAAGGATCTCACGTCGTCGTTCGACCTCGACATCGACAACGTCATGTGTGCGTCCTTCACCGGTGGGGTGATGAGCGCCGAGAGCGCGACCTTGCACGTGACGCTGGGCTCCAACAACGCGGTGCGATCGATCCGCGCCACGCTCGGCGGCGGACCTCCCGAAGAGGTCTACTAGTTTCGGCGGAGCGCGAAACGCGCCGAGACAAAAGTGCCACGCTCCTGCTTGCGTTAGGCGCCCTCGGATCTACCGTCGATCGAGTGCCTGACGGCCTCGATGGGATGGACACTTCGTCGCGCGAGCAAAATCGCCATACCCTCACACCCACGGACTCGTGCGCTCGACGCGATCGATGAGCTCCGGATGGTCGACAGGCTTCATCGCCTCCTTCGCATCCCGAGCATCTCGGGATCGGCCGAAGAGATCACGGCACAGCGGTTTTTCGTAGAAGAGATGCGGAGCGCCGGCCTCGAGACGGACCTCTGGGAGATACCGCTCGCCGAGACGATCGCCCATCCCGACTTCCCCGGGTCCGAGGTAGAGCGAGCCAGCGCGCTCGGCCTCGTCGGCTCCACGCCCGATCGTGGTGACGGTCCGACGGACACATCGACGTCGTCCCGCCGCACGCGCGCGCTCGTGCTGTCGATCGTGCGCTTCTGCGGCGTCCGCTAGAACGACTGCGAGCTCACCGGCGCGTCGTCGGCGCTGTCACCCTCATCGTTCACGACGACCTGCTTCAACCCCGCCAGCGACGGCCCGTTGATGACCTCTCCCTTCGTCGTGAAGCGCGAGCCGTGGCATGGGCAGTCCCAGCTCTTCTCGGCGGCGTTGAACTTGACGTGGCAGCCGAGGTGCGGGCACACCGGCGAGAGCGCGGTCAGCGCGTGCGTGGTCTGGTCGCGGTACACCGCGAGCCGCTGACCCTTCACGCGCACGATCTTGCCTTCGCCTGGCCCCACCTCGAGGAGGCTCTTGGCGTCGGGCGCCTTCATCCGATCGGTGATGAAATGGACGCCCACCTCGGCATTGTTCGTGACGAAGTCCTTCGCCGCGGCGATGGGCTTGATGCGCGTCGGCTCGAAGAGATCCTGCCACGGGTTCCGAGCTCCGAGCACGAGGTCCGAGAGGAGGATCGCAGCGGCGGTGCCGAACGTCATCCCGTTGCCGCCGAACGCGGTCGCGACGAACACGCGCGTGTCGAGCGAGTTCCTCCCGATGAACGGAAGGCCGTCGGCTGGCTCGATCACCTGCGCCGACCACCGATACGTCACGTCCTCCACGACGAAGCGCCCCTGGGTGTACTCAGGAGCTTCTCGTAGCGAGACATCGTGTCTTCTTCGGTCCCGGTCTTGTGGTCCTCACCGCCGACGATGAGCATGTCCTCCGCGCTGCGAAGGTAGTGGTAGGGCGAGTCCGTGTCCCAGAAGAGGCCTTCGAGCCGGGGCTCGCGGACGCGCGCCGCGATCACGTACGAGCGGTAATGCGAGATCTTCGTCTGCAAGAAGACGCGGTTCAGCGGCACGTTCGCCGCGACGATCACGTGCTTTGCCTTCACGACGCGTCCGCTCTCGGTCGTTACGCTGCAAGGGTCGCCGTCGGTGATCTCGCGCACGCGTGCGCCTTCGAACACGAGCCCGCCGCCGCTCTCGAGCTCTTCGCAGAGCGGGCGGAGGTATTTGCTGACGTGAAACTCGGCCTGGTTCGGGAAACGGACCGCGGCGGCGGTGCGAAACGGCAACGGCACGGCGCGCGTCATCTCCACCGCGAGGCCCACCTCGAGCGCGGCGTGGTGCTCCTGATGGAGCGCCTCCACGTCCTCTTCACGCTCGGTGTAGAGGTAGCCCGACAGCCGGCGAAATTCGCACTCGATCGATTTCTCGTCGATGAAGCGCGCGATTCGCTCCATCGCCACACGGCTCGCGTCCGCCGCAAGGCGTGCGCCTTCGACGCCGAAGTCACGAATGAGCGTGGTGAAGCGCGTGTCGATCGCCTCGGTGAGATGCGCTGTCGTGTAGCCGGTGACGCCATGCGCGACCTCACGGGCTTCGAGGACGACGACCCGCTTGCCGGCGCGCTGAAGAAGGAGCGCGGCGGTGATCCCGGTGATCCCCGCGCCCACGATCACGACGTCGACGACGTCGTCGTCTCGCAGGAGCTCGTTCGCGTCGAGCCGCGCATCCTTCGTGAGCGCTGGCGAGGTCGCGACCCACAGCGATGTACCGTCTTCGGGGATTTGGTCGTGGTGCATGGTGGTCCGCTTTGTCCCATCTCGAAAGGTTGGCATCTCGTCACCCGTCACTGCGTGGTGCGCAAGTACGGCCAGCTTCGTCGCGACATCAGATCCGCGAGCTCGCTCCGATAGCGCTCGAAGCACCGGCGGCCTGCTTCGAGCCTCATCAGCGCGCCCTCCGCGATCGGACGCGCCGTCTTCGGGTTCTCCGCGACGAGCGGGCGAAGCACCTCGCGGTTCCAGGCGATCGAGTGCTTCACGTCGAGCGTCGCATGGAGCGCGAAGTAACGGCGTGCCTCACCGCCGAGCTCGAGGCGTTTGAGGCCCGCGTTGACGAGGGCGGCTCGCCACGGCGCAGTGAGCTCGATCGCGCCGAGCGCGCCGATCGACTGATACGCATACCGGCGATTCATCGCGAGCGCGGTCATGAGGTTCCCGAGCGCGAGTGACTCCCACACGACCGGCGTTTCTCCGGTGATGCCGAGCTCCTGCGCGAGCACGTCGAGCATCGGGCCATGCATCCCGCTTCGCTTGCCCTGCCCCATCTCGTCCCAATAGTTGCGCGCGAGCTCGAGCTTCGGCTGCGGCCCGAGCTTGACCTGCGTCAGCGCGACGAGATCGTCGAAGCCGGCCTCACCCGCCACCTCTTGGCTCACGAACCAGATCATCGCCTCGCGCGGCGCGTGCTCGGCGAGCCAGGGAAAGAGAGCGTCCTTCTGGCCAGGCCCGCTGTCCTCGAGCGCCTCGAACCACGCGACGAAGCGATCGGGATCCGACGGCGCGGCGGCGGCGCGGGCGGAGATCGCGCGCTGCTCGGCTTCGACGAAGTCACCTTCGCGAAGCTGCCATGCGATCTCTTTGGCGAGCTCGCGTCGCCACGACGGAGACTCCGTCACCGGCGTGAGGCGATGGCGATTGAACGACGCGAGCCCACGATGAAGCTCGAGCTGCCGTCGTTGCCATTCACGGTGGAGGTCGAGATCCTCCGCGCGATCCCGCTTCGGCTCGCGCGTCTGGTTCCTCTGGTTGGCGCTTTCCCCCTGGTTGGTCTGCGGCGTGAGGGTCAAGGCATTCATCTCGTGGCGGGTCTCTGCAAACCCCACACCCACCTCGACGCGCGCGAGCGACTCGGTCGTTTCCGCGCGCGAGGACGAGAGAGCGCCTCCCGATCACGACGACCGAGGCTCCCCGCCACAACGCGTGGCTACGTGGCAACGTCGGCGATGAGCGCGACGGCAGCGATGCGCTCGACGCGTGCATAGACGTCGTTCTGCTCGATCTCTTCACTGAAGACGTCGGGATCGATCTCCCGGTAACGAAACGCGATGCCTCGCTCTTCGAGGAGCGGCCGTACCGCGTGCAGGAACGTATCGCCGCCATCGACGATCGCCGCGCCGGTGTAAAGGATGAGCCGTCCTCCGCCGTGTGCACGCAGGCGCTCGAAGGTCTCGCGTGCGATCCTCACCGCGAGCGCTTCGCCGAGGCTGCCTCCTCCCTCACGGTACGTTCGGACGCCCGCGTCGACCATGTACGGCGGATTGGCGATCACGAAGTCGAACGCTCCATCGACCTTGGCGAGCACGTCACTCTCGATCGTCGTGACGCGAGCCGCAACATCGTCGTCGCCCGCGAGCCTCGCGTTCGCCTCTGCGAACATCAGCGCGGTGGTGTTGACGTCCGTGAGCACGACCTCGAGCGCGTCGCGCCGGCTGCCGAGGACGATGCCTCCGGCGCCGGCCCCGCAGCCGATGTCGACGACGCGACGTGGATTCGGCGACATCTCGCGGAGCACGAGATCGCAGTAGCGGTACGTGTCGGGTCCGAAGAAGACCGGCGACGCAGAGATCGTCGGATACGAGGAGTGCACGAAGAGGCGGCCATCGAGAGAGGAGAAGCGAACCGTCGACCGAAGCAGAGCTCTGCCCTCTTCCCCTTGTTCGGCGATCAGCACGTTCGATCGTTGCGCGAGGGCGAGGACATCTTCCGGAAGCAGGGTTGACCTCGCGGCGACGTGGGAGGAGCAAGGTCCGGAGTGCAGCGCCACATGAATCAACCGGCCGCGATCCGATCCGCGCATCACGCCACGGACATACAAAAACCCTGAGAAAATGGTAAATCACGAGGTCGGGAAGTGTGGCATTCGCGTTGCTGAGTCGGTGGTCATGATCACCTCCTCGATGCACCACGGAATTCGAAACGGCAACTCCACGAAGAGCGCGGCCCTTCTCTTTGGCGTTCTCCTGCTCGTCGCGCCGGTGGGCGCTGCCGGATGCAGCACCGAAGCGCCGGCAGAACAGGAAGAACAAGCCAGCACGGAGTCGAACCTCTCCTCCGGCGGATGTCAGTCGGGGTTCGCGGCGTGTGTTCGTGGCGGTGGCGGACGAAGCTGCGCGAGCAAGTGGTGCAGCGGCGCGTGCGTCTCCGAAGTCGCGTCGTGTGTCGGCGGCGGCGGCGGAGCGTCGTGCTCGTCACGCTGCACGGGGACGACCGGTCCGGTCAACACGGCGCCCGCCGAGGCGTGCGTCGGCGCCGTGCTCGCGACGGCCGCGTGGTGCCGCACACCGCTCACGTGCGCGGCGACGCTCGCGGCCGTATGCGGAGCGTGCGTGAACCAGGGCTGCGTTGGTCAGGCGCTCGAGCAGATGGCGTGTGATCCCGGAAAGGGCGGCAGGTACTCGGTCGTCGGTCCGTATCCGGACGGCTCGTGCTGCCAGGTCTGCGCGAACGGGAAGATCGACGTGTGCGATCCCAACCTGTGCCCCGCGCCGCAGCGCCCGAGCTGCAACAACCCGGACGCGTACGGCAACTGCGACTGACGAGGCTCGACCACAAACGACGAAAGAGCCCGCTCGTGATCGAGGGGCTCTCTCTTCGTCGTGATCACCGCGCGTCGGCGCGAGCCACGTGCTTGGCTCGAGACTACTTCTTCTCGGGCTCCGCCGGCTTGGCCTCGGTCGGGTTTCCGCCCGGCGTGCCTTGAGCCTTCTGCTCGCCCGCGTCGAGATCGAGGAACTTCATCGTGTCATCCATGTCCTGGATGCGCTCCTTGGCTCGCTTCACAGCGCCGTCGTACTCGGGCTTGCCGCTCGCCTTGTCGATGAACTGCTGGAAGATCTGGGTCGCGTTGCGGAGCGACGCCTTCGTCTTCTCCTTGTCGCCGCCCGACTTCGCCTTGAACTCCTGCGTGAGGATGCCCTCGTTGTAGTAGGCGTCGGGGCGGTTCGGATCGATCTTCTTCGCTGCGTCGAGCTCCGCTTGCGCGTTGGCGACGAGCGCGTCGTAGTTGCCTTCGGCGCCCGTGATCGGACCGCGGATGGCGAGCGCCATACCGAGGTGGGCGTCGTAGTCGTTCGGGCGCATGTCGAGCGCGCGTTTGTAGGCTTGCTGCGCCTGCTCGAAGCCGCGGAAGCCGAGGTTGACCGCGGCGTAGTTCATCTGCGCCTCGAAGAACTTCGGATCGAGCTTCGCCGCCGAAGCGAACTCCGAGACCGCGCCGTTGACCTGACCGAGCTCGTTTTGGATGAGACCGGCGGTGTTGTGGATCGGTGCGTAGTTCGCGTTCTTGCGGATCGCTTGCGAGCACACGAGCGCCGCGAGCTCGAGCTGCTGGACGTCGGCGCGCTTGCCGACCGCGGCGTTCGTGATGACCTGACGGCCCTTGCTGCTCTTCGACGTGCCCTTCACTGCGCCAGCGCGCTTCTTCGCGAGCTGGAAGTAGTAGAGAGCGAGCTGATTGAAGGCAGGCATGTACGCGTCGTCGATGGCGAGCGCGCGCTGGAGGTTCAGCTTCGCGCAGTCCATGTCGTCCTTGCAGCCCTGTCCGCCCTGCGCGCTGTCACGCGCCATCTGGATCATGGCGAGGTTGACGAGCGCGGGGACGTTCTGGAACTGGGCGTCCGTCACGGCCTGCTGAAGCGCGCCGATCGCGGCGTCTTCGTTCGAGTCGGCCTTGTATTGGTACAAGGCGAGCTGCGCACGCGCGTGGTGGAACTTCGGGTCGGCCGCGAGCGCCGCCTCGAACTTCGCCTTCGCGTTCTTGTCGTCGTTGCAGCGCTGGTACGCGAGGCCTGCGTTGAAGAGCGCTTGCGCGTTCTTGCCGACGGCGTCGAATTGCTTCGCGACGTCTGCGCAGACCTCACTGCTCCAGTCGTTCTTCTTGTCGTGCTCGACGAAGCTGTCGACCGCTGCGTTGAACTTCGCCTGAGCGTCTTTGCTGAGATCAGGCGGAGCGTCCGCGGTGGGCTTCTTCGAGTCGTTCGCCGTCTTCGGGGAGGGCTTGTCGCCACCGCCGCACGCGGCCGTGAGGACGAGGAGGGTCGCTCCAATCAAAGCTGTAATGCGCTTCATGATTCTCTGATCCTCTCTCACTTCTTCTTGCCGCTACCGGGGAGCGGCTTCGGGGTGCCCTTGGGCTTCGCTGCGCCGCCACCGCCAGCGGGAGCTCCGCCACCGGCTGCGGGCTTGTCGCCCTTGCCATCGCCTTCCGTGGACACCGTCGTCTTCTCGGGTGTCGCGGCGGCGGGGTGCCAGAAGGTTCCGTCCGGAAGAACCGGCGGCGCCTTCTCGTCGAGACCGCTGTTCGACAGCGTCGGTGCTCCGCGGAGCTCGTCGACGACGTGGTATTCGGCCTTGTAGTTCTTGGCGAGCCAGACCTCGCAGTTGCGGCTGAACTCGTCGAAGTACTGGTACTTGACGGAGAGGTCGAGGCACTTCTTGAGCGCCGGCTTCGCGTTGCCAACCTTGAAAGGCTCGCTCGCCGCGTCGAGGGCGTCGTAGTACGTGCCGCGGATCTCGGCGTCCTTCTTCCACGCCTCCGGGATCGGCGCGCGGCGGAAGTCGTCGACGAAGTCACCCCACATCAGACCCGAACGCGAGCCTGCTGCGATGACCCACTTCGGCGGCGGGATGGGCTTGAGCTCGAGGATCTTGATGTACTCGGGCTCGACCTTGGAGATCGCTTCCTTCTTCTTCGTGTACCAATCCTTGACCTTCGTCTGGATGTGCTTCACGACCGACTGCTTGTCGCCGGGGCCGGCGTACGCCGGGAACTTCACCGGATCGACCTCGGCCTTGCGACGCTCCTCGGCAGCGTAGAAGAACGCTTCGCCGACGGCGTTGAGGGCCTTGGCGAGACGACGATCCTTCTGCGCCTCGTCTTCGGTCGGGTAGGCGTTCTTGATCTTCGCCTCGGCGTCGCCCGGGTTCGCCCAGAGCGCACGGACCTTCGCGTACTCGGCCTTTGCCTGGCCGTCTTGTCCGCGGAGCTTCGAGTGCGCACGTGCGAGCGTGGCGTGAGCTTGGACCTGGATGTCGGGCGCTGCCTTGTCGATGGTGCCCATCGATCCGGAGAGCGCGCCGCGCGCCTTGTCCCACTGCTCCTGATCCGCGTAGTGCGAGCCGACCGCGAACGCGATCTGCGCCGTCTGCGCGGGCTTGTTCGCGCCGTAGCTGCGCGTGAACGTCTGCGCGTCCTTGATCGCCTGGTCTTCTTGGCCGAGACCGAGGCGGAGGATGACGGCGTCCGAGAGCGCCTTGTCGGCGTCGGGCGCCTTCGCGTCTGCCGCTTGGTACTTCTCGTACCACTCGGCCGCGAGGTCGTAGACGGCGATTGCTTGGTAGTTACCGCCGATCTCGTACGTCGCCTTCTTGGCGAGCGGCGAGTTGCCCTTCGTCTTCTCGTCGTACGCGAGGAGCGCACGGCGGACCGTGATCGCCTTCGCGACGAGGCGTGCAGCTTGGAAGGCGCGCGCGGCGTTGTAGGCGATTTCGTCGCACTTCTCCGCTTGCGGCTGCTGTCCGTTGTTGACCGGATCCTGGCAGTAGCGGCGGAACATCTCGAAGTACGCCGTGCCGCCCTTCTCGTAGAGAGCGATCGACTCCTTGCCGCCTTCCTTGTCGGCGCGCTCGACGAGCTTCTGCGCCTTCAGGCGGAGGATGTCGACCTGGATCTTGTTCAGCGTCGTGCACTGCTCGGCGTTCTTCGCTGCCTTCTCGCCCGTGCAGTAGAGCTCGAGGAACTTCGGAACGTCCGTCTCCATGTCGTCGAAGCAAGACGTCTTCTGGAAGTGAGATCCGAGGACGTTGATCGACTCGAGGTAGAGCTGCGAGGCGTAGATGCCGACGTCGCGATCCGCGTGGTTCATCGCGATCTCGCGGAAGCCGATCGCCGACTCCTCCCAGTGCTGTGACTCGAAGTAGGTGCGCGCGCGCGCGTACTTCACTTCGACGAGCTGCTCTTGACCCGCGTTGTCGCTCGCGGCGGGCTTGATGTAGCAGATGTACTTGTTGAACGCCGAGACCATGCCCTTCTGGTTCTCGGTCATGTCCTTCGGCTTGAGCTTCTCGGCCTCGGCCGCGGCTTGCGCCTTCTTGTCGCCCGGCTTCTCTTTCTGGCCCGGGAGATTTCCTGCGCCCTTCTTGCCGGCGTCGCCCTTGTGGGTCTCGTCGTAGATGTTCTGGTAGCAGAGCACCGCGGCGTACGCGGCTTCGGCCGCCTCGGGCGCCTGCGGGTTCTCCTGAACGACGGAGTCGAAGGCGGGACCGCACTTCGCCCAGTCCTTCTGGAAGTAGAGCAAGTCCGCCATCGCGTACTTGATCTTGTAGATGCTCGGCCAGTCTTCCTTGACGATGCGCGGGAACTCGAACTTGCCGTACTCCTCGGCGTTCCAGTTATCGACGACCTTCTTGTAGAGCTGCGCTGCGAGCGCCATCGTCTTCGCGTCGCCCGTGCCGCGCTGGCCCTGGGAGCCGACGGCCTCGAGGTGCCACGCCATCGCGGTCTCGGTGGTGAGCGCGGCGGTCTTGTTGGCACACTCGGACTTTTGCTCCGCTGTGTAGCCGCCGTTCTTCACCTCGTTGAACATCTTCACCTGGTTGTCGACTTCCTTGACGATCAGGTCCTTGTTGCCGGACTTCATCGCCATCGTCGCTTCGGTGATGTGCGCTTGGTACACGCACTGACGACCGCTCTTGTCGCGGGTCATCAGGTCTTTGTAGAGGATGATCGCTTCGGGGTAGTGACCGGTGTCGAGGTAGTTGTTACCGAGGTCGTCCATCATCTTGAACGTCTGGGTGTTCGTGCCACCCTGATCGCCCGAGATGTTGTGCATGAAGTTGTACGCCTGCGCCGGGTCGCCCTTGAGCGCATAGACCGGGATGACGTCGCGGCGCGCGCTGTCGGCGAGCTTCGACGCACCGGGGAGCTGTGCGTACGCGACGCCGAACTCGATCGTCTTCTTGAACGCGTTGAGCGCCTTGTCGAGCTCGCCCTTGTTCCAGAAGACGTAACCGAGCTTGTACCAGGCGTAGCCGTACACCTTGTTGTTCGGCGGCGGGTACTTGGTGACTTCGGTGTACGCCTGCGCGGCGAGATCCCACTTGCTCGGATCGCCCTGCGCTTCGTTGAAGAAGAGCTCACCGAACGCGAGGTACGCGTTCGGGATGTACTTCGACTGCGGCGCCTTCTTGATCAAGTCGTAGTAGACCGAGCGCGCGTTCTTGAGGTCGTTCGCCTGCTCGTACTCGTACGCGAGGTAGTAGAGGACCTCGTCGATCTGCCCGTAGTTCGGGTACGGGCTTCACGATGTTGCGTTCCGACTCTTGAACGGTGACTTGTGAGCCTGCGATCGCCGCGTCGAGCTGGTTGCGCTTCGCGGACGTGATGTCGATCAGGATCTTCGCGCTGTCGCGGAGGTGCTCGTTGAGCTCGTCGAGGTTTCGCTGGTAGCGCTCGCGAGCGAGCTGACCGGCGTTACGAACCGCGATGTCGCGCGCGAGCTGCATCGCGTCCTTGACGTCGTTGCCGAGGGGCGAATCACGGAAGGCCGCGGGGGCCTTTCCGAATCGCTTCTGCTCGTCGTCGAGGACCTGCACGTACTGCAAGTGACGGAGGAGCTGGCGATCGCCGAGGGCGTTCTCGACGACGATCTTGATGCGCGGCGGGAGGTCGGCCTTGCCGTCACGAACCTGCTTGAGGAACTTGTAGAACGGCTCGTCCTGGTCTTCGCCTTGGAAGCGCTTCAAGACCTTCGCGAGGTCGTCGTACATCGGCTGGTACTTCGTCTGGAACTTGGCGACGATCGTCTCGGCGTCGTCGTACTGGCAGTTCGCGAAGTAGATGACCGCCTTCAGAATCTCGGCCTCGGGGTAGTACGAGTTCGGGAAGTACGGCGACTGGATCGTGTGCACGTTGCCGAGCGCGTGCGCGTAGTCACCGGCCATGAAGTAGGCCCACGACTCTTCGAAGAGCGAGTCGAGCCAGTACTCGGAGGCCTGGTCGACCTTGTTCCAGTACTTGACCGCGGCCGAGAGCTTCGAGCTGTCGATCGTCGGGGAGTTCGACTCGTCGAGGCGAACCGACGCGGAGTAGTACGTGCGCGCCATCGAGAGGAACGCGAGGTCCCTCATGCGGTCCTCGTCCTCGAGACCTTCGACGCCTTCGTCGATCGCGCCGACGATGCGCTGGAAGGACTGCACGGCGGGAACGGAGCGGCGAAGCTGCACGTTCGAGATGCCGGAGAAGAACTGGCCCTTGATGTAGTACTTCGATTGACGGTCGACCTTGCCGAAGAGGCGGAGCGCGTCGTCGTACTGGCGGTTACGGTACTTGTAGCGACCGAGCAGGTAGTTGAGCTGCCAGTAGAGCTCGCGCTGGTTCGAGTTGTTGAACTTGTCGATCTGCGAGTCGTTGTACTTACCGACGCGCTCGACGATGTCGGCCGGCTCCGGAAGGTCGGTCGCGAGCTTCGCGAGCCAAAGGAGCGTCTCGTTGAACTTGAGGTGGTTCGGCTTGTCCGCGATTTCGGAGAAGATGCCGTACGCGCCTTGGTAGAACTTCAAGCGGTAGAGCGAGATCGCGAGGTGGTATTGCGCGAGCTGCTTGTTGCCTTCGTCGTCGCCGGTCTCTCCCTTGTAGACGCGGTAGAGAGCAGCGGCGGCGTCACCCCACTTCTCTCCGTCGAACAGACGCTTCGCTTGCGCAGCTTGCTCGGTCATCTGACCGGCGACCGGCGGCGGCCCCGAGTCGGCGGCCTTCGGCGCTCCACCCTTCTTGTCGTCTTGCGGCGGACCGGGCTCGTCGAGCTCCACGGTGTTCGGGTTTCCACCCGGCGGCTTTGCGCCCGGCTTACCTCCGGGCTTCGCGGGAGCGGCTGCTCCTGCGGGCGGCTTCGGCTTCGGCTTCGGCTGCGCCATGGCGCCACCAGCGAGCGAAAGGGAGAGCACGCACGTTGCCGACGCCATCAGGATTTTGCGCAGTAGGGAGAGACGCATCCTCGGTGTTCCTCTTCTCTGTTCTCGTTCTCCTTCAGCCGCAATGAAAGTGAAGCGAAGCTTAGATGGTTCGGCAAAAAACCGAACGTTTTAGCAAAGATATTCCCCGCGGGCGGCGAGATGGTACGGAGCCCTCGGAGATTTTGTCAAGACGCGATTGCCGGTGGGGCGTTAGGGGGTTGCCCACGTGGGGGCACCACATGGATGTCCGTGATGAGGAGAACCCGTGACGTACCGCTGTCATTGGATCCAATCTGCGCTTCCTACGGTCTCCTGAAAGCAGAGACGCACGCACGCTAGTGCACATCTTTCCTTCAAAGAAGAGGGAGCGGCGCGCGAACCTCGAAAGACGTTATCGAGACACGCCGCCGCTGACCGGGTCGCGCCTCGGGCTGCACGTCTTAAGGAGACAGCCGAGAAGAAAGATGCAGCGAGACGGTTTACGCGCGGTCTTCGAGCGACCGGCCGTTTTCGTATGAGCGATGCAAGAGGAGCCGTCGAGCGGCCATGAGACCCATGAACGGACGCTCCCGCGGAGTCCGAAGGCGCGAGCCCGGCCATCGAGAGGTTTAACTCGAGAGGAACGAACAGCATGCTTGACGCTTCTCCCCACAAAACAGTACGGTCCCGCATCACGATGCCGACTCGGGACGTCCTGGACGCAACCACTGTTTCCGTTCCTCCGCCTCATCCATCGAAGAAGGAGCACGACATGGCGTGGCGACAAATGCTCGTCGTCGCGAGACACATGGCTTTGACCACGACGCCACGCGTGGCGTCACGACAAATGCCATTTGAAATTGGCCTTCAGCCGCAATGAAAGTGAAGCGAAGCTTAGATGGTTCGGCAAAAAACCGAACGTTTTAGCAAAGATATTCCCCGCGGGCGGCGAGATGGTACGGAGCCCTCGGAGATTTTGTCAAGACGCGATTGCCGGTGGGGCGCTTGGGGGTTGCCACGAGTGGGAGCACCACATGGATGTCCGTGATGAGGAGAACCCGTGACGTGCCGCTGTCATTGGATCCAATCTGCGCTTCCTGCGGCCCCTGACAGCCGAGACGCACGCACGCTAGTGCACATCTTTCCTTCAAAGAAGAGGGAGCGGCGCGCGAACCTCGAAAGACGTTATCGAGACACGGCCGCCGCGGGTCGGGTCCGCGGGTCGGGCTGCACGTCTTGAGGAAGCCGCCGAGAAGAAAGATGCAGCGAGACGGTTTACGCGCGGTCTTCGAGCGACCGGCCGTTTTCCGGTGAGCGATGCAAGAGGATCCGTCGAGCGGCCATGAGACCCATGAACGGACGCCTCCACGGAGTCCGAAGGCGCGAGCCCGCCCATCGAGAGTTTAACTCGAGAGGAACGAACAGCATGCTTGACGCTTCTCCCCACAAAACAGTACGGTCCCGCATCACGATGCCGACTCGGGACGTCCTGGACGCAACCACTGTTTCCGTTCCTCCGCCTCATCCATCGAAGAAGGAGCGTGGGTGGCTCGCTCGTTCGGCACGCGCGCTCGGCGTCGCGTCGCTCTTGGGCGGCGTGCTCATCATGGCCGCGGGCCCGAGCTGCACCGACGAGGGCATCGGCGATCCCTGCACTCCAGAGCAGGAATACGATCCGAACTTCCTCGGGTTCGACGAGAAGGAAGTCAACGTCGAGTCGAAGAGCTTCCAGTGCCGCACGCGTCTGTGCCTCGTGAATCACTTCCGCGGCCGCGTCTCCTGCCCCTACGGCCAAGGCCAAGGCGGAGAGAAGCCTGCCGGCGCGAAGGATCCCTGCTTCATCCCGGGCACGAGCACGGTGATCGAAGGCGCGAAGGATCCAAGCACGAACGACTTCATCGACACGCGCAAGAAGTCGCAAGTCGCCGCGCAGTGCGTCGACCGCGCCGCCGACAAGGCCGTCTACTGCTCCTGCCGCTGCGCCGACATCAACGGCAACACGCCGAGCGATCAGACGTTCTGCAAGTGCCCCGATGGCTTCCAGTGCCAGCGCCTCGTCACCTCGATCGGACAAGGTAACGAAGGCCTCACCGGCTCGTACTGCATCAAGACGAACACCGTCTACGATCCCACCACCGCCTGCACGCAGGGCGAGTGCGATCCGAACGACAAGAATCGTCAGTGCAACTGACGTCCTGACCAGGCGCTGGTCTCGAACGTGAAGAGGGTCTGGGAAACCAGGCCCTCTCTTCGTTTTGTCTTCAGCGCTTCTTGATCGTCACGATCGTGAACGCGCCGTCGTTCTCCTCGACGAAGGTCACGTCGACAGCGTCGCCCACGTTGAGCCCGGCGAGCACGCTGGGTGAGCTCGCGTTGAACGGCATCGTCATCGCCTTCATGAAGCCGGGGATCTCCTCGTGGGCGATGTTCACCGACTTTCGACCTTCCGCGAACGCCTTGATGACGCCGCGCGTGTCGTGACGGTTGCTCGCGGCGTCGGCGCTGCCGCTCGTGGGCGTCGTGATGTTCGCCGTCGACGATGCCACCGCGCCACTCTCGCCTTGGTTCTTGCTGCATGCGAGCAGCCCGATGCCGGCGCCGAAGCAGAGACCAACGAGCGCAAGCAGGAGCGAAGACTTCCTCGAGTTCGTCATCCTTCGTTCATGGCCGATAGGCGGGCTCCGCTCAAGAAGATTTCACGCAACGCGGCGACCCCCTTGGCCGATGACCCTCGCGAAGGCAGGTGGGTACATGAAGAATCGAGTGGCGATCGGGCGAAACGCCGAGGATCTCGCGGCCGCGCACCTCGCCGCCGAGGGGTTTCGTATCCTCTGGCGCAACGTCCGTTTGGGTCCGCTCGAGCTCGATCTCGTGGCGAAGAGAGACGATCTGGTCGTCATCGTCGAGGTGCGCAAGCGCGGCGAGAGCTCGTTCGACGGACCGCTCGCGAGCGTGACGTGGAAGAAGCGGCGGCTCTTGCTCCGCGCGGCGCGTGGTCTCTGGCGCGGGCGGCTCAAGAAGATGGACGACGTCCAGCGTGTACGCATCGACATCATCGCGATCCGACCGAAAAACACGGAGCTCGAGATCGAATGGATCAAGGGCGCGATCACCGAACAAGACGGCTGACGTGCCGCCCGCTACACTTGTCTCGTGGTCTCGTTGCGTGGCGGTATCGTGCTCGGCGCGGGCGCCCTCTCCATGCTCGTCGCGTGTGCGCTGGTGAGCTGCTCGCTCACGAGCCTCGATGGATTCTCGAGCGGCGCGCCGGCCGATGGGTCGGCGCTCACGAGCGACGCCTCGAGCAGCGATGCGTCGAGCAGCGGAAGCAGCGGAAGCGACGCCTCGAGCAGCGGGAGCAGCGGAAGCGACGCGTCGAGCAGCGGCACGAGCGGCAGCACGGGCTTCTTCGACGACTTCAACCGCCCCAGCGGAGTCATCGGCAACGGCTGGTTCGAGAAGACCGCGGGCTCGTTCGCGATCTTCGACAACCAAGTGGTCGTGAAGGCCGCCACTCCCAATTACCGCAACGACTGCATCTTCCGCCCCTTCGCGGAGGCGCTCTCGGACTTCGAGGCGTCCGCTGTGTTCCGCCTGAAGGCGCTGTCGCCCGGATACGTGCAGCTTCACGTGCGCGTCCCGCAGAGCTCGATGACCGAGGCCGATGTGAGCGAAGGCTACAGCGTCTACATCCCTGACGACGTGAACCGCGGGGCGCTCTTCCGCCAGGTCGCCGGCGATGCGCTCGATCTCGAGAACATGCCGCTCAGCACGCCGCTGACGACGACCGATCGCTATCGTCTGCGCATTCGCGTGACGGGCACGGCGCCGGTGATGCTCGAGGGGTGGGTCGAGCGACAAGACGGCGCAAGCTGGAACGTCCTCGGGCACGCCACCCGCGCGGACTCCGACTTCAAGCGCTTCAGGAACGCGGGCACCTTGAAGCTCTGCGCAGATACGAACGATCACGTCTCCTACGACGACGTGTCGTGGCAGAAGCTCTGACTCGACGCTCCGACTGCTTCCTGACTACTTCTCGAGCGCGGCCTTCATCTCGTCACGGACGCGCGCGATCTTCTCGATCGCGCCGTCGCTCGCGCCGGTCGCCTTCGCCTCTTGCATCGCGGCCTCGAGCGTCGCGACCTCTTCGGCCTGGCGGGCCTTCAGCTTCTCGACCATCGCAGCGAAGACCTCGAAGAAGTCTTGAAGCTCGTCGCCTTTGCGAAGCTTGCCCTGGAAATTGAGCTTCCCGTTGCCGACCTGCTGGAGGAGCAGCTTCATCTTGTAAATCGGACCGACGACCTTGTGCGTGAAGTAGATGCCGAGCAAGCCGATGAGGACGACCATGAGCGTGAGGCCAGCGACGAGCGAGATCATCATCGTCGTCTGCTGCGCTTGCGTCTGCGCCGCTTGCTCCTCGAGGGCCTTGTGCTTTCGCTCGAGATCCTTCTGGAGGTTGTTCGCTTCCTGATCGAAGGTCTTCGCGAGCTCGGGAGAGTCCGCGTACTGATCCTTGATCTGCATCTTCACGAGGTCGGAGTTCTTCTGACTCTCGCTGATGAGCGCGTCGCCCTGCTTGATGACCTTCTGGCTCTGCTCGGTGACCTTCTGGCTCGTCTGAACGAGGAAGACACCCATGACCGCGCTGATGACGAGCGCGACGAAGATGATGCGGAAGGTCCACTTCAGCTGGAACTTCGCGTCGAGCAGGTAGTTCTTGAAGCTGCGTTTGTACTTCGGTGCAGCTGCGGCGGGTTGTGCGGAGGTTGTCATCAGGTCCTCGATTGCTGACGTAGCGGGGCGCGATAAGGGCTAAAGGCGCCCACCCAAATCATAAGAAGGCGCTCGCGTTCTGGGCGAATTGCTCGCTAGCGAGGCCAGCGGCGAGCTCGAGGAGACGGTCCTCCGAGGCTTTGTCGCCGCTCGAAACCCCTTGTGCAGTAAGGGTTTTGTCGACGTTGCCGAGGAGCGATTTGTTCGGGTAGTTGAAGACGCCGATCTTCACCTTCACCTTGAGGTTGCCGCCGTCGTACTCGAAGCGGTCGACCGCGATGGCCAGGTAGAACCCCTTCATCTTGCGGTTCTTCATCACCTCGCGGGCGCGGTCGGCGCTCTCGGTCGACGGCGCGAGCTGAACGACGCCAGCGGCGTCGAGCTTCTGCCGGATGGAGTTGAGGACGATGCGCTCGACCTCCGCCTGCCCGCGTCCGGTCTGGTTCGCGACGGTGGAGAGCGAGATGTAGTACTTCGCGTTCGGGTTCTCTTTGATGGCGGCGTCGCCGCTGCCACCACCACCGTCACCACCCGACGAGATCGCCTCGATCGCGCGCGTGATGGCGATCTTCGCGGCTTCGTTCTGCTCGACCGGCTCGCGTGCACGAAGGCACGAGAGCGCCGACGAACGATTGAGGCGCTTCAACGCGACGGCGCCTGCTTGGCGAACGACGTCTTCGCGATCGCTGAGCGCTCCGCAGAGATGCTCGACGGCGCCGTCTTCGTTCGACGCACCGAGAGCGAGCGCCGCGCTCGTGCGAACACGAGAGTCGTCGTCTTTGAGCTTGCCCGCGAGAAACTTGAGGCGCGCTTCGTCCGCACGCGCCACGCGTGGAGCAAACGCGATCAACGCTGCGGTGAGCAACGAAGCTGCGAGGACGCCTCCCCTGCGCATCGACACTCCACAAAAGCTATCACGCATTACCCACGCCTCCGGAACTGCTTTTGTTAGCCTCGACAAATCTATTCTTGTACGGGCTTCGAGATTTGGTTTTTGGGAGCAGTCACCATTCGGATCGACGGCGCGCCGAATCCAATAGTCACGTGATTCTCTCCTTCTTTTGCTGTTCATCCTGGTGACACGATCGGCTTTCAGTGCCTGGTTCCCAAACCCTCGCTTTTCACGTTGGGAACCAGTGCCTGGTTCCCAAACCCTCCCGCTGGTATGCATCGAACGCCCGTGAAGCTCGCACCTTTGCTCCAGCGTTTCGCGATTTTCCTGGCGGCGTTGAGCTTCGCTTTGTGTGGAGATCTCTTCCTTGGGGAAGAGAACGTCGCGCGGGCCGCGCCTATTCGCATTCGGGTTCGCGGCGCGGCCAAGCTCAGCGCGCGCGCGGTGCGGGATCAAACCCAAGGGGTGAATGAGCTCGTCCTTTCGGGAAACCTGACCGACGACGCGGGGCAACCACTTGCACTCCAGTCCGTCACCGTTCGGGTGACGCGTGAGGCCGACGCCCACGATCCGAAGGTCGCCGAAGCGATGCGCGGGGCACGTGGGTGCGATAGGGCCGCCGATGGAGGGGGAGCGGGCGCGCCGCAACCGAAGCGTGGTCCCTCCTCATGGGGTGTTCGCGTCACGGGCCCGACGGACGCGCCCGACGTGATCGTCGTCACGGACGAAGAAGGTCGCTTCTGCTTCCGCGCGCGCATCGATCCCGATCGCTACAAGGCGACGCTCGTCTATGCGCCGCAACCTGGCTCGCCGAGCGCGCTCGTCGACGCGGTCGATCGCGAGATCGCGTTCGATCTCTCGCGTCGAAGCCTCGCGCTGCGCTTCGACCC
>JBGAFW010000167.1:0-6376 GCA_044227045.1 Labilithrix sp.
TCACGTCGTCGCCGCCGCTCTGGAAGAAGGGTGGGCTCGCCGCGTTTCGAAAGCAGCGCGACGTCATTCGTGCGTACCCCGATCTCCGCGCCGATCTCATCGACGCGATCGAGTCGAAGGCGCGCGCCGCAAGCAAGAAGCGCTGAGCCGCCGAATAGGACAACGACGACAGGACGCCGGGGGTGTTGAACGAGCAGGACCGCGGCCAGCCGCTCCGAGCTCTCATCAGCGAGGCCTGCGTCGATCGCCTCGAGGCATGCGCGGTCGAGGACGCAGTGGCGCGCCTCAGTTCATCCGTCGAACCTCACTGCGGTGTAGGCTGATGCAGCGATGGGCGCACGCGGAGAGCCTCCAAACGAGAAGGAGATGGTCACGTTCGCGTTGGGAACGCTCCTCGCGCTCCCTGGCGCGTGGTTGTTCGCCCGAAAAACGTGGCGACGGCCGTGGGCGCAGGAGACGGTCGAACGCGACGTCGGTGAAGGCGCGTACCGCGCGGCGAAGGTGGTGGATCAGCGCGAGCTGCCCGTCCCTCTCGCGGTGAAGGTCGGCGCGTTCGTCTCGTTCGTATTGTCGGCAACGATCCCTCTCGCCGGCTACCCGTTCTTCTTCGAGCTCCATGAGCATCTGATCCGGCCAGCGGTTCACCCTCCCTTGCCGGTTTGGTTCGGCGCGGCCTACGTCTGCGGCTTCGTCGCGATCCCGATCGCCTTCGTGACCGGCCTCGTCCTCCGCGCGCATCTCGGACGGCGGTACGTGAGAGTCGTCGCCGCGTTGGCAGCAGCCGCTTCGGTCGCGACGCTCTGCCTCGTGCCCCACGCGATGGCGCTTCCGTACGCGGGCTATCACGTCGTGCTCATGTCGTGGCTCGCGCTCCTCTTCGTCGCGTGGACGATCTCGCTCGCGGGCTCCGCTCGCGCGCTTGGCCGTCGCCCAACGGAACGCATACGGATCGCGACGACACACGCGACCAAGAGCGCGGAGACCGACAGCGAAGAGGAAGAGCCGGAGCCAGCGAACGAACGCCGCAATACCCCATGAACCTCCAAGCCGAGCGCGCCTGAACGACAGCTCGACGTCCACGCTCACCGCCCACCGCTCGGCGGACTGTCTTCCTTCCGAGGGACCACCCAATGCGTCGCAGACGTGGGCTTGCCTCGTGCCGCGGTTCCATGCACGCTGACCCTTCCGGGAAACCGGTCCGTCAAGGGAATGTGGGAGGTGCGCGATGAAGGAGGTGCTCGAAGGGCGCTTGAAGGCAGGCGAGGAGGCGCTCGCGGGGGTGTCGACCGCAGACGACGCCAAGCGACTTCGAAATCAGCTCTGGGACTCGATCACGATGAGCGGAGACGTCACGATGATCGAGGGCGCGTTCGTCTCGCGCGACCTGTGGCTCGCGTTCGCGCCGAGGTTTCGCGCGCTCACCGAACGCATCGAGGCGAAGCTTCACGGACCGGGTCGAAGCTCGTGGTCTCGCGAGGTCATCGTCATCGGGAAAGACGGCAAGCCGCGGAGTCGCCGTGCCCTGACGGCACTGGACGGGCTCGTCCCCCTCGCCCGTCCACCCATGCTCTTCGACGCGCTGCCGGAGGCGAGGATCGCGCTCTCGTACGATGTCTTCGGCGCGCGCCTCTGGGTCGACGTGAGCTTCGCAGGGCAGGGCGTCGACACCGCGGCGCAACAGGCGGAGCTCGAGGGCGCGTGGAAACGACTCCGCTGGGACCTGCCGCCAGAGGTGCGGCGTCTCGAGCTCGGGGAGGAGGAGCGAGAGACCTTCGTGCCCGGCGCTGTCCTCGCGAGGGCGGCGCCCAAGGTGGTCGGGATCGCGAAGGTGGTCCTCCCCGCGAAGGTCTTGCGCAACGGCAAGAAGCTTAGCCCAAAGCAAATGCAGCTCGTCGACGGCACTCCCGACGCGTCCGGCGAAGACCTGGTCGAGCTCCCCAACTTTCAGGAGCTCGAAGGGCTTGTCCGAGGGTGGGCGCGGCTCGAGCTTGCTCCTCGACAGCAGGCGATCACCGCCACGTTCACATTCGAGGTCTCGCGTCTCCCGGGTCCGCGCCAGTCGAAGGCCCTGTTGGAAGCTGCCACGCAGGCGCTCTATTCGAGTTGGGGCATGAACCTGGACTGGGACCTCCCTCCCCTCGACGACGACGCTGACTACACCGTCGAGGTCGGCGACCCGAGCGGGGTCGAGGTCACTGCGTTCAAGGCGGGCACGAAGACAGCTGCAAAGAAGCCGCCCGCGAAAAAGTCGACAGCGAAAAAGTCGCCCGCGAAAAAGCCGACGGCGAGGAAGAAGACGAGGAAGAAGGCGAGCTCCAAGCGATGAGGTTCCCATTGGGGTGGAGCATCGCAACCCAAGAGAAGCGACGACTGCGGGGCAGCGTGGCGATTCGCCCCGGCACGCCTGACCCTGCGTTACGTTCGACGCACGATCTGCATCGCGGTTTGGTTTTTGCGTCCCGATAGGTATGGCGAAGATCACCATCACGGCGATGAAGTGGGCACCTCCCTTCGCCGCGGGCAATGTTCGTGATTACCGCGCGCGATGGATCCTGAACGAGGTCGGCTGGCCGTACGACGTCCGACTCGTCGACGAGCCGACGAAGAGATCGCGCGACTACCGCGCGATGCAGCCCTTCGGTCAGGTCCCGATGCTCGAGGAGGAAGGCCGTCCGGCGATGTTCGAGTCGGGCGCGATCGTCCTCGACATCGCGACACGGGCGGGCAAGCTCGTGCCCGAATCGCCAGCGGGCCGCGCGCAGATGCTCCAGTGGTCGATCGCGGCGCTCAACTCCATCGAGCCATTCCTCATGAACCTCGCCGAGGTGGAGTTCTTCATCGACGACGATGAGGAGAAGGCGAAGCGCCGGCCGCGCGTGCTCGCGATGGTGGAGACGCGGCTGGGCGAGCTCGAGAACGCCCTCGGCGAACGAACCTGGCTCGTCGGCGATGCGTTCAGCGCGGCCGACCTCTTGATGGCGTCGGTCTTGAAGATCGCGGACTCTCTCGGTGTGCTCTCTGCGTTCCCGAGGCTCGCCGCGTACCATGCACGTTGCGTCGCCCGACCGGCGCACCTGAAAGCCGTCGCCGACCAGCGCGCAGAGATCGCGCGGCACGAGATGAAGGACATGAAATTCGAGCCGCTCGGCTAAGCCGACGGCAGCGCGTCTCGACGAAACCGAGTCGGAGACGGCGTCCTAGCGTCCTTGCGTGGAGCGCTCACTGGACCGGGCATACGGTCCCGGACAGGTCGTCGACGCGTACCGTGAAGATGTCGGGCGCACCCGATCCGTTGTACGCGCTGTAGACGCCGCAGTTCACCTCGGCCCGCTGAATCGTCTCGGCGAGCGGGACGTTCGCGTTGTGGGCTTTGCCGTTGAAGCTCGCGCGGAGCGAGAGCGTGCCGTTCGAGTGCCGCGCGCCGAGCGTCATCGCGAAGGTGCCTGGGCCATGCGGCGCCGCGAGCGTGGCTTGGTCGACGCCGACGGCGGGTGACGAGAGGCGATCCGCGATGAACTCGAGGGACGTCAGTCCGTTGTGCACGAAGTAGAGCCGGATCGTCTCGTTGCTCGGGACGACCGTGAGGTGGAGCCGACACCCGACCTCCGCCTGGATGCTCGAGGACGGTAAGGTCGCGGTCCACGACACGTCGGCCGACGAGACCGGACCTTCGAAGAATCGCGTGATGGTGGACTTACCGTAGGAGGAGGGCGCCATGGATGCGGCGGCGACCATCTGGCCGGCGCTGAACGACGGCGGCGAATCGGGCGCCAGCGACGCGGCGAAGCCCTCAGGCAGCGCGGACATGTCGCCGCCGAAGGTCGTCGAACCGCTGCACAGCGGCGAAGCGTCGGTGCGGTTCGCCGCGTCGGTGGCCACGTCCTGAGGCGCAGCGCTGTCGGACGCAGCGTCGGCGGGCGCGTTCGTGGGCTCCGACTCGGCCGTACCGAACGCCCCGCACGCGATCACCGCGACGGCTGCGCCGGAGAGGATCAAGATCGAGAGCGTCGCCTTGGCCATGTCCGGCGCCGCTCCGACGATAGGAGCGTTCCTTCGATGCGGCGTGGTTCGATCATCACGACGGTTCACCATCGTCGCCGAGTATACTCGGTGCGATGGCTCGTGACGTCCATCTAAGCGATCGGAGCACGGTCGAAGCACGTCACGCTACGTAGTGAGGTAATCTCTCTTCGTGAACGAGCCGAGCGAACGCGCCGTCATCCTCGAGCCGATCGCGCACGCCGACGCGGACGTTCTGCGTCGGCTCTTTCAGCTCTACGCGCACGATTTCAGTGAGCACATGCCGCTCGTGATGCGAGACGATGGTCTGTTCGATGTTCAGGTCGACGAGCGATGGTGGACCTCGACGAATCACCATCCCTTCTTCGTTCGTGTCGACGGCATGCTCTCGGGGTTCGCGCTGGCGGAGCGTGGATCGCGCATCACGAAAGACCCCAACGTGATGGACGTCGCCGAGCTCTTCGTGCTCCGTGGCGTACGACGCCGATCCGTCGGGAGGGCAGCGGCGCGTGCGCTCTTCGAACGCTTCCCCGGGCCGTGGGAGGTGCGCGTTCGCAAGAGCAACGCAGATGCGCTCCCGTTCTGGACCCGCGTCGTTCACGCGGCGGCGGGCCGAGACGTCGAGTGGATCGACCACCGCGAGAAAAATGCCGATTGGCATGTCTTCCGCTTCGAGACGCAGACGCCATGAGCGCTCGTATCAAGACCACGCGCGAGGACCGCGTCCAAGAGCTGCACACAGCCCGGCTGGTGGCGAGCGCGCGCTGAGTCAGGACATCCGCGCGTAGGCGCCCGGAGTGCAGCCGACGATGCGGAGGAAGTGTCGATGCATCTGGCTCTGATCGCAGAAGCCGACGAGCGACGCGACCTCGGAGGCCTTGAGCCCACGCTGAAGCAGGACGCGGGCTCGGGCGATGCGTGCCTGCGTCAGGAATGCGTAGGGCGGAAAACCAATCTCCTGCGAGAAGGCACGGCACAGGTGGAACTTGTCGGCGCGTGCGTGGTCTGCAAGCGCGTCGAGGGTGACGTCCTCGGCGACGTGATCAAGGAGGAACTCGCGCGCGCGCCGAACGCTTGGCCGGAGGCTGTGGCTCGGAGCTCGTGCTCTCCCGAGGAAGGACGTGAAGACCGCGATCGCTTCGGTGATCGCGACGTCGAGGGCGAAGCGGTCCGCCGTCTCGGAACGCACCATCGCTTGGAGGCGCTCGAGCGGCCGTGCGCGCGCATCTCTTGGATCAATCTCGTCGGTCTCGAGGTATCCGCGCAGACCAAGATCCAAGGCCGCCCGCGCTTCGTCGACGCGCTCTGCGTCGAACGAGACGAATTGGAAGGCGCCGGGTGCATCGCGGCGCAGATTGCAGTGCACCTGCCCTGGCTGAGTGAGGCCGAGCGTCCCTGCCGTCTGCACGCGCTCGCGGCCGTCGACGCGGGAGACCGAGCGACCGGCGCAGGTGAGGGTCACGCCGTAGTGCGCTTTCATTCCGCGATAGAGCTCTGTCGTCTTTCGAACGCGGAGGACGGCGACGCCGGGACGGACGAAGGCCGTCATCGAAGCAGGAAGCACGCTGCCATTGTAACGGCCCCCCGCGCGGCGGCTTGTGCGTTCTTGGCCGACGCCAAGATCACCCAAGATCGCGGGTGCTTCGAAGACCAGATTGGGCTTCATGAACGAGAACACGACGGCGCTCGTCACGGGCGCCAACAAGGGAATTGGACACGAAACAGCCCGTCGTCTCGCCGAGCTCGGCATGACGGTGCTCATCGGCGCACGCGATCGGAGACGTGGAGAGTCGGCGGTCGATCGCCTTCGCAAGAGCTCGGCCGACGTGCACCTCGTGCTCCTCGACGTCGCCGATGATGCGAGCATCGCCCGCGCGGCAGGAGACGTGACGAGGCGCTTCGGGCGGCTCGATGTGCTCGTGAACAACGCGGCGATCGCGCACGACAGCACATCGCCTTCGAAGCAGTCGGTCGCCGCGATGCGCGAGCTCTTCGCGACGAACGTGTTCGGGCTCGTCGCCGTGACGCAGGCGTTTCTTCCCTTGCTGGGGAGAGCGCCGGCCGCGCGCATCGTCAACGTGTCGACCTCGCTCGCATCGGCCACGCTCACCGCCAATCCCGAGACCCCCGTGTCGCAACAGGTCTCTCTCTTCGGCTACGCCGCGTCGAAGTCGGCGGTCAATGCATTCACCGTGCGCCTCGCGAACGAGCTCCGCTCGACGAACGTGAAGGTCAACGCCGCGTGTCCCGGCTACGTGGCGACCGATCTGAATGAACACCGCGGCGTGCGGACGGTCCAGGAAGGCGCCGAGATCATCGTCCGCCTCGCGACGCTCCCGGAAGACGGACCCACCGC
>JBGAFW010000068.1:0-55990 GCA_044227045.1 Labilithrix sp.
TCGCAGCGCCCCGACCAAGGGGTGCTCTGACGATGTGGCCCGTCTTTCCGCTCTCCGAGACCTTGCCCATCATCGCCATCATCGCGGTCGTCATCTTGTTCTCGGCGGCTGTGATTCAGCCCGCCTGGCTGCGATCGCGCGCGGTGCGAGCCGTGCTCCTGGCGGCGGCCGCGGTGATCGGCGGCGGCATCGTCCTCTGGCTCGCGGGCGAGTCGATGCATCGAGGAGACATCGTTCGCCTCGGCGTGGGCTCCGTATATGTCACCGTGCTGACGCTGCTGCCCGCCGCGATCGTGATGCCGTTCACCGCGGCGGTCGATCGATGGCTGACGCGGGACAGGGCCTTGGCGCTCGCCACGGTCAAGCCCGAGGCCAGCGACGAGCACGACGAGCACGACGCGACGTTGGCCGCGAGCTACGAGCAGGATGGCAAGACGAAGACATGGCGCCGCAAGCTCTCGACGACGCGCGTGAAGGTCTCGCGCCGCGCGCTCATCCGGTTCGGATCGGCCTCGATCCCGACGATGGCAGCGATGACCGGCGCGAGCGGCTTCTCCGAAGCGAAGCGTGATCCCACGATGCCGATCGTGCGCATGCGCTACCCGAACCTGCACCCCGACCTGCACGGGCTCAAGATCCTCCATCTCAGCGATCTCCATCTCGGCGCCGGCTGCCTCGACCTCGACGATTTGAAGCGCGGGCTCGAGATCGCGTTCGCGCGCGGAGGCCGAGGGAGCGAGTCTTCGAGCGACTCGGCCGTCTCCGCGCGCGAAAGAGACACAGCGGCGAGCCACCCCGATCTGATCATGCTCACGGGCGATCTCGCCGACGATCCGGCGCTCATTCCTGCTGCTCTTCGCCTCATCGCCGAGGCCAACGCGCGCTACGGCGCGCTGGCATGCCTCGGCAACCACGAGTACCTGCACGACATCTCGATCACGAGGCCGAAGTACGAGGCCGGTCCGATCCCGCTCCTCGTCGGCACCGGTCGATCGCTGCGCATCGGACGGGCGACCTTGTTCGTCGGCGGCTCGGACGATCCCGTTCACATGCATGGCGACATCGCGTCGCTCCTCGAGCCGTCGATCGCGAGCGCGGCCTCCGCGTCACCTCGCCACGCGGACTTTCGGCTGCTCCTTTGCCATCGTCCCGAAGGCTTCGCGCCGGCGAACGTCCACGGCTTCGACCTCACGCTCTCGGGCCACACCCATGGCGGACAGGTCGGCGCCTTTGGACGAAGCCTCCTCGAGAAGGTGAAGCCGGGGATCGGCTGGTGGGGCACCTACGCGAAGAAGCGACCTCGCGAGGTCGTCGACGCACGCGACGCTCGGCTGGTTGGCGGTCCGAACGGCGTGAGTCGCCTCTACACGACGTCCGGCTTCGGCCACTGGTTTCCGTTCCGCGTCGGCTGCCCGACCGAGATGCCGCTCATCGTCCTCGAGGCCGAGCCAAGCGCGGCCTCCGATGAGCTCGAGGCGTAGGCTCGGACTCTGTCGTCCGGACCGCCAAGCACCCTATGACAACGGCGTCATACCCCTGCGTCCGATGCCATGGACATGGCCCATCTCAGCCCCGAATTTTTCGAAAAACTCTCGCTTCACGCCGAAAAGTGGACCGGCCCGGCTCTTGCTGGTCACTTATTTCGCGCATGAGTCGAGATCAGCTTCTTCGCCTTCTTCTTCCGCTCTGGGGTGTCGCATTCGTGGCTGGCTTCATTATGGCGTGTTCCCACCGCTGAGCGCGTGACTCAACGCGCGCCGCGCCCTTTGCGCGTGGTTCGCGGCAACGACGTCGAGCTCGTCGCCACCAGATCCCACGCATCCCGCTCGCCTGCACGAAGACGTGCGATCCCAGCGTAGGCGATCATCGCGGCGTTGTCGGTGCAGCTCGCGAGCTCCGGCAACACAGCGCGCATCCCGCTCTCCTTCGCGAGCTTGCTGACGCGCGCGCGAAGCTCGCTGTTCGCGGCGACGCCGCCGCCGAGCACGACCGTCTTCACGCCTTCGGCGCGCGCGGCGGTGAGGAGCTTTTTCGCGAGCACCGACGTCACCGCAAGCTGAAACGCGGCGCAAATGTCCGCGACCTCTTGCTCGCCAGGCGGCTCCTCGCGATCCCTCACGAGCGCCGCGACCTGCGTCTTGATCCCCGAGAAGCTCATCTCGAGCGAGCGCATGCTCGCCATCGGCAACGTGAGCTTGACCTTCGACGCGTCGCCTTTCTTCGCGAGACGATCGATGACGGGACCACCGGGATACCCGAGCCCGAGGAGCTTGGCGACCTTGTCGAACGCCTCGCCCGCCGCGTCGTCGCGCGTCGCGCCGAGCTCACGCACCTCGGAGACCTGTGGGCCGTCGACGCGGTAGATCGCGGTGTGTCCGCCCGAGGCGAGCAGCGCGACGAATGGAAACGCCGGAGGCTCGGCAGGCCCCGCAGGCCCCGCGGAGGTGCGTCGCAAGAAGACGGCGAGCAGATGACCGACGAGGTGATCGACGCCGACGAGCGGCAAGCCCGTCGCCCACGCGAGGCCTTTCGCGGCCTGCACGCCCACGAGGAGCGCGCCGACGAGGCCGGGGCGATTCGTCACCGCGATGCCATCGAGCTCTTCGAGCGTCACGTTCGCGCGTGCGAGCGCTTCGTCGATCACGGGCCCGAGGTTCTTCAAGTGATCGCGTGAGGCGAGCTCCGGGATCACGCCGCCGTAGGGCGCGTGTAGCGCGACCTGGCTCTGCACCACGTCGGACAGCACATGCCCGTGCTCGTCGACGACGGCAGCGCCGGTCTCGTCGCAGGACGACTCGATCCCTAAAATCCGCACGGACCCGGCTCGCGATCGAGATTGAAGACGCCAAATACCGCGTTGCCGACTCCCGGCGGAGGAGGGCCGGCGTCGGTCTGCGGCGCGCCGCGGACGAGACGCACCTCGACGTGGTTGGCCTGACGAAGCGACACGATCACCATCACGTCTTGCGCCTCTTCGGGCCCAGCGTCGACGACGTTGGGTGACGCGGCGTAGATGAGGTTCTGCACGCGTCCGTCGCCGAACGTGAACGTCGAGAGCGGATCGTGCCAGATCTGAGGGATCGGGCGCATCGGCGTGTTGCGAAAGCGACCGTCGGACGTCGTGATCGTTCCGGGCGCGTCTTGCAGGTGATCGGTGTCGAGCGTGAGGCAGATACGCGTGTCCTCGGTGATCCCGGAGCGCACGAAGCTTCCTTTCACGACGTCACCCTCGAAGCGATCGCCTTTGCTCGAGAAGCGCGAGACATCGCGGCAAGCCGCGAGCGCTCCTACGAAGGCGAAGAGGACGAAAACACGACGCACCACGCCGCCATGCTAGCGCGACGCTCAATCGATGGCGATGACGCCCATCGAACGCAGGCGATCGAGCAGCTCGAGCGCCTCGGACTCGGGCATCGCGCACACGTCGAGGATCTCTTCCATCGACTGCTTGCCGTCGACATGTCCGAGCAAGAACGCGGCGCGCGGATCCATCGGGAGGCCGGAAATCTCGCGTGGCGTGATGAGCAAGCGAGGCGTGCGCGACTGCGACGTGAGCGCCGTCAACGCGGCATGGCGACCGCTATCGGGCGACGACGCGTCGAGGATCGCGGTGTGATCGGCGAAGTCTTCTTCCTCGTCGTAGATCGGCTCGAGGCCGCCGAAGCCGTCGATCACGCCTGGTATGGGGGCTCCCGGCGTATTCACGAGGACGCCGAAATCGTCGTCGGGCGGGACGAGATCGAGGCCGGGCTCGTCGTCCACCGGGATGAGGCCGCCGAAGGGATCGTCCGCGAAGGGCTCGGGCTCGCTGGCGACGAGATCGAGATCGCCGGCGACGGACGCCGCGAGCGCGAGCGCCGCGTCCGCTTCGCCCTTGGCGTAGAGCTCACGCATCTCGTCGATGCGGCCGCTGCGCGAGGCGACGCCCGACGCAGAGCCAGACGCGGACGAGACCTTGTCGATCGATTTGACGGACTTGATCGAGTCGAGCGTCGCGATCTTCGTCGAGGCCTCGGACGGCATGGCGTCGGGCCGCATCGACTGCGAGATCGCTGCCTCGAGCGCGCCTGCTTTGGCGATGCGCGTCTCTTCTTCGGCGAGCACACGCACCGCCTCGAGCCCCTGCCGAGTCGCGCGCGTTTGGATGCTCGGCTTCTTCGTCGGCGTCGTGTAGATGCGCGCGCCGCTCGAGGGGGGCGGTTCGTCGGGGATCACGAGCGGCAGCTCGGGATCGCCGTCTTTGTGACCGATCGGCGCGGCCATCGCCTCGAAGTTGAAATCGAGCTCGAGCTCACCGAACGAACGCGTCCGCGGTTGGGGCCGCAGGGTCGCGGCACCGTGCGCATCATCGGGTGTCGATGCGCTCACGCGTTTGAAATTCGGAAGCGAACCCATCTCTGCCCTTTATCAAGCTAGCAGGAATTCGCCCGTGAACAGCCGGGCTCTTTGCGGCGGTGTCCATTCGAGACCTCGGCACGGTGAGGACACGCGGAACCTGTGGAGAAGGATCGACACATCGCGACACAGGACAGAACGGCCGCGGACACTCGGGTGTTCAGCCCCGCGTTTTGCTCTTTTTTCCCGTTGAAACGCGCTGCGTCGGACGGGCGTTTCGCGCTTACTTGCCGCGAATTTTGGCCGCGGTCTCACGGACGCGAGGCTCGGCGTCGTGCGTAGCCATTTGTGCTGCAAGCTGCGACGCCTCGTTCTTGTCGTAGGTGGAGAGCGCGACGAGCGCGGCCTCCCGGACCAGCGCGTACGGCTCCTTCAAGGCGGCCTCCTTGAGCTGCTTGGTCGCCTCCGCGCCCGCGCCTGCCGACCCCAGGCGTCCGAGCGCCTGCGCCGCGAGCACACGCATCGCCCAGCTCTCGTGGCTCCGCATGACCTTGGCGACCGCGGCGACGGACTTCTGATCGGCGTGTTGCCCGATCGACGCCAGCGCGACGCGCTGGACGTTCTCGCTCGAGTCGGTGACGCCTTGCGCGATCGCGGCGCCTGCCGCGTCGGACTTCGACCGCGAGAGGAGCACGATCGCCTTCGTGCGGATCGCAGGATCCGGATGGCGAGAGAGCGCGATCACGCTTGGTTCGAGCGTGGTGGCCATCTCCCTCACCTTCGCGCGCGCCGTCGCGAGCTCAGGACCATCATCGCCTGCCGCGAGGAACGGCTCGAAGGCGCCTTCACGCGCGCCCATCGCGTCGAGGACCGCGCGTGCGCGCTCGGTGGAGGTCGCGAGCGCGCTCGAGGCCGAGCGCTTGAGCGCATCCGCGAACGTGACGAGCGTCGTGGCGCGGTCTTTCACCGTGAGCGTGCGCGGCACGAGCTGATCGAGCGTCGTCTCCGAGTCGACGTCTTCGTCGGGCGGAGGCAGCTGCTCCATGTTCGCCGACTCGATCGCCGCGCCCTTCGTCGCGAGGATCACGAGCGACGCGGTCGCCGCCTGACGCAGCGACTCCGACGTGCGATGCGCGCGCGCGCCTTCGCCTTCGCCCGCGAAGACCGCGTCGGCCATCGCGTTCAGCGCGGCCTTGCCGCCCGGCGCCTCGCCTTTGTGCGCGCCCATCCGTGCGAGCGCGAGGATCGCCATCTGCCGCGGCAGCGCGTCGGTCCCTTCGGCGATCGTCACGAGCGACGTCGTCTCCGACTCCGCGCCCATCTCACCGAGCGCGTAGGCGGCGGCGGCACGCGCGGGCGTCCCTGCCTCGAGCGAGCGCGCGGTCTGCGCGACGAGCGGCACGCTGCCCTTGTCTTTCAGCACGCCGAGGCCGAGCACCGCGAACGCGCGCATGTCGGGCGTCCCGTTCTGCGCGATCCGCTTCAAGAGCGGAAGCGCACGCTTGTCACCGAGCTTGGCGACGGACCACGTCGCCGCGCGCGCGATCGCGTCGGAGGCCATCGCATCGCTCGTCGCGCCTTCTCCCTTCGGGAAGAGGAGCGCCTCGTATTTCGGCAGCAGCGCCGAGTCGCGGAGCGCGCCGCAGGCGAGCATCGCGCGTGTCCGCAGCGGCGCTTCGCCTTGCCCGGTCGCGAACGCAAAGAGCGCAGCGCTCGCGTTCTTGTTCTGGACGTAACCAAGCACGTCGATCGCGACGCGCTGCTGGCCAGCATCTCCGTCGGCGAGGGCGTCGAGCAGGGGCTTCACCGCGCGTCCGCCCACGCGTTGCAAGGCGGCGCGTGCCTCGTCGGCGTCTTTGCCCGAGCCATGCTTCACGCGCTGCACGAGCGCGAACGTGAGGTTGCCGTAAATCTCGACGAGGAGCCGGCGGTAGACCTTCTTCTGCGGGTTGCCGATCGCGAGCGGCAAGAGCTCCTGCTCGAGCGACTCGAGCGTGCCCTTGCCGAGGTTGATCTGCATCGAGAGACGCGCCGCGCGAGAGACGAGCTCTTCGTCGGGCGCGCCGCGGACGACGCGACGAAACAAGCGATCGGCCTCGTCGCTCTGCCCCTTCGTGAGGAGCAGATCGGCGAGCTCGAGGTACACGATGAAGAGGCGATCGTTCTTCGCGATCGCCGCTCGGAACTCGATGATCGCGTGCTCGACGTCTTGCTTCTGCCGGTACATGTCGCCGAGGCGACGGTGTCCTTCGGCGTCGTCGGGGTTCAGCTCGACGGCGCGCGCCGCATAGCGGATCGCGTCTTCGTCACGATAGAGCTGGAGCGCGTACTGCGCCATGCGCTGATAGAGCTGACGCGCGCTCTTCGGATCGACCGCGACGAGCTTCTCGAGCACGGCGATCGCGTCTTGCACTTTGTTCTCTTGGACGAGCACGCGCTCGAGCGCGAGGTAGCTGTCTGCGTCACCCGGCGCGACGGTGATGACCTTGCGCAGCGTCGTCTCGGCGTCGTTCAGCTTGCGGAGATGCAGCTGCACCTCGGCGAGCATGCGACCTGCCTCGACGTCCGGCGGGTTCGACCCGAATTTCTGCTGGAGCGGCGTCACCTGCGCGTCGAGGATGCGCTCGAAGCCCCACAGCGTGACGATGCGCGACCGCGCCTCACGCGCGAGGATCTTGTCGCCGCTCTGCTTCGCCTTCTCGGCGAGGTCTTGCCAGATCTGGCGCGAGTCCTTGTAGCTCTTCGAACGCTCGAGGGCGCTCGCGAGCTGCTTCTTGTAGCCGGTGGTCTGCGGCTCGAGCTGCACCGCCTCACGGAACGCGGAGAGCGCGTCCTGCAGCATGTCGTGCTCCATGTACACGTCACCGAGCGCGGCGAGCGCACGTGCGCGTGGCGACACGGTGGTGAGGATGCGACGCCACGTCTGGATCGCGAGCGGCGTGTTGCCGTCTTGAAAGTAGCGATCGCCGAGATCGACGAGGTGGCCGGGATCGTTCGTGCCGATCCCGGAGAGGCGCGTGAGCACCTTGAGCGATTTGTCGTTCTCGCCGATGCGGCCGTAGAAGTCGGCCAATCGCGAGAGGACCTCTTCGTCGTTTTGACCGCGTGATTCGAGCTCGGTGAGGAGCTTGAGCGCGCGCGCGCGATCGCCTCGCTGCATGAGCGCTTCGCATTGCTCGAACACGAACTGCGGGTTGTTCGGGGCCGCGCGGATGAGCGCTTCGTACTCGGCGATGGCCTTGTCGAGCTCGCCTTGCGACTGCAGCACGCGGATCATCTTGAGGCGGAGATCGATGTGCCTCGGGTTGACCGCGAGCGCCTTCGTGTACGTCTGCAGCGCCTTCGCGCTGTCGCCCGTCTCTTCGTAGAGCGACCCGAGGATCGCGAGGCGCTGAAAGTCGGTCGGGTGCTCGTCTTCGATCTGCTTGATGAGGACGGGCAGCTGTTGATCGGCGCGGTAGATCTCCGTGATCGTCTCGTAGATCTCCGCGCGCACCGCGGCCTCTTGTCCGGCGGCTTGCAGCGCCTTCTTCAGCGTGGCCAGGGCGTCTTGGTTCTTGTGCGCCTTCGCTTGTGCCTTGCCGAGATCCTTCAGCGCGGGCGCGAGCGCGCGGTTGTCGCCCGACGCCGCGCTCACGAGATCCTTGAACTCCGCCTCGGACTTGTCGTACTCGCCGCGCTGAAAGAGCTCGCGACCGAGCTCGCCTTTCACGAAGAGGCTCGTCGGCTGGAGCTTCACGAGCTGCTGATGGAAGGACTTTGCGCCTGCGAAGTCTTTCCCGTCGAGCGCTAGCGTCATGAGCGTACGCAGCGTCTGCTCCTTGTCGGCGACCGCCGTCTGCAGCGCGAGCGCGTCTTCGTATCGCTTGCGCGCGGGCGCGACCTCTCCGCGATCTTGAAGAAGACGCGCCAGCGCGAGGAGCGCGACCGGGTCGTTGTTCTTCAGCGAGATCGCTTTTTCGTACGTCTTGATCGCGTCCTCGGTGCGCCCGTCGATCTTGTAGATGCCGGCGAGCGAGACCGTCGATGCGTAGGGATCGCCCGCGGACGACGCCGCGCGCGCCTCGAAGTCCTTCACCAGGCCCGCGAGGTTTCCGTCCTTGTCACGATAGAGCTGCGCGAGCCTCTGGAGAGGAAACGGAGAGCCGGGCTGCGAGAGGACGATCTTCGTGTAGCGCTCGATGAGGACGGTCTGCGATTGACCGGCGTCGGGGTTGGTCCCCGCGCCTCCGGGCTTCGTGCCTCCTGGGGTGCCTCCTCCTGGCGGAGCGGTCCCTCCTGGCTTCGTGCCACCGGGCTTGGTGCCGCCGGGTTTGGTGCCGCCGGGCTCTGCGCTCGCGTGCGGGCTGAGCAGCGCCAAGGGCAGCGCCAGCGTCACGAGGGTGAGGAGATGACGAGGTCGCATTCCACGTAAACGAAAAGACACGATCCAAGCTTATACGCTTGGGGCACCTTTTTCATTGGGTGGCCCCGTTTCTTTAGCTCAAGAGCAGGCGTCTCTTCAGGGGGACAACGTCAGTTCTGAGCGCAGTAACCGCTCGCGATGATGACGCTTAGCGGGTTCTCGGGCTTGCAGGCTGCGGCGCCGCACTCGCCGCTCTTCCCAGGATCGCAGGCGATCTTGCCGAGGCCGCCGTCTTCCCAGCAGGGCTTGCAGTTCTCCGGGGCGGTGCATCGGGCCACCGTCGGGAGCGCGCCACAGTGTCCATCGCCACTGGGCTGCTGCGAGTGACAGCAGATCTGACCGGTCGAGCAATCGGAGCTGTCATCGCACTCCGAGACGAGCACGAGGTGATCGACCCCCGAGTCGGGGACGGTGCACTCCTTGTCGAGGATGCACTCCCCCGAGCGCTCGCCGACGCCGTCCTTGAAGTACATGCAGCAGAATTCGTTGTTCGAGAGATTGCACTTCGCGTTTCCGCACGTGAGCATCTTCGACCCCGCGTCGATGCTGCTGCCATCGGGGAGGGCGCCGTCGAACGAGCTCGAGTCCGACGTCTGCGAGGAGGAGTCGATCGTGCCAGAGCCGCTATCGCCGCCGCCGTCGGCGCCGCTGCCCGGGGCTTCCGTGAAGTCGTCGCATTGAACGAGAAGAAGTAAGGCCATCGTGGGGACCGCAGGCCATCCCCAAGCGAGGTGCCACCCCAGGCGCATTCGCTTCATCTTCGGCATCGTAGCGGTGTTAGAGAACATCTCGCCATGTCCATTGGGAAGCTCGTACCCACACCGATCCACGACACCGATCACGCCGACGCGATCCTCGAGGTGGCCTTCTTGATGAGCGCCGTCGACGGTCATCTCGCCGACGAAGAGCTCGCCGCGTTCAAGGAGCTGATCGCGAGAGTACGTGGGAAATCCGTCGCTCCGAAGGAGGACCTCGACAACCTGCTCGAGCGCTTCGTCGTCGCCGCGCACACGGTCGGCGTCGATGAGCGCGTTCGTGAGGTCGCCAAGACCATCCCGAAAGAGCTACGCGAGATGGCCTTCAAGATCGCGGTGGGTCTCTCGCTCGTCGATCACGAAGAGAGCGAGTTCGAAGACGAGATGGTCGGCACGCTCGGCGCCGCGTTCGAGCTCGGCGAGCGAGCGATCACGCTCGCGAAGGAGGCGAGCGCCGCGATCGCGGACTGAGCGGGTTCGCCAGGCGGGATAAGGCGTTTACCAGGCCGCGCGCGCCAGCTCGATCGCCGCGAAGAACACACCACCAGCGAGGAGCGCGTTGAAGACCGCGGCCGGGCGACCGCCCGCGAGATCGCCACGCCATTTCTTGACGCCGGCGATCGCAAAGCGACCCGCGAGGAGGAGCAGCGCGAGGCCGATGCCGCCTTGGACGAGGAGGAGCATCGTGGGCGTCGGCTTCGTGATCAGCGCGAGCAGCTGCCAGCCGTCGGGCTGATGCGCGAACGTCATCAACACCGCGGTCGCCCCGATAGAAGACAGCCCCACAACCGCGATCCCCACGAGGAGCGCCATGTCCGGGCCTTGCTCCTGCGGCGTATGCATATGCGCAGAATCTTGCAGGTACGAGCTCGCCGCGGTGGGTCGCCGGTACGAGGTCGCCGACGCGCCCGGCGCCATCATCACGCCCGACATCCCTGCGTCCGGCGCGAGGCGACCGGCGCTGACCGGCTGGCGACTCGAGCTTGGTGGGAGGTGCGGCTGCGAGGGCGGCGCGGCTGGTCCCGACGCGCTTCGTGGAGCGACTTGCAGATCGAGCTCGGGCGACGAGACGCGTGCCGGCGGAGGCAGCGGCGCGCTTGGCGCTCCTGACGATGGAGGCGGCGCGCCGACCTCGGTCTTGTGCGTCCCCATCGCGATCGCGTTCGGCCCCGGGACCGTCGGCGGCGCTGGCTCGGGTGCGCTTGGCTTCTTTTGAACGAGGTCGACCGTCCCTCGTCCGACCGGAAACGCAAGGTCGGGGATGTCGAGCATCGGCGCGGTGCCCGCCGCCGCCGCGAGCGCCTCCGGACGAAGCGAGCGCGTCTGGGTCGGCTCGAGATCCTCGCCCTCGAGGACATGCCGCAGATCGCGCGCGAGCTCGAGCGCAGACGGGTAGCGATCGTCCGGGTTACGGCGAAGGCATCGCTCGACGACACGCGAGACGTCGGGCGAGACATCGGGCGCAAGCGAGCTCAGCGGCGGGACGTCCTTCGTCGCGATCGCGACGAAGAGCTGCGGAGCGTCGGTCGCGTCGAACGGCAAGCGACCTGCGAGCAGCTCGAAGAGCATGATGCCGAGCGCCCAGACGTCGCTTCGCGGATCGGCGTCGCGCGAGCCTTGGATTTGCTCGGGCGCCATGTACGCCGGCGTGCCCATCATCACTCCGACCTCGGTGGCGCGGATGTCGGGCATCCGGATCTTCGAGATGCCGAAGTCGAGCAGCTTCGGGACGCGACGCGTGCCTTGCTCGGCGAGGAACACGTTCTCTGGCTTGATGTCGCGATGCACGACGCCGCGTGCATGCGCCTCGGCGACCGCGTCGATCACCGGCACGAGGTACTCTTCGATCTCGGAGAGCGAGAGAATGCCTCCACGCTTCTCGACGTACTTCGCGAGATCCTGCCCGCGAAGGAGCTCTTGCACGATGAAGGGCGAGCCGTCTTCGTGCCGGCCGATGTCGAGCACGTCGACCACGTTCGGATGGCGCACGAGGTTCGCCGCGCGTGCCTCGCGCATGAAGCGCTCGACGATCGGCGCGTTCGTCGCGTGCTCGGCCCGAAGGACCTTGATCGCGACCGCGCGGCCGACGTCTTCGTTCACCGCTCGGTAGACATGCCCCATACCGCCACTGCCGAGCAGCTCTTCGAGGCGATACTTGGAGGCCAGCTTGTCGCCGACCTGTGTCCCAGAACCCGAAGACAAGATCCTCCCATCGTAGCGCAGCAGGGCGGCCTTGGATCGCGGCTCTTCTCTTTCTGAAGGTGGTTTGCAAGCATGCATCCTCCTTATGAGGCGTTACCGAGAGATGTGGGCAATGAGTCGCGTAGGTCGCGTTCTTCTCTTATCGATGTGGACCGCGTCGTGCCGCGACTGCAAAAACCAGGACTCCACGCGCGATTCCCAAGCTGGAGGCGACGGCGGAGGCGACGCGGGAAGCGTTCATGCATCGCCGTCACCCGCAACATCTGCGTCGACGACGGTGGAGGTCGTCACGAGCGCCTCGCAGCAAGAAGATGGCGGGTGGAGTGGGCACGCGCTCTCCGTGCTTGGCTCGGGGACGGTCGACGGCGCAAAGCTCCGCGAGGTCCATCGCGCGCGGCTCGCCGGCGACACGAGCGCCGTCACGATCCTTCAAGGCGGAGGAGCGCTCGCGTTGGGCGAGAAGCTGTGTGAAGCGGTGGTACCCAAGCGCCCGAAGGGCACGCCGATCCTCATCAAGCCGAACCTCGGCGGCTTCGAGTGGTTCAAGGACCCGGCGAAGAACCACGGCGATGACGGAGTGCATGGGCGCACCACCGACTCGGAGTTCGTCCGCGGCATCATTCGCTGCCTGAAGGCGCGCGGTCACGAGAAGGAGCGCATCACGATCGCCGAGGGCTTCGCCCACACGCATGCAGACTGGAAGAAGCTCATTCGCGTGTCGGGCTACGAAGCGATGGCGCGCGAAGAGGGCGTCGCGCTCGTCGCGATGGACGACGACGGCGTCTTCGACGTCGAGGGCGAGACGCCGGGTAAGCCGCTGCGCGTGACCGGGATGGAGAAGACCGGCGTGCCCACGCTGCTCATGCCAAAGCTCCTCGCCGATCACCTCGAGCGCGGGCTCTGGATCTCCGCGCCGAAGATCAAAGCGCATCGCTTCGGCGTCGTCTCGATGTCGATCAAGGGCATGCAGGGGACGGTCATGCTCTCGGACGCCGCGCCCGCGTTTCACCAGAAGTGGCGCACGCACAAAGAGCTCGCGGCCGCGCTGAAGCTCCTCACGACCGACAAAGAGGCCGGTCAGGCCGCCTACATGGATTCGCTCCACACGTTCGCCGAGCGCATGTCGGATCTGCTGGAGGTGTCGGCGCCGGACGTCGTTCTCGCCGAAGGCGCCCCCGCGATGGGCGGCGATGGATTCGCGAAGCGTTATCCGTCTGCCGAAGACTACGCGATCGGTGGAACGAACCCGATCCTCGTCGACCGCGTCGGCGCCGCGATGCTCGGCCTCTGGGACAACGCCGATCTGGCGAAGAGCCTCGGCGGACACAAGACGTCCCCTCTGATCGAGGCGGCCGCCAAGCGCTTCGCCGTCGACATCACGTCGCCGAAGATCGAAGGCAATGGCAAGGCCCTGCTCGAGAAGCCTCGTCCGGTGCACTTCCTCTCGATGAACGGCTTCTCGCTCCATTCGAACAAAGAGGAGCCCGAGGTCGCGCCGCGGGTCAGCCCTTCTTCTTCTTCTTCTTCGCCGTCCGAGGACGCGGCGCATCCAGAGGCCGAGGCAAAGCGGGTGGAGGATGGAGCGTTGGCGATCGACGGTCTGGTCGACGCGAGCTGGAAGAAGATCACGCCGCTGACGTTCAGCACCGACTGGTCTGGCGCCGAGACAGGCATCACGACGACGGTGCGCCTGGCGTGGTCAACGAGTGCATTCTACATGCTTTGGGAGCTCGCGGACGCAGGCCTGAACAGCGACGCGACGGCGCCGCTCGACGTCGATCGCGCCGGTCTCTACAACGAAGACTGCGTCGAGCTCTTCTTGGGTCCCGACGCGAGCGAGCGGAGGCGCTATTTCGAGGTGGAGGTCGGCCCGCATGGCCACTTCCTCGACATCGCGATCGATCGCTCGGCGTCGCCGAAGAAGAGCGACGTCGCATGGTCGAGCAAGCCGAAGATCGCGACGAAGATCGACAAGGCGAAGTCCCGCGCGACGATCGAAGTCGAGCTTCGCGCGCCCGAGATCGTGAGCGCGCTCAAGACCGGCGCGAAGCTACCGATCGCGCTCTACCGGATGGAGGGCAAGTCGCCGCGAAAGTACCTCGCATGGAGCCCGACGCGGACGGCGAAGCCCGACTTCCACGTGCCCGACGCCTTTGGCGTCGTGAAGCTCATCGAGTGAGCGTCAGTCGGCGTGATCGTCGGCGTTCAGACCTTCGAGATGGCCGATGTCGTTCCAGCCGTGAAGGCGGAAGCGACCGTGCCGATCGGTCTCGATGACCGTCATGCTCGTGTTCGCGACGCCGCCGAGCGCGCGAAGGCCGTCACCGCTGACCTGAAGGAGCTTCAAGGCCACCCAGCTCTTGATCGATCCGCCGTGCGCGACGATGAGGAGAGGTCGGCCGAGATCCTTCGCTTCGCGTTCTCGCTCGCGGAGGACGATCGCACGGAGCGCGCCGTCGATTCGCTCGGCGAGCTCGGAGTACGTCTCGCCGCCTCCGCGCCGGACGTCGATGCCGCTGTCCCACGCCGCGTACTCGTCGGGGTAGAGCGTCGCGACCTCGTCGTAGCCCTTTCCGGTCCACGTGCCGACGTCGACCTCACGCAGCCGCTTGTCGAGCTCGATCTCGATGTCTGCGCCGCAGGTCTCGGCGACGATGCGCGACGTCTCGACCGCGCGATCGAGGTCGCTCGTGACGATCCTCGCCGGCGGAGATCGGCGGAGGCGCTCACCCAGACGCGCCGCCTGGGCCCGACCGAGGCGGTTGAGGCCGCTCCCGGCCTGGCCTTGGAAGATCCTGCGCGCGTTGTCGGCGGTCTCGCCGTGCCGGGCCAAAACAAGGAACATCGCTGGGATACCTCGGCTCTAGGCTAGCCAAAATGAGCCAAAAATAGGGCTCCTTCGACCGGGTCGCAGGAAGACTTGCGACAGAATGCGGGCGCGACTAGGTTCCTCGGTCCCGAAGCAGCGCGTGCGGTTCTTCACGAGCCAATCGACGTGGCGTTGGGCATCAAGAAGGAAGAGCACATATGGCGCGCGTTACCGTCGAAGATTGCCTGGAGCGTGAGGAAAACCGTTTCGCGCTGGTCATTCTGGCTGCACGTCGCACGCGCCAGCTCATGAAGGGCTCCGGCTCGCTCGTTCACTCCAAGAACAAGGCCGCCGTCACGGCGCTTCGCGAGATCGCAGCGGGCAAGGTTCACTTCGATCGCACGAGCAACGCCGCGGTCGAGGAGTGGATCGAGCATATGAACCGCTCGGGCTTGTACTGATCTGCGCGGTCGCGACCTCGAGCTCGAAGCCGGGGCGCTAGCCCACTTCGAAGATCCGCTTTACTACGCGCACGCGTACGCCGATCGCGAAGACGACGCGGCCTACTATGAGTCCGTCGTCGAGGAGCGTGGCGTCGACGCCGTGCTCGAGCATGGCGTTGGAAGCGGGCGCGTGGCGCTGCCGCTCGCGCGAATGGGCGTGGCGGTCACGGGCATCGACCATAGCCGGCCGATGCTCGATCACTTTCGCGACCTCCTGAAGAAGGAGCCCGCGTCGGTTCGCAAGCGCGTCACGCTCCTGCAAGGCGACATGCGCACGACGCGCGTGCCGAAGAAGCGCTTCCCGCTCGTCCTCTGCCCGTTCAACGCGGCGCTTCACCTCTACACGCGCGAAGACGTGGAGGCCTGGCTCGCATGCGTGCACGCGCAACTCGAGCCACGCGGCGAGCTCGTCTTCGACATCTCGATGCCGATCCTCGAGGACCTCACGCGAAGGCCCGAGGTCGGCTACAGCATCCCGCCCTTCGAGCACCCGACGGCCGGACGCGTCCGCTACCGCGAGCACTTCGACTACGATCGCGTCCGCCAGATCCTCTTCGTCTCGATGTTCTTCGAGCCGATCGCGACCAAGCCGGCCAAGCCAGCCGCCGCGAAGAAGAAGAAGGCGGCCCCGCCCGAAGACACGAGCTTCATGACGCCGCTCGCACACCGGCAATTTTATCCGTGCGAGATGGAGGCGCTCCTTCACTACAATGGCTTCGAGGTCACCGCCTTGTACGGCGACTTCGATCGGGGACCTCTCGTGCAACGATCCGACGTGATGGTGTGGCACGCGAAGCCCCGAAGCAAAGGCGCACGTGCACGATGACGACCATTGCCGACAACCTTGCCAGCGTCCGTGAGCGCATCGCCAAGGCCGCGACCGCGGTCAACCGCGACCCGGCGTCGATCCGTCTCGTCGCCGTGTCGAAGCTCAAGCCGGCGAGCGCGATCCGCGAGGCCTACGACGCAGGCCACCGTGACTTCGGGGAGAACTACGCGCAGGAGCTCAGCGAGAAGGCGGAGCTGCTTCACGATCTGCCGGACCTCCGATGGCACTTCATCGGGCACCTGCAGTCGAACAAGGCGAAGATGGTCGTCCCGATCGTCCACCTCGTTCACACGGTGCACTCGGCATCGCTCGCCGAAGAGCTCTCGAAGCGCGTCTCGAAGAACGTCGGCGGGCACCTCGGATCGAATCGCCTCCGCGTGCTCGCCGAGGTGAACACCGGCGGTGAAGAGCAAAAGCACGGCGCGGCACCGAGCGAGGTCGGCGCGCTCCTCGACGCGATCGATCAGGAGCCCAACATCGAGCTGCGCGGCCTCATGACGATGCCGCCGCACGATCTCGAGCAAGCCAAGCGCGCCTTCGAGGAGCTCGCCTCGCTCCGCATGACGTACGGCGGCGAGTCACGCCTGCCCGAGCTGTCGATGGGCATGAGCGAAGACCTCGAGGTCGCGATCGCATGCGGCGCGACGATCGTGCGCGTAGGCACCGCGATCTTCGGCGCGCGCTGAGAGCTCTTACTTGCGGCGAAAGCGCGTGAAGATGTCGCGAAGACGCGTGAGCGTGCTCGTCGTGCGCGCGCGACCTGCGCGAATGCGCTCGGCGAGGGCGCGGTTGGCTTCGTCGGTGGCGTCGAGCTCGAGGGCCCGATCGATCGCGGCCGAGGCCTCTTCGCGCTTGCCCGCGGCGAGGAGCGCGGTGGCCAAGACGGCGAGCGTGCGCGCCGACTCACCTTCGAGATCGCAGGCGCGCTTGGCGTGATGGAGCGCCGGCTCCGCGTCGCCGAGCGCGACGTGCGCCGCGACGATCTCCATGTGCGCCGGCGTGCATCCAGGCGCGACGCGGATGGCATCGGCGAACGCATCCCGCGCCGTCCGCCATCGCTCACGCCGGCGCTCGGCGATGCCGACCGCGAAATACGCATGCCATGCGTTGTTCGTGGTCGCGAGCGAGCGCGCGCGTGCCGCGATCGTCTCGAGGTCTTCGACCGCGGCTTGATAGGCAGCGCGAAGAACGGAGTCGATCTCGAGCGACACTTGCGGGTCTTCGAGCGCGAGCCGCCCGCGCTGCGCCTCGGCCGCAAACGAGGACGACTCGGCAAGCGCCTCGACCTCGCTGAGGCGCTTCACGGCTTCGGCGCGCTCACCGGTCACCGCGAGCGCGCGTGCGAGGATGAGACGTGCCCACGCGTCGTGTGGCGTGCGATCGACGAGTGCGCGCGCGAGCGTGGCGATACGAGACGCACGCGCGATGCCTTCCGGCTCGGCCGCGAGCGAGAGCTGGATCGCACGCCGGAGCACCTCGGGATGCGCAGCGCCATGACGAAGCGCGTCGTCGACGAGCTGCGCGGCGGCCACCGAGTCTTTGCGCTCCATCACGCTCGACGCGAGGTTCGTGAACGCCGGCGGGTAGAGCGGCTTCAGCTCGAGGACCATCCGCCATGCGCTCTCGGCTTGATCGATCTTGCCGCGCTCGGCGAGCACGATGCCCCGCTCCGTGTTGAGCAAGGGATCACCGGCGCCATGCATCAACCCGTCTTCGATCGCCGAGAGAGCGCCTTCGAGATCGCCACGCGAACGACGCGCCTCCGAGACGAGCGCGTAGATGCGCGGGCGATCGGGCTCGATCGCGAGCGCCGACTGCGCGCGCTTCTCGGCCGAGTCGGGATCGCCAAGACGGAGGCTCAACGCCGCGAGCGCCTCGATCAGGTCGGCGTTGCGTGGGGCATCTTCGACCGCGCGAGCGAGCGCGCGATGGGCCGCCTCGGTGAGCTTGACGTCTGCGCCACCACCCACCGCGACGTCGAGCGCGAGCGCGGCGAGGCGCGTCGCAGGGAAGCGTCCCTCCGGCGCGTCGCCGATCGCGCGACCGAGATGCGCCATCGCCGCGAGCCGGTCGTGTGGACCTCCGCGCATCGGATCATGCAAGGCGCAGCGCTCGGCGCGAAGCACGCTCTCGAGGGCCTCCCACGAGAGGTCGCCGATGTCTCGAACGGTGCCGAGCTCGCCACCACCGAGCTGCGTGAACACCTCGTCGAAGGCCGCGATGAGCGTCTTGCCTGCGCTCTCGCCGTCGACCGGCGCCTCGACGCGCGCGCGGGTGCGGCCGTCCTTCGAGTCGAACACGAGCAGCTGGATGAGGCCGCGGCCGTCCGTCGGCGGCTCGAACGCGCCGGTGACGACGTAGCTCACGCCGGGCGGCGCGGTGCTCGATCCGGTGAGGTCGCGCCACGCATGCGGCGGCACGAACGCCTCGACGGGCGACGCTTCGTTCTTGTCGCGCGACCCATCTGCCGCGGCATAGCTGCCCGATCCGTCGTCGTCGCCCTTGGCATGATCACGTGATCGGGGCGTTTGGCCCTCACCGCTCTCGTCGTCCGCGTCACCGGCCGGGCGCTTACGCGCAAGAAGCTGCGCGAGCGCAACACTTTCGCCACCGATGAGCGCGAAGCTGTGGACGAGCGCGGCCAAGCCAAGCCCGAGCCCACGACCATCGTCGGGGACGCCGAAAGGGATCACGACGGCTCGCGGGCTCGCCATTCATTTCTGAATGCCCCTTCTGCGTTCGAAGTACAAGCTGGGCGAGCACGGACGATGTCGATCCGATCGGGGCTCCTTTCCAAACCCGCGATCCGATGGGCGATCAGTTGATCGATCCGAACGAGGGACACGCCCGCAAATTTTTAAGACGAACCGATCAACGTGTTCCTTGACGCGGATTGAAATTGAGTCTCGCGATCACGGTTCCACGACCACCATCGGGGGCAGCAAACTTCAAGGTCTCGAGCGCGCGCGCCGCGCACGTGAGCAGGCTCTGATCTCCTGTCCAAGGATCGATATGCGCTTTCGTCACGTGACCGTCGGCCGCGAGATCGAGCGTGAACGTGCCCGTCGCGGTCACGACGCGCCCTTCATGCCGCGCGCTGTCCTCGCACGCGTGAAGACCCGGACGTGCCGTCTCGAGCGTGACGTACGCGCCTGCCGTGTACGAGTCGTTGTCGGTGGGCACCGTTCGGCGAACGCCGTCGCGTGACGTGAACACCGCTGGGATGGTGACCGTCTCCGCGCCCTCGGCGGGCGGCGGAAAGCGAAGCCGCTGCGCGACGCCGTACATGCACGAGATGGACTCGGGCGCGAGCTCACACGCAGCGTACGACTCGACCTTCGCGACGCGACCATCCGGTCCGATCCGCAAGACGATCGCGACGCGACCGTCTTGCGTCGGGTAATGAACGAGGCCTTGCCGGTAGCAGCTGCGGAAGTCGCGATGCGTCTGGTCGACCGCGATCTCCGTCAGGGTGCGGTCCTTCGTGCGCGCGATGAAATCCGAGTCGATGTACCCGGGCGCGCTCACGCCCGCGTCACCACGGGCCGCCGCGACCACACTCGCAGGAGGAGACCAGCTCGGGATCGGGGGAATCCAGTGCTGCCCGAGATCGCCTGGAGGCGGGCACGTCGTGAAGCGATCGACTCCCGACGCGCGAATCTCGAGCTCGGGGACATCGGCCGCGGGCGCTGACTTGAGCCGCGAGGGGTCGCTGGGCTCCGCCTCCTTGTTGCCGCAGCTGCTCGTCAACGTCATCAGCCCAAGCGAGACCGACGCGAGGAACCATGCGGACCGCGAGAACCGCGTGCTGCTCGTGCTTGCGTCGCTACGTCGTCGCATGAGGTCCAAGACCCACCGCGGGGAAAACAAGCGTGGGATCGCGTGGGATCGCGTTCGAAGGGCTGAGCCTACCACTATCCCTGGTGGTTGTTTCGTTGCACGAAGGCCCGCCGACATTCTGTCTGCTAGGGTGCGTTGCCTTCGAGCTCGCACGCGTTCCGGAGCCACAGGGCGGCCCCACCAACCACGAATCCAACGATTCCTTTCCACGAATCCAACGATGGCACGCTCGCGGTCTTCCTCTTCTTCGCCTTGGGGTAACGACGGCGGCGCGGGCTCGACGCTCTTCGCCGCGGCGGCGAAGCGTGAGTCGAAGAACACTGGCGCGGTTCCCCTCGCGGAGCGCATGCGGCCCGAGCGCATCGAAGACTACGTCGGACAGGCGCATCTCGTAGGACGAGGAAAGCTTCTCGCGACAGCGATCGAGAAAGACCGCGTCCCCTCGATGATCCTCTGGGGACCACCTGGCGTCGGAAAGACCACGCTCGGTCGCGTCATCGCCGCGCGGACGAAGTCGGTGTTCGTCCCGTTTTCGGCGGTGCTCGGGAGCATCCAAGAGCTCCGCGAGATCGTGGCGGCAGCCAAAGAGCGGCTCGACTACAAGGGCGAACGCACGATCGTCTTCGTCGACGAGATCCACCGCTTCAACAAGGCGCAGCAGGACGCATTTCTCCCGCACGTCGAGGCCGGCACGATCACGCTCATCGGCGCGACGACCGAGAACCCGTCGTTCTCCGTCAACGCGGCGCTCCTCTCGCGCTGCAAGGCGTTCCGCCTCGAGTCCCTCGGCGAGGATCAGCTCGTCGCGATCCTCGAGCGCGCGCTTCGCGATCACGAGGCAGGCCTGGGGGCGAGCGGCGTCACTGCGTCCGAAGAGACGCTACGCACGATCGCGAGGCTCGCGCGAGGCGACGGCCGTCGTGCCCTCGCGACGCTCGAGGCGGCCGCGGCCTTCGCGACGGGGCAAGGCCTCAGCGAGATCACGATCGACACGCTCGCGGCCTCCGAGGAGAAGGCGCCGCTCCTCTACGACAAGGCCGGCGAGGAGCACTACAACGTCATCAGCGCGTTCATCAAATCGATGCGCGGCTCGGATCCCGACGCCGCGGTGTATTGGATGATGCGCATGCTCGACGCGGGTGACGACCCGCTCTTCGTGCTCCGTCGCATGCTCATCTTCGCGAGCGAGGACGTCGGCAACGCAGACCCGCGCGCGCTGATGGTCGTGAACGCCGCGGACGAAGCGTTTCGCCGCATCGGCATGCCCGAAGGGCTCTACCCGTTGACGCACGCGGCGATCTACCTGGCCTGCACGCCCAAGTCGAACGCGGTGAAGAACGCCTGGCAGCGCGCGCGTGCCTTGATCGAAGAGCACGGCGCTCTCCCCGTTCCGATGAAGCTACGCAACGCCGTCACGAAGCTCATGAAGCGTGAGGGCTACGGCACCGGATACAAGTACGCGCACGACTTCGACGACGGGGTCGTGCCCGGCGAGACGTACCTACCCGACGAGATCGCCTCGGAGTCGACGAAGCTTTACGAGCCGACGGAGCACGGCGAAGAGGCCCGTATCCGCGTCCGACTCGCGAACATCCGCGGCACACATGACCGCGGCCCCAAGTCCGACGACACCAAGTGAGTCGATCCGATGGGTCGAGACGACCGCGAAGTGGCTCGAGCGTGAGCCGTGCCTCCTCTTTCGACGCGGCTCGGTCAGCAGGTGAGTCACCGCGCCACGGGTGTGGTGACTTTTGACGTTAGCCCCTGAAACCAAGGCCGGCAGCCCTTCGAAATTCCATCTCGAGCATTGGCGCACGCGTTGCTCTTCTCGAAGGGCATGCCTCGAAGAGACTCACCCGACAGTTTGTCGTTGGCCGTCGGAGAACGAATCCGCGCGCTGCGCAACGACGCAGGAATGACGATCGAGGAGCTTGCTGACGAAAGTCACACTGGCTCCAAGGGCCACCTCTCGAACATCGAGCGTGGCCTCGTTCGCCCCAACATCTACACCTTGAAGCAGGTCGCCGACGGCCTCGGCGTCAAGCCGCTCGACCTCATGACGTTCCCGAAGCGAAGTGTGCGCGAGCGCCTCATCGACCTGACGCGACAACTGAACACGACGCACCTGACGACGCTCCTGCGCAACGCCGTTCAGTGGTTGAGCCAGCACCCTTCGTCGCGCTGACCGGGACGTCGCTCGTGCGCTTGGCGGTCGCGGCAGGTGATCCTCCACGCGAGGAGCGACCCCGCGCAGCCGATCCTCCACGTGTCGATCCGGCGCGCCGGTATCTCGGTTGATGGAACGTCAATCGATAAGTGCGTCATATGGCCTCGCGACCGGTGACGATCTGCTCGATGGCGATGGACAGAGGAGTTTGTCGAGACAAACAGGCGCGGTACATTGAGAGGTGCGCTCGGTGTTGAAGTCTTGCCGGTGCAGCATGGGTCTAGATTTCACGACTCCGTGCACGTTGCCCCAGGCACAGAGCGCCTCCCGATGTCCCTCACCCAACTTCGCATTCTCATCGTCGAAGACGATCCCGACGCGCGCGAGCTGATGCAAGCGGTGCTCGAGCAACGCAACGCGGCCGTCGCCACGGCCGAGAGCGTGGCCGCCGCCTTTGCCTTGCTCGACGCGGCGACGTTCGACGTCATCATCTCCGACATCGGGATGCCCGAGGAAGACGGCCTCACGCTCGTTCGCCGCCTTCGCGAGCGCTCCCCCGAGGCTGGCGGCGCCACCCCCGCGATCGCGGTCTCGGCCTATGTCGCCAGCTCCGACCGCGCCCGCGCAATCAGCGCCGGCTTCGATCGCTACCTTCACAAGCCCGTCGACTTCGACGAGCTCCAGATGGCGATCGACTCCGTGCTCGGCCGCGACAAAGTCAGCGCGTAAGCCCGCGTGAACGATCGACTACGCGAAGGTCAAGACGCTGCTAGAGGCGCTCGACCACGCCGATGTACGGCAGGTTGCGGTAGTGCTCCGCGAAGTCGAGCCCGTACCCGACGACGAACTTGTCCTCGATCGTGAAGCCCAAGTAGTCGATCTTCACCTCGACGCGGGCGCGCGCCGGCTTGTGAAGGAGCGCGCAGACGCGGACGCTTCGCGGCTGCCGCGTGCGGAAAAGATCCATCAAGTGCGCGATCGTGAGGCCGGTGTCGACGATGTCCTCGACGATGATCACGTCCTCGTTCGCGATCGGCTTCGAGAGGTCTTGGGTGATCTGGACGACGCCGCTCGTCTCGGTGCCTTCCCCGTACGACCGGACGCCAAGAAAATCGATGCGCACGTTGTGCATATCGATGGCGCGTGCGAGGTCGGCGGCGAAGACGAAGCTTCCCTTGAGGACGACGACGAGGACGAGGTTTTGTCCGTTGTAGTCCTTGGTGATCTGGGCGCCGAGCTCCTTCACACGGGCCGCAATGTCCGAGGTGGAGAGCATCGTAACGAGGCGTTCGGTCATGACTTGGTGAAGCGTGCTTTCGATTTAACTTCGTCCGAAGTAAAGAGGGCACGTGTCAAAGAGGCTCGCATTTCTCGAAAAAACGACCGCCGACGGCTCCACCGATCCACTCGCTTGGTACGGCCTCGCGATGGAGTACCGGAAGCTCGAGCGATGGGACGAGGCGCTCCAAACCTTCACCTCGCTCCGCACGATGAAGCCGGACTACGTGGCGATGTACTTGATGTGCGGGCAAATGCTCGAGTCGATCGAGCGACGGGATGAGGCCCGGGCATGGCTCGAGGCGGGTATCGAGCAAGCGCGCGCCAAGAACGACGGCCACGCGCTCTCGGAGCTGCAGACCGCCCTCGACGCGCTCGACTGAGCCTCGGCGCGACCTCCGCGCGGCGCCTCTTCACGGCACCTCCCGCATCGTTCGTACCTCGAGTGATTGGCCGTCGGTCGTGATGACGACGCTGCCCGCGCGATCGGTCCGAAGGACGCGCGTGTTTGCCGTTCGAAGCGCGTCGAGCGTGGCGCGGTGAGGATGCCCGAACCGATTGCGAACGCCGCATGAGATGACCGCGACGCGCGGCTTCACCGCCTCGAGGAAGGCCGACGACGAGGACGTTCGGCTTCCGTGATGCCCCACCTTGAGGACGTCTGCGCGAAGGTCGGACCGCTGAACCGCCTCGGCTTCCTCCTCGCGCTCGGCGTCTCCGACGAGCAGGAAGGCGCGCTCGCCGAGACGAATGCGAAGGAGGAACGAGTTGTCGTTCGGGTTGCGGTCGTCGACGAAGCGCGGACAAGGCGCGAGCACGTCCACGCGTGCGGCGCCGAACATGTGCGTCCCGCAGACGTCGCTCGGCCTTCGCACCGCCACGCCACGGGCGCGCGCGCGGTCGAGGACCGCGACGGCAGACGTGGACGACGATGACGATGGTGCTGACGGTGATGGTGATGGTGATGAAGACGGAGGCGCCTCGGCTTCGCCCTGCCCCGTGTCCCAGAGCTCCTTGACCGGGACGCGCGCGAGGACCGGATCGAGGCCGAGGTAGTGATCGGGATGTGGATGCGAGAGGACGACGACGTCGATCGCGCTCCGCCTGCGCGCGGCGAGCAGCGGCAAGACCGCGCGCTCGCCCACGTCCACCGGGCTGCCGACCAGCCCGCCGCCATCGACGAGCATGCTCGATCCGTCCGGAAAGTCGATCAGCGCAGAGTCACCTTGGCCGACGTCGAGGAACGTCACGCGGAGCACGTCGTGCGGCGAGCCTCGCGACCGCGCTACGACCTCGAGCACGACCAGCGCAAGCGCGCCAGCGAGGAGGACGCGTCGCGGTGAGCGGACCGCGAGGACGAGCCCGAGCCCCATCGCGGCCATCGCCGCCACCTGCTCCGACGTGGGCGCGGGAATGCCGAGCGCAGTCGACGAGAAGACGCGCGCGATGACGCGTACCAGCTGAAGCGCTCCCGACGCCGCGACCGCGCAACCCGACTCTGCCGCGGGCCACGCGAACAAGAGCCCGTGGACCAGACACAGCGGCAAGGCCGCCGCCTCGCCGATCGGCACCGCGACGACGTTGGCGACGAGGCCTCCGAGCGGAAGATCGGGCGCCATCAAGGCGAGGACGGGCGCACACGAGATCGTCGCCGCGAGCGTGGTGGCGAGCGGCTTCGCGACGAGCGCCGGCAGCCAGGGCGCAGACCGTGACATCCTCGCCTCGATGGGCGCGGCGAGCAGCAAGATGCCCGCGGTGGCGAGCGCCGAGAGCACGAACGACAGATCGAAGATCACGAGCGGATCGAGCAGCGCCATCACGACGAGCGAGATCCCGAGCGCCCGCCACGGCGTCGATCGACGACCGAGCGTATGGGCGAGCAGGAGCACGGAGCACATCCACGCCGCGCGCAGCGCCGAGCCGCTGCCGCCGGCGAGGTCTGCGTACATCCACGCGATGGGGACACCTGCGAGCGCGGCGAGCCGCGACGCATCGAAGCCGCGCGCAGCGAGACGTGGGATGCGAACGAGCAGCATCCGAAGCGCAGCGACGAAGCCCACGACGACGAGCACGAGGTGCATGCCCGACACCGCCAGCAGATGCGCCAGCCCGCTCTTGCGAAAGGCGCGCTGATCGTCGCTCGCGAGGTCGTCTTCGCCGAGCACGAGCGCGCGGGCCATCGGCGAGGTCTCGATCGGGAACGTCTCGATGATCCGTTCGCGCAGTCGATGACGCGCGCGATCGATGAGCGAGGTGACGCCAAAGCCGCGACGAACGACGATGACGTCGTCTGTGCTGCCCGAGAGGAGGACGCCGCGCCGAGCCGCGCCAGGACGCGGATCGCCGGTGCCATCGTTCCAAAAGCGATAGGGTGGTGAGAGCGACGCGAGCGCGCGCACTGTGTCACCACGAGCGAGTGCCTCGCTGTCCATGACTGGAGGTGATCCGTCCAGGCTCGTGGCGATGTTCGTCTTGTTGTCGCGCGCGAGATAGAGAAGCACCCCACCGGCCGCGAGGGCCGGCACGTCCACGTCGCTGCAGCGAGCTTCGGTGACGCGGACGGAGATGCGAAGCGCGCCGCCGACGAGCACTGGCGAGCGGTCGACGACGCCTTGGATCGTGCATCGCGAGGGCCATGTCGCGTCGCTTCGGTCGACGAGCGCGGCCTCGCGCGCTTCGAAGCGCTCGACACACCGATGCGCGCGGACCGCGCTCACGCCGAAGCAGATCAGCGCCACGATCGCGACCGCTCTTCGTCCCATCCCTCGTTGCGCTCGCGATCGCCAAAGCCACGCGTACGCGAGCAGCGCGACGATCGCGGCGGGCACGGGCGCAGTGGTGATCAACGCGCCCGCCGCGAACGCGACGCCGATCCAAACGATGGGATCGGTGTCGCGATCCGACGCCGGGGCGTGCGTAGACGAAGGCAGTGAAGAGGACCACATGGGTGTGCTCACAGAGCGCCAGCTGCATCGCGCGGGCCATCGCTCGGATCGTGTGCTTCTGCGTGGTTGGAGGCCGTGACCATATGGCCCGGGCCAGTTTTCGCCTGGCCCGGGCCAGCTTGGGGCCACCTCACGCCACCCACGCTTGGTCGCGTGCCGCGAGACAACGAAAGGCGCGCACCGAGCGACGCGAGCGGTCGCGCCGGCGGGAGCAGTGGTGACGAAGAGCTTCCGCTTCTTTCTGTCGGCGCCAGGCGTTGCGTCGGCCCTCCCAATGTCGATAACCTGGCGAGAAGCGGCTGGATCCTCCCTCTCGTGGGTGGGTCGGTCGGTTGTCGTCACGGCTGGCCACGCTCGATCTCTCATGAGCCATCGTTTCGTCCGATGCCCACACTGCCGGATGCCGCATGACGCGGCGGAACGGGTGTGCCCGAACACGGGACTTCGCCTCAACGAGGCGCGTCCTGCGACGCGTGAAGGTCGCGCCAGCCCGCCGGCCGTTGGCGATCCGCGCTCGCGCATGAGCGAGCTACCACCTCCCGAGCGACGTCCTGAGCCGCTCGCCTTCGATCCGCAACGCGATCGCGTCCCCGACCCGCCACGCGCAAGCCCGAGCGTCCGCTCCGGCGAGGTCAACACGCTGCCGCCGACGCGCGAGCTCCAGCGTGAGCTTCTCGGTCAGACCGTGGGTGGTCGCTACAAGATCAAGGGCGTCCTCGGCGAAGGCGGGATGGGCACCGTCTACGACGCCGAGCACCTTGGCCTTAGCCGGCAGGTCGCGATCAAGGTCCTCAGCTCCACCCAGGCCAAGAAGCGCGTGGCGGTGAAGCGCTTCCAGCAAGAGGCGCGTGCCGCCGGCGCGATCGGCCACCCGAACATCTGCGAGGTCTACGATCTCGGCCTTCTCGACGACGGCAGCCCCTACCTCGTGATGGAGAAGCTCGTCGGCCAAACGCTCGCCGAGCGCATCGCGAAGGAGGGCGGCCTACCCTTCGAAGACGTCGTCGAGGTCGCCGTCCAGGTGCTCTCGGGGCTCGTCGCCGCGCACGAGAAGGGCATCATTCATCGCGACATCAAGCCGGAGAACATCTTCCTCGCACGCCGGCTCGGCTGTCCTCCCATCATCAAGCTGCTCGACTTCGGCGTCTCGAAGATGATGGCCGAGTTCCAGACCGGTGACGACGCGCTCGACCTCACGCGCACGGGCATGGTGATGGGAACGCCCTATTACATGTCGCCCGAGCAAGCACGCGGCGAGCGTAACCTCGACGGTCGCGTCGACGTCTATGCGACCGGCGTCGTCATGTACGAAGCGATCGCCGGCAAGCGCCCGTTCCTCGCGCCGAATTACAACGCGCTGCTGCTCGCGATCATCAACACGAATCCGAAGCCGCTCCGCGAGCTTCGTCCGAAGACGCCGCCCGAGCTCGAGGCGATCATCGCGACCGCGATGGCGCGCAACCGCAACGATCGCTACGCGAGCGCCAAGGATTTGCTTCGACAGCTCACGCCGCCCGCAGAGGCGAGCGCCGGTCGTCTGCCCGCTCCCCCGACGCCCGAAGAGCGCAGGCGCGCGCCCGTCCTTGGGGGTGGCCGCGGCCCCGACTCCGTGCGTGGAGGCGGCGCTCCGATCGCCGCCAGCGCGCTCGTCGGAAGCGAGGTCAGCACGCGTCAGCCGGGCCGGCGCGAGCGACCGCGGACCGATGCGCAGAGCCCGCTCGGCCCGATCGGCGCGTCGAGCCTCGACGCTTCGTCCCCGTACCCCGACCGGCCCGACGGGCCGAGCGCCACGTTGCGAAGCCGCATGGCCGAGCGCGACTCGAGCAGCCGTGGTGAGGAGCGATCGACGCGCCTCGACGTGAAGATGCCGCGCCCGCGTGACATCGAGCAGCCGCCCGCGCGCATCGTCCCCACGCACCAAGCGCCGCCTGCGCCCGCGCACGACAGCGACGAGTCAATCGACATCCCGATCCACGTGGCGGTCGCCGAGGACGAGGTTTGGGAAGACGACGACGATCCGATGATGCCGGACGAAGAGCCCACGGAGGTGTTTCGCCCGGGCAAGCATCCTTACCCACTGCCCAAACCCAAGAACGCGCCCGCACCCATGCAAGCGATTCCGCAGCCACCGCCGAGCAAGCGGTCTCCGGCGCCGACCGCTGCGCCTCCACCACAAGTCTTTCCGGCGCCTTCGTCGGTCGACGACTGGGAGGGCGAGACGGTGGTGAAGCGGCCTGACTTTGCGCCGCCTTCCTCGCGCGTGCCGCATCCCGCGCCGCAGCCTGCGCCGGCTGGACGCAAGCGCCGGAGCGATCGTCCGTTCAACCCGGATGAGACGATGAAGCTCGACAACGCCGGCGACATCGAGCTGATCGATCCGCGGCTCGTCCCGCGCCGCCGGTAGGGATCAGCCGATCTCGTAGTTCGAGACGATCGCGGCGACGACCCCGCCGAGGCCGAGCAAGAGACCGAGCACGGTGAGGACGATCCCCGCGATGAACCCCGTGAGCAGCTTGCTCGTGAGCTGCTCTTCGGTCTTGTTCGTGAGCAGCAGCTCGCCGTCGGTGCCTATGCCGTGGAACATCACGAGCTGGCTCCCCGGGACCATGCGGTACCCGTCGTGAACGGGAGGCCCCGCTTCCCGGCGCGAGGGACCGAGCGCATAGAGGGGATCGCCGGGCGAGAGGATCTCCTCTTCGTAGCGCATGCCTTTGTTGAACCCGAGCCACGACGTGCTCTTCAGCCCACGCGACTGCAGGAACGCCTCGAGGTGTGGTGCCGCATCGTTGAACGTGCCGCTCGACGCGACGTTCTGCTTGTCGAGCACGACGTTCGCGCCGTGCGGGATCACGCGCGCGTGCTGCCCGGACGCGTCGTCCACCATGAAAGGACGTGCATCGACCTCGGTGAGGATCGTCGCCCAATACGTGTTTCGACCGGACGAGCGGAGCTCTTGAACGGTGATGCGACACCACACGGCGTAGCGGCCGCTGAACGGAGTCTGCACCATCCCCTGCTCGCTCGGGTGGATGCGTCCTTTGATCTCGACGACGCCATTCCCTGGCGCATGGATGATCGGTGACGTGGGCGTCGCGATGATGCGCTGGCGGCGTTTGAAGTTCTTGATGTTGGTCAGGGTGACGATCGCGCCGATGAGAAAGAGGATGCCTCCGAAGACGAGGAGCGGTCCTTCCATTGGGTGATCGTATCGCCTGACACGACCGCTGGCTTGACATTCCAAGGTCGAGCCATACATCAACCCAACGTCGTGATGTCGCTCCCCACCCTCCTCGAGTCCCTACATTCACACGCAGGCTCGCCACGCTAGATCGCGAACGAGGCGCCGTCCTCGAGCCCGCAGCGCGTGAGATGAGCCGCCGATTTCCTCGTGCGGCTTTTTGCTTTTTGTAATGATCGACTCCGTCACCGTCTCTCGAAGAAAGTCAGCGTGTGTCATGTTCATGAAGTATCCCGAGCTCGTACGCCTGGATAAGCGGCCCGAAATCCTCTCGGTGAAGCAGGTCGTCGCGACGGAGAAGATCCACGGAACCAACTTTCGTGTGTTCTTCCCTGCAGGCCTCACGTCGATCGACGAGATCAAGTTCGGCGGCCGAAACGAAGACTTCGGCACCGGCGAGACATCGTTCTATGGCGGCCGCCCGGTGAAGTGGTTCAGGGAGCAGGGCGATCTCCTCGAGCGCATGATGAGCACGTTCGCGTCGTATGGCTTCTCGGACGTCACGGTGTTCGGCGAGGCGTTCGGCGCCGGCATCCAGAAGGGCATCCGCTACGCGGCGGATGACAAGGTCCTCTTTCGTGCGTTCGACATCGCGGTCGCGGAGAATTTCCTCACCTACGACCTGTTCGTCGAGATTTGCGACAAGGCCGAGCTCCCTCGCGTGCCCGAGATCTGGCGCGGCGAGCCGTCGCTCGCGGCGTTCGACGCCCTGCTCGAGACCGCCTCGGCCGAAGGCGCGAAGAACGGCGTGAGCGACGACAAGAACATCGCCGAAGGTGTCGTCATCCGCTCGACGCCGCTCCTTCGTGATGTCTTCGGTCAGTGGCTCATCATCAAGCACAAGAGCGAGAAGTTCAGCGAGATCGCCAAGGGCAAGGGCGATCCCGCGAAGCCACGCGCCGATGTATCGGCCGCGACGGCCTTTGCCGAGATGTTCGTCACGCCCGGCCGAATCGTGAACGCGATCGGTCGGATCAAGGACGCCGGCAAGCCCATCGCCGACGACATGCAGGACATGACGCACCTCATCCCCGCGATGATCGCCGACCTCCACAAGGAGTGCATGGCCGAGTGGAACGAGGCGATCGCCAGCGGAATGAACGACAAGCAGATCCGCGCCGAGGTCACCAAGACCCTCGGCGCCGTCTATCGGAGAATGCTGATCGAGGCGGCGACCGGCGGCCACATCTGATAGAACGGCGTCACCAAGCATGTCGATGAAGCGCACGAAGCAACGTTCGGGCGGCGGCCGTGACAAGGACACGGACGTCGATTTCTGGGCGAAACCCACGGAGCCCGAGAAGACATGGGAGGAGCACGTCGAAGGCAAGCCCGACGACGGGTTCCTCCCCTACGCCATGTCGGAGCGCTACGCGAAGGGACAGCTCGTCCTTCACACGAAGTTCGGCAAGGGGATCGTCGTCGACTCGGATGCTTCTCGGGTCGAGATCCTCTTCCAAGAGGGAAAGAAGAAGCTCGGTCACGGTCAGTCTTCGTGATCGAAGCGCAGTAAAGGCTTCGTCGTGAGATCCAAGAAGGAGGGCGCTCGATGATCCGTGGGGGAATCGTCACCTTGAACGTTCGCGATGTCGGCCACGCCGCGCGCTTCTACATCGAGACGCTCGGCATGAAGCTCGTCGAGGAAGAGGCGCCCACGTCCTTCGTCATCGACGCGGGCGAAGGCTTCCGCATCCGACTTCGCTCCGGCGCTCCGATCGCCAAAGGTCCCGCGCTCGATCTCGAGCCCAAGGTCCCGATCGACGAGGCGATCGCCATCTACGAGAACCGCGGCGTCACCTTCACGACCGATCGCGCTGGCGGGGTCACCACGGCCCGCTTCGAAGACCCCGACGGCAACGCGCTCCGTCTCGTTCAACGTCAACCGCCTCAACCGCACTCCTGAGCGTGGCGTCGTCACGCGCGCTGCTTCGCGGCGCGAGAACGGGCATCGCGGTCGTCTTGCTGCTCGCGTTCGAAATCCCGAACGCGTTCGCAGACGCGGGTGACACGAGCGTCGAGGCCGATCCGCTCCTCGAGCCCGAGCCCGAGCCCACCACGCCGGCGCCAGCACCCGAGCCCCCGCGCGATCCGCACACGCTGCCGGACTTCATGGCGCGGAAGCGCCGCATGCAAGACGCCGACATTCGGGACAAGGTCGAAGGCGGCTACGTCACAGGTCTACCGCTCGTGAACAGCGATCCCGACACCGGCTTCGGCTTCGGCGCGCGCGTCCTCTACTTCAACGACGGCGCGCGTGACGACAAGATGTTCGAGTACACGCCGTACCGGCATCGGCTCTACGGCCAAGCGTTCTTCTCGACGAACGGCTACCAGTTTCACACGATCGACTACGACGCGCCGTATCTCTTCGATTCACCGGTGCGCCTTCGCGCCAGCATCTATTACGAGCGCAACATCGCGTCGAACTACTTCGGCGTTGGACCGCGCTCGCTCGGGCGTCTCTCGTTTCCCGGAGACGACAAGAAGTTCGCGGCGCTCGAGGACTACACGAACGCGCTACGGACGATGCGCCCCGACGGCACCGCGTTCACGCGTTACGACCAATACATCCTCGATCGACCCACCGCGACGGCGACGCTCGAGCGCGACTTCTTCGGCGGCGTCGTACGCGGTCTCGTCGGCTTCACCGCGCAGTACGCGGCGGTGCATCAATGGTCAGGTCGCACCGTCAGCGCGGACGACGCCTCGGGAGCCGAGGTCACCGCCCGCCAAGCGACGACACGCCTCGATGAGGACTGCGCACGGCATCTCGTTCGTGGATGCGACGGTGGCTTCAACAACTCGCTGAAGCTCGGGATCGCGCTCGACACGCGCGACTTCGAGCCCGACCCGAACTCCGGCGTGTTCGTCGACTTCACCACCGAGCTCGCGGGCCGGCCGCTCGGCTCCGATTTCGACTGGGTGCGGGCGACCGTCTCACCGCGCTTTTACTACAGCCCGTTTCCGAAGCTCGCCGACGTCGTCATCGCAGGCCGTCTGGTGGCGAGCGTGCAGACGGAAGACGTCCCCATCTTCGAGATGCCGAACCTCTCGTTCACCGATCGCAACCTGGTCGGGCTCGGAGGCCTGCGAACCATCCGCGGCTTCAAGCAGAGTCGGTTCGTCGGACGCGCTGTGACGCTCGCGAACCTCGAGGTCCGCTACACGTTCGTCGAGTTCAACCTGACGAAGCGCCAGCACTTCGGCCTGATGATCGCGCCGTTCTTCGACATCGGACGCGTCTTCGACACGATCGACGACTTCGAGCTGAAGCGATTTCGCAACGGTCAAGGCGCTGGCCTTCGCATCGCATGGAACCAGGCGACGATCATCGTCGTCGACGTCGGCGTGAGCCGCGAAGGCACCTCGATCTACGTCAACTTCAACCACCCTTTCTGATGACATCCGAGCGAGCGCTCGCATCTGGCGAAGACCGCAGTCGAATCGGGCTGGCCAGGGAAGGAGTCCACACTCGTGCGACCAGCATACCTGCAGCGGAAGGCTAGGATTCGCGCATGGCTTGGAAGTTTGCGGGGGCGCTGGTCTTCTTGGTTGGGCTGATTGGATGTTCGACGAGCGACGCTCTTCCATTCGGCGTCATGCCCGGGACAACACCTCCTGGGACGACAACACCACCGGGAGGCGACGTGCCAGGAACGTCGCGGACCGCCGGCCCCACGGCCGTAGGTAGGCCGACGGCTGCTCCGAGCGTGCTCAAGATCGGCGCGGCCGGTGGAACGCTCGCAAGCGCCGACAAACGCGTGCAGCTCATCGTTCCACCCAACGCGCTGGCGAGCGACATCGAGGTCAAGATGACGCCGATCTCGAACGAGACCCCGCTCGGGCTCGGGTATGCCGTTCGGCTGGAGCCGAGCGGGACGACGTTCGCCACGCCCGCGAAGCTCGTGTTCGCCTACGAGGCGTGGGGATCGAGCACGGTGCCGGAGCTTCTCTTCGGCGCGACCCAACAACCCGACAATACGTGGACCGTCGCTGGCGCTCCCATCCTCGATACAGCCACGAAGACGCTCACGGTGGATCTCCCACACTTCTCCGATTGGAGCCTGAGCACGTGCGCGAAGCTCTCCGCCTCGACCTATGTGCTCACCGCCGGACAGGAAGCGAGCCTCGCGGTCGAGGAGCAGTGCGAGTCGCCTGCCGCGGGGACGCTGCTCGGTGGAATCTCTCCGACGTCGCTTCCCATCACATGGAGCAAGAAGGACTCACGCGGCAATCCAGGCCCCGGGACCCTCACGCCGAGCGGCTCGACCGCGAAGCTCGTGGGTGAATCGAACCCCTCCGCCGTGACCGATCCGCTCGTACGCGTCACCGCGGAATGGAGCTCACGCTCGGGAACGCGAACGCTCTCCGACGAGATCGCGACGAGCTCGATGCTGAGCTTCAGCCTGGAAGGCCAGTCGGTCATCGCGACGAACGCCTTCGTGAGCACCATCCAAGGCAAGAGTTACATCAACGGAGTTGCGCAAGGCGGAGCGGCAGGAGGAAACGTGATCGCCATTCAGGTCCTCCTCACGGGCACCGGCAGCGCGAGCACGAACCCAGCCGACGGATTGCCCGCCTCTGCCAACATCGGCGCGACGCAGTACGACGACTCATACACGGAGTGCGGCGGAGGCCCCAAGTGGGTCACCACGTTCGTCACGGTCGGCCGCGCGAACCGCGAGCGCCAGTACATCACCGGCACGTTCGACGGAACGATGATGGTCACCCACGGCACCGTCGACTGCATGGGGTCGCCGATGCCAAAAGAGGATCAGGTCCCCGTCACCGGCGCATTCTTCACCATCTGGCAGAACGGTGACTGACCGCGGCGCGCAGGCGCTGAAAGGCGCGTCGACTTCGGCAGAGGCCGGCGCTCTGCCGAATGGCGCGTCGACTTCGGCAGAGGGGGCTGCTCTGCCGAATGGCGCGTCGACTTCGGCAGAGGCGTGGGGCTGCTCTGCCGAATGGCGCGTCGACTTCGGCAGAGGCCGGCGCTGAAACTACCGGACGACGCCGAACGCGACGTCTGGAAAGAGATCGTCGCCGCTGGGTGAGGTTCGGATCGCGTCGACGGTGGCGATCACGACCTGGTAGGGCACCTGCGGGTTCGCGGTCACTGTCACCGACTGCTCGGTCTTGAATTCGGGCGTGCTGGACTTCAGCTTCGTCGCGCACGCGCGAAGGGCGTCGTAGTCGTATTCGCCGTCGCCTCGCTTCGGGATCGCGATGCCCGAGCCGACGTCGGCGCAGCCCGTGGCGATGTTTCCGCCGCGCGCCTTCAGGCTGAAGCCGTCGTTCACGACGATGACGGAGAGATCCAGCGTCGACGCGGTCGGCGGGCGAATGCCGCGACGCGGCGGCGCGACGTCGATCGTGGCGGTGAAGGTCACGGCGACCGTCGCGAGGACGAACATCAAGACGTTCGTGATGATGTCGAGGAACGGGACGACGTTGATCTCGCCGCCCTCTTTGTCCTCTTCGCCCTTTGCCGCCGATGCTGCGCTAACACGACGGATTTTGCTGCGTTGCGCCGCGTTGAGGAGGTCGCCCATGAGACGGGCGGACACCGCTCGCGATCGTTGGTTCCACAAAATCGCCAGCGCCGATGTTTCTTCGACGAGGCGTCAAAGAGAGCGCGCTTCGGGCAGTGGCACCTTCACAGTCGCCTGCTCGGCGGCATCTTGGGTGACCACGAAGCCAAGCTCGAGCGAGCGTTTCACGGGGACGCAGACGCTGTGGGTCGCCGAATCGCACACGACGATGTTGATCTCGCCTGTTAACGAGGCGTTGGGTGCGTTCGCCATCGGCTGCACCTTCACGGTGAAGCCGTCTTTCACCTGACTGCCGGTCGACTTCACGTCGGCGGGCGCGTCCGCGAGGCCGTCGCTTCGGTTCCAGCGAACGCGAAACGGCGCCTCGTCGTTGACCGCTGTGTTCTTCGGCGTCACCCACGTCACGCGCACGCTCGTCGGCGCGTCCTTGCGCACGCGCACCTCGGGGACCTCGATCGTCTCGATCGGCCCTGCGTCCATCACGGTCGGCGCCGCTGTCTTTGCGCCGACCGCAACGGCGTCGGGCTTCGGCGGATCGTCGGCCTTCTTCTCGCATCCGAGGGACGCCATCGCGGTCAGGCCGAGGGCAAGCGCGACCGTGAGGGTGGTGGGGAACGTCATGAACCGAGGAGTGAACCTTCGAACAGATGCTTTGTTCCTCACCAAGGTTGCTGCGTCCACTACGTGAGCTTCACGTCCCGATCGGGAGCGTGAGCGAAGGCTTGTCCCAGACGCCGGAGTCTTCGGACTCCATCGTGCCGCCGCCGCCGCCCGCGCCGTCGTCGTCGGCGTTCCCGAAGAAGGCGAGGATCTCGTCGCGATGCGCGTGCGCGTCGGCGCGTCCCATCTCGATGAGCTGGCGGCAGAAGTGGCCGTCGAACATCAAATAGCTCGCGAGGTCGGCCTCGTCGCCGACGCCGATGTCGAGCGCGTTCAAGAGGCGCCGCGTGAGGAACGGGTTGCCGATGAGCTTTCCGCTACGCACGTGATCGCTCGCGAGCTTGCCCATGTCCTCGGTGGGGCGGAGCGTGAAGGCGTTGACGAGGCGGTAGGCGGGCGCGTTGCGGCGCTGCGCCTGCGTCGACATCGCCTCGAGAAAGCCAGGGCCATAGTGCGCGGTGCCGTCTCTGATGACGTTGTTCAAGCGCGTGAGCAGCTCGAGGTCGACGTCGACGTGATCGAGCAAGAACGCGTTCAGCACCTTGCCGAGGAGAAACGCGGCGCCGGGCGCCTTCACCTCACGCGCGCCCTCGTGAGCGCGCACGCCCTTGAACTCACGCGAGCTCCCGATCGCGAAGATGTGCGTGGCGCCAAGTCGAAGCGCGGGGGCGATCGGCGTGTTTTGGCGCAAGCCACCGTCGAGATAGAGCTCGTCGTCGATCCGGACGGGCGGGAACAGGAGCGGGATCGCCGCGCTCGCGAGCGCGTGATGCGGGCCGATGTGATCGGAGCGAAAGAGCGTGCGGGGCGGCGCGGTGCGCGGGATGTCGACGTCGGGCGCCGTCTGCATGAAGACGACGGTGCGTCCGGTCGCGACCTCCGTGGTCGACACCGTGAGGGCGCGCAGCTGCTTTCGTCGAAGCGCACGCGCGAGCGCACGCCAGCTGATCTCACGCTGCACGAGCTCCGCCATCGGCCGAACGTCGAAGAGCCCCGTGCCTTCTCCTCCACCGAGGAGGAGACGCGGGATGCCGACGAACTGCCGTGGACCGAAGCCGAGGACGCGCGTGATCTGAAGCTCGCTCCACAGGTGCACGAGCCGGCGCATGCCGAGCACGGGATCGGTGAGGTGCGCGGCGAGGTAGCACGCGTTGATCGCGCCGACGCTCGTGCCGCACAGGATGTCGATCTTCGGCGGAGCCCCTCGCATGCGCGAGAGATCATCGAAGATGTACCAGAGCACCCCCACCTCGTACGCGCCGCGTGCGCCACCCCCCGAGAGGATCATCGCGGTGCGGCGGCTCGGTTTGTTCGTAGGAGCCGTCGTCGTCGTTGTCGTCATGAAACCGTGGTCGAGGGTCCGTCTGCCGGGTTGGTGGTGGCGGACCTCAGTCTAACGTGTCCGAGGGTCTTCGAGACAACTTCGACGACGTGCGCGCGTGCTTGGCGGCGCTGCGTCAGGCCGCGCTTGCCGCCGAAATGCCTATTTTTCCCTAGCGAGATCGACCTGAAGACGGCCGGCTCCCGAGCGCGCCCGACGACGAGCCGCCGATCGACGGCGTCGAGTCGTCTGCGTTGCGCGATCGAAACTGCTCCGGCATCGGGGTGTCGTCGAAGAGCGTCGTGACGAGCGGCCGCTCGGCAAATCGGCGCTTCAGACGCGCGTCACGGATCGTCCCGACGAGCGCGGCGGCGTAGTCGACCGCGCGCTGGCGTGCTTGCGGCGCTTGCGGCGAGGCCGCGCGCTTGAGCGCGTCGGCGCAGAGGACGCGCACCTCGAGGCCGTACTCACATCCTTGGAGAGCCTCGACTGCGCCGAGCGCCGTGGTGGCCAGGAGCGTCGCCGCATGCACCTCACCGGCGTCGACACGCGCGGCGGCCTCCACCGCCATCGCGTAGAAGTGGTAGGCGACGAGCGCCTGATGCTCCGCCGAGCGCCGCGCGGACAGCGCGTTGTGGATCGCCATCGGCGCGTCGCGACGATAGCGCGCGAGCGCGGCGCCGACGACCGCGGCGTGCGTGATGTCGTAGGCGTTGCCCGTCGCTTGCGTGAGCGCCGACGCCTCCTTGAGGTACGTCTCCGCGCCGTCGACATCGCCGAGCTCGAGGAGCACCTCGGCCGAGACGGTGAGCGTGTCGGCGCGGCCGTCCTGATCGCCGTAGCGCTCGTGCGCGTCACGCGCGCGCTTCAAGTAGGCGAGCGCGCGCGGCATGTCACCGAGGCGCGCATAGGAGTGACCGATGTTCGTCAGCGTCTTGGCGAGCTGAAAGCGCCCGCCGATCGACAGGTCGATGCGGATCGACTCGAGCGCCAAGGCGATCGCGTCTTCGTAACGACCTTGCACGAACATCGCGTACGCCAGCGCGTTCTTCGCGCGAGCCTCTTGCCGGCGTGCGCCTACCTTGCGAAACACCGCGATCGCCTCGACGTAAGCGTCGACCGCTTCGCGCACGCGCCCGACGCGGCGAAGGAGGACGCCACGCGTGCGAAGGACGTCGGCGCGCATGCGCGCGGGCACGGTGGGGTTGACGGTCGGGTTGCATGCGGCGAGCGCGCGGTCGCTCGCGGCGAGCGCGCCTTGCACGTCGCCGATCTCGCGCGCGAGCTCGCTGACGAGGAGCTCCGCCTCGATCTCGAAGCTCGGGTATGCCGATGCGTGCGCGAGCCCGGCGGCCTTCTTCGCGACTGGCAAGCCGTGCGCGAGATGCCCTTCGTCGAGGTCGTAGCGCGCGGTGCGAAGGAGCGCGAGGCATGCCGCACGCGGCGTCGCGATCGCCTTTGCCGTTCTCCGCAGCGCGTCGAGATGACGAACGCGCTCGGCCTTGCGACCGAGCACGCGGAAGATCGCCTCGAGCGACTCGTACACGCCGAGGCGCTGCATGTCCGTCTCGGGCAGATGCTGCGCCGCGCGGAGGTAGTAGCGGATCGCGAGCTGCGTCTGGTACGCGTTCCTCGCGGCGTTCGCGGCCTCGAGATAGAAGGTGGCCGCGCGATCGGGCGCATCACCCTTGACGAGGTGGCGCGCGACGATCGCCGCCGACACGCCACGCGCGAGCGACGTCTCGGCGAGATGCTCACCGAGCGCGCGATGCATGCGCGAGCGCGTCGTCGAGTCGAGCGAGGCGTACGCGACGTCTCGCGTGAGCGGATGCCGGAAATCGAGGACGTCACCCTTGCGATCGCAGAGGCCGCGAGCGCACAGGCGCGTGATCGCGTCCTCGCTCGCGCGCAGTGAGCTTCGCGTGTTGAGCTTCGCGAGATCGGCAAGGCCGAGCGGACCGCCGGCGATCGCGAGCCAGTCGACGATGACACGCTCGGAGCCGGGGAGCTCGTGGATGCGGTCGGCGAGGAGCTGCTCGAGCGTCGACGGCAGCCCCATCGCGTCGAGCTCGCCGCCACCTTCACGCACGAGCGCGTCTTCACGGATCTCGAGCACGCCGCGCTCGAGGAGCGCGTCGATCATCTCGAGGAGGTAGAACGGGTTGCCGCCGACGCGCGGCATGAGCTCCGCGCAGACCTGGCGCACGCCGTCGCGGACATTGAGGCGCGCCTCGACGAGACGGATCTGCTCTTCGCTCGAGAGGCCATGCAGCTCGATGCGGACCTTGCCCTCGAGCAAGTGCGCGACGCGATCGTCGGGGCGCGTGACGAGCACCGCGAGCACCGGCAGCGGGTCTTGTTGTTTCAAGAGCTCCGCGATGATGTCGAGCGTGGGCTTGTCTGCCCACTGGAGCCCTTCGATCAAGAAGACGACGGGCTGCTCGACCGCGATCGCGGCGATGAGGTGACGAAGCCCGCTGACGAGCAGCTTCTTTCGGTAATGCGCGTCTTCGTCCTCGCCGCCTTGGCCTTCGCGCTGTTGGTTCGCCGCGATCTCGGCGAGCCGCTGCACCATCGGATTGCTCGCGTCGATGTTGCTCGCCGACGCGCCAGCGCCTGCGCGCGCGATGAGGAGCGCCATGTCGTCGAACGACTCGTCACCGCTCGCGCCGATCGCGTCGCGGACGAGATCCGCGAGCGCGCTGTACGGGACCTCGATCCGCACGGGCGTGCATTCGGTGCGAATGACGCGCGTGTTCGGCGGCAGCTCCGAGATGAACGTCGCGGTGAGCGCGGTCTTTCCGATGCCGAGCTCGCCGACGACCGCTCGCGTCGTGACGATGCCTTGCGTGAGGACCGCGATCGGGTTGTTGCCCGTGCTCGAGAGGTTGACGTTGCTCGGCGGCGCGTTGGGCGTGCCGTTGATCGCGGTGTGAAACGCCGCGTGGAGCTCCGCCTTCTCGGCGTCGCGTCCGATGAGGTCGTTCTGCGCGCTCGACTGCTCTTGCGCCTTCTCTTCGCGCGAGAGGCTGCGCTCGAGCGCGTAGATGCGCATGTTGGGCGGCAGGTTCTGGACGGGCGCGACGTCGGGTCGATGCAGGTCGAGCGTGGGCGCGTCGGCCCAGCGGAAATCGCGACGCACCTGGCGATACACGCCGCCGGCGACCCACGTCGTCGAGATCGGCGTCGCGCGCGCGAGCACGTCGGCGAGGTACGTCACCGGATCGTGGAGCACGTAGCGAACGAGGTTGCCCTCGGGGTCGCGTGTGCCCGATGCGATGCCGCGCACGATCGACAGCGACGAGCCCACCGGCGACGGAAGATCGTCCTCGATGCCTTGGATGGCTTCGTGCGTCTCGACCGCGAGCCACGCCGCGTCCGACGCGGCCTTCGCGGGCTTGGCGCCGAGCCCGGCGATCGCGCGCGCCTCGAAGTCGCCGGTCCACACCCAGCGCATGCCGCGCTTGTACGCCATGTCACCGAGCATCGAGCGTGATCGCTCGAGCGCACGGGCGAGCGCGCGCCGTTCGGTGTCGTCGAGGGGCGTGTCGTCGCGACCAGGGACGAGGCGCAGCGTCACGATCGCGACGTGCCGGACCTCGCGCGCCTCCGATCGCTTCGAGTGCGGCCCTCCGGGTGGGTTGCTCTTTCCTGGAGGCGGATTCGACTTGTACGGCCCCGCGTTCGGCGCGCGCGAGTCTGCGTTCGACAGCGCGGCCGGCGCGGCCGCTTGCGTGTGGTACTCGGGCTGCTGCGGCGGGATCTCGCTCGAGACGATCTTCGGGCCTTCACGAGGCACGAGCTCCGCGATCACCTGCTCGAGCGACGCCGCATCGACCAGCACCTGGCGCACGAGCATCGCGCGCGCGATCGCCGCGGCGACGTCGCGTCCGGTGACGAATCGGTCCTCGGCGCGCGGCGCGAGGAGCTTCATCACGATCGTCTCGAGCTCTTCGGGCAGGTCGCGACGGTAGGTGCTCGGCGGCTCGATCTTTCCGGATCGAACGATGTCGAGCAGCGCCTCTCCACCAAGCCCGCCGTGGAGCGGTCGCGCCGTCAGGCACTCCCAGAGGATCACGCCGAGCGAATACAGATCGCTCCGGCGGTCGACCTTCTCTGCTCGTGCCTGCTCGGGCGACATGTACCCGAACTTGCCCTTGAGCACGCCGGCTTCATCGTCGACGAGGCGAGCGCTCGCGATCCCGAAGTCGGCGATCTTCACGATCCCTTCGAACGAGAGGAGCACGTTCTGCGGAGAGACATCGCGATGGACGATGTCGAGCGGCGCGCCGCCTTCGTCTCGCTTCTCGTGAGCGTAGTGAAGACCCTTCGCTGCTTCGCCGATGATCCACGCGGCGACCCACGGAGGGATGCGCGTGGCGGTGCTCTTCGCCGCGCTCATCAAGTGGCCGAGGTCGCAGCCCTCGACGTACTCCATCGCGAGGATGTGACCTTCCTCGCCTTCGTTCGAGAACTCGTAGACCTGGACGACGTTCGGGTGGTTCAGGCGCGTCGCGAGCTGCGCCTCGTCGATGAACATCGAGCGGAAGCGCCGCGACGTCGTGTAGCCGGGCAAGATGCGCTTGACGACGACGACCTTGTACGTGCCTTCGGCGCCGCGCTTCTTCGCGAGGAACACCTCGGCCATGCCGCCCGACCCGAGACGCCTCACGATCTCGAACTGCGCGATCTGCGAAGGGATCGGCGCGGTCATTCCGGAGTGCGAGCCCGATCCGGATGGTGGAGAAGACGGCGGCATGAAGCGTCGACAGATTCAATCACAGGTTTGGATTGAGGCGAGAGCCGTTCGCGGCGAGCATCGCGATCCACGAAGGAAGCCATGCCGGAAATCGACGACAAGGTGAACGAGGCCCTCGAACATGCATCCAGCGACGACGAGGCCGACAAGGCCCGCTCGAAGCTCAACTCGATCGTCGCGGCGCTCGTCGCGGTGAGCGCGACGTTCCTCGCCGTCGGCAACGTGAAGGCAGGCAACGTCGTGCAAGGGATGAGCAAGGCGCAGGTCGACATCGTCGACACGTGGGCGTTCTTCCAGGCCAAGAGCACGAAGCAGAGCCTCGCCGAGGCCTCTGCGGATCAGCTCAGCATCGCGAAGGAGACCGGGCAGCTCACGAACGAGCAGAAGGCCGCCTACGACAAGTCGATCGAGGGCTACCGGGCCAAGGCCGCGCGCTACGAGAAGGAGAAGGCGGAGCTTCAAGGCAAGGTGGACGAGCTGCAAAAGGAGTACGACCGGCTCAACGTGAAGGACGATCAGTTCGACATCAGCGAGGCGCTCCTCTCGGTCGGCATCGCGCTCTTCGGCATCACGGCGCTCACGCAGAAGCGCTACATGCTGTTCGTGGCGCTCGCGTTCGCCGGCTTTGGGCTCCTCGTCGGGTTGGCCGGGTTCCTCGGGCTCGACTTCCGCCCCGAGTGGCTCGCGAAGATCGTCGGCGTCTGATGAGCCGCCTCTTCGCCGCCATCTACGATCCGTTCATGCGCAAGTCGGAGGAGTCGTGCCTCCAAGACTGGCGGCATGCGCTCCTCGCGTCGCTCGAAGGTCGCGTCCTCGAGATCGGCGCCGGTACGGGCGCAAACCTCGCGCACTACCCGACGTCGCTCGAGCGGCTCGTGCTCACCGATCACGACAAGGACATGCTGAAGCGGCTCTCGCGACGGCTCGACGAGAGCGGGCACGACAAGACGAAGGTCGACGTCGTCGTCTCCGAGAGCGACACGCTGCCGTTCGCCGATCAATCCTTCGACACCGTCGTCTCGACGCTGGTGCTCTGCTCCGTGCCCGACGTCGCGCAGACGCTTCGTGAGGTGCATCGCGTCCTTCGTCCCGGCGGCACGCTCGTGTTCCTCGAGCACGTCGCAGCCGAGGACAACCCGAAGCGCCTCCGCTGGCAGAAGCGCCTCGAGCCGTTCTGGGTCCCCATCTCGGGCAACTGTCACCTCACGCGCACGACAGCGCGTTCGATCGAGGACGCGGGCTTCACGATCGAGTCGATCACGAAGGACAGCATGCGAAAGTCGCTTCCGATCGTGCGCGCGACGATCCGTGGCGTCGCGCGCAGCCACGCATGAGGCTCGATGCGTCACTCGAAGACGTCACGCGAGATCGCACGCCTATCGACGATCGAGATCGCGTCGGCGCTTCGCGCGACGAACGCGCCGATGCCGATCCGAGGCCTCGTCGAGACGCTCGCGCGCGTGCCGAGCAGCCGTCTCGGTGACATCCTCGGGCGCTTCGACGAGCGCACGGGCGCGATCGGCCTTCCTCGCGCCGCACGCGAGGTGCTCGATCGCCTCGGCGCGCGCCTCGATCTGCGTGATGGACCGCGTTGCCCGCGGGCCGGCGGCGTCTTGGTCGTGTCGAACCATCCCGGCGCCTACGACGCGCTCGCGTTGATGGCGTCGCTCGATCGCGACGACGTCATGTTCATCGCGTCCGATCGCGCTTTTCTCCGCGCAATGCCGAACGTCGCCAAGCACCTCATCTTCGTCCCTGACGGCGAGTCACGCCTCGCGTCGGTGCGCGCGATGCTCCGCCTCCTTCGCCAAGGGCGCGCGGTCGTGCAGTTCGGCGCCGGCACGATCGAGCCCGACGCGCGCTTCGTCTCGGACGGCGCGAGTCTTCTCCACGCCACATGGGGCGAAGGCACCGGCTGGCTTGCGCGACATACGCCGCGTGACGCGTCGATCGTCCCCTGCTTCGTCTCGGGCGTTCATTCGCCGCGCGCCAAGCGGCTTCGCCTCGTCCGCTGGGCCGAGCGCCGCGGCGTCACGACGATCGCTCCGCTGATCCAAGCGGCGCTCCCTGGCTTTCGTGACGTCGTCGTCCGCGTGCGGCTCGGCGATCCGATCGCGCGCGCGAGGCTCGACGCCGAGCCTTCGGATCAGGGTCGCGCCGAGCATCTCCGCCGCGCCACGCAAAGCATCGCGAGGTCCTAACACTCGAACGAAGAAGCGTCCTCTCTATGGAGAGAGCGCGCGTCGAAACCCGCCGATCGTCTGCTCCCACGTCGGCATCGCCGAACGCGAACGAAGCGCCGCCTCTCGCATCGCCTCGAGCGGCGCGTCGCGCATCGCGCGCGCGAGATCAGCGACGTCATCGAACAAGAGCGCCGCCCCCACGCAGGGCCGCAGCGCCTCGACGAGCCCTGCGCCTCGCGTCGCGATGACGGGAAGCCCGGCGTGGATCGCTTCGGTCGCCGCGATGCCGTAGCCCTCGAGTGACGAAGGCATCACGAGCGCGTCGGCGCCAGCGAGCTCCTGCGCGAGCGCGGCCTCATCGACCTCGCCGAGAAACGTCACACGTCCTTCGAGGCGATGCGCCGCGACGAGCGCGTCGACCTCGCGCACGTACGCGGGCTCGTGCGCGCGGCTCCCGAGCAGCCGCAACGTCGCGTCAGGGACCGCCGTGAGCGCGCGCACGAGCGCATGCACACGCTTTCGCGCGAGGATCGCCCCGACGAAGAGAAACGTGCGGCGCGCGAGCGGTGGGGTAACGGTCTTCTCTGGCGAGGTGACGAGCGGGAGGCGATCGCTGCCAGGGAGCACGACGTCGATTGGCGAGCGACGGTGTCCTTCGTGCACGAGCCGGGCGCGCGTGGTCTCGGACGTCGCGATCACGTGGTCGGCGTGCCGGAGCGCGACCGCCTCCGCCCGGCGAGCCTTCGCGCGGAGAGGAGCCGCGAGCTCCTCTTCCCAGCACGAGAGATGATGCACGAGGAGGACACGTCGCGTGAACGTGCAGCGCGCGAAGACCTCGGCGAGCTCGCGAAAGCACAGCTCATCGCCGATCACGACGCCTGGTCGCGTGCGCGCGAGGTGGCGCACGATCGGCGACGCGCTCCGGATGTCACGGCGAAGCGAGATCACGTCCACCTCGTCTCCAAGAGCGCGTAGCCCCGAGACCACCATCCGATCGTAGATCGTCCCGCCCGTTCGCTGCTCGAGCGCGCCGTAGAGGATCCAAGCGAGCTTGCGAGGCGATCGAGCTTCGATCAAAGCGGGCGCTCGTACGCCGCCCACGCGACCGGCGACTCGCGGAGGACGACGCGGATCGACGAGCCCGCCGGAGGCCCGGCGTCCTTCGCGAGCTTCGTCACCGCGCTCGCGACGGCGTCGCCGACGTGCTCGGCGACCCGCTCGGTGGTCGACGTTTTGCCCGGAAATGCAGGGTGATCGTCGAGGTTCGAGTAGTCGAGCGTCTCGAGCGCGCCGCGCAAGATCGACCGCAGCGCGCCGATGTCCATCACCACGTGGTGCGGGTTGAGCGCGGGCGCGCGCACCTCGATCTCGACGCCGTAGGTCGCGCCGTGAAGCCGCTGCGCGGGACCGAAGAACGGATCGGCGAAGCTATGCGCGATCATCACGTGGTCGGAGACGCCGACCGCAAAGGACCTCGTGCCAGGAGAAGTGCTCATGCGATGCGCCCATCATCTTCGATACGCGAGCACGTGGCACGGCAAAGATTCGTCTCCTGCGCGATCGAGGAGCGCATAGACGTTGGGCGCTTGCTCGAACGGCACCGCCGGCGCGAACAGCGCGTCGAGCTTTTGATCACCGAGGAGATCCTGCACGACATCGAACCGGCGATCGGCGCTCCATCGCGACGAGAGATGCGGCGGGATCGTCGAGACCACGCTCGAGATCAACGAGAGGCGGCGAAAGTGAAACGCATCGCCGAGGTCGATCGGCGCGCGCCGGCGACCATAGAACGACGCGACGACGATCCGCGCGGACTCGGCCGCGCACGCGATCGCGGCGTCGAGCGCGCGGGGATCGCCGGTAGCTTCGATCACGACGTCGGCCGATGCCTCGAGCGACGGCAGGGCGATCTCGACCGCATGTGCGCCGAGGAGCGCCGCGCACTCGCGACGCGCGCGCCTTGGATCGACGAGCGTGACGTGGCAGCCGCTCTTCGCGAGCACCCAGGCCGAGAGGAGACCGACCACGCCACCACCGAGGACGACGACGCGTTCCCCGAAGGCGGCCTGCGCGTCCCACGCGCACGTGATCGCGGTCTCGAGGTTCGCCGCGAGCGTCGCGCGCGCGATCGGGATGTCGGAGCGCAGCGGCCGCATCTCTCGCGGCGCGAGCCGATGGGCGTCGCCGTGCGGCGCGAGCGCAAAGACGCGCTGCCCGTCATCACGCTCGCCCACCCACGCGTAGCCGTAGCGGCATGGATACGTCCCGCCCGCGCTCACTCCGAGCGACGGGTCGAACGGCTCGGGACCTTCGCCACGATAAAGCAGCATCTCCGTGCCCTGGCTGATCGCCGAGGCGAGGCCGTGCACGAGCACGGCACCTTCGTTCGCGTGCAAAGCCACGTCACGGATCGACACGCGGCGAGGCGCGTCGAAGAAGAGCGCACGCGTCGTCCCAAGCGGTGGTGACTTCGCGTCGTCCTTCATCGGATCAGATCACGTCGCCGCGGACGAGGAGGTTCGCTCCGAGGCGCTCGATCGTCACGTTGTCGAGCTTTGGAGCGCGTTCGATCGCCGAGACGCCGAGCGCACCGAAGATCGAGAGGTTTGGCGAGCCAAGCATGCACATCGCGATCTCGATCTCGAGCCGATGAAGGAGCCGCTGGTGGAGAAACGACGTGAGGATGCGCGCGCCGCCTTCGACGAGGAGCCTCGCGATCCCGCGCTCCTCGAGCACGCGAAGCGTCGCATGCAGGTCGACCATGCCATCTTCTGCTGGGCTCACGCGCACGACCTCGACGTTGTCACCGAACGCTGGCGCCGGCGCGGCCTCGTCGACCGTGACGATCAACGTCTTCGCCTTCGATCGACGATCACGGTCGAGCGCCCGTGCGTCGCGCGGGACCTTCGCCAGCGTGCGCGTCGCGATCACCCGAAGCGGATCGGCTCCCTCGACGTGGCGCACGGTGAGCTCTGGGTTGTCGATCCGGATCGTCTCTATCCCTACCAGGACGGCGTCGTTGTCCGCCCGCGCCTGGTGTGCGGATCTCCGCCCTTCGATCGTGCTGAGTGACGCGGCTTTGCCCACGAACGAGAGCCGCCCGTCGAGCGACTGTGCAACATGAGCTGTAACGAGCAGTGTCATGCGAATACGAGGCGAAACCAGAGGAGTACGACGAGACGAAGACTAAACCGTGTTTCACCTGAGAAAAGTCGCGCTTCGAGCCGCGGCTCACTTACTTACGTGTGGGCCTCGCAAACCCGAAAAAAGGCCAAACGTGAGAGTGGTGTTTCGGGACCGTAGACGTGTAGACTGAGAGAGCTAGCCGCGATGCAAGGACAGCTCCCGGCACCTACTGCCTCAGGGTCGTTCGTTAAGACCCCTTTCCCGCACCTGCTCGTCTACGCGCTCGAGCGTAGGCTAACGGGGACGTTCGAGCTTTCGATCGGCGCGGCATCGCAGGCAACGATGGTGGTCGTGGGTGGTTGCCCCGCGAAGGTGCGTACGCGCGAGCCTATCCACTACCTCGGCAACGTCATGCTCGAGCTCGGGATGATCTCGCCCGAGCAGCTTCAGGCGTCGCTCAACATGATCCAGCAGCAGCCTCCACGGCTGCAGGGCCAGGCGCTCCTCGAGATGGGCGCGACCGATCCTGCGTCGCTCGACGCCGGGCTTCGCGCGCAGGTGGAGCGCAAGGTCGAGCATCTCTTCGGCCTCTCGAGCGACACGACGTTCGCGTACTACGACGGCGTCGATCTCCTCTCGGGCTTTGGTGGCGCGCCGACGCCGATCGATCCCTTCCCTGTCCTCTGGCGCGGCGTCCGCGAGACGCCCGCGTGGGAGCACGTCGACGCCACGCTCCGCCGCATCGGCACCGCGCTGCTCCGTCTCTCGGCGACCTCCCAGGTGGAGCGCTTCGCGTTTCCTCCGCACGAGCAGCAGGTTGTCGCGCTCCTTCGCCAGCGGCCCGCGCGCATGGTGGACGTCACGAGCATCATCGGTCCGAGCGTCGGTCAGATCCTCGTCTACTTCCTGATGATCATGAAGCAGGTGGATCTCGTCGACGCGCAGCAAGCCGCGCCGGCCCCTGCGCCGCAAGCGATACCGCCGGTGACCACGCCTCCGTCGAGCGGTCAGGCCTTCGCGCGCGTCCCTCTGAAGCGTCAGACGGCTCCGAATCGCCCGCTCATCGTCGAAGAGGTCGTCTCGGGCGTGAACGACGAGCGCTCCTCGAGCCCCGGAGCTCCCGCGGGAAGCGCGTTTGGAATGCAGCAGCCGCCGACGAGCGCGTTCGGTCCGCCGATCCCGACGCCCGCTGCTCCGATCGAGCCTGTGATCAGCGGAGGCGGCGGCGGGCTCAACCTCGACATCGGGTCGATGATCACGCAGACGATCCAGTCGTCGATGCCGCCCGCCATGCCTGGCGTGGCGATGCCGGTGATGCCGCAAGCGCCTGCGGCCCCGACGGTCGAGAGCTCGCAGAGCGGTCCCGCGTCGTCGTCGGGCTCGATCCCCGCCGCGCCCGCGAGCTCGCCCGGGCTCACCGCAGAGCAGAACGCGCTCAAGACGAAGATCCTCGAGCGCGCCGCACAGATCACCTCGCAGGACTATTTCCAGATGCTCGGCCTCGAGCGCGACGCCACGCCCGATCAAGTGCAGAAGGCGTTCTTCGGCCTCGCCAAGGTCTGGCACCCCGACCGCCTTCCGCCGGCGCTCATCGACGTGAAGGACGCGTGCAGCAAGGTCTTCACGCATCTCACCGAAGCGCACGCGTGCTTGATGGATACGAGCAAGCGTCAGGACTACATGACGCTGCTGAAGGACGGCGGCGCGACGCCGGAAGACCAGGCGAAGATCCAAGCGATCCTCGAGGCGGCGACCGAGTTCCAGAAGGCCGAGTTCCTCCTCAAGCGCAACATGAACGATCCGCAGGCGTACGAGATCGTGAAGCGCTGCGTCTCGCTCGACTCGGAGCAGGCCGACTACCTCGCGACGCTCGCGTGGCTCGACGCGCAAAAGACCGAGTGGCTGAGCCGCGAGAAGACACTCGAGAAGTGCCTCATCCTCGATCGCTGCATCCAGCGAAATCAAAACTGTGAGCGCGCGTACTTCTATCGCGGCCTCCTCTACAAGCGCGCAGACGAGCCAGCGAAGGCGCTCAAGGACTTCAAGAAGGCCGCCGAGCTGAACCCGCGCAACCTCGACGCGATGCGCGAGATCCGCCTCCACAACATGCGCGGCGGCAACACGAAGCCGCCGCCGGGCGGAGGCGCCAGCACGACGCGCCCGACGAAGTCGCCGCAAGCCGAGACGCTCGGCGGCATCTTCGGCAAGCTGTTCAAGAAGTAGCGCTCAGGTCGAGGGCGGCGCGGCACGCATCGGCGACATGCTGGTGCGCTTCTCTTCTTCGACGAGATAGCCGAAGCGCTCGACGAACGCCGGCACCTTCATGTTGGCGGCCTGCGCGAGGCGAACGAGCTCCACCTTGTCGCTGAAGTCCGTGTCGCGAAGGCGCAGCATGTAGCTTCGCGCGATCTTGTAGCGATCGGAGTCGACGTCGACCATACGCACGCGCATGCGGCCGGTCTGCTTGTCCATGATCTTGTCGAACGGGACGGGGACGAAGTGGCCGCGCTGGATGCTGATGAGCGCCTGGTCGCCACCTTCGATCGCGTAGCGCGCGGCGCAGTAGCCGAGGTCGCGCGTGTACTCCATGTCGAACGGGATCGGATCGGCGCAGCGAAGCTCGTAGCCGATGTTCTTCGACACGATCGTGCTTCGGATGCCGAGCCGCGCGAGCTCCTTCAGGACCGCGGCCTTGACGATGTTGCCGAAGTCGACCTCGGCGATGCGGATGTGACCGTGCGCGTCGCGCTCGACGCCTTCGAGGCCGGCGATGTCGGCCGGATCGATCACCTCGACGAGGCCTTCGGCGAGCACGGCGACGCCGTCGGTGCGGCCGTGCGACAAGCGCTTGATCACAGCGCCCGCGAGCGTGTCGACGACGTCGCGGAGCTTCACTGGCGACGCCCCGGCGCGCGCGACGAACTCCTCCGGCACGAGCGAGAGCGTCGCGCCCGCGGCCTTCCCGATGCCGAGCGCGAGGTGCCCTGCCTTGCGTCCCATCGCGACGACGAAGTACCAGCGCGACGTCGTCTTCGCGTCGACCATGAGGTTCTTCACGATCTCGGAGCCGATGTGACGCGCCGTCTGGAAGCCGAACGTGTAGACGTCTTGCGGGAGGTCGAGGTCGTTGTCGATCGTCTTCGGCACGTGGACGACGCGAAGGCGTCCCTTCGAGGCGCGCGCGAGGCTCGACGCGCTGAAGCACGTGTCGTCGCCGCCGATCGTGACGAGCATGCCGATGCCGAGCTGATCGAGCGTCTCGAGGCAGCGCGCGAGAAGCTCCGGGCTCTTCGTCGGGTTCGCGCGTGAGATGCCGAGGTGCGAGCCGCCACGAAAGTGAATGCGGCTCGTGTCGCCGATCGTCAGCGGCATCACCCGGGACGGATCGCCCTCCATGAGCCAGCGGAAGCCATCCTGGATGCCGAGCACCTCGGTGCCGGAGAGGCATGCGCGGATCGTCGCGGCGCCGATGACGCTGTTGATGCCGGGCGCGGGACCACCTCCGACGAGGATCGCGAGCTTGTCGTTCGTCTGCATGGCTTTCGTCCAAAGGGTACGTAGCCCGGCGGACCGAGATACGTCATCCTTCTAAGAGTAACTCAGAAATGAGTTACTAAGCTAGCCGCCGCCCGAAAGCGGGTCTAATTGGGAGCCCGTGACCTCCGAGAAGAACCCTACCCCCAGCGCCGTCGCGGCCCAAGCAGCCCCTCGGTCCTTGCTCGAGCAGGTGCTCACGCTTCGTGAGCCCGGGCAGGCCGCCCCCGCATGCCTCGGCGCGATGAACTTCGGCAAACGCACCGAAGAGAAGGAGTCGAAGCGCATCGTCGAGCGCGCGCTCGAGCTCGGCATCAAGCACATCGACACCGCGAACGCGTACAACGACGGCATCTCGGAGCGCATCGTCGGCGAGGCGATCAAAGGAAAACGCGACGAGGTCGTGCTCGCGACCAAGTGCGGCTTCGGGCGCGTCGACGGCAAGCCCGAAGGCCTCGGCCGCGACCGCTTGATGAGCGCGATCGACGAGAGCCTCAAGCGACTCAACACCGATTGGGTCGACATCTATTACCTCCACGTCCCCGATCACGGGACGCCGATAAACGAGACGCTCGATGCGGTCGCCGAGCTGATCGACAAGAAGAAGATCAAGGCGTGGGGCATCTCCAACTACGCCGCGTGGCAGATCCTCGAGATGATCCACATCGCGGAGAAGAAAGGCTCGCTCCCGCGCCCCGCGATCGCGCAGCAGCTCTACAACGTTCTGCTCCGCCAGCTCGACGTCGAATACTTCCCGTTCGCGCGCGAGTACAAGCTTCACACGACCGTCTACAACCCGCTCGCGGGTGGCCTCCTCTCGGGACGACATCAGCGCGACGGCTCCACGCAGAAGGGCTCGCGCTTCGACAAGAATCGCCTCTATCAAGGTCGCTATTTCACCGACGTGATGTTCGATCGCGTCGACGCGCTGGCGAACCTCGCGAAGGCCGAGCAGATGAGCCTCGTGCAGCTCTCGTATGCATGGCTCGCGGGCGCGTCGGGCGTCGACTCCATTCTGCTCGGCCCGGCGAGCGTCACGCAGCTCGACGAAGGCGTCACCGCGTGCCGCCGCGGTCTCTCGCCCGAGGTGCGCGGCCTCGTCGACGCCCTTCATCGAAGCTGGCTCGGGACCGACACCAAATATGTGCGCTGACCCTTCCCAGCCGCTCGTCTCGAGCGTGATCGACATCGCCGACAGCGCCATCGACGAAGCCATCGCGCACTACCGCGAGCACGGGTGGGCGCGGCTCGGGAAGCTCGTGCCCGACGAGACCCTCGTGAAGCTCCGCGAGCGCGCCGACGAGATCATGCTCGGCAAGGTCACGTACGACGGCCTCTTCTTCCAGCACGACTCCGAGTCGGGCCGCTACGAAGATCTCGAATACGGCAAAGGCTGGAAGGGACCGTCGCTCGCCTACCGCAAGGTGGAGAAGCTCGAGCTCGATCCATTGTTCTGGGAGTGGATCTCGCAAGACGTGTTTCGCCGCGTCGCGAGCCGCGTCTATCCGAACGCCGACAGCATCTCGCTCTACCGCGCCTTCTTGATGAACAAGCACGTCGGCGGCGGCTCGAACCTCCCGTGGCACCAAGACGGCGGCAACTTCTGGGGCCTCGATCGCGATCCGGTCCTTCAGATCTGGACGGGCCTCGACGACGCGCCCGCGGGCGGCGGGTGCGTCGAGGTCGCGCCAGGGACCCATCTCGCAGGCCTCGCGACGCCACTCGGCGGCGTGGTCCCGGCCGACAAGCTCGTGGCCGGAGACGCCGAGGCACGCGCCCTCCCCATCCCGGCCGTGGCGGGCGAGGTGCTGCTCATACATAACCACGTGTGGCACCGCTCCGGACGCTCCCGGCTGGGGCATGCGCGGCGCGCGCTGAGCGTTTGCTACATGGATGGCAGCACGATGTGTCGCAGAAAGAAGCGTACGCCTCGGACTTTTGTCAGGGTTTTCGCGGCGTCGGGCGGCGCGTGCTAGTTAACATCACGTGATCCGAGGCCGCGTGCTCGTGATCGATGGGGACGAGTGGATGGCGACTGCCCTCGCTCGGCTCCTTCAGGAAAAAGGCTACGTCGTCGACGTATGCCCAGAGGCACGCGCGGGCTTCAAAAAGGCCTGCGAGACGCTACCCGACTGCGTCATCTGCAACCCCGAGCTCCCGGACATCGACGGCGCATGGGTTGCGCGACGGATCCGGACCGAGTCTGGCCGCATCTCGAAGGTGCCCTTCCTCTTCGTCGGGGAGGTCATCGACAAGGACGTGCGCACGCAGGCCCTGGCGGTCGGCGTCGACGTCTTTCTGGCGCGCCCGCCCGTCTCGAACGACGAGATCGCCGCGCAGGTCGACGCGCTCATCGCGATGGCACGCCGCCTCCAGGATGGCGGCGAAGAGGGCTCGCCGTCCTCGACGTCCAATTTCGCGGCGATCCGGGGCGATCTCTCCGCCTTCCCACTCGCGAGCATGCTGATGATGTTCGAGATGGAGCGGCGGAGCGGCACCGTCCAGGTCGTGGCCCAGAGCGGCCGCCGCGCCGTCCTCACGATCTCCGACGGTCTCTTCGCGAGCACCGAGGTCGCAGGTGCGCAGCGCCCCGCGCTCGAGGTCCTCCGCGAGGTGCTCTCGTGGCGATCAGGCCGCTTTGCCTTCCAGCCGCGCGAGAGCGGAACGCTGCCTGCGCCGCGCGCGTCGGTCGGCGCGCTCGTCCTCGAAGCGATGCGCCTCGAAGACGAAGAGAAGGTGCCCGTCCCCGAGCTCGACGCCGAGGACATCATCATCGAAGAGTCCGTGAAGTCGAGCGGCCGCCCGGCCACGGTCGAGATCGAGAAGGGCCACGCGGTCGAAAAAGCGCCGCCTCGCCTGCCGCGCCCCAAGGTCGCGACGTAGCGTCACGACGGGCGATGCGCGGAATCGAGGGCTGGTTCTCCGAAGACGAAGGGCGTTGGTACGCGCGGTTTGCCCGAGCCGTCGTCGGCGGCGTCTTCGTCGAGGTCGGATGCTGGAAGGGCCGGAGCACGTCCTTCATCGGGACGATCTGCAACGCGAACCGCACCCGTCTTCTCTGCGTCGATCATTGGGGAGGGTCACACGACATCCTCCAGCCGCGTTACGAAGCCGCGCTCGCGACGGAGAACGTCGAGGAGATCTTCCGCGCGAACATGCGCGACCTCGGCATCGAGGTCGAGGTCATCGCCAAGCCGTCGATCGTCGCCGCGCGTGAGCTCCCACCCGCGAGCGTCGATCGCGTCTTCCTCGATGGAAGCCACGACGGCGAGAGCGTGGCGGCCGACCTCGACGCGTGGAGCTCGCGGCTGAAGCCGGATGGGATCCTCGCCGGCCACGACTACGCGCCGAAATACGAAGGCCTCCGAAGCGCCGTCGACGACTTCGCCGCGCGTCATGGCCTCGTCGTTCGCCGCGGCCCGCGCGACATCTGGTTCTACGAGCGCGCGGCTCCTACGCGACGCGGATGACGACCTTGCCGAGGTGATTGGCCGAGGCGAGGTGGGCATAGGCCGCGCGCGCCTCGTCGAAGGGGTAGACGCGATCGACCACCGGGATGATCCTGCTCGCGGCGAGCGCGCGGTTGAAGCGCTCGAACATCGCGACCGATCCGACGTAGATGCCCGCCACGCGGAGCGTCTTGTGAAAGACCGCGTACGTGTTCACTTCGCCCTTCGTGCCGGTGAGCACGCCGAGGATGCTCACCGTGCCGCCGTAGCGCGCGGCGGCGATCGACTGATCGAACGTGCCGGGTCCGCCGACGTCGACGACGATGTCCGCGCCGCGGCCGCCGGTCCACGCACGTGCCGCGTCGCCCCACTTCGGCTCGGTGCGGTAATCGAGGACGTGATCGGCGCCGAGCGCGATCGCCCGCTTGCGCTTGTCCTCCGAGCTCGACGTGATGATCACGCGCGCGCCCGCGGCCTTCGCGATCTGGAGCGCGAAGATGGAGACGCCGCCGGTGCCTTGCAGGAGCACTGTGTCGCCCGCCTTGAGCGACGCGGCCTCGACGAGCGCATGCCACGCAGTAAGGCCTGCGCAGGGAAGCGTCGAAGCCTGCTCGAACGTCAGGTACTCCGGGAAGCGCACCCACGCGCTCTCGTGCATCACGACCTCTTCGGCGAGCATGCCGTCCTTGCCACCACCGAGCGCATTCGCGTGATGGAAGTCCGAGAGCTCTCCGTCGATCCAGGTCGGGAAGAAGCTGCCGACGACGTGATCGCCGACCTTGATCGACGAGACGCCTTCGCCCACCTCGACGACCTCACCGGCACCGTCCGACGCGGGGATGACGGGCTTCGCTCGCTTCGCGCCTCCCTTCGCGACGATGAGGTCCCGGTAGTTCAGGCTGACGGCCCGAACCCGAACGCGCACGTCACCATACCCGAGCGGCCTCGGAGCCGGCCTCTCCGTGAGCGTCAAGGCATCCAGACCATCGGGAGACGAAGCGTCTTTCTTCTGAATCTCGTAAACGCGCATGCCCGAGAGCTAGGCCGACGGTGCCGCCACGTAAAGCACCGACACGCTCGCGCTCCGCAACATTCCCGCGGGCCACGGCTTGCTGCGCTAAGCCCCAGAAGCGTTAAATGACATATGCACCCTGCACGGAAGAACGTGCGGAGTGCATATGTTTGGGCAGGCGTTTTCTCGTCGTCTTGAACCGATCACGAGGGGTCGAGAGCTGACCACCCTCCGGTGGTGAGCTGTCGGTGCAGGCTGATGATCGGGTCGAATTTGTCTACGGAGGAGACGAAACACTCCTTCCTCCGCTGCAGGGCTACTGGCAGGTGTCCGTGCAATCGCTGTCGCAAATGCAGCCCGAGCCGCAACAGCAGCCGGAGATCCCCCGGCACGAATCGAGGCATTTGCTGCACGCGCTCGCCGTTCCGCTGCTGCCGCTCGACGAGGACGAGGACGACGACGACCCCGTCCCGAGGAGATACTGACACGCGCGCGGGATCGGGCACCCGCTGTCGCTCGCGTCCGTCCCGAGCGTCCACTTCTGCAAGAAGAACATCGCCGACATCCGGCAGCCCCCGCAGTCATAGTGCTGGAGGCACTGCGGTGATTCGGTGTGGCCGATGGCGACGTACGTGCAGCTGAGCGAGAGCACGTTCGTGAGCTGTCCTTGCGCGTTGAACCGCACCCCGATCGAAGCGTCACAGGTCTCTCCAGGCGGGTTGTGATCGAGCTTCGCGCTGTTGATGGACGCGAACTGCGTCATGCGGCAGGCCGCAGGCACGGTCTGCTCGAACGTGACGGGGCTGCCCGACGACGACGACGAGGTCGACGCTCCCGAAGATGACGACGCGGACTCACCGTTCGTGCCGGAGCCCGTCGTCGAGCTCGTGCACGCGAACAGCGCGGCCACGCCCCCGAGCACGCCGAGCCACCTCGAGATCGAACGAAATCGAATCATGACGCCCCCTCCGATCTAGAGTTAGCAGACGCTAATAACGCGAGACCTTCGAATCATCGCGCGCGCATCGATCGGTGCGCCCGTGCACGCGATCGCGCACATCCCCTGCATGGCCATGCAGATGTTG
>JBGAFW010000069.1:0-54944 GCA_044227045.1 Labilithrix sp.
GGCCAGCGCGCGCCGTCGAACCTCGCCGCGATGGGCGGAGCGGCGTGCACGTCCGCGGGCGGCTGCCATGAGAACAAGAAGACCGCGCTCCACGTGAAGCTCGCGCCCGTCGAGAACTGCACGACGAGCTGCCACCGGCCGCACGGTCCCAACGGTCCCGACAAGCCGCCTGCGTGCTTGACGTGTCACGCGCCGGACTCGCTCCGCGGTCTTCACCAGGTCGCCGCGCACACGCACGCGAACGGAAACGCCAGCGAAGCGATGAGCGCCGCAGCGTGCGCCACGTGCCACTCACCTCATGGCCCGCCGCGCGCGGACCGCGCGACGTGCACCTCGACCTGCCACGCCGAACGGAAGGCCCATCAGCCCGACGCCGCGGTGTGCAAGGGCTGCCATTTGTTCCGCCGGTAGGCCCGCCGGCGATCCGCGCTCTCACAGTCGACGCGGACTTCGGCAGAGTCGGCCGACGGCTGGAACCACGTCCGGATTGATCGTGGAGAGCCGCTGACTCCGCGTCCGATCCACCTCCGTGCTCGCGCCCGACGAGAGAGCACGGAAATCCCAGGCGTTGTCGCACATCCTGGTCTGGCCTCGGTGTTGCTACTCCTCGGCTTACATGTTCGCACCTGCATTTCGGCGCTGGTTTTCACCTTTGATCGCCGTGCTGTTGGCGTCCGCGTTGGGCTGCGAGGCGCCGCCGAGCCCGCGCTCCAAGGCGAAGGTCGATCCAGATCACCCCACCGATTCGCCGGACGAAGCGAAGCGTGACCCCGCGGGCGGCGACACCAAGGCGCCCGAGACGAACCCGAGCGATCCAAGCACGAACGATCCGAGCACGAACGATCCGAGCACGAACGGATCGGGGACGAGCACGAACGAGTCGACGCCGCCGCCTGGCCCGCTTCCTCCGCTGACCAAGCGATGCGCCACACGCCTCTCGATCGCGCTCGCGGGCAAGAGCCCGAGCGCGACGCTGCTCGCGAGCACGGATCTCGCCGGCGCCATCGACACGCTCGTCGCCTCGGCGGACTTCGCGGAGCGCTTCGCGCGCTTCACCAACGCCGAGCTCAACGACGCGCCCGCGGCGAGCGCCTCGGTGGATCCGATCTACTACTTGGCCAAGCACGTCATCACGAACGACAAGCCGTGGAGCGATCTGTTCGTCGGCGGCTATCAAGTGAAGGCGAGCGGTGACGCGATGACCGTCACGACCGATCCGAACGGCCTCGGCTACTTCCGCACCGAGGCATGGCGAAAACGCTACGCCGGGAACGAACCGGAGGGCCTCATGCTCGTCGGAGCCTTCCGTCTCCTCGCCAACACGACCGGGCTCGAGCTCTCTGCCAGCGTCGGCACTCCGGACGACGATCGCACGGCGAGCGGACGCAGCGCGCCGTCCTGCAAGGGTTGCCACTTCGACGCGTGGTTCGCGCTCGACAAGGTCGCGAAGCTGCTCCCGAAGAAGACGGGGAGCGACGACGCTGTCTCGTTCACGCCGCCCGCGGCGGGTCCGCAGCAGCTCTTCGGCAAGTCGATCGCCGACGACAAAGCGCTCCTCACGACGCTGGTCGGCTCCGACGGCTGGCGCTTTCAACAATGCCGCTCCGTGTTCAAGTTCTTGTACGGGCGACCGGAGAACAAGTGCGAGGCGCAGACCTTCGACCGCTGCGTCGACGCGCTCGCCAAGACGCAGACCATCCGCGCGGCCGTCGCGGCCGCCGCAAAAGATCCGGCGGTGTGCCGATGAGCCAGAAACGTGTGACCTTCGCTGTCGTCTCGACGTTGCTCTCTGTCCTCGTCGTCGCGTGCTCCGCGGAGTGGGGAGAAGACTCCACCGCGAGCGAGTCGAACCTCGAGGGGTCGTCGCTCGTCTGCACCGAGAAGAAGGCGTCGCGCTCGTACGTCCTCTTCGACGGAACGAAGCTCGAAGACCGCCGCGCGGACGAGAGCTTCGACGCGAACCGCGCTCGGTTCAAGCCGTTCAGCGTGATGGCGGACGAATACAAGCGCGTCCTCGGCGCCGCCCCGCGAAGCCTCGCCAACGCCGGGGCCACGTTCGAAGATCCGCCGGCCCGATGGCATGTGGAGCCTGCGCCCTCGGCGGTCGCGGTGGACGCGATCTATGCGATCGGGCTCGAGGGCTGCACTGCGATGGTCGCGACCGCGCCCGCACGCGCGACGGCTCCGACGGCCGCCACCGCGAAGACGTTCTGCTCCGATTTGATGGAGAAGGCGTGGGGAGAAGCGACGGCCACGGAGGTCAGTACGTGCGTCGATCTCGCGACGAACAAGCTCACTGCCGAGGCCGATCCCCGTAAGCGCTGGGCCCATGTCTGCGCTTCGATCCTCTCCGCGCCCCAGTTTTTGACCTTCTGAGATCGATGACATGAAAAGCTCCTTCCTCTCCCGTCGTGCCCTCCTCAAAGGTGCTCTTGCGATCGGCGGCGCTGCCGTCGGGGCGCGCGCTGTCGGCCCCTTCGTCGGCGATGCGTTCGCCGCGCAGGAGCCCTCTCACTTCGTGCACGTGTTCTTCAACGCGGGACTGAACGCGCTGTTCTCGGGCTGCGCCGACAAGTACGTCGCAGGGAACGTATTCGACGTCACGTCGTCGAACATCAAAGAGGTGGGCAACGGCGTGGTGACGGACGCGTCCACGTGGGGGACGTTCCCGCAGATCGCGCTCGATCATTGGGCCGCCGTCGGGATGAAGCATGGCGTCGCGAGCCACACGGTCCCGAACAACATCAACGGTGGCGGCGAGCGGGCGATCCTCCTCGACGGCACCGACTGCGCCCTCACGAAGCTCGCGCACGCGATGGGCGGTGACTCGGCGTTCAAGGCCGTCCACTTTGGCGATCGCCTCCCGGCCTACAAGCAGCAGCCGGCGTTTCAAGGGGTGTCGATCGAGCGCATCACGAGCCTCTCCGACGCGCTCAAGGCTCTCGGCAACGCCGGCGGTGACCCTGCGGTCACGACCGCACGCGCCGACAGCGCGGTCGGTCTCGAGACGAGCCTCGCGTTCGGCAACAAGCCGATCGCGATGAACCCGAAGCGGCTCGGTCCGTTCGGAGACGCGTACAAGTCCGCGATCAACGCACTGAAGAAGCCTCAGGCCGCTGCGTCTCCGGTCACGGCGGCGGACATCGACCGAGCGTATGGTCTCGGCGGATCGACGAACGTGAGCACCTTCGCCTCGATGCTCGCCGGCGCCGAGATCATGATCCGTGGCGCCGGCACGAACGTCGTGAACATCACCGATCTTGGCTTCGCTTCGTGGGACTTTCACCAAGTGAGCGGGGGCAAGTCTCAGAACGGCTTCTACTCACGTCGCAAGTTCCTTGGTGAGGGCGCGTTCAAGGAGAACCGCGTCGCGCTCCTCAAGACGTTCCTCGATCGCATGCTCAACATCGAAGGCCGCAACGTCGTCGTCTGCCTCTCGGGCGAGATGGTCCGCCTGCCAAACGGCGATCACGGCGACGGGACCGTCGCGGCGCTCTTCGGCAAGCGCGTGAAGCGAGGTGTGAGCTTCGGTGTCGATGCGAAGTCGCGCTTCGCGGCGAACACGCCCTCGCCCAAAGGCTTCTGGGCGGCGTGTGCTGCTGCCTGCGGGGTCGAGGGTCAACCGTTCGGCGCGAACCCGCACGCGATCATCGCCTGAGCGACTTTACGTCCGAACGTCTTCGGTTGCTGCCGATATCGATTCGTCACGGCAGTCCGCGATCGACGACCCCGTTGAGGTGCGCTGCGCGGCCAATGGCGGTGAAGGCGATGTCGCCCCCGCCGATCGTGCCGGTCGTGCTGCCTTCGTGGCACGTGGTGCCGCCGCACGACGCCGTGGTCTGCACATGCGGTGCGGGTGGTGGCGTCGCGTGGCAGATGCCCGCGCTGCACGTGCTCGGCGGCGCCTCGACCCACTGCGGAGCGGGGCGCGTCGCGGCGTTTCCTTCGTGGCAGTAGGTGCCGCTGCACGTCTTCGTTGCCGGATCGTACGTGGGGCGCCGTCCTCCGCGTGTCGCGGCGAATCCGAAGCGCACCGTCGCCGCGCCCTTACCGACCGGATGCTTCGCCGAGCCGTCGGGCACGACGTGACACGTATCGCATGCGATGGGCGTCGTCGACGTGGGGCCCACGTGCCTCGCGTGAGCACCTGTCCCAGGCCACGCGAGCTCGGCGGCCGTGGGATCGGCCGACGTGCCGTGGCACGCGCCGCAGCGCCCGCTGCCGTCGCCGAGGTCGACCTTGCCGTTGATGTGCAGCGAGGGGAGCGGCGTCGTGAGCGCCGTGCCCGCGTCGTTCGCTTCGTGATGGCAGGTCGTGCACGGGCCCTTGTAGTGGTTCGCGGGCGGCGACGAGTGGCAGTCGTTGCAGGTCATCGAAGGTGCGGGCAAGCCGTCGACGTTCTTCCACGTCGGTGATGGACGGGCACCGCCACGCGAATGACATGTCGTCCCAGCGCATGTCGTTACGTTGACAGCCCCCGGCGCGGAAGCGGGAGCGATCGCCTGGTCGACGCGCGCGTCGCGACCCGCGAGCGCGTAGTCGAACCACACTTCGACATGTCCGTTCGCGTGCATGCCACGATGGCTCGTCTTGTCATCTCCGCTCGTGGGCTCGGGATGGCACGTCGTGCAGGCGAGGCCTGCGCCGCGAAGCGCGTTCTTCTCGACGTGCGCAGCGTGGACCTTGTCCGGCTGGTCGGTCGGAAAGAAGCATGCGTTTCGCGGTGGAAAAGCATGTGGCGCCGAGCTCGTCACGGTTCCCGTCCCATGACACGTGCTGCACGCGAGCACACCGGCGGGCTCGCGATGGCAGCTCGTGCACGCAGGCGCAGCGTCGGCGAACGACGTCACGTTGGGCGAAGACGGCGCGCGCGGCGCGCCCGCGTGACATGCACCACACGCGTCTTCATGCGTGGGATCGAGCATGGGCTCGTAGAGCTTCGCGCGGAGAATCTGGCCGTGGCTCGCAGGCGATCGCGGATCGGCGAACGCAGCGCCGTGCAGACTCTGCGGGTTGCGAGGACCACCTGCTGCCGCCCACGCAAGGAGTGCATTGCGCTCGTCACTCGACAATCCAAGCGTCGTTGCGTCGTGGGAAGGCGAGTCGAGGATCGTGCGAAGTCGCGGGAGTACGGGCGCGCCGGATGAGTTGCAAGCTATCGCGTCGATGAACGAATCCGCACGCCAACCACCCTGCGTCGCAGATTCTGCATGACAGCGCAAACAACGCACTTCCAGAATCGACGAAATCGTTGCATAACCCGGACTGCTTTCGCTCGACGGTCGCGATGTTTCACACGCACCGAAGACGAAAGCGAGGGGGAGACTGAGTATCAACGAGCGCAGCCGCACTGGCGCGATGAATGCAAGGTCGAGCCCACGCCGTCAAGGTCAGACCGCTCGTAGCCGACGAATAAGGACAAGATTGTTCAGCGCCGCTGTCGGGCGGCGGAGCAATGTGCAGGAGGAACATGACGCTCTCGCTCAAAAAGAAACTCACCACCAAACGGTTCATCGCATCCACGTTCGTCGTTGGTCTCGTGGGAGCGAGCCTCGTCGTTGTCGCTTGTGGAAGTGATGGTGCCGACGGTGCGAAGGGCGACACGGGCGCAACAGGCGCGACCGGCGCAGCGGGTCCGCCCGGCGCGCAGGGCGCCCAGGGTATCCCCGGCACGTCGACCGTCGCCGATGCAGGATCTCCGTTCAGCGGCGCGTGCACCACGCCGTGCCACACGTTCAACGGTGTCGTTGATCAGTGGCGCTTCAGCAACCACTCGCACCCGCAAGAGAACGAGATCGGCGGCGGCGTCTGTGGCAACTGCCACGGCATCGACGGCCTCCAGCAGCGCGTCGCGAACAACTACTCGACGGCGCCCGATGGCGGCACCGCGACCGACGTCCCGAAGGGACACATCAACTACAAGAACGCGAGCACCGGCGCGATCTCCGAGATCAACTACGGCGGCGCGACGGCGATCGGGCGTATCCACTGCTCGACGTGCCACGACTTCAACTCGACGAACGATCCGCACGTGGTCGGCAAGTACGTCGCAGGCCAGGCCCCGCTTCGCGTGCCTGGTGGCGTCGCCGACACCGTCTTGATCGAGAAGACCGACGTCGCGTCGCCCACGACGCCGCTCGGCACCGCGCTCACGTACCGCGCCGCGAACACCTGCGTCATGTGCCACAAGTCACGTAAGGACGTGGCTCTGTACATCGCGCCAGGCTCGAACAACCTCACGTCGGTGCGTTGGGGCCCGCACGAGGGACCGCAGACCGACGTGTTCTCGAGCAAGGGCGGGTATCACTTCACCGGCCTCACCTACGGAAGCTCGACGCACACGAACATCCAGAACCCGTGCGTCTCGTGTCACATGCAGCCCGTCGCTGGCAACAGCAACGTGCCGGATCACACGATGAAGCCCACGGTCGCGTACTGCAAGACGTGCCACACGAACTACACCGGCACGAACTTCGACGTTCAGGGCGGTCGCACGATCGTCACGAACGCGCTCCGCGAGCTCCAGGCAGCGCTCAACAAGGCCAACCTGCTGACTCGCTCGACCGCGGCGCCTTACCAGCCGCTCGACGAGAACGAGCTCGCCGACAACCAGTTCAACCTCGACACGGTTCGTCCGACGAACGGCGTCCAGGGACCGAACGCCGGCGCGCTCTACAACTACCTCATCATCGCGCGCAGCAAGGATCTCGGCGTCCACAACCCGACGTACGAGAAGCAGCTGCTCTGGGACTCGATCAAGCAAATCAAGACCCTCAACGGCGAAGTGAACACGAACCCGACGAGCCTCGCTGCCCGCCCCTGATGGGCTCTATCGCCTAGCGCAAGGCTAGGTGTGGGAAGACCTGGCTGGCTTCGCTCGAACGAGCGAGCCAGCCAGATGTCTTTTGTGGGCTTCGGCCCGTGCTTAGCGTTGGGCGGCGCCGACGAGGTCGGCCGCCATCGTGAACGCCTTGTCGAGGCTGTCGGCCATCCGCAGGCCCTGGTGCGTCTCGGTGAGGTGTGCCTTGTCGAAGATCTCGCGCGGGCGCGGAAGCGGCCCTGAGATGATGACGCTCTTCTTCTGACGGAGCACCGTCGCGATCGAGTTCTCGAGCGCGACGAAGCCCGTCGCGTCGATCACGGGCACCTTGGCGAGGCTCAGCACGAGCACGTCGAAGGAGCTGTCGTGGATCGTCGTGAGGTTCGACATCGCGTTCTGCGCGGCGCCGAAGAAGAGCGGGCCGTTGATCTCGTAGAGGACGACGCGCGGAGGAGGCGGCCTCACGTCGGCGTCGGTCGACGAGTCGAGCGTGAGGCGCGTCTCGGTGATGTCGGACATACGCCGCATGAAGAGGACAGCGGCGAGCATGAAGCCGATCGACACGGCGACGACCATGTCGAAGAACACCGTCAGCAAGAAGCACGCGACGAGGACGAGCACGTCGCTTCGCGGCGACACCCGCACGAGGTGCACGAAGTGGCGAATCTCGGACATGTTCCATGCCACGAGGAGCAGAAGCGCGGCGAGCGACGCCATCGGCACGTACGAGACGAACGGCGCGAGGAACAGGATCGAGAGGAGCACCAGCACCGCGTGCGTGACCGACGCAAAAGGCGATTTGGCCCCTGCGCGGATGTTCGTCGCGGTGCGGGCGAGCGCGCCGGTCGCAGCGATGCCGCCAAAGATCGGGGCGACGATGTTTCCGATGCCCAGCGCGACGAGCTCGGCGTTCGGCTCGTGCTTCGTGTTCGTCATGCCGTCGGCGATGACGGCGGAGAGCAGCGACTCGATCGCGCCGAGCATCGCGATGGCGAAGGCCGGTCCGACGAGGTCCGTCACCATCGCGAGCGACGGGATCACGCCGCCAGCGTTGCCCCATGGCAGAGAAGGCGAAGGGAGCGCGCTCGGGATCCCGGCGACATCGACCCCGTTGATCGTCGTGTGAAAGCGCGTGCCGATGGTCGAGACCACGAAGGTCGGAACGAAATGATGGACGACCACGACGGCGCCCGCGACGAGCCCGATCGCGATGAGCGGCGCGGGGATGCGCTTCGTGATCCGTGGGATGCCGAGGAGGAGCGCGAAGGTGACGGCGGCGACGACGAGCTCGCCGAGCTTGGCGGTGCCGTGCGCGTGCCAGAGCGTCACGACCTTCTCGATGTAGCGGTCCGGAAGCGGTCCGTTCGTCGTGAGACCGAAGACGTCCTTGATCTGAAGCGTCGCGATGACGGTGGCGATCCCGGTCGTGAATCCCGTCGTGACGGGGTAGGGGATGAAGCGAATCAGGTTGCCGAGCCGCGCCACGCCCATCGCGACGAGGATGACCCCCGCCATGAAGCCGGCAGTAAGGAGGCCACCGATGCCGTGCTTCGTGACGATCGGCGCGAGGATGACGACGAACGCTGCGGTCGGCCCCGTGACTTGGAATTTGCAGCCACCCAAGAGGGCGACGACGATGCCCGCGACGATCGCCGTGTAGAGGCCGTGCTGAGGTGGCACGCCGACGGCGATCCCGAGCGCCATCGAGAGCGGCAACGCCACGACGCCCACCACCGCGCCCGCCATGAGGTCCGCGCGGATCTCCTTCGGGCCGTAGCCCTTCGAGAAGACACGACGAAGGGCCGCGAACGCAGGTATCGCGCGCCTTGCCCCTCCGTCACCGATGAGTGATCCCATGCGCGAGCGCATGCGCTCGCGTGGACGTTTCGAATGTGGACCTGCTGCCAAGAGAAGCTCCCGAGAACGTAATCCCCGAAAGACGACTCTACTCCTCTCGACGGCGTCGTCACGTCTTCGGCGTCCCTATTCTCAGGACGCCCTGTGAAGGACCATCATCCCCTCGGACGCGCGCAAAATACGCGTCTCGATGCGGCAGCGTGGCCGGAGAGCGAAGGCGGATACGCGCTTTGGCGGGTGCACCGCTCAGTCTTCGACGCTCGATACGCGAAAGAGCTTGGTCGCGATCGCCTTCCACTTGGTCGCCATCGCTTTGTCCTTGAACGCGGACTTGGTGCGGAAGGGTCGCCCGGACACCGCCGACGCGTCGACCTCGAGCTTTCCGTTCTTGAGACGGTAGGCCTGCGTCGGCTCTTGCCCGGAGGTCGCGATGAAGAGAACGAGGTCGAATTTTCCGTCGGCGTCGGTGTCGTAATAAATCCAATCCGAGCCGGATCCCTCGCCCGACCGGTGGAGGATGGCGACCTCCGCGTCGAACTTTCCGTCGCTGACGAGCTTCTGAAAGTCGACCTCTTTGTCCTTGTCCTTGTCCTTGTCCTTCGGATCCTTCGGCGGCATCTTCGTGTCGTGGTCGACGTCGATGAGCGTGATGCTCGCCGCGCCAGACTGCGCTTCGAGCACGCTCGACGCGGGGACGCCCTTCAGCTCGCGTGCGCGGAAGCGTGCGCGAGGAAGCGCGGTGGGGTTGGGGAGTGATCCCATCGCCTCGTCCGAGGACACATCGGAGTTGAGGACCTGAAAGGCCTTCGCGACGCGCGGAAACGAAGGCATGAGGCCGGGTCGAAGGATCTTGCGACCAAGCTGATCAGGCATCGGCGTCATCTCTCCGCCGCCGCTCAGCTTCCACGCGTTCGTCGCGAAGAGCGCCGCGGGATCCGTCCCGTTCGTCGTCATGAGCGCGAGGTCGACCTTCGCGTCGTTGTCCGTGTCGTAGAGCGCCCAGACGGCGTTTCCTTGGACGATGACCGACACCTCCGCGTCGACCTTCCTCGACTTCACGAGCGCATCGGCTTCGTCGCCGCTCTTCAGCGCGCCAAGCGAGTCTTCATCGGCGTCGATCAAGAGGCCGCGGCTGAACGTGCCGCGCATCACCGCGATGTCCGACTTGCCGTTCGAGTCCGAGTCGATCACGCGACCCTGCGTGCCACCACCAAGGATGGAGTCCGGCACCGTCGTCGTCTTCGCTCCCGCCGCGAGCACGCGCGCAGAGACGTACTTGGATCCGCCGATCGCCGCGGCGATCTTGCCGAGCCGCGGATGCAGCGTCGCGTCTTTGATCAGCTTCGCGCTGAGGTCGTGCTTCGCCAGCAAGGTCTTGTCCTCCTTCGGGTGACCTTCCGCGTCGAGCCGATACGCCTGCTCCGGCGAGCCGTCGTTGTTCTTGTCCACGAACAAGACGTCGAAGCGCGAGTCGTCGTCCGTGTCGTACCAAACGTACGTCGTGTCACGAATCGTCAAGAGCGCGATCTCGGCGTCGAAGGGCTCCGCGTCTTTGATGTCCTTCTTCGCCGATGCAGCGGCCGCCGCCTTCTTCGACTGATCCTGATCGAGATCGATGAGGAGCGAGATCCGATCGTAGCTGCCGAGCATGCTCGCGCCGCCCTTGTTGACGAGCGTATCCGGGACGCCGTCGAGGTCGATGTCCTCGAGCCTAGGATCGACGCCGCCGTCGCAGTACGGATCGGGCAGGATCGCGACGCCCTCCTCGGGATACTTCGCCACGAAGTCACGGATCTCGTCGAGGTGAACGTGGAACGACACGGTGGCGAGATCCGCAGCGATGCTCTGGTTGAGACCCACCACCTCGCCGACCGCGTTGACGAGCGGCCCGCCGCTGTCACCGTGCGTGATCGCGCAGTCGGTCTGGATCGCGAGCCCTTGGGTCGTCGCCATCAGCGCCTCGGTCATGCGCTTCTTCTGCTCGTCGCAGCGAGTCTTTCGACTCTGCGCCTCGGCGGGCGTCGCCGCGGGATCGACGCTCGAGCAGTCGAGCGCCGCGAGCATGCTCGCGTCTTGCTGCCTCTCACCCACGCTCGCGATGTTGCAGGTCTTGGCGGCCCACAAGAACCCGATCCCGGCGTGCCCGACGGAGATCACCTTCTCGGCGATCTGCGGCGCGCTCTTCGCTAGCTTCGCGGCCTCGATCTTCGGCGGCGGATCCTTGATCTTGATGATCGCCATATCGCGGATCGGGTCGCCCTTCACGACGACAGCGTCGTACGTCTTCTCTTGGCGGCTCATTCGCCCCGTCGGCGTGAGATCACCGAACGTCACGTTCGCCGAGATGATGAAGTCCTGCTTACGACCATCGGCGATGACGTGATAGTTCGTCAGCACGTAGCCCTTCGGATCGATCACCACGCCCGTGCCCATGCCGTGATCGGTGCGAATGAGCACGGTGGACGGGGCGACGACGCGATACGCCTGGTTCGCCGCGATCTTCGTCGCGCCCGCAGCGCTCGTCGGAGGCGGCGCGGAGTCGGGCGCAGCGCCGCTCTCTTCGACCGGCGGGGCTGGCGTGGTGGTGTGCCCGAGCACCTGCGCGAGCTTGTTGCGCGCGGCGCACGTGTGCGGCGCGATTCGCTCGTGGACCTCGCGCGGCGCCGTCGCCGACGCCACCGGCGAAGCCGACTTGGCGGTGGGCGCGCTCGTTGTCTTCGGATGACCACCGCAGGCCGCGACCACCCCCGAGAGCGCCACGATCGCTCCAAACCCACGCACGAGCTTCTTCGTCTTCATGTGCCTCTCTCAGCTGAGACCATGTACGAAACGATGAGGACGACCTCCTCGCGTTTCGTCACAAGCCCGCTCCTTTCATTCCATCACAGCAGGCGCCGTGCGAACAACGCGAGAAGAGGCGCCCTGCGAACAACCGTGCGAACAAGCCCGGCGCTCGTTGTACGCGTCGGCCCGACGATTTCTGCTCTCGGTTCGGGGCTGCGAACCACCTTGCGCGTCGCGACGCGAGCGCGCTCGAGACGGTTTGCCTTGGTCAGCCAGAGTAAATCACGGCTGCCGCCGCGTTGGGGCTACCTCGTCTCGTCGCGAACAACCTGGGCAGAGTTGCGCAACACGAAGCTCCGGTGACCGCTGCGAAGGCGGGGTTCGCACCAGCGGCTTCGTTCATTGCGCAGCGAGGTGCTCTTTCTGCGGGGAAAATATGGGGACTCCGTTCGGGCGAACGAGGTACGCGCTTTGCTGTAGGTGCCTCTGTCTCGGCTCACCTCCCGGCAAAAGGCCTGCTCAACCCGCCGGTGAAGTGTGAGGAACGGAGCGTCTCCATGCCTTCGATGCTGCAGAAGTTGCGGTCTCCCATCCTGTTTGGATCCTTGGTGCTCGCGGTCGTTTTGCTGGGCTCGACAGGTTGTACCGAAGCCGTGGCGGAGGAGGAGCCGCGTGACGAGACGACGTCGGACATCATCGGTGGCTCGCCGACCGACGCGTATCCGGCCGTCGGCGCCATCATTTGGATGAACAAGAAGTCGTTCTGCTCGGCCTTCCTCGTCGCGCCGCGTCTCGTGATGACCGCGGCCCACTGCCTCAAAGACAAAGGCACGACGCTTCCGGACGGATTCTTCGTCGGGCCAGGAAGCCGCGTGACGAACCCGACGTCGATCCCTGACGGCTTCACCCGTCACGAGGTCGACGCGATGACCTACCACCCCAAGTTCGGTGGAGGTGGCGACTCGACGACGAGGACGTTCGAGAAGACGCTGAGCGATTTCTCGTACGACCTCGGGCTCATTCGATTGAAGACGGCGATCACGGACATCAAGCCGCTCCCCGTCGGAGCGCATTCGGGCAACTACCGCGACAAGTGCACGCTCGTGGGTTACGGCTTCGATAGCGCGGGGAACAACCCAGGCTTCTTGCGCAAGCGAACGGCAAAGAGCGCCATCCTCCGTTTGATCAATGACCACACCGAGGTCGTCAACGCTTCGCTTCAGGGGGATGCTGCGAAGGGCGACTCGGGCAGTCCGCTTCTCTGCGACGAGGGTGTCGTTCGCGGCGTGTACTCGTTCTTCTTCGGAAGCACGAACGTCGACGACCGCGACTTCTACGCGCACACCGCCGACAAGCGGCCGTGGGTCAACGAGATCGCGGCCAAGTGGAACGTCACCGGCATCGCGCAGTAGCGTCTTTCGCTCTACTCTCCCGCGCGCAGCGGAGGTCCGTCAGGGCTTCATCCGCGCGCGGACGTCGCGTAGACGTCGCTCGAGAAATCGACGCTCGCTGTCGTTGCCGACGCGTTCGAGCGCACGGGTGTAGCTCTCCACCGCCTCCGGGTAACGCTCGAGCCGGCGCAAGAAGTCGGCTCGGGCGGCGTGCAGCAGGTGGTAGTCATCCAGCGCCCCTTCCTTCGTGAGAGCGGAGATGATCGCGAGCGCTGCCTCTGGGCCCTCGACCATCCCGACGGCGACGGCGCGGTTGAGCGCGATGACGGGCGTGGGCTCGAGCTTCTCGAGTCGATCGTAGAGGAGCGCGATCGTCGCCCAATCGGTGTCTTCTTTTCGGGTCGCGCGACCGTGCTCGGCGGCGATCGCCGCTTGCAGCAGGAAGGCCCCGACGCCGTCGCCGTGCGCGCCCGAGGCTCGCTCGGCGGCCTCTTCGACGAGCGCCAGCGCTTCGTCGATCTGCGCTCGGTTCCACTTCGTGCGGTCTTGCTCGTCGAGGACGACCACGTCCCCGGCTTCGTCGAGCCGTGCGTCGCGCCGCGCGTCGTGCAGGAGCATCAACGCGAGCAGCGCCGTCGCCTCGCTTGGCGGAGAAGGTCCGCTGAGGTCGCGTACGAGCCGTGCGAGCCGGATCGCTTCGCTCGACAAGTCGGCGCGGAGCATCGAAGCGCCACGCGTCGCCGCGTAGCCTTCGGTGAAGACCAGATAGAGGACCGTCAGCACCGCGTGAAGCCGCTCGGGCATCTCGCTCTGCTCCGGGACGACGTACGGGATCTTCGCGTCGCTGATCTTCTTCTTTGCCCGCACGAGGCGCTGCGCCATCGTCGGGACGGGGACGAGAAAGGCCCGCGCGATCTCGCCGGTCTCGAGGCCCGCGAGCGTTCGGAGCGTCAACGCGACCTGCGCCTCGTGCCCGAGCGCGGGATGGCAGCACGTGAAGATGAGCCGCAGCCGATCGTCTTGAATCTCGAGCGCGGGCTCCTCGGTGATCGTCTCGAGGTCGGCGGCGAAGGTCGTGAGCTTGCTCTCGAGCACCTTCTTCCGGCGCATCCGGTTGATCGCCATGTTCCGTGCGGTCTGGATGAGCCAGGCCCGCGGATGCTCCGGAGCTCCGGAGAGACGCCACGCCTCGATCGCCGCCTCGAACGCCTCCTGGGTCGCCTCTTCTGCGATCGTGAAGTCACCGCCCGTAAATCGGATGAGCGTCGCGAGAATTCGTCCCCACTCCGCCCGGTAAACTGCTGAAACTACGGCGTCCGCGGTCGTGGCCATGGCAGTGGTCGAAAAAAATCGAGAGGCGATGTCGATCCGCGGTCTCGCCGTTTGATTCTGGATCGGAGGTTACGAAACACGCCATGAAATACATGCTCCTCACCTACCTCGACGAGAAGAAGTGGCTCAGCCTGAGCGAAGAAGAGCAAGAGCGCCAGATGAGCGCCTGTGCGCCGCACGTCCAGAAGATGATGGCCGCAAAGAAGATCCTCGCCGGCGCCCCGCTCCACCCGACGAGCACCGCGACGACGCTCCGCAACAAAGACGGCAAGCGCGTGATGACGGACGGACCGTTCGCCGAGACCCGCGAGCAGCTCGGTGGCTACACCATCATCGAGGCGGACAACCTCGACGAAGCGATCGCGATCGCGGCGGGCTTTCTCGGCACGAGCGACCTCGCGACGATCGAGGTGCGGCCGATCGTGAACATCCAAAACATTCCTCCGGTGGGATGAACAGGAAGGGAAGATGAGCGACATGGGAAAGGTCTTCGTCTACCTGGGGCTCTCGCTCGACGGCTTCATCGCAGGGCCGAATCGAGGACCCAAGAACCCGCTCGGGGATGGTGGCGCGAACATCCATGCGTGGATGTTCCAGCAGCGTTCGTTTCGAGAGCTCTTGAAGCTCGGTAACGACGGGGACACCGGCCCCGAGAACGACATCATCGAGAGCGTCATCCAGCGGATCGGCGCGAACATCCTGGGCAAGCGGATGTTCGACGAAGGCGAAGCCAACTGGCCCGAGGAGGCGCCGTTTCACACGCCGGTCTTCGTCCACACCCACGAGCGGCGAAGCCCATGGGAGCGCAAAGGAGGGACGACGTTTCACTTCACGAGCGATCCTCCCGAGCGCGTGCTCGAGAAGGCGCGCGAGGTCGCTGGCGACAAGGACGTCCGCATCGCAGGCGGCGCCGATGTCGTGCGGCAGTACCTGCATGCTGGCCTCGTCGACGAGGTGATCCTCGCCCACGTGCCCACGCTCCTCGGAGCCGGTGACGCGGGCGTGCGCCTCTTCGATCGGATCGATCCGTCCAAGGTCCAGCTCGAGATCGTCGCCACGTCGTCGTCGCCGCTCGTGACGCACGTGACCTATGCGGTCTCGAAGCCAGCTAGCTCACCTCGGAAATAGCGGTACGAAACGACGTGCTGCACCGCGCCAGAGGCGACAAGACGCAAACCGTTCGCAACACCACGCCCTGCACGAGCATCGTAGGGCGTGGAGACACAGAGAACGATGTTCACCCTTGCACCTCTCCTCGTGCATAGCGAAGCAGTCCCATCGAGCGCGCGCGCTGCGCTGCGGGCGGCCCTTGCGTCTGGCGGCTCGGAGCGAACGGAGATGCTGGCGATGGCCGCGCGGATCCTTCACGCCGAGAGTGGTCTCGACTGCACCGACATCCGCGAGCTCGTCGGGCTGACGGCCGAATCGACCTGCGGTTAGCCGCGCGCGCTGCATGGCCGGAGGCGCTGGCTGACGGAATACACACCGAGGCGGAGCGCGTGTACGAAGCCGCGTGGACGCACGCCGCGTCCCGATCGGAACGGGCGAAAACGGAGCGCTTCACCATCGATGTGCGCCCTGCGTTCGAGCTCGATCGACGCGAGCGGTCGCCACGGTCCAAACGGATCGGCGCCGACTTCGAGCGTCAGGATCACGCGTCCATGCTCGACGTCGTATCGGAGCTTCTCCGAACGGCGACCCGAGCGCTCCTTCGCGCTGTGCGGCCTGACCCATTCGTCGAAGCGCTGTGAGCACGTCGGGTGGAGACGAAAGTAGACGAGGTGGTCGAGGCCCACGTCGAACGGCGAGACGGCGAAGTAGTCGTTGCCGAGGTAGTCGTGCACGTTCGTCGTGAACGGTGACAGCGCCATCGTCCACGGCCGTCGGATCGTGGCGAAGAGCAGATCTTGATCCCTGCGCTCGGCGCGTGCGGTCTCTCGCTGCTCGTCGCTCGTGAATCGCACCGCGCAGCCGAGCACGTCTAGGACGCCTCGCTCGGCGCGTTTCCAGAGCGCGCCAGAGAAGCGCACGATCGCGGGGCCGGCGAGTCGATCGGCGAGCGGCAGCAGATCGACCGAGACGTTGACATGCCTCGCGACGGTCGCGTGGTAGATCGGTCCGCGCGGATGAAACGTTCGCGCGCGCCGCACGAAGCTCACGAGGCCGAAGAGCGGAGCCATCGCCCATCCTGCCGCACGACCCAACAGGAATCCGAGCGTATGCGAGGGCAGCGCTTCCGCCGGCGAGCTCGCCGAGGGTGGCAACCCGCCACGGGAGCGTGGCGCTTCCGACTTCGTTCGGCGGCGGAGCGCGGCCCGCGTCTTCGTGGTTCGGCGAGGTTCGAGAGATCGAGTCTTCTTCGTCGTCGGCGTGCTCATGGGGACGCGAGCGAGCCTGCACGTTGCGAGCCTGCGCGGCCTGCGATCCAAACCTCCTTGTCTGCGTGCTCGAGATGTCCGAGCACCCCGAGCACACGATCGATCGCGGTGGGGATTCCGCCTGCGACGCGCAAGAAAGGACGATGCAGCGCACGACGCCGCGCGACGGCGAGGAGCATCGACGTCATCAAGAAATACGTACGCGTCAGCGCGACGTAATCGCGGTCGTAGGAGGCAGGATCACCGCGGACGATCGCGTCCACCGCGCTCCGGGCGGTGGCGAGGCCCAGCGCGACCCCTTCGCCCGTGAGAGGATCGAGGTACCCGGCCGCGTCACCGATGAGGAGGACATCCCCGACCACGCGCCGCCGAACACGCTGCTCGAACGGCCCTGCGCCCCGCGTCGTCGAGGCATGTCGCGAGGTGCGAAGACGCGCGGCGAGCGACGGGAATCGCGCGAGCAGCGTGTCGAAATCCGGCTTGTTTTCCGGCGCGCCGTGCGCGTCGTAGGCGAAGAGGATCGCGACCCCGACGATGTCGGGCGCGACCGGCGTGACGTAGGCCTCTGCGCCGGGCGCGAGCACGACCTCGACGCGCTCGCTCCACGGCGCGACGTGGTAGTGGCGGCGAACACCAAGGCGCTTCGTGGACGAAGGAGCAGGGGCGCTCGCGCCGATGAGCTCGCGGACCTTCGAGCGAAGCCCGTCTGCGCCGATGACCCAACGCGCGCGAAGATCGACGCCTCCTCCAAGGAGCACGCCGCCGCCGGTGAGCGGCTCGAGCTCGGTCAAGCGACCTTCGCGAAACCGTATGCCCGCCCCGTGCGCCCGATCGAGCATGGCTTCGTGAAGCGTCGTTCGTCGAACGCCCAAGCCGCGCTCGCCGCGAGGAAACGTGCCGCACGCCTCGAGCGACGGCTCGAGCGCGTCGCTGTAGCGAACGCCAACGAAAGGGAGCCCTGGCGGCACGATCCCGAGCTGCTCGAGCGCGCATGCTCCACCTGGCATCACGCCTTCGCCGCAGGCTTTGTCGATGACGGTGTCGCCTTTGGGCTCGATGACGACGACGTCGAGACCCGCGCGCGCGGCGTGGATGGCGGCCGCGAGACCTGCCGGACCTCCACCTGCGACGGCGACATCGATCCAAATCATCGCGACTACTCCGCCGAGCCTTGGGAGGAGGCTCCCTCGAAGGTGGGATTCGAGGTCGTCGTCAGGAGCGCGGCGTTCTCTGTTCGAATACGGACCGTGAGCAACCACGCATTGAGGACGCTAAACGTAATAGCGGTTAGCCACGCTGAATGAATGAGAGGTAGCGCCATACCCTCCAATACGACAGCGACGTAATTGGGATGCGATAACCATTTATAAGGCCCTCCTTGAATGCGCGGCGCACGTGGCAAGACGATGACCCTCGTATTCCAATGCACGCCGAGCGTGGAGATCGCCCACCACCGAATCGCCTGCGCGGTGAGGGCAGTCGCCACCATCGCGACGGCCAGCGCAGGGACGATGGGCCGGTGGAGCAGCCATGGCTCGACCATGCAACCGATCAGGAAGGCGGTATGAAGCAGCACCATCGACCGGTAATGGGACGCGCCGTACTCCACGCCGCCCCGCGCGAGGAGCACCCGCGCATGACGACGTGAGAGGACGAGCTCGACGAGCCTCTCCACGACGACGAGGCCGAGGAACGCTTCGTAGGCGGCGAGGGAGGTCATGAGGGTGTCAGCGCCATGCGAGGAGGACGAGCTCGGCGCAGAAGCCAGGGCCCATCGCGAGCAAGAGGCCAAGGTCGCCGCGCTGCGCGCGGAGCTGCGTCTGCTGGAGGACGTGCAGGACCGACGCGCTCGAGAGATTGCCCACCGACGCGAGCGACGCACGGGTGATCGCGAGCGCCTCCGGCGGCAAATCGAAGGCGTCCTCGATCGCGCGGATCACCTTGGGTCCGCCGGGATGACAGACCCAATGGCGAATGTCGCCGCGCGTGAGCCGATGCTGCGCGAGGAAGGCATCGATCTCCGGCGGCAGCTTCTCTTCGGCGATCTTCGGGACGTCTGCCGAGAGCACCACCTTGAAGCCCGTCCTGCCGACGTCCCATCCCATCACCCGCTCGGTGTCGTAAAAGAAGGCACTTCGTGTGTCGAGGACGCGTGGCAGCGGTCCCTCGTCGCGCTCACCGAGCGCGGTGCTGCTCGCCCGGTGGTAGTCCTCGCCTACGAGGACCACTGCCGCGGCGGCGTCGGCGAAGAGGTTCGCGGCGATCACGCTGGCCGCGTCGAATTCGTCCTGCAACGTCAGCGAGCAGAGCTCCACGCTGAGCAGGACCGCGACGTGGCGAGGAAACGCACGTAGGTAGTCGCTCGCGCGTGAGAGACCTGCTGCCCCGCCAAGACAGCCGAGGCCAAACATCGGCGTGCGCCGGATGTCACGCCGCAGGCCGAGCCGGTTGATGAGACGAGCGTCGATCGTGGGCGCAGCGACGCCGGTCACGGTCGTGAAGAAGATGGCGTCGATGTCCGAGAGGCCCACGCCTGCCGCCTTCGCCGCCTCCGTCACCGCCTGCGCGGCCAGGTCCGTCCCAACGCGAATGAAGGCGTCATTCGCCTTTCCGAAGTCGGTCAGCGCTTCGTATTCCTCCATCGGCAACGCGAGGCAGCGCTCCTGGACGCCGACCGCGGCTTGGAATTGACGAAGCATCGAGAGCGCACGCGGATGCTTCTTCCAGCGCTGCCCCAGGTATTCGGACAGCGCCTTCTGATCGTAGCGATGAACCGGGAAAGCAAGCTTGGAGGCGACGGCCCACGGCGCGCGCGCCTCGTTCAAAAACGCGGGCGGATGACGCTGCGACTCGGGTCGCGTCCCCGTTCGCGGTCGCGGTCGTGATTGCGGCACCGGTACGTTGGCTTGGCTCATCGATGGAACACGTCTCCTGCCCGAGGCGTGCGCATGCTGCAGCCGGCGTACCGACCCGAAGGCATCGTCGCCGCGCACGTAATCATCCGAAATGCATCGGAGCAGGCGCCTTCTGTCGCATCGCATTCCGCCGTTCTGCCTCACGTCATCACGAGGTGAGGTGGAAACGCGCGCACGTCGCGCACGAATCCTTGAGACGCCGTCATCGAAGCAGGTAAGGATCGAGCGTGCGTGACGGCTTGCAGAGACTGAGCGCGTTCGTGCGGCTCGGACGACCTCGCTTCTTGATGGGAGGTGTCGTCCTCTACGCGGGCGGCAGCCTGCTCGCCGCGTCGCTCGGCTCGATGAATTGGTGCGCGTGGATCGCGGGACAGTGCGCGATCACGTCCACGCAGCTCATGACGCACTATGCGAACGACTACTTCGACGTCGAGGCGGATCGCTTCAATCGCCTGTCCACGCGATGGTCGGGCGGCAGCCGCGTGCTCGTCGATGGGCCGCTCTCTCCACACGTCGCGCGCGACGCCGCGATCGTCCTTCTCCTCCTCGCGCTCGCGATCGACGCCGGCATCCTCTTTGGTGTGCTCGGGGCGTCGGGCGGTCGATCGACCAGCGCCGGCGCGATGTTGCTCCTCGCGCTCGCGTTGTCCTGGAGCTACAGCGGTCCGCCGCTTCGGCTCCACGCGCGTGGGTTTGGCGCGATCGCCGCCGCGATCGTCGTCGGCGGTCTCACTCCGCTCATCGGCTTTGCGATGCAAGGTGGAGACGTGACGACGAGCCACGCGGTCGCGTGCGTCGCGCCCCTCGTCGTGGCGCAGTCGGCGCTCATCCTCATCCTCGATTTGCCAGATGCTCGGTCGGACGCCGAGGGCGGGAAGAAGACGCTCGCGGTTCGGATCGGCGAGCGCACCACCTCACGCCTTGCCTTGGGGCTCATCGCGCTCACCTATGCCGTCGCCTTGGTCCTCGTCTCCGTCGACGCCGTGAGGTGGGCGATGCTCGCCACGATACCGATCGGGCTCGCCGCTGCGCATGCGCTCCAGCGCGAGCGCTGGAACGCTCCGGCAGGCTCGAGCAAGCTCACGTCGCGCGCGGTCGTGTGGTTCGCGGCGCTGTCGAGCGCGCTGCTCGCCGGCGCCGCTCTGAGAGGCGTCATGAGCGGAGGCAGCAAGCTCTTCTTCGCGGGCCTCCTCTGACCGCAACGCACATCGAGCCACCGTCATCGAAGCGTGCTAGTCGAGGTGTGATCCCATGAGCAAGCTTCGCGTCGACGTCTGGTCCGATATCGCGTGCCCCTGGTGTTACGTCGGCAAACGTCACCTCGAGGCGGCGCTCGCTGACTTTCCGCACCGCGCCGAGGTCGTGTGGCGCGCGTTCGAGCTCGACCCTTCGGCCCCGAAGGAGCGCGACCTCCAGGGCGGCACCTACGCCAGCCGCCTCGCGAAGAAGTACGGCTGCTCGGTGCGCGAAGCCGAAATGATGATCCAGCGCATGGTCGACACCGCGGCGCAAGACGGCCTCGACTTCCGTTTCGATCGCATTCGCAGCGGCAACATGTTCGACGCACATCGCGTGCTTCACCTCGCGCACGATCGGGGCAAGCAGGACGCCGTGAAGGAGCGCTTCCTCCTCGCGTACATGACCGAAGGGGAGCTGATGGGCGATCACGAGACGCTCGTACGCCTCGCCTCGCAGGCGGGGCTCGACGCCGAAGAGGTCCGCGCCACGCTCGCGAGCGATCGCTACGATCGCGAGGTCCGTGAAGACGAGCGCGAGGCGAGCTCCATTGGCGTCACCGGTGTTCCGTTCTTCGTCGTTGGCGGCAAGTACGCCATCTCGGGGGCGCAGCCGGCGGCTGTCCTCCTTCGTGCGCTCACGCTCGCGTGGAACGAGCTCCCGCAGGCGCCGGTCATGTTCTCCGAGGGCGCCGTCTGCGGCCCCGAAGGGTGTACCTGATCAGCGGAAGGCGTGGTGCGCGGGCTTCTTCGCGTTTTTTGTCGCGCGGCTCACGCTCGGCGCATAGGACGCGGCGAGAAGCGCCTTCGACGCAGGACGCGCCTCCCGTCCCATCGCGATCATCTGCTCGGCCTCGTGGTGCTTGCCGAGACGAGCGAGCGCCTCGGCGCCTTTGAGATAGACCCGCACCGAGGCATCGCCGGCCTTGGCGCGCATCGAGAGCATCGCCGCCGCCGCCGGAAAGTCACCGTGTGCGTGGGCGACGAGGCCGATGACCTCGAGCGACGCCATCTCGTCCGTGTGCGCGAGCGCACGCTGAAGCGCGCCCATCGCATCACCGCCGTCGTACGCGACGAGCGCGCGAAACGCCTCGCGTTCGGCGATCGACCACGGCAACGCGGCGGCGAGCATGTCCGCCGCGCGCTCTTCGTGGAGCGACACAGCGAGCTCGAGCCACGAGGTGATCACCCACGTGAGCTTGATCGGGACCTTGCCGCCCGCGCGCACGCGGCTCAGCGCTTCACGATGCGACGGAGTGGAGGCGCTGAGGCCGTGCTCGATCGCGGCCTCGTCTTCGTAGGCAAGCCCGAAGACGATGGCGTGGCCCGCGATGTTGTCGCCGAACGTGAGCAGCTCTTCGCGTGCGAGCTCTTTGCGTCCCACCTTCGCGAGCGCGAACGCCCACATCTCGTTGTGCACGCCGCTCTTCTCGCCCATCTCGACGCATTGGGCGAACGCGCCGCCGTGGAAGTATGCCGTCATCGCGGCAGAGAGCACGGACGAGGAGTTGTTCGATCGCTTCACCGCGTCGATCGCTCCTTTGCCGCGACCGCCGAGCGACTCACACACCTTGACGAGCAGCTCGGCGAGCACCGTGTTGCGGGGGTACTTCTTCACGGCGGCGAGCAGGAAGTCGCGGACCTTCGGCGTACACCCTTTCTCGACTTGAGCGGCCGCGCGGATCTCCGTCGCACGCTCGATACCGGCCGTGCGATCGGTGAAGTCATCGCCCGGTGATCGATCGAGCTCGTCGGCACACCAACGCGCGGTGTCGGCGTCGCCTTCACGCAGCGCGAGCTTGCCGAGCTGCACGAGGCAGTTGATGCGTCCGACGAGGCCCTTGAGGCCGGTCGTCGTCGTGTGCCATGCAGCGCCGTAGTCTCGCTCGACCTCGTGGATCGATCCGAGGCAGCTCGCGGACCATGCCGCGAGCTCGTGGTTCGGCGCCTTGACGAGCATCCGATCGAAGAACGAGGCGGCGCCTTCGAGGTCGCCCTGCACGCGGAGCTCGAGGCCGAGGTAGTGCCAGTAGCGCGGATCGTCCGGAGCCGCGCGATGCGAGGCCTCGAGGAGCTTGCGGTTGCGTGCTTGGCGATCTTTGCGCGCGGACTCAGCCGACGTATAGCCGTGATGGACCAGCGGGAGGTCGTTCGTGTCATCGATGCGACCGCCCGCGCGCATGATGTTCGCGGTCATGATCTCGTGAACGCGGCCTTCGTAGCCATACCCGAAGCCGTTGCGGACGATGCGTGCCGACATCATCGTCATCTGCACGTTGCCCTGATCGTTCAGGCAGACGACCGGCACACGGAGCGCGGCCGCTGTCGTCGTCGTCAGGAGGCGCGTCACATTCGCGCGTAGCTCGGGCTTCAGCTCTTCGTCGGCGTCGAGGACGAGCATCCATACGCCGCTCGCCTGCGCGAAGGCGAAGTTACGCGCGGCGGAGAAGTCATCGATCCACGCGAAGTGGTGCACCTTGGCGCCTGCCGCCAGGGCGATCTCGACGGTTCGGTCCGTCGACCCCGTGTCGACGACGATGAGCTCGGCGCCCATCCCGGCGGCGCTGGCGAGAGCCCGTTCGAGCACCGCCTCTTCGTTCTTGACGATCATGCAGATCGAGAGAAGCGGCCGCGCGGCAGCTTGGGGGTTGGGCAAGGAAGACGCAGTTTCCATTGTCCTGAAGAACGGCCGTATGTAGGTCGAGTTAAGCCCCAAAAAGCAGGCTCATTCGCCTTCGAGGGCGAGGATCGCGAGCTCCTCTGCGCCTCGAGGCAACACGACGTCGCGGACGTCACCGACCTCGGCGCCGAGGAGCGCCTTGCCGACCGGCCCATCGACGCTACATCCGTCGCCCACGAGCGCACGCTCCTCCGGCGACACGAGCCGGTAGCGACGTGTCTCACCGTTCGCGCCCTCGACGACGACGGTCACGCCCAAGGTCGCACGCGAAGGCGCCGGCCCGACGCGCGGCAACGTCTCGGCGCGCAGCAGCGCTTCGTGCACCCGAGCGTCTTCGTGCTCGCGAGCCATGCGAGCGCCGGTGTGGGTCAGACGAAAGTGCCCGGCGGGGATGCTGATGAGGCCCGCGCTCGGCGGCGTCGTGAAGCCGCCGTCATCGTCTTCTTTCGTGAACGCCTTGCTCATGGGCAGACGAGACTCTAGCGCAGGCGTCTCGCGCTTGTGCATAGCGCAGCGATTGTCGTGATGTCCGAGCACCGCGACTGCGATACGCTCGTGGTCGCTGTCATGGCTTGGAAGTGGGCCACCGTCGCTCTTCTCTCGATGACGCCTGCGCTCCTGCTCGGGCAGTCTGCCGCCGCGGCCGCGGGGATCTCGTGGAACCTTCCGCCGTGGCTGCTCATCACCGTCATGTCCGTCTTCGGTTTCCTCGAAGGCATGCTCGTCGCATGGCTCGGCGGTACGACGACGCGGATCGGCTTCGTGCAACGTTGGTGTGAGCGCATGCGCAAGCCCAAGGCCGTCGCGTTCGTGAAGACGTGGGGACGTTGGGGAGGGATGACGCTCGGCGTGGCGGTGCTCGGTCAAGAGCCGATCCTCCTCGCGCTTCGGTTGCTCGGCATCGAGGTGCGGAAGCTGATCGTCCCGGTGGCGGTCAGCAACGTGATGTTCGCGACCATCTATTACTTCATCGTGAAGCTCGGGCTCGACCACGTCGCGATGCCGTTCTGACTCTTTCGATCGCTTCGAGGTAGCGAAGCTCCGTCGTGATCAGTACGCTCGTGTCGTGGCGATCAACCGCGAGAAGCTTCTCGACGCTGCAAATAAGTTCATCGAGAAGAAGAAGTACGACAAAGCGATCATGGAGCTTCGACGCCTCGTCGATGCCGACCCGAACGACGCGCGTACGCTTCACAAGATCGGCGAGCTACAGCTGAAGCAGGGCATGTACGCGGAGGCCGTCGACACCTTCGAGAGCGTCGCCAAGCTGTACGCCAACGGCGGCTTCGCGCAGAAGGCCGTCGCCGTCTACAAGCAGATCCGCGAGATCATCGCGCGGCACATCCCGCAGGTCGAAGGTCGCTATGGCCACATCGCGCCGAAGCTCGGTGAGCTCTATCAGGAGCTTGGTCTCACGAGCGACGCGCTCGCGATCTTCGATGAAGTCGCGCGGCGCATGGAGCAGCAGCAGCGGGTGCAGGACGCGATCGAAGCGTATCGGCGCATCGCGGATCTCGACGGGCAGAACCCGCTGCCGCATCTGCGCCTGGCCGAGGCCTTGTCGCGAGCGCAGGACGTCGACGGCGCTGTGAGCTCGTTCAAGGCGGCGGCGGCGCTGCTCATTCAGGCCGAGCGTCGCGACGACGCGATCCAGGTGATCGAGCGGCTGCTCTATCACAAGCCCGATCCCGAGCAGGCGCGCATCTGCGCCGAGCTCTACATCGCACGCAACCGCCCGCCGAACGACATCACGCAGGCGCTCGCGAAGCTCCAGATCTCCTTTCAGGCGAACCAACGCGACATCGACACGCTCGGCCTCATCGCGCGCTGCTTCGGCATGATCGGTCAAGCCAACAAGGCGCTCGAGGTGCACAAGGAGATGGCGCGCATCGCCTTCTCGACGGGCCGTCAGGACATGTTCAAAGAGATCGTGCTCTATCTGTTGCGCGTGGCCCCGAACGATCCTGCCGTGCGCCAGCTCGCGCAGCAGATGACGTAGAACGCGCGCGCGATGTCGACGCCCGAAGAGACCACCGTACCGACTGCCTCCGCCGATCGCGAGGCGCTCATGAAGCTGCCGCGGCCCAAGCGCGATCTGCCCATCCTCGCGCAAGGCGCGAAGAAGAGGCTGCCGCTCGCGCCGCCACGTGAAGAGGACGCCATTTACCGGCCGATCTATGCGGTTTGGGAGATCACGCTCGCGTGCGACCTCTCGTGCCGGCATTGCGGATCGCGCGCCGGACGCGCGAGGCCCGACGAGCTGACGACCGAGGAGTGCTTCCGCGTGGTCGACCAGCTCGCCGACCTCCAATGCAAAGAGGTGATCCTCATCGGCGGCGAGGCCTACCTCCGCGACGATTGCTGGGACGTCGTACGCCGCATTCGCGCACGCGGGATGCAGCCGCTCATCACGTCGGGTGGCCGAGGCTTCGATCGCGAACGAGCAAAGCAGGCGAAGGACGCAGGCATCGCGAGCGTCAGCATTTCGATCGACGGAAACGAAGCTTCGCACGATCGCCTGCGCGGGCTGAACGGCTCGTACCGCGCCGCCATTCAGGCGCTCGAGAACCTCCGCGCCGAGGGCGTCCGCGTCTCGGCGAACACGCAGATCAATCGGCTGAGCATGCCGGACTTGCCCGAGCTGCTCGACACGATCATCGCGCTCGGCGTGCACAGTTGGCAGATCCAGATCACGGTGCCGATGGGGCGCGCAGCGGACGAGCCGGACGTCCTGCTTCAGCCTTACGATCTGCTGACGCTGTTTCCGATGCTCGACGCCCTCCAGGATCGATGTCGCCAACACCGCGTGATGCTCTGGCCCGGAAACAACATCGGGTACTTCGGACCATTCGAGACGAAGCTTCGTGGCACGATGCCGCGCGGTCACATGGCGTCCTGCGGCGCGGGTCGATCGGGGCTCGGCATCGAGTCGGATGGGACGATCAAAGGCTGCCCCTCGCTCAACACCGAGACATGGGCAGGCGGAAACATCCGCGATCACAGCCTCAAGGACATCTGGGAGCGCGCGACGCCACTCCGCTACACGCGTGATCGAACGATGAGCGACCTATGGGGCTTTTGCCAGAGCTGCTATTACGCTCCGGAATGTCTCGGGGGCTGCACGTGGACGTCCGAGTCGTTTCTCGGACGCCCAGGCAATAACCCGCTTTGCCATCACCGCGCGCTCGAGATGGAACGCGCGGGAAAACGCGAGCGCTTCGTCGTGCGCGAGGCCGCGCCGGGGCATCCGTTCGATCACGGTCGATTCGACGTCGTCTGCGAAGACGTGCCTGCCAAAAGCGAATAGCGAATGTCGAGTAGCGACTAGCGATTCGCTACGTCGTTAGACGTCGAAGATGTCAAAGCCGTCGGCGGGCGGAGCGCCATATGGCTTGTTGTGATTCATGTTCGGCGTAGGAGTCGGGGTGGGCGCGGTCTGCGTCTTCTTCTTCGCGCCGGCGTCGAGGGCGGTGGCGTCGGGCGCGCCCGCCTCGGGCGCCGCGGGCGTGGGCGTCGGCGGCGCGCCGTAAGGCATCATGATGTTCTCTTTGGGCCCCGCGTCGGGCGCCTGCGCATCGGGGAGCGCGGGGGTCGGGGTCGGCGGCGCGCCGTAAGGCATGACGATGTTCTCTTTGTTGTCCTTGCCACACCCGATCGCCACGGTGAGCGCCATCGCCGCCGCGCCGCCGAAGGCCATGCGCGCCGCGCGACCAAGCCGCTCGTGCGGGACGGCGGGCTCTTGTGTGTCGATCTCGAGCGATGCACTGCAGAACGGACACGAGGTCACGTTGGCGCGGACGTGACGAGCGCAGCTGGTGCAAGGACGGAGATGGGCAACCATGCGAGCGATCCTACATCAATTTGCGGAGGAAGCTCGAAGTCTCACGGGCGACGCGTTCGCGGTCGGGGCGCCCGCGGCCATAGTTTTTCAGGCTCTCCGTGAGCGAGTCGTGCGCCATCATCAGGTGATCGAGCCCGGCGAGCTTTCGGTGCTCTCCGTTTGGAGCGAGGGTGGCGATCGCGCGCGTCTCGTCTTCGCTGACGACGAAGTCGTACTCGCCGTAGAGCGAGAGCACAGGTCCCTGGACCTGCCGCCACGCGGCGTCGAGCCGGGCCTCGTGGAGCTGGCGATGATAGCGCACGGGGCGCCCGTCGATGGCCGCGCTCGCAGGCTGCTCCGCACGGTGCTCGAGACGAAGCGCGGCGATGCGTTCTTCGATGATCTCTGGGGCGTGGCCCATCATCGATCCCTGTCGGCGCGCGCCAGCCTCGACGCAGTCGAACCACGGCTCGGCCGAGGATCCATAGGTGATGTACCCCGCCACGAGGTCGCCCGCCGTGAGCTTCGGCGCGATCATCCCGCCGACGCTGTAGCCGAACAAGAAGACCCTCTTCGGGTCGACGAAGTCGTGATCGAAGATCGACTGCACGCCGGCGCGGAAGTCGTTGACCTCGCGCTCGAAGTCGTTGTGCACCGGCGCTGCGCCTTCGCTGTCGCCGACGCCTCGTCGCTCGATCCGCATCGCCACGAAGCCCTCGGCCTGCCATGCACGGCAGAGATCGGCGAACGCGTTCTCCATCGACGCGAGCGAGAGGCCCTGCAGAAAGACGATCGCGGGTCGGCGCGTGGAGGTGTCGGCCGGGACATCGAGGAGCGTCCTCAGGCGCACGCCGTCATCGCACACGGCGTGTCCGTAGGTCACGCCGCTCTCGAGCGGGGCGCGCGCGACCGGCACGCGCTTGGTGATGGTCTTGTCTCCACGGCGAAAGCCGATCTCCACGCCCGCGTCTTGGATCTCCTCGAGGCTTCGGAGCGCCCGCTCGATGTCGGCGCGCGATTGAATCGCAGAGCTGCCGAGCGAGGTGAGTACGTCGTAGGGCTCGAGCCCGGCGGACTCGCCCATCCCTTCGGGCATGACGCTCTGAACGGTGAGTGACTTATCGAGCCCGATGCCGAGACGCACGCGCCGCGGTAAGCTTGTCATCTGTTCTTCTCCTCACGCCACGACGTCATTCATGTGTATCACGCGGATGGCGACGCCATCGGCGCGCTGATCACGAAGAAGGATCCCGAGCGTCGCGTCGTCGTGTGGAGAGACGAACGCGCATTTCATGCGGGGCTGTTCGACGCCGAGGTGCTCGTGCTTGCGACGCCGCCCGCGTCCACGGCGAGCACGATGAGCGAGGCGTGGGGTAGGGCCGCGAGTCTTCGACTGATTCAGCTGATGGGCGTCGGCGCAGACGACTTGCTCGCGTCGCGTGGTGAGCCCGTACGCATTCCCGACCACATCGCCATCTCATGTCTGCGCGGCGTGTTCGCGGCAGAGGTCGCCGACCACGTCCTCGCGTTGCTCCTCGCGCTCGTCCGAGGTTTGCCCACGTTGATCGAACGACAACGCGCGCGGCAGTGGAAGCCATTCGCGTCATCTTCGCTCGCGGGAAAGACGATGACGATCGTGGGCGCCGGTGCCGTGGGCTCACGTGTGGCGCGACGCGCCGAAGCGTTTGGGATGAAGGCACGGCTCATCGGGCGAGACGCCGCGCAGCGGAGTGACGATCTCGACGGTGCGCTACGCGACGCCGACGTGGTGGTGCTTGCAGTGCCGCGAACCGCGCTGACGACGAACCTCCTCGATCGCCGGCGCGTGGGCCTCCTTCGAAGCGGCGCGCTCGTGATCAACGTCGCGCGCGGAGGCATCGTGGACGAGAACGCGCTCCTCGAGGCGATCATGAGCGGCGCGCTCGGCGGCGCGGCGCTCGACGTATTCGACGAAGAGCCACTCTCCAAAGGCAGCCCTTGGTGGTCGGCGCCCAACGTCATCGTCACGCCTCACGTCGCCGGATACGGGCTCGACTACGACTCAAAGGCCGTCGACGTGTTGCTCGACAACGTGAGGCGCATCGAGGGAGGCAACGCGCCGGCGGCCTTGGTCAACCGCGATCTTGGTTATTGAGTACGCGAGCTCAGGGCGTGCTCGTGCACGTCTCGGCGGGCTTGATGACGCACGTGCTGCCGAGCGGCTTGTTGTCGAGGCGATCCTCGAGGAAGTTGAGCCACTGGTCGAAGGCGTAGGTGAGCGGCTTCGTGTGCGTCGCGCCCGAGCACTCGAGGTAGGAGAGGACGTGACCTTGCGAGCAGAGCGTCTGGAAGCTCGCGCGCTCGACGGTGTTGTCGACGAGATCGTCCTTCTCTCCAAGCAAGAACATGCTCGGGATCGAGTCGAGCTTCGGCACCGACGTCGTCGGGAGGCTGTTCTCGGTCAGGTAGCACGCGAAGGGTGAGAAGTTGCCAAGGTTCGGCAGCGCGCCCGCCGCGCGATAGGCCGGCGTGAACACGGTCTCCATCGTCGCGTTCGTGAGCAAGCTGCCCGACGAGCACGATGTCGCGAGCGTGGCTGGGACTGCCGTGTCGAACGGCGCCAAGAAGACCGCCGCGAGACCGTTCGGCGACGCTTTGTACCAAGACTCGTACGTCGTGGTCGCGGCGATCATGTTCTTCGTCGCGTTCTTCCACGAGGCGAGGGCGGGCTTCGCCTGACCCGCGATGTCGGTCGGCGGCACATCCCAGACGCTGCCCTTGATCGTGATCTCGGGCGCGTAATGGGGCTGGTAGCGATTGACGAACGCAGCGGCGTGACCTCCTTGCGATCCGCCCATCACGACGACGTCGCCAGGTGTGATGTTCGAGCCCGCGAGCTGCTTTTTGGCCGCGCGCACTGCGTCGAGCGACGCGATCGCCGTCGGCTCCGCGACGAGATAGGGATGCAGGAAGCCGGTGGGGCTCCCGAGGCTCTTCAGCCCGATGTAGTCCGGCGCCGCGACGATGTATCCGAGCGACGCGAAGAGCGACACGAGGATCGAGACCTCGTCGGTGAATCCACCGAGGACGTCATCCGCTTCGGCGGCGCCCTTCGATGGAGCGCAGGCGTCGTTGAACCCGGCAGTGCCGTGAAGGACGAGCAGGATCGGAAACGACTTCGGATCGCTCCCGACGTCGGGGTACGCCAGCAGCATCGTCGCGTCGATGAGCTGACCGCGGTCTTGCGTCTGGTAACGAAGGAGGCGCGCCGATGTTCCGTGCTTCGCGGTGCGCGTCGTCTTGAACGCTCCTTTGTTTCGCGCCTGATAGATCGCGTAGTTCAGCTCGAGTGGAGTGTGCGACGACTTGCTCTGGCTCTCGAGCACGTCACCGAGCGCGGGCGACTGGATCCACTGGTAAGGAGTCGCGCCGCAGCGGGCAGGCGAGCTCGGCGTCGCTGGTCCGTCCGCTCCAGCATCCCCGCCCGACGAAGACGATGAGCCCGACGACGACGACGACGAGGAGGAGGAAGAGGAAGAAGACGACGTCCCGCTCGAGCCGCCCGCCGGCGCGGCGTTGCCTACGCCCTCATTCGAGCCTTCGCTCGGTGAAGAGGAGCCGCACGCGACCGTGAGCGCGATCGCAGAAATTGCGGTAAAATAGGCCCCAATTGCGCCGTATCTCATTGGGGTAGAGTAATTACTCTAAGCGCGTTAGAAGATCACCCACCGGTTCCGTACGGAGACGCGCTTTTGACGTTGGCCTTCGCGTCAACGCAGCGGATACGTCACGCGCACGAAGTCGTTGCCTGCGCCGTGGCAGCCGATGCAGACGGTGCTCCCCTGGCCGGCGATCACGCGTGGACGCGCGGACGTGTCGAACGCTTCGTACCAGTACCAGCCCTTTCCACCGTCGCTCTGCGCTTCGGTCTTCACGGACACCGCCCAGCTGTGGAGCGATCCATCCGCGTTCAAGAATTCTTTGACGGAGGCGGAGCCTTGCGGGTGCTCCGCGCCTCCGCGCTTCATCGATGCGTCGAGGATCGGGTTCAGGAAGGTGCGGACCTGTCCCGAGTGACCGCCGCCGCCCGGCGTGAAGGGACGCGGCGCGGTCTCACCGGGCCATGCCTGGTAGGCCTTCGACTGGAGCCATGCCTGAAGCGCCGCAGGATCGGAGATCGGGATGCCCTCGACCGAGGATTGAGGAGGAGACGAAGGAGACGAAGGAGACGAAGGAGACGAAGGAGACGAAGGAGACGAGGCGCTTGCAGAAGCGGCGTCGTCGGACGTGACGGTGCCGCCGTCGTCGCCGCATCCGCTCGAGAACGCGACCGTGACCATGACGAAGCCGATGGCCATCCCGAAGTGAGCACGCTGCATGGAATGGGATACGGCGGCGCCTTGCGTTGGTATCGCCGCGCTTCACGACGCGTTCAATCTCGCGACAATTCGCACATTTCGGGGTGAGAGACGAAAAGAGAGACGGCCCTGTAATGCGCAGCCTCGGCCGGCGTCAGCATGGTTGAAAGGGCAAGAAGCCAAAGACCATGAAGAAGAATAGCGATTGCAACTGCCTCGTCTGCGCCTGTGACTCCACGAAGACCACCGAGAGCTCGAACGACAACGGGTGCGGCTGCGAGCCCATCTGCCAGTGCGGACCGAGCTGCACGTGCGGAAGCGCAGCCTCGCGTTCGAGCGAGCGAACGGGCTGCGGCTGCTCATCGGGCAGCTGCCATTAGTCGCCCGATGTGCCGAGAGCGAGAGACCGAGTAAGCTCTCCTCTCGGCACGACGGCGCGATGACGAACAATCGAAGCAGCGAGGGCGACACGGCGACGCGAGAGACGATCGCCGTGATCGGGCCAGGGGCGATCGGTGGAACGATCGCCGCCTGGCTCGCCCGTCCGCCGTCGCGTCATGAGGTGACTGTCTGCGCCCGCACCCCGTTCGATCGGCTCGTCGTCGAAGCGCCGGGCGCCACGATCGACGTGCAGCCGCATGTCCTCGTCCACCCCGAGCAAGCCTCCGCCGTCGATTGGGTCATCACCGTCACGAAGACGTACGACACGGAAGGCGCCGCGCGCTGGCTCGAGCGGCTCGTCCATCCGAAGACGGTCGTCGCGATCGTCCAGAACGGGGTCGAGCACATGGAGCGATTCGCTGGGCTCGTCCCCCGAGATCGCATGCTCCCCGTCATCATCGATATCCCCGCCGAGCGAAGCGCACCCGGTCGCATTCGGCAGCGCTCGAACGGAAACGTCACGGTGCCGGCTGGCGCGCTTGGTGAGCGCTTCGTCGCCCTCTTCGAAGGCACGATGTTGAAGCCGAGCATGACGGACGACTTCACGACCGTGGCGTGGCGCAAGCTCGCGCTGAACAGCGCCGGCGTCGTGAACGCGCTCACGCTGAAACCCGCGGGCGTGGTCCGGCATCCAAAAGCAGCGATGCTCATGCGTGAGATCGCGCTCGAGACGATCCGTGTCGGTCGTGCCGCCGGCGCGAAGCTCGACGACTCCCTCGCCGACGAGGTCGTCGACCGACTCCGTGCCTCCACGCCCGACTCCGTCAACTCGCTCCTGGCCGACCGCCTCGCGAATCGCCCGATGGAGATCGACGCACGCAACGGCGCTGTGGTTCGGTACGGCAAGCTCCACGCGATTCCGACACCGAGAAACGAGATGGCGGTCGCGATCCTCGAGGCCGCTGCAGCAACCCCGGCGGCGTCCGAGAAAATCGACTAGGTTCCCTGACCATGGGCTTCCTCCCCAAGATCACGAAACCTCACGCTCCTTCGGACAGGCGCAGCTGGTTCGTCGTCCACGCCAAAGGGCTCGTTGGGCGCCTTGGGGAAGACGGCCGCTTGCAACTCCCCACCGACGAAGAGGTCAAGAACCTTGGCCTCGATCCGGCACAGTCGCATCGCCTGGGGCTGCTCGATGACAGCGACGCGTTGATGATTCCGATCGAAGGCCGCGTCCCGCCGCCGTTCGAGCTCTTCGGGTTACGTCAGCTCGCAGGTGTGCTCGACGCCGAGCTGTTCGGCGTCGTGGGTCGCGCGATGCACACCTTCGACTGGGCGACGACGAGCCGCTTTTGTGGCCGCTGCGGGAGCGCGACGACGCCGCTCGAGGACGAGCGATGCATGGCATGCCCGAAATGTGGCCTGCACATGTATCCCCGCATCTCTCCGGCGATCATCACGCTCGTGCGCAAAGGAGACCTCGCGCTGCTCGCCTCGAACGCGAAGTTTCCAGGCGTCTTCTACAGCACGCTCGCCGGGTTCGCCGACATCGGCGAGTCGCTCGAGGAGACGCTCGTACGCGAGGTGGAAGAAGAAGCCGGCGTGAAGGTCAAGAACGTCCGCTACTTCGGCAGCCAGCCATGGCCGTTTCCAAACTCGCTCATGATCGCCTTCACCGCAGAGTGGGAGTCGGGCGAGATCAACATCGACGAGAAAGAGATCTCCGACGCGAAGTGGTTCTCGGCTGACGCGTTGCCCGTCATCCCACCGCCGCTCAGCATCGCGCGAAAGCTCATCGATGCGTGGGTGGACGAAGTGAAGGCAAGAGCCTGAGATCGGCCGATCAGAGCGTCTCGAGGTACTTCACGAGCGCCTGTCGATCTTCCGGAGACAACGACGAGCCACGCCCCATCGACGTCGACTTGGCGATGAGCTGATCGAGCGAATGAAAGCGACCGTCGTGCATGAGATCGCTCCGCGTCGCGACGCCCGCGAGGGTCGGCGTGAGGTAGCCGCCGCCGGTGCCGACGTCATGGACCATGCGATCGCTCGTGCCGGTGGAGTGGCATGTCGAGCACTCCGCCGCGGTAAAGACCTCACGTCCATGCGCGATCGCCGGATCCTTTAGCGCGTCGGATCCGGTCGCCACGGGCGCCGGCATCTTCGCGAGGGAGGAGACGTATGCGGTGAGTTGGTCCATCTCGGCGTCGGGAAGCCCCGCGCCTTCGAGGTTCTTGATCGTCGTCTTGATGTGATCGCTCAGCTTGACGCTCGCGCCGGTCCAGCCGAATGGCCCCGCGGCGGTTTGGCCGGCGAGCATGCGTGTGCGACGCAAACCCATCGGCGTCTTCCAGGTGAGCCCGTCATCTCGGCCGTCGATATGACAGTTCGCGCAGGCGCGACCGTCGACGGCGATTCGGCGATCACCGTTCGTGAAGAAGATCTCGCGCCCTGCGAGCCATGCTGCGTCGCGTGGGATGGTGCGCGCGACGTCGATGGTAACGATGGGCGGGTCTGCCTTTTGCGGTCTGGCGGCGACATCGATGCGCGTCAGCTTGCGCGCGAAGGATGACCACACGACGGCGTGCTCGCCATCGCGCTCGACCGCGATGCCCGATGGGCCGCTCGGGACCGTGACCGGATCCATCGTCACGTTCACGACAGCGCCGTCGCCATACCACTCGCGCTTCATCGGCGTGCTGGCGCTGAGATCGAAGCCGGTCTTCGCGCGGTAGCGATTGATCCGCGACGAGCCGAGGCACGCGACGAGCACGATGCTGCCGGCGGCAGCGGCGGCGCGCGGCTGCAAGCACGACGGACCGGCGGGCGAGCTCGTTCCCACTCCGTAGAGGGAGCCGTCTTTGCCGTCGATCGTCTCGAGATCGAACGTCACCGGCGGCCCAAGCTCGCCAGTGCCGATGCCGTAACCAGTGACCTCCCCCCTCGCGACGCGCGTCAACCTGTCACGCGCGGCGCGAGCAGAAGATGTGTCTTCGCGAAGCAGGGAAGGCGGACAGAGGTACGACTTCGTAAAGCCGAAGCCAGGTGAAGGAAGAGACTGCGCCGCCGGCACGACGATCCCGCGCTCGCCGACGCGGACGATCGACGACGCGCCTCGCGCGGTGCGAGCGCCGGAGCATGAATGACCGCCGCACATCGTCTTGTTGCCGATGTCGCGCGTCTCGACTTTGGTGGCATCGGTTGCGCCGTCGCCGGCAAGGGCAGGGAGGATGCTCACGTACGACTCGGCTGCGTGGGTCACCATCACGCGGGCGTTGTCGGACGTCACGAGGACCGCGCGGGGCTCGCGGCCGAGCGAGTGACGTGCGCGCTCCTCGAGAGGCGCGGCGCCGGGCCTGATCGCGAAGGCGACGAGCGCGTGGCTCGAGCCCGTCGTGAGGTAGAGCGTGCTGTCGTCGGGGGAGAGCGCCATCGCGATCGGCTCCGAGGGCGTGGGTACGCGACCAGCCTCCCGCAACGCCCCCGTCGCCTCTTCACGCTCGAGGATCGCGATCGACGCGTGATCGGGCAGCGTCGCGGCGATGCGACCGTCGGGAAGCACGAGGAGATCGCGTACGCGTCCGCCGAGCGTGCTCGCGTGGACGACGGAGCTCTTCGCGAGATCGATCTCGACGATCGCGCCATCGTCCTCGTCTGCGACGAAGGCGTGCGTCTCGCTCGCTCCGGTCGCGAGCCTTCCGAGGACGACCGCGCTGCTCTCGCGAGCGGTCGCGAGCTCGCGCTCGATCTTCACCGTCGCGACCGGCGCGGGCGGCGCGGGCGCCGGAGTAGGCTCCGTGGTCGTGGTCGTCGACGTGGACGACGCATTCGAGCACGCGACGGTGAGGAGCGAGAGGGCGACGGCGTGAGCGAGCCCAGCGCGGCGAAGGGCAGAGGAGCGAGCCATATGCTCCCGTCGCGGAGCCCCAAAAGAGTGTGACAACCCCTCTCGAAGACGGCCTCGAGGCCAGGATTCAGGGCATTTGCTGGACGGGCAGCGCGCGAATGCGGTCGGTGGTCATGACCGCCGCGAAGCGATCGGCGATCGACGCGAGGGCGGCGTCGTGCATCGTCTTGTGGTCGATGACGTTGCCGGGCGTGCCGCCCATGGCCTTCGGAAGGTCGCGGCTCGCGCAGGCGTCCCCCGCGACGATCACGCGATAGCCGAGCGTGCTCGCGTCCGCGGCGGTGAGGTGCACGGCAAGGTGCGTCATGAGCCCGGCGACGATGACGGTGTCGACGTGATGCGAGGCGAGGACGGCCTCGAGGTTCGTCTTCGTGAAGCCCCCTCCCGACGATTTGACGACGACGACCTCGCTCGGCCGGGGTGAGAGCGCGGGGAGAGGGGCGGCTCCGGGGCTGTCGGGAGCGAAGATCGGGCTGTCCTTGCGCGTCACCACGTTGCGGACGTGGACGACGAGCACGCCGCGCTGGCGCGCCCATGCGAGCAACTCCGTCGCGCGAGCCGTCGCAGACGCGACGTCGGGGAGCTGCAGCCGTCCGTGCATGAACTCGTCTTGGAAGTCGACGAGCACGAGCGCAGTGCTCGCGCGATTCAGCTTGTCAGGCTCGGCCAGTTTGTAGAGCGTGCGGAGCGTCGTGGGTGGGGCGGACGAGGTGGAGGGTTGGGCCACGGCGCCGACGCTGGCGAAGACGAACGCGGCGAGGAGGAGGGTCACGAGGGTGGAGAGGAGAGAGCGTTTGGTCATGCCGGTAGCGTGCAACCACCTCCCTGCATGCACAATTGCCAGAATATGCAGCTCAAACCTGCAAGAATGCAGGTTGATGATCTGGGACGACCTGCATGTCTTCTTGGCGCTCCATCGAACGGGCACGTACGCCGCCGCGGCGCGGACGCTCGGCGTGGATGCCACGACGATTGGCCGTCGAATCGACGCGCTGCAAGCGTCGATGGGAAGCGCGCTCTTCGAACGCTCTGCCCGAGGCCTTGCGCTCACCGAGTCGGGGAAGAAGCTCCTCCCGCGCGCCGAGCGCGTCGACGCCGAGATCCTCGCCGCGACGCGAGAGCTGAGCGGCAGAGACGCACGCATCGAGGGCCCTGTCCGGCTCACCGCGTCGGATGGAATCGTCGACGCGGTGCTCTTGCCGAACGTCGCCGAGCTACGTCGCGCGCAGCCCGATCTCGAGCTGACCATTCACGCCGAGGCACGCAACGTCGACCTCTCGCGACGTGAGGCCGATCTCGCCGTCCGACTCTCCCGGCCGAAGGAGAAGGCGCTCGTCGTGCGCCGGCTCGGCACGCTCCGCTTTGGGCTGTTCGCCTCGAGCGACTACCTCGCACGTCACGGCACGCCGCGAAGCGTCGCGGACTTTGCGGGGCATACGTGGGTTGGCTTCGAGCCGAGATCGGAGGGCTCGACGGCGAGCCGAGAAGCCTCCGCATCCGTCCCCCAGGCGCGGTGGCTCGAGAAGACGTTTCGGATCGATCGCTACGCGGTCCGCGTCAGCACCACGGCAGGGGCGCGCACGGCATGCGCGTGCGGCCTCGGCGTCGCGCTCCTGCCTACCTTCGCGATGAACGGCGCCGGCGCTCCGCTCGTGCGCTTGCTCCCACGACTCGAGACGCCTGCGCGAGAGATCTGGAGCGTCGTCCACCGTGACGTGCAGCGCATGGCGCGCGTCGTGGTGGTCTCGGAGTGGCTCTGGCGTGTGTGTTCCGCCGCGTTTGGCGCTCAGTGAAGCGACTCGTCGATCGTGAAGCCCACATCGGTCGTGAAGAACGTCTTCCACTTCGGAAACGTCTTGTCGTAGAGCTTCAGCTGCTTCTCGTGCCGCGCCATCCGCTCCTTCATCTCTCGGTCGGTGAGCTTGTCCCAGTTCGGCGGCGTCTCCCAAGGTGGCCAGAGGATGATGTCGCCGCACGAGAAGCAGACGTTGATGGTCGCGACCGGCACAGCGTCCTCGTAGAGCACGACGGCATGGCGCGGGAACGGACACTTCGACACCTCGACGTCACCATTCGTCGCCGTCACGAGCTCGACGGCGCGGCGTGCCTTCGTCTCATCGAGCGCCTTGCGGTCGACGAGGTGCGGGGTCCAGCCGTGGATGTCGTCATACGCGAGGAGCTGCACGCCCGGACGCATGGGGAACTGGTTGTACGTGACCGCCTCGGCGCGGTTCCACGTGTGAAAAGGCCACGTCTTCCCCGATCGGGCGACCTTTTGCGGAGGAGGGCCCGGCGGAGGGACGTCGCGTCCACCACCGTCGACCGCCGCTGACGCCGCGGTCGTCGCGCCGGCGTCGGGCGACACGAGAGTCTGGCGTGGGGGCGACGCGCTCGACGCCGACGCAGTAGGGGAGGACGCGCTTGGGGTCGTGGGGCTGGCGGGGCTCGTGGCGCTCGTGGCGGAATGATCGCATCCGGCCACGAAGACGAGGAAAGCGAACGCCGTCGTGCGGCATTGGCGAGCGAACCCGAACGAGCGCGTCTTCATGTGCATCCCCTCACGAATCCTCAGAGGCCAAGCTGTCGATTGTCGGTTAGGAGCTCGTGAGCTTCCGTTGTGAGCCATAACCGCTCATCGATTCCAGCACCATGTCCCAACCGCGATAAGCGGCGATGTCGAACGAGCGAATCGCGCGATCGATCCGCTCTTCCTTATCCGAGAAATTGCGGAAATAGAACGTTCGAAGGAGCGGAAAATACGAAAAGCGGACGATGGGCTTCATGCAGAGCGCGCGCAAGATCGGGCAGTCGAACTTGGCGAGCTCACGTTCAATCCCCGGCGCGACCGTGATCTCTTGCTCGAAGCGCAGCGCCTGGACGAAGACGTGCTTCTTCCGTTCGTCGCTCAGCTCCTGACCGCTCGCGCTCGCAGTATGGACCTCGTTGAGCGCATCGAGCAGTGGCCCGTGCACGAGCTCCTCTGCGCCTGGAGAGCGGCCGTAGGCCTTGGTGAAGTGGTAGTTCGTGAAGGTGTCGACGAACACCTCACGGTTCACCGCTTTGAACCCCTCCGCGAACCCGTTGAGCATCGCGAGGCGCTCGGCCTTCTCCTCTTTGTCGAGGAAGTAGCGATACGAGATCAGCTCGCCCAACCTGCCGGTGGTCTCGAAGAAGTCGTAGCCCCACAGCGCGCCATGGAGCGCGATCAACGGAAAGGCGTGGTTGCCGCGCGAGTCCATGTAGATGCCGCGGTGGGCGATGACCCGCGGGAGGATGTCGCCCGGCGCGCCCGCGATCTCACGAGCACGGGCCTTCGTCGTCTCGTATGCGAGCTGAAGTGCGTCCCTGCTCGGGGCGCCTCGGGTGCTCATCCGCGTCGTGTCCTCCTGAGAAAGCAGTCTATCGGCTCTTGACGGATCGCTCCCGCGCTCGTATTAAACCACAAGGTTGATAACCTTCTGGTTGAATACAAATGACGCCTAGAATCTCCGTAGATCCACTCAGCTCGACGCTCTTTGCGCTCGCCGATCCCACCCGGCGTGGCATCCTCGCGCAGCTCGCGAAGATGGGAGACGCGACGGTGAACGAGCTCGCCGCGCCGTACGAGATGAGCTTGGCGGCGGTGTCGAAGCACTTGAAGGTGCTCGAGAGCGCCGGCCTGATCTCGCGCGGCCGCGATGCGCAGCGCAGGCCCTGTCACCTCGAGGGCAAGCCGCTCCAGGCGGTCGCGCTTTGGCTCGAAGACTACCGCCAGTTCTGGGAGCGCAGCATGGACAGCCTCGCCGACTACCTCGTGATGATGCAGCGCGAGCGAGAGCAGCCGCTCGAGCCCGCCACTCCGAAGAAGACACGCATGCCAAAGCGGACGAGCCGAGCTCGCCGGCGCAACGGAAAGGATGGATGACGAGATGAGCCACAGCAGCGCGACAGACAAGAGCCAAACCAGCGGCCGGAACAACAGCAACCCCTCGACGCGCACGAGCGACATGCAGGTCAGCACGCCCGACGACGCGCCGCTCATCGTGATGACGCGCACGTTCGAGGCTCCGCGCGACCTCGTCTGGGAGGCGTTCACCGATCCGCGGCACGTCTCGAAGTGGTACGGCGGCCACGGCTTTCAAAACCCCGTCTGCGAAATGGACGTTCGTCCCGGCGGAATTTGGCGGCACGTGATGCGCACGCCGGACGGAATGGACTTTCACATCGAATACGTCTTCGTCGAGGTCGTAAAACCCACCAAGCTCGTTTGGCAGAATGCCGATTACGGCAAGCGAGCTACGAACGAGCCAGGCCGCCATCCCGATAACGTGATGACGGTCACCCTCGAGGAGCTCGGGCCGAAGCTCACGAAATGGACGCTGGTGACGCGATTCAACTCGGTCGAGGAGCGCAACTCCGTGCTCGAGATTGGCTTCACCGAAATGATCAAGCAGGGATCCGAGAAGCTCAATGACCTGGTCAAGGGTCTTGGGTGAGGCGGGATCCGTCATGACGTTTTCCATGCATGCGCTGACGGTCGAGACATTCGCGCCGATGCTCACCTCGCTGTCCGAGGTGATCGACAAGGGCATCGAGCACGCCCGCACGTCGAACGCCGAGCCCGACAAGCTCCTCCGCGCGCGTCTCGCCCCAGACATGTACACGCTCAGCACGCAAGTGCAGCTCGCCTGTCACCACGCGCTGGACGTCACCGCACGGCTCCTCGGCGACGATCCACCCGCGCTCGAGCAACCCGACACCGACGCGACGATGCGAGCCGTCAAAGCCCGCCTCGCGAGCACGATCGAGCGCCTGCGCGGGATCTCGAAGAGCTCGCTCGACGGCAGCGAAGATCGCTCGACGCCGCTCCTCCTCGCGAACGACACGATGATCTACGACGCGAAGGGCTTCGAGCTCGTGCGCGACTGGGGGCTGCCGCACTTCTATTTTCACGTCGTCACCGCGTACGACATCCTCCGGCACGAAGGCGTGGAGATCGGCAAGCGCGACTACTTGAGCCGTATCGGCAGCGTCATCCGACCACGGACGTGATCGCGATCGCTCTTGTCGGACTGCTCGGAACCCACCGCGAGAGAGCCTGACGCACGACCGGAGCGCTCTCGAGGACGACGGCAGGCCAAGGCGTGTCGGCGAGCTCCGCGGTCACGTTCGGGGCCGCTGAGGTGGGAGTGTCCAAGGCCGGAACGAACCAGCGCGCCTCGCCAGGCGGTGACCATCGCGCGCGGTTCGTCACGGCGCGCTCGATCATCGACCGCAGGCGAGCGGCGCACGTCTCGGGTGATTCCCATCGGCGTTTGACGCGCGAAGCGAGCCAGCCCAAGAGGCCCGGTCGCGCGCCAAGATCGGTGCGCACCACGCCGGGATGCACGACCGCGACGTCGAGCGCGCGCTCGTCACGCGCGACGTCACGCATCGCCACGGCGAAGGCGAGCTTCGTCGAGCAGTACGTGCGAAACCAGGAGAAGTCCGCGCCTACCGGCGTCTGCTCGCGGTCGAAGCGCCCCTTCACCATGAGCCCCGCGCCGATCACGAGGACGCGCGACACGGCGTGCGCCTCGAGGAGTGGCCGCTGAAAGACCAACGGCGCGACGCAATTCACGACGTACGCGCGTTCGAGACCCTCGCGGGTGAGCTCGCGCTTCGCGGGCCAGATCCCCGCGTTGTGGATCAGGATCGCGTCGCGGGAGTCGCGAAGCGCTCCTGCCACCTCCCGACCGGCGCGCTCGGCGTCATCGAGGCGCGAGAAGTCTGCGACGTGCACGGTGGTCGCGCCACCGCGCTCCGCAGCAAGCGCCTCGAGCGCAGCGCGATCGCGCGCGAGCACGTGAAGTCGAAACGCATCGGGCGGAAGTGCCTCGGCGAGCGCGCGACCGATCCCGCGCGATGCTCCGGTGAGGATGATGTCCATGATTCTCTCTTTTCTCCGTTGCTCGCGTTGCTCGCTTTGTTCGCTTTGCTGCATGGCCTGGCTGCGTGGCTGGGTTGCTGGGTCTCTGGGGTTGCTCGTGGCCTTGCCCGGCTGTGGTTCGTAAACTCAATTGGAAGTATATTCCAATTAAATGCGTGGTAGGCTCGTTCCCACGTGAGCCCGCGAGCGGTCGTGCGCAGAGATGGCCGAAAGACCCGTGAGATCGTGCTCGACGCGGCGCTCGACTGCTTCGCGCGCCAAGGCGTCATGGCGATCGGCATCGAGGAGATCCGCCGGCATGCGAAGGCCAGCCCGAGCAGCATCTACCATCACTTCGGCGGCATCGAGGGGGTGATGCTGGGGCTTCTCGAGCGCACCTTCGAGCGCCTCTTCACGCACCTCGGCGAGCGCGTCGTGCCCGCCGCCACGGCCGAGGAGGCGGTGCGATCCCTCGTCGACGGCCACCTCGCGTGGGTTCTCGATCACCGCGTCGAAGCGCGCGTGATGTATCAGGCGATGGCCCTCGAGCTGTCACCCGCCGTCGCCGTCCCGCTCGCGAAGCGAAAGGCGGAGCTGCTCCTGCCCGTCGTCACGCGGTTTGGTCATTTCATCGAGCGAGGCGAGCTTCCCGCGTGGTCGCCGCTGGTGTTCGACGTCGTGCTGCTTGGCGCCACGCACGAGGCGTGTCGGCGCTTCTTGGCGGGCGCCGACCTCGACCCGAGGTGGATGCGAACAACACTACCCGCCCTCGCGTGGGCGCAGATCTCGCCAACGACGGTTCTGCAAGAGGCGCCGCAGGCCGACAAAGCTGCGGCGACCGGTGACGTTCCGCCTATTCCGGCTCGCGCAGCGAAGCGAGCGGCGCAAACGACCCGTACCCGCCGCGGAAAAAAAGAAGCGGATGGACGTCGGGCCGCTCGACGTTGAGCGCCTCGACGCGACCTAGCACGATGAAGTGATCGCCAGCCTCGTGCACGGCGTGAAGCGCGCAGTCGATCCAGGCGACGACGTTGTCGAGGAGCGGCATCCCAGACGGAGACAGGCGGTGCGAGAGCGTCTCGAAGCGATCGGCGGCCTTCGAGGCGAAGCGGCGGCATACCTCTTCTTGATCGTGCGCGAGCACGTTCACGCAGAACCGATTGACGTTCGCGATGCGGGGCCAGGTCGTCGAGCTCTTGGCGACGAAGAAGGCCACACAAGGCGGATCGAGCGACACCGAGTTGAAGGAGCCGATCGTCATGCCGGTGCGTGTCCCGTCCGGCTCCACCGCGGCCACGACGCAGACGCCCGTGGGGTAGTGGCCAAGCACGTTGCGGAAGTACTTCGAATCGGTAGGTGAGCTCATCGGGGCGCGGGACTCGAAACGAATGTACGCCGACGCTGCGCGATGTCGCAACAGCAGGCGACGACGCGCGGCCCGATCCGTGCTCGCTGAGCGACCATGAACGTGCCCGCCCCCGCGCCCGTGACCCTCGAAAACCTGGCAAATGTGGCCTCTGCCGAAGCGCTGACCCCATCAAAGCACGTGCGAACGAAGAGCCGTCGCGCACGCAGCAACCCTGACGCCGTGCCGGCGACGAGCCTCTTCATGAGCGCGGCAGGCGTGCTTGCGTGGCGATTGGCCCCAACCGTCATCTCGAGCTTGATCGAGCGAGCGGGCTTCCAGGTCGAACGACACAAGCTAACGATGCGCGACCTCACGACCGCGCGCCGCGCCGCCCGACGCGCCGCGCTCAGCCTCCGCCCTCTGATCGCGCTGCTCCCCGCGCTTCCGCTCCTCCCCTCACAAAAAGCAGCGCGACGCCGACGTAACCTCCTCATCGCGGGCGGCGTCGGCGCTCTGGCGCTCACGCTGCTCACGCGATGGCAGCTCCAGCGAATCTTCACGCAGGAGCCCGCGCACATCGTCGAGCTGAAGCGCGGCCCGTTCGAGATTCGTCGCTACCCCGAGATTCGCATCGCGACGACGACGGTCGACGACATCGGCTGGGAAGACGCGCTGAGCCGTGGGTTCCGAAGGCTTGCGAGCTTCATCTTCGGAGAGAACGACAAGCACAAACGACTCGCGATGAAGTCGCCCGTGTTCGGTACGGGTGACGACAACGGATACCGCCTCTCCTTCGTCCTCCCCGAAGGCGACCTCCCACCCCGCCCGAACGACGAGCGCGTCGAAGTGAGCATGCTCCCAGCCCGCCGCGTCGCCGTCCTCCGGTATCACGGCCGCTACAACGCCCGCGCGATCGAAGATCACAAGCTCGAGCTCCTGCGCGCCCTGCTGCACGAGGGTCTCACCCCAAAGGGCGTCGTCTCGTTCGCAGGCTACGACCCGCCCTCGACCCTCCCACTCCTGCGCCGAAACGAGCTTTGGGTCGAGATCGCGTAAGCGACAAACGCAGCCGGCTTCCGGCTCGAGAGTCGACGTTTGCCTTCTCAACAAGGGACGCGGCCGCGTCGACGCTCGGCCGCATGCAGCGCAAGGAGCGCATCTGCGCTCAGCGCTCACCGCACCGGCGGCTCGCTGCCGACGTTTGAGGGTCGCGTTTGCCTTCAGAGAGAGAGCGGTCACGGTTGCGGAAAATGCCCGGCCCGCTTGATCACGTGGCCTGATGGCGCGCGCCGACAGGTTGACCGAACTGCCTTTGTTGCGGAGGGAATCATGTGATGGGCGTGGTCCCCCCCTGAGACCTGGCCCACTTGGCCTGGTGGCATGCCGACAGGTGGCCCGCAGGCCTGATGGCATGCCGACAGGCCGACCGCGATGAGCAGGAATTTCGGTGGACGACTGCTTGGCCCACCCGGCCTGATGGCATGCCGACAAAATCATCCCGAACTGCCGTGTTGCGCAGGAAATTTCGGTGGACTGCTTGGCCCACTCGGCCTGATGGCATGCCGACAGGCCGACCGCGATGAGCAGGAATCTCGGTCGACGACTGCTTGGCCCACTCGGCCTGATGGCATGCCGACAGGGTCATCCCGGACTGCCTTGTTGAGCAGGAAATCTCGGTGGACTGCTTGGCCCACTCAACCTCATGGCATGCCGACAGGCCGCGCGATAAGCAGGAATCTCGGTGGATGACTGCTTGGCCCACCCGGCCTGATGGCATGCCGACAGGCCGACCGCGATACGTACCTTTGTTGAGCAGGAATCTCGGTGGATGCCCGGCCCGCTTGATCACGTGGCCTGATGGCGCGCGCCGACAGGTTGACCGCGATACGTACCTTTGTTGAGGAGCGAATCAGGTGATGGGCGCGGTCCCCCCCCAAGACCTGGCCCACTTGGCCTGGTGGCATGCCGACAGTGGCCCGCTGGCCTGATGGCATGCCGACAGGGCCATCCCGAACTGCCTTGTTGAGCAGGGAATCTCGGTGGACGACTGCCTCGCCTACTCGGCCTGATGGCATGCCGACAGGCCATCTCGGACTGCCTTGTTGAACAGGGAATCTCGGTGGACGACTGCCTGGCCTACTCGGGCGTGATGGCATGCCGACAGGCCATCTCGAACTGCCTTGTTGAGCAGGGAATCTCGGTGGACAGTTCGCTTGATACCGCCGAGTTCATCTCCACGAAGGTGTCAGCGGCGTCATCGAGGCAGCTTCGGTGTCGCGCACCTTGAGCCGCCAGGTCCATAGAGCGACCGCTCGTTGATGCCCATCTTCCGCGCGTACGCCTCTGAAGGCCAAACGTTGCACTAGGCGAGTCGCTTCACGCGGCACGTAGAATTCGAACCACTCTGGAGCGTAGGGAGGCGTCGATGTTCGCGTTTTCAACAAGGACAAGGACGCCGTCCCGTCGACGCTTGGAGACGCGGTCACCGTTGCGGAAGAGTTAATGTGTCTTGCTGCTCATCGCATGAGGCGCGACTCGGTCTCGTTGGTCAGGGGAATGCGAGCAGGAAGCCCTCACTGTCGTTGACTCTGCTTCTGGCGGCGTGCCCAACGCGACTCTCGAATCTTTCGGTGCACATGGTCACGCCCAAAGACCCGTTCGGCGGCGAGCCGATTGTGGGTCGCGCAGAGCAACCGGGTATTCGCCGCCGTATCCTCACCACCAAGCGCCTTCGGATGAATGTGATCGATCTCGAGGAAAGACCGCGCGTCACAACGCACACCCGCTTCGCTGACAAACGAGCACTGCTCGCCATCACGCTCGAAGACCGCGCGACGCACCGCGCGTGGAAGTGCCTTCGAACGTGCTGGCCCGTTCGTGGGCCCAGCCGAAGACGGTGAGGCCTCGTGCGATGTCTGCAGAGAACAATCGAATGACTTCTCGCCAGCCAAGACCGGCTGCTCCGCGGTTGCCGCTGCGGCCGGCGCGACCGAAGGCGTTCGCGCTTGCCGTGTGCGTTTTGTCTTCCCGAGACGTTCGCGCTCGAGCTTCTCGAGAAGGACTTTCAACGCTGCTCCGACGATGGCCTCGAAGCTGCCGTCGCGGTGGCGATGACTCATCAGCTCGCGAGCGCGTTCGAGCATCTGTCGAATCTCGGCGCTGATGGTGAGCTGCAACGCGTGCCGGCTCTCCGAGAGCGGCGTTAGCTTCTCCTTCCGTGGCCTGCTCGCTCCCATCGAGCTCGGGGGATCCCCTTCGGCAGGCTGCGCGGACTGCGGAGGCTGCGAAGGTTGGTCCAGCAAGTCACTTCGAGCGATCTCGCCTGCAACGAGCGAAGGGGAAGGCGGCGCAACGAGAGTCGAGCCGAGCTCACGAGCGAGTGTCCCTTGGTCGGTGCATGGCGCAGGCGCAGGTGTGGCGGGCGTGACAGGTGTGGCGACTGTAGCGAACACAACAGCGGGTGCAGCGGCGAACGCAGCGGCAGGTGCAGCGGCAGATGCAGCGGCAGACGCCGCGGACACGCCATCGGACGGCGAACCCAACACCCGCTCGTCGAACATGGGGATCGTCCGCTCTGCAGCGGAGGACTTCTTCGGAGGCTCGACTGAGGTTGGCGTTGTGGACGCTGTCGCGCGGAGAGGGAGCGCGCGGAGGAGCTCCGGAACATCAGGCTTTGGAAAATGCTTCGCCAAGAGGTCGTCGATCTCTTTGACGGTCTTGCCTCTCGCTTCGCCGAGCAGGTCCAGACAGTTTGATGGCCGCATGTGCGCGCTCAGCCTGAACAGACCCGTCAAATGAATGTCGCCCTCTGCAAGCGCCTCGAGGACCCACGAATACTCCTTCGCGAGCCTCGCGACCGCGACCCGTGGACCGGCTTCGTTCTCACTCATTTTGAGCTCTTTGAGGCAATAAGCGAAAAGCGATCGATAGCCCATCGCTGCGTAGAGCGTTCGTCGGTCCACCTCGATCAGATAGCGAAGTATCTCGGCCATCCCCTTGCGCTGGTCCGCACAAGTGGTTTGAAGGTCGGAGTGCAGGGCCTCATTCGACAACAAACGCAGTTGCATCCCCTGCCTTTACCACGCGAAATTTCGACCTCCGAAGTGACCCGCCAAAGCCGTTTTGGCTCCTCATGGCGATTTTTGTCGAAATTCAGCTGCAAGCCTCTCTGGCGCAAGAATGGTGTCAGCGATAACGGCATTTGTCGGCGCGTCGTAGCGACCGTGTCGAGAGCGTTACAAAACTCGTCTAGCGAAATCGACCGCACCCAGAACTATTTCGTAGACGTGTTCGCGACACGGTATCCGTTCTTCGAGACACGTTCCTGGAGCTCGCGCTGTGACCGCGTACGACTTGGGGAGTGGCACGATCGACGCCAAAGCACGGGCGCGGTGGGTTGAGGCTGGAAGGCAAGCGGCCTGACCGCGACCGTGCCTCAAGCGTGAGCCGGCGGAAGACGTTCGCGTCGAGGAGAGCGCGGACTTCGCTCATCACAGAGGGACTGTCGGCATGCCACGCCAAGTGGGCCACCTGTCGGCATGCCACCAGGCCAAGAGGGTAGCGGCATGCGGGCCACAAGGCCACGCACCGCGATGAGTACCTTTGTTGAGCAGGGGAACGAGCAAACGGACCGCATGCGTGCGCGTGAGAGCTCGAAGCGGAAGGACGCGGATGATATGCGTCTTCTCGCGAGGTCTGGCCTTCGCGGCGCTGAGCAGGAATCTCGAATGCCCAGCCCGCTTGATCACGTGGCCTGATGGCGCGCCGACAGGTTGACCGAGCTGCCTTTGTTGAGGAGGGAATCAGGTGATGGGCGTGGTCCCCCGAACCCACTTAACCTGGTGGCATGCCAGGTGGCCCGCTGGCCTGATGGCATGCCGACAGGCCGACCGCGATACGCAGGAATCTCGGTGGACGACGACTTGGCCCACTCGGCCTGATGGCATGCCGACAGGCCGACCGCGATGAGCGACGGCGGCTTGGCCCACTCGACCTGATGGCCTGTCGGCATCGACCGCGATACGTACCTTTGTTGAGCAGGAATCTCGGTGGATGTTTGGCCCACTTGATCGTGGCCTGATGGCGCGCCGACAGGTTGACCAAGCTGCCTGTGTTGAGGAGAGTCATGTGATGGGCGCGGTCCCACCGAGACCTGGCCCACTTGGCCTGGTGGCATGCCGACAGGTGGCCCGCTGGCCTGATGGCATGCCGACAGGCCGACCGCGATAAGCAGGAATCTCGGTGGATAAATGCCCGGGCCGCTTGATCACGTGGCGTGATGGCGCGCGCCGACAGGTTGACCGCGATACGTACCTTTGTTGAGGAGCGAATCAGGTGATGGGCGTGGTCCCGAGGCCTGGCCCACTTGGCCTGGTGGCATGCCGACAGACCGACTGACTGCGATGAGTGAGCTTGTTGAGCGGGAATCTGGTGGTGGCCCACTTGGTCCGCTTGGCCTGATGGCATGCCGACAGGCCGACCGCGCTAGCTTTGTTGAGCAGGGAATCTGCGACGAGCGTGTCCCCCGCGGCCTGCGCTGCCGAATTTCTGGATTGTTGCGCAGGGCGGACGGGTTTCCGGCCCCCTTGCTAGGACTTTCCGGCGAGCTTCGTCGAGGCGACTTTGGCGGCTTCGATGGCGTCGGCGGCTTGGATCTTCGTCGATGCCGTCGTCACGCCGCCGAGCGTCGCGGTCGGGATCGCATAAAGCGTTATCTCGTACGTGTTGACCGAGCTCGGCGAGCAGGGGCCGTAATAGCCAATCACCTGATCGTTGAATTTGGCCTGCTTCGCGCCCGTTACGTTTGCGGGGTTGGCTGTTTGCTCGACGCCCTCGGGGAGGCCCATCGCGGTCGATGGGATGTCCCAGATCGCCCAATGGATAAAGGGCTTACCGTTTGGCGTGAAGTTGAGGTCGCGCATGACGATCGCGTAGCTCATCGTCGTCGCGGGCGCGCCGCTCCACGCGAGAGGCGGCGATTTGCTCTCGCCCCCGCCGCTCACGCATTCGTACTTCTTCGGGATCGTCGATCCTTCCGTGTACGCCGTCGAGGTCACCGTGAAGGTCCCCGTGTTGCCGTCTTGTCCGGCGTCGGTGTTGCCCGACGATCCCGAGGAGCCGCTCGAGCCGGACGAGCCGCTCGAACCCGACGAGCCTGACGAGCCACTCGAGCCGGACGAGCCGCTCGAACCCGACGACCCTGACGAGCCGCTCGAGCCGGAGGAGCCGCTCGAGCCGGAGGAGCCGCTCGCGCCGGAGGATGATGACGAGGAGGCCTTCGCCGCGGCGTCGTCGTCGCCGCTGCACGCGCCGAGGACCACAAAGGCCGACGCGCACGCGGTCGTGATGAGGACCGCTCGGAACGTGCGGGGAGCAGTGCGGGGAGCAGGACGAGAGGCACGGCGCATGGCAAATCCCTTTCTCAGCGAGTCGATACCTGCACATGAAAGCAGATTTCGTCGGGTGAGATGCGCGCGAATCGGCGCTCACGAGCGAACGGTTCGCGTTTGCGTCTGCGCGATGCTTCTTGCTCATCATGCGCATGCGTGATTCAAAGGGGAAAATGCGACCTCATCGCGCATCCGCCATTCGAAGCATGCTCGTCGTCCCTGCGTTCGTGGCCGCGGTCGGCTGCGGTGGTGGAGGTGGGGCGGACGCGGCGAAGCCCGTGAACGCTCCCGCGATCGATACGTCTGCGGTCGTCACGCTTGGGAAGGCGCCCGACTCGGGGCAGGTCGACCGCATCGGTGCGGCGGACGGGGCGCTCTCACCCGATGGCGTGAAGGATCTCTCGTTCGTCGTCGAGGTCGATGGCGCGATCGAGTCCTTCTTCCTCCTCGCGGTCGACGAGAGCGGAAAGGCCAACGGCGCGTACCAGGCGGACACGTTGGTCGGGGAGGCCGAGGTCCCGAAGGACATCTCGATCAAATGGGGGAAAGGGACGGCAGGTCTCGGCGTGGCGGAGGGTGATAAGCTCCTCAACGCGCCCGATGGATCCGTCGCACCGCTCGGGCCGGGGCACCACAAGCTCGTGTTCTACGTCTCCGCGTCGAGCGCGATCGCTCCGGGCACACGCCTCCGGGCGTTCATGCTCCGTCCCGACAAGGCCATCGTGGCGAGCAACGTGCTGACGCATCAACCCTGAGCGCGGCACTCCTACGCACCCTGCGCAGCTCGCAGGTTGCGGCTGTGCCAGGTTGCTGCTGTGCCAGGGGACGAACAGCGTGTTCCTTCCCTGGAACATTCGGCTCGCGATCTCGCACGAGCCTCGCGGCCAACCATGGCTTATGGTCGTTCGCATGTCGAACACCAAGACGATTGTCATTGCTGGCTATGGACCGGGTATCTCGAACGCCGTCGCCGAGAAGTTTGGCGCCGAAGGGTTCTCCGTCGCGCTCGTCGCGCGAAACGCGGACCGCCTCGCTTCGGGCGTGAAGTCGCTCGAGTCGAAGGGCATCAAAGCGGCGGCGTTTCCAAGCGACCTCTCGGATCTCGCGGCGACGCGCGCGCTGATCGGCAAGGTCCGCAGCGCCCTCGGTCCGATCACCGTTCTTCACTGGAACGCCTACCCGCCGGCGAACCTTGGCGGCGACTTCCTCACCGCCAAGGAGACGGAGCTCCAGAGCGCGATGAACGTCGCGCTGACGAGCCTCATCGTCGCTCTCCAAGAGTCGATCGGCGACATGCGGCAGAACAAGAACGACGCCGCGGTCCTCATCACGAACGGCGGCCTTGGCTACTTCGATCCGAAGACGGACGAAATCGCCGTTCAGTGGGGCGCGATGAGCCTCGGGGTCGTCAACTCCGCCAAGCACAAGGCCGCGGGCATGCTCTCTGTTCGTCTGAAGGAGGATGGCATCTACGTCGGTGAGGTGATGGTGCTCAGCGTCGTCAAGGGCACCGCCTTTGACCGCGGCGTAGGCGCGCCGCTCGAAGCGTCGACCGTCGGCGACAAGTTCTGGGAGATCTACAAGGCGCGCAAGGACGTCTACTCGCAAGTGGCATGAGTGACCGAGTGACGTGACGTCGCGGAATTGTCGGGTACTCTAAGAGCGTGTACCTCGGGCATCTCGATCTGAACGAACAGCTCGTTTGGACCGTCGATGACGCGCTCGCAGAGGCCGACTGCCGCGCGTACATCGCGAAGATCCAGTCGAGCGCCGAGCGTGAGGTCGCGCCGATCGTCGGTCGCGATGGAAAGCCGGCGCTCGATCTCGCGGTTCGAAACAACACCCGCGTGATGTGGGACGACGCGGTCGAGGCGAACGCACTTCTAACGCGCGTCGCGTCGAGCGTCCCCACTACCCTGATGGGGATGTCGCTCGCGGGCGCCAACCCGCGGCTTCGTCTCTATCGCTACGAGCCCGGACAAAAGCATGGAGTGCACTGGGACACCGTCGTCGAGCTCGAGGGCGGTGTCCGCAGCTTGCTCACGCTCGTCTTCTATTTGAACGAGGACTTCAAGGGAGGTGAGACCGACTTCCCGGAGCTAAAGCGCACGATCACGCCTCGTCGCGGACGAGCCTTGCTCTTTCAGCATCGGATCCTGCACGAGGCATCGCCGGTGCACGAAGGCACGAAGCTCGTGCTCCGCACCGACGTCCTCTATCGGCCAGCACCCTGAGGCGCCGCGTTGATCACTTCGTGAGCTTGGCGCCGAGCGCGTCGAGGCCCTTGCCGCCGATCGGGCGGAAGCGCTGTCCCTCGGGCGCGCTCGCGAGAAGCGGCATCGTGTCCTTGATGAGATCGCGAACGCCAGGCATCGACAGCGAGGCCCCATGCGCGTTCTCGTCTTGCCAGATCTCGGTGACCCAGACCGCGTCGGGCTCCGCTTCGGACGTGTTGATCACGTAGAGGAGACAGCCGGGGACGCTCCGCATCAGCTCCGAAGCGCGAAGCAGGTTCGAGGCGAGGGTGTCGCGTTTGCCTTCGAGTGCCGTGAATTTGCCGAACAAGCCGAAAAGCATGATGGGTGCACGGATCTTTAACCGCGACCGGCGCCGGTGTCGAGCCCTTGGGGCCTCAGGCGGTCTCGCGCTCGACGAGATCGATGTCGGCCTCGACGGAGAGCATGAAGCGACCGCGGCGCGTCGGGACGATGCGAATGTCCGGGCACTTTTGCTCGAGCCGCTTGCGGAGCAAGATGAGGCGGCTCTCGAGGTTGTCCTTGAAGGCGGGAAGTCCGAGCGTGGGATCCAGCCGCAGCTCCCGATTGGAGAACTCGGTGCGCTGCTCGGCTTGGTACGCGCGCAGCATCTTCCAGAGGATCTTGCCCGGGATGTTCCGGATCAAATACTCGCCGTCGACGAACACGCAGTCGTCGTTCTTGTAGTAGCAAAAGCTGAGGCGCGTTTGGCTCGCGCGCGCGCTCGGCGGCGGCGGGGCGGCGGGCTCGGCAGATGCCTCGGCCTCGTCGCGATCGCGGTCGCGATCCGTCATGCGATCGATGCTGATCGCGATCTGGTTGGCGAGGACCTGGAGGAACGCCTCGTGCCACTGCTCGAACGTGAGGATGTCGCGTGCCTCGAGGGCGAGGACGCCGATCAAGCGATCTTGCACCATCAAGGGGATCGCCATCTGGCTCTTCGCGTCGCAGAGCCCTGGCAACGGGATCTCGGCGGTGAGATCGGTGCGTTCCTTCTCTTGCTGCTCGTACTCTTCACGAACCGCGCGGCCATAGTGGAGATCCGAGTGCAGCGACGAGATCCGCAGAAGGCGCTTGGCCGCGGCGACCGCGCCAATGAGGCCTTGGCCGATCCGCACCTCGGCGCCCACCGCGTCGTCGCCGTAACCATGGCTTGCGATCATGACGAGCCGGTCGCTCTTCTCTTCGGGCACGAGGATCATGCTGTGCGAGAAGCCAAACACCTCGTCGAGCGCATCGAGGGCGCTCGTGAGGAGAGAGTCGAGATCTGGCGCGCGCATCACACGCTCGGACACGAGCTGGAGGCCGCGCGCCTCGGTGAGCGGGCCTTCGGGTAGCTTTCGATGATCCGGCGGCTCTTCCGGAGGCGCCGTCATGTACGCGTGCTTCTTCTCGATCGACAGCACCTCGAAGACATCAGCGGAGCGCAGCTTGAAGATCCCGGTCATCCCCGAGTGCGAAGCGATCGCCTGGATTCGCACCGCCATCGCGTCGAAGAGCGGCCCCGACATCTCGGAGCGACGAAACAACAGATGCATTCGATACGCCTCGAATGTCATCGGGTCGTAGAGCTCGATCGTCGCCCGCGGGTTCTCGTCGAGGTTTTGGCGTGTCTTGTTGAAGAACTGACACGAGAGCGCGACGTGTGTGTCGTCGATGAGATGAACCTGCGAGATGTAGCTCACGTTGGGCATCCCATCGCGGTCGGCGGTGGCGATGACGCCTGGAATGATCCCGTGGAAGCAGTGATCGAGCGTGTGCAGTGGAATGGCGAGCGAAGGTCGCCGGCGCCCTTGAACGCCGCTCACGGCAAGGCTCCGCCCGCGAGCGGCATGCGCACACCTGCCATCGGACCTGGCGTCTGCGCGAACACCTGGAGAATGTCGATGTCGACGGCCCACGCTGGCCAGAGCGAGAGGCCGCTCGTGACACCTTCGGGAAGGCCCACCCACGCGAGCGCCTTGCGGAGCTTCGGCGCGTAACGAAGGCAGAGCGCGTGGTCCTCTTCGCCGCCCTCGCGGATGTCGGGGACGTTGCCTTTCACTTGAAGCGTGCGGTGCGTCTCGATCTGCGACATCGTGAGGGCGACGCGGCCATTCGAACGGAGGTTCGCGATCGTGATCTCACCGGTTCCCTTCGGGACGAGCACGGTGAGCTTGCACGCGCAGGGCCACACCCGAAGACCTGCGCATCGCACCGACTCGGGGATGAGGTCGCCCGAGCACGTTCCCATGAGCAACGACACGCCCCCTTGAATGAGCGTCACCAGCTCGTCAGGCAGCGGCGGGTAGAATGGCGAGGTTGCGATCGAGGACACAGGCAGGATCTCATCTTACAACGATCGGCTTCGGGCCGTTGTGCTCGAAACACATTTCGTCCTTCGCCATCCTCTCGTGTGGACCCACCACGCGATCGAGGATCGTTCGCCACTCTTCGCGGCGCGCCATGCTCATGCTCTCGACAATCCGTTTTCGGATGGTAACGAGCTCATGATCGCCGAGCGCGCCCCAGAGCACGGCGTTGACGGTGGTCTCCTCATGGTCGAGGTGCGCCAGATACCTCTCGGTCATGCGGTTGAGCGCGCGGAGGAGCTGTTTGTTCGCGATGCTTCGTTCGTGGGGCGGCGCGAGGGCAAGGGCGCGGGCGCTTCGCGCGACCTCGTGGTGAGCGGCGTCGAGCTCGACGTGTGCACGTACAAGCATCGCGTGAAGCCCCGTGTCGACGAGCGCGATCACCGGCACGATCTGCTCGTCTTCATGGCGCTCGTGCTCGTCGATGAAGGCGAGCGTGCGATGAATGCGCTCGTCGAGCAGGTCGACCGCGTGGTTCGACGTCAGCTCGATGCGCGCCGCCTCGAGCGCGGTCTCGAAGAGCAGCGACCGAACCCCCTTGTGGATCGTGGTGAACAGATCGACGCGTGAGGTGCTCATGGGTTGGCCCTTCAACGTTGCGCTTGGGTGCGTCGCCGATCGATCACTTCTTCGCAGGCAGCGTCGCGCCCGTGGTGGTGACGACCGGCGGGATCGGCGCGGGCACCTTGTTGGAGATCGCCGGCAGCGTCTTCAGGTAGGCATACACGGAGCCGAGGTCATCGTCGGTGAGGTTCGCGATGACGGCGGCAGGCATGGGCGGAAGGAGAGGGCGGCCCGCGCCCATGTGACGGCCGTTACGGATCGTGTCGATGAACGTCTGACGTGACCACGAGCCGATGCCCGTCTCCACGTCGGG
>JBGAFW010000070.1:0-54967 GCA_044227045.1 Labilithrix sp.
ATGAGCACGTATTTCGGCTTCACCTCACGGATCATGTGCGCGACGAGGCGCGAGCATGCCGGGCTGTGATGGCGAACGCCGATGACGTGAAGCTGACCCATGGTCACTTCCCTGGGATCTTGTGGCGTGCCTCGTAGTAGGCCTTCCAGTGTGACCCTTCACGGCGGCTCACGCGCTGCTCGAAGTAGCGGCGAAGGCGCTTGAGGTCGTCTTCGTTGCTCTTCACCGCGGCGCCGACGAGGCACTCCACGACGTCCGCCGGCGAGGCCTTGTCGGTGAGGAAGTGACCGCGCACGCCCACCGCATGGGCGACGCTCACGCACTCGGCGGTGCTCATCGCGGTCGTGAGGCGGTCCATCGCTTGGCCGTCGGTCGTCTCGCCGGAGCGGAGCTCGCGGAACGTCGTCACGAGCAGCTCGAGGATGTCGTCGGGGAGCGGCTCGACGACGCCGGAGCGTTGAAGGAGCCGGCGCGACTCTTCGCGCACGAGCGCCATCTCCGTCTTCATGTCCGGGATCGGGAAGACCGTCTCGAAGTTGAAGCGGCGCTTGAGCGCGGCGCTCATCTCGTTGACGCCGAGGTCGCGCGTGTTCGCGGTGGCGATGACGTTGAAGCCGTCGCGCGCGAAGAGCATCGCATGCTCACCTTCGAGCTCGGGGACGGCGAGCACGCGATCGGAGAGGGCGCCGAGCAGCGAGTCTTGCACCTCGAGCGGGCAGCGCGTCACCTCTTCGAAGCGGCAGATCGAGCCTTCCTTCATCGCCTGGAAGAGAGGAGAGGGGACGAGCGCGCGAGGCGTCGGCCCTTCGGCGAGGAGGAGCGCGTAGTTCCACGAGTACTTGATGTGGTCTTCCGTCGTGCCGGCGCTGCCTTGGATCGTGTGCGTCGACTTCCCGCTCACGGCCGCGGCGAGCAGCTCGCTGAGGAGCGACTTCGCCGTGCCCGGCTCACCGACGAGCATCAGGCCGCGACCCGTCGCGAGCGCCACCATCGCGCGGTCGACGAGCGAGGGGTTGCCGACGAACTTCTGCCGAATCTTCTTCTTCTCGTCCCCGAGGATGAACGTGCGCACGGCGCGCGCCGACAGCTTCCAGCCCGGCGGACGCGGCGAGTCGTCGGCCTTGCGCAGGCGAGCAAGCTCGTCGGCGTAGGTGATCTCCGACGGCGGACGCTGGAGCGCTTGCGACGTCCCGTTGCCGCTCGACGTGGGCTCGGCGGCTGCGGAGGATGCGGACGAAGAGGAAGCCTTGCTGCTCATGGCGGCGACGATACCCGATCTGTCTGTCGACTTGGCAGACTGCAAACGGAGTACGTTCGCGCGGCGATTTTGTGCCTGAAAAAGGACTTAGAAGCGCTCAAAACGAACGAGCGCGTCCTTCGCGAGCGTGCGGGTGAGCTCTCCGGCGGAGGTCGTCTTGGACCGCCGGCTGAGGCTCGACGCTTGGCCTGCCCAGAGAGGGGAGAAATCACCGGAGCCGGATTTCTCCGATTTCGCTCGCAACGGCGTGACGGCGTTCGTCGCGCGTGGGAAGTCGGGGGCGAGCGCCGAGATCGGCCCCACCTCACGGATCATCCGGTTCGCGATCCCGCGCGCAGGTCTCCCGGTGAAGACGTTCGTGAAGGTGGTGGACGTGTCGACCGCCGCGTAGAGCTCCGAACGATGCTGCGGCGTCACGAGCGACTCGGCAGTGAAGAGATAGGCGGTGCCGATCTGCGCGGCGGCTGCGCCGAGCGCGAACGCCGCGACGACGCCTCGCGCGTCGCCGATGCCGCCCGCCGCGATGACGGGCACCTTCACGGCGTCGACCACCTGCGGGACGAGCGCCATCGTCCCGATCCCCGCCGACGCCGCGGCGCCTCGAGACGCGCCCGCGTCGAGGAACGTCCCGCGATGACCGCCCGCCTCGTGACCTTGCGCGATGATCGCGTCGCAGCCGTGGTCTTCGAGGTAGTGGGCCTCCGCGACCGTCGTCGCGGAGCTCATGATCTTCGCACCTGCGCGGCGCGTGCGTTCGAGCAGCAAGGGTGCCGGCAAACCGAAGTGAAAGCTGACGACCTCGGGGCGCGTCTCTTCGACGGCGGCGCACAATGCCTCGTCGAACGGCGAGCGGGCAGGGGCGGTCAGCGTGATGTGCGGATCCACGCCGAGCTCGACGTAGAAGCGCTGCAGGTGCTCCTTCCACGCGCGCTCCTTGTCAGGATCGATCTTCGGCGAGGCGTGACAGAAGAAGTTGAGGTTGATCGGACAGCCCGGCGCGCGCTCGCGAAACGTCGCGACCTGGCGTGCGATCTCCTCGGCGGTGAGCATCGCGCAAGGGAGCGAGCCGAGCCCACCCGCGGTCGCGACCGCGATCGCCATCTCGACGCCTGACGCCCCAGCCATCGGCGCCTGCAAAAGGGGATGCTCGACTCGAAACAGATCGAGGACGCGTCGATCGGGCCACATGAGGACGGATGCTAACGCGATCCGAGCGCGAGGTTCGACGCACATGCACAACCAACAACGCCGCTGCGGCTTAACGCTCATGCGCATAAGCGAGGCGCGAGCAATCGCCGCGCGTCGGTGCGCGGCGCTTGGCATGGCGATGTTCTCGGGAGACGATGACGTCCGGTCGATCGGTGTGGAAGGGGCTCCTATGCTTTGGCGTCACGTACGTGCTCGTCTCTGGACGGCGACTACGTTGGCTTCCGATCGATCGTCCGTCGAGCGCGCTCATCGGTGCCGTCCTCGCCGTCGTGCTCGGCGCGTCCACGCCCGATGAAGCGGCCGCGGCGATCGACAAGAGCACGCTCGTCCTCCTCTTTGCCGTCATGGGGATGGGCGCGTTTCTGTCGATCGACGGATTCCTCGATCGCGCCGCACCACGCCTCGCACATGCCGCCCGAACACGTGCACGTCTCCTCGGAGCGATCGTGTGGGGCGCCGGCATCCTCTCGGCGTTCATCACGAACGACGCCGTGTGTGTGCTCGCCGCGCCGCTCGTCGTTCAGCTCATCGAACGCTGGAAGCTCCCGCGCCTGCCGTTTCTCCTCGCGCTAGCGACGGGCGCCAACACGGGCAGCGTCGCGACCTTGGTAGGCAATCCGCAAAACATGCTTTGCGCGAGCCTTGGCAAGCTCTCGTTTGCGACGTTTCTCCTGCATATGTTCCCCGTTACGGTGTTTGCGCTACTTGCCAATCACCTCTTGCTGGTGGCGCTGTTTCGCAAAGATCTCGCAGGCGATCTCGATGAGGTGGAGTCGACGGGTAAGCTCTTTACGCGCCCTGTCATCGTCTCGTTCGTCGTCATCCTGGCGACGGTCGTTGTTTATACGATAGGCGGTCATCTCGCCTGGACGGCGATGGGCGGCTTCATCTTCCTGCTACTGCTCAATCGCCAAGAGCCCGAGCGTGTCTGGGAGCGCATCGACTGGGCGATCTTGCTCTTCTTTGGCGGGCTGTTCATTTCGGTGGACGCGTTGGCGAGGAGCGGAGCGGTCGGCTGGCTCTTCGATCGCGTGCCGCTCTACGAGCCCTCGGCGCATCACCTCTCGTACATGCGCGCGTCGGGCTTCTTTCTCGTGGGCAGCAATATCGTCACGAACGTCCCCTTCATCTTGATCGTCAATCCAGAGATGAAGCGCATGCCAGATCCGATGCTCGCGTGGGAGCTCTTGGCGATGGCCTCGACGTTCGCGGGAAACCTGACGTTGCTCGGCTCCGTCGCGAACGTGATCGTCGCGGAGAAGAGCCGCAAGATCGGCGGCCTAGGCTTCAACGAATACTTGCGCGCAGGGCTTCCGATCGCGATCGTCACGACGATCATCGGCACGGTGTGGCTCGTGGGGCTTCGCGCGCTCGGCCTCGTGGCCGCGGGCCACTGAGCGCGCTCGTGAGCTCGTGGGCCGCCGCCCACGAGAGCGCGCTACAGAAAGAACGTCTCGATCCACAGCACGAGGAGCGACACCACGAGCGCGGGCACGGTGACGAGCACGCCGGTGCGGACGAACTGCCAGGTGCGGATCTCGACCCCGAGTCGGCGCATCATCTCGAGCCACAAAAGCCCAGCGAGCGAGCCCATCGGAAGAAAGCGTGGCCCGAGGTCGCCGCCTACGAGCGCGGCGAGCGTTCGCCAGCGTCGGTCCCCGTCGTCGAGCGAGCCGATCGCGAGCGCGTTGAGCGCCGCCATCGGATGGTTGTTGAGGACCGCCGAGCCGATCGACGACAGCCCGCCGACGAGCCCGATGCCGTCGGCGCCCGCCGGCGACGCCGTCGCGTAGACCTTGCTCATCGCGCGTGTGACGCCGATGTTCTCGAGCCCGAGCGCGGTGACGAAGATCAAGAAGAGGAACGCGAGGACGTCCCACGCGACGCCCTGAAACGCATGCGACACCGTGATGTGCTTCTCGCGTAGGCCGATCCCGCAGACGAGCAGCGCGCCGGTCGCGGCGGCGATCCACACCGGCGCCTCGAAGTAGGAGAGGATCGGGTACGACGCGAACATCGCGCCGACGATCAGGAGGACACCTCGCGAAGAGGAGCCGAGATCAGCAAGTGAGCCCATCTCAGCCCCGCCCGCAGGGACGTTGTCGTCGAGCTCCTTCCGGAACACGACGCGCAACATGAGATAGGAGCAGATCGATCCAGCGATCGCGACGGGCAACATCCGAAGCGCATAGGCGTTGAAGCCAATGTTCGCGTGCTCGGCGACGACGAGGTTCATCGGGTTCGACGTGCAGAGCGGCGCCACGCCAGCCGACATGAAGATCGCAAAGGCGAAGGGCACCGTAAGCACCGGCGCGCGCTTCGGATAAAGCCTGCGAATGACCGGCACGACGATCGGCGTCAGAAGCAATACCGCCGCGTCGTTGTTGAAGAGCGCCGCCGTGACCGCACAAATCACGTACACCGCCTTGAAGGCGTGGGAGACCGGCCCCCGCGTGCGAATCTCGATGCTGCGCGTCACGCGGTCGAAGATCCCGAGCCGGTGCGCGATCGACGTCATCGCCATGATCGACGAGATGGTGATGAGCGGACGCCAAAGAAGGACCACACCGCGAAGAATGTCCTTCGGCGCGAGCACGCCCGCGATCAGCATCACGACGACGCCAGGCAGCGCCCCGAACACGGGATTGAGCCGTCCAAATCGACCGAGCGGCGGCCGCGTGATGACGAGCATCAGCGTCAGGCACAGCGATCCGAAGGCTGCCGTCTCCTGCACCCAACGAGTCTAGAGGAGCGCGCGCATCGGAGCACGTTCGCTGGAGCCACCGCTCACGCTCCTCACCACCAACCCGTCCGTCGCACGCCTCGCGCGTCGGTGTGGCTCCTCGCGTGTTGGGAAACTCCTCGCGTGGTTCACGCGTTTCGCGAGCTCCGACCCGATGGCAGCCGACCCCGATGCCTTGCAGGGCCACCCTTGGGCCGCCTTGGGCCGCCTTGGGCCGCCTTGGGCCCTGTGCTCTGGTCCATTCGTGAGTTTCGTCGGGAATTTTCGACGTGAGCGATCGCTTGGCGGGACCTTCGATGACTGACTCGCGACGAAGACGAAGACGCGAAGAGCAGACAGCTACCAACCCAGCAGGCGGAGCTCGGCTTTGACTTGGCCCGGGGGGATCGTGCCGGTGTCGGGGCTCTTCTCCGTCGTGAGGGCGATGACGGAGACGACGCCGCCGGTGACGACGACGCCGACGGCGGTCCAAAACCACCACTTCGTGAAGATCGAGGCGTGCTGCGCCATCGGCACGTCGACCTCTTTCTTCTCGCCCGCGGCGAGGACGACGCTCGTCTCGGCGTTCTCGTAGCCTTCGCGTTGCAAGCTCACGCGATGCGAGCCGGGCGAGACGGCCGACTCGGCGGGGACGATCCCGATGCCGCGGCCGTCAACGGCCACCGCCGCGCCGATGACTGGGGACGTGATGCGAAGAAGGCCGGAGCTCGCGCGCGTCGTCAGGTTGGCGTCGACCGTCTCGATCTTGCCGCCGGCGAGCGCGACGTCTTTCTCGAACGGGAAGTAGCCGTCCTTCGAGACGACGAGCTTCTGCTTTCCGGCGTTGACCCGAATGATGACTTGGCCCGTGCGTGTCTTGCCGACGACGCGCTCGCCGACGCGAATGTCGGCGCCGTCGACGGGCGCGCTGACGACGAGCGTCGAGACGCGGTTGCGGACGTCGCGAAGCAGCTCGTCGAGCTTGGGCACGCGTGCTTTCAGCTCGGGGGTGGCCTTCTCGTTGAACTCCTCGAGCGAGTCGAGCGCCTTCGGGAAATCGGCGAGGCCCTCGTACGCGCGGCCCATGTTGTAGAGGATCGCCGGGTTCTTCGTCGCTTCGTACGCCGTTCGGTAGCTCGCGAGCGCCTCTTCGTAACGAAGGGCGACCATCGCGTCGTCGCCTTTGCGTTTTGCCTCGTCGGCGACGCTGTTTGCCGCCGAGGAAGAGGACGGTGCAGGGGACGGAGGTGCGGACGGCGCTGGCTGCGCGAGCGCGACGCGTGGCGCAAGGAGCAAGAAGGCGAGGAGCGCGACAAACCTCGTGAGCGTTGTCGCGCGGACCGTCCTCCAGCGCTGTGACGAAGACACGCCCTGCGACGGTTTGGGGGCCGGATGGGGTGGAGAGAAGAGCGGCGGCATGTGCTCGTACGTGCGCTCGGCCACCGCGGGGGGATCGGCCGGCCTCGACTATCTCGCGGGATCCTACATGGCTGCGGACGCCGCCCGTTGGAAAATTGCCGGCCGCGCGTGCGTGCCACGCGTTAGAAACCGCACAGAGAGGCGTGGAGAGGGGTCGATCGACAAACGGAGCGGCAAAATGTGGCGGAGGGGGCGGCATCTCGCTTGCAGCTTCGTATACTGATGAACCATTTCACGTTGGCGTCGTTTCCGCCGTCACGTGGTCTTGGTGCGAGACGCCTTACCGCTCGAGGCCCTCGTCGCTTCGTTGGATAATCGAGCTCGGTCGCTAACGCCGGAACGAGCTGCTCGGAGGTTAACGACACGATGCGCCTGCCGTCCGCTCTGTCCGCAAGGACCGCTTCGTCTGCCGCTTTCTTCACCCTCGTCGCCGTCCTCGCCGCATGCGGAGCGGCGCCCTCGGACCGGCGAGGCAAAGACGAGTCAGACGAGATCCTCGGACAGACGTCGAGCGCGATCATCAACGGCTCGCTCGACACCTCGCACCCCGCGGTGGTGGCGCTCATCCTGTCGCAGGGCTCGCAGGGCGGCCTCTGCTCCGGCACGATCGTCAAGACGGACACCACCCGCCACATCGGCTGGGTCGTCACCGCGGCGCACTGCGTGGAGCTCCCTCCGGCGATCGTCGTGCAAGCCGAGGACATGACCTCGCCGAACGCGATTCGCTACGAGGTCATCGACTACAAGGCCGACTCTCGCTGGAGCGGGCAGACCGACTCCGCGTACGACTTCGCGGTCGTTCGGATCGCCGGCGTCGATGCGTCGACGCCCGTGCTCCCGCTCACGACAGCGTCCGACGGGCTCTCGAACGGCGCGGCGGTGAAGAGCGTCGGCTTTGGACGCACGACGCTCATCAGCGCGATGACGCCCGACAAGAACACGCAGCGTTACTTCGTCGACAAGACATTGAACGCGCTCAACTCGAGCCACATGGGCTACGACATGAGCGACAAAGGGATCTGCCAAGGCGATAGCGGCGGACCTGTCATTCGCGGGACCGGCGCGAACGAGAAGGTCGTCGGCGTTCATTCGTACGTGCAAGGCGACTGCAACGGCGAAGGCGTGAGCGGTCGCGTGTCGCTCGCGCTCGACTCGTTCTTCACCCCGGAGCTCACGAAGGCGCTCCCTCCAGACTCGTGCGGGCTCTGTGAGAAGGTGGCGAACTCCGGCAAGAACGAGTGCGCGGCGCTGAGCGCCTCGTGCCTCTCCGACCCGAACTGCAAAGGCTATTACGAGTGCCTGTCGGAGAAGCCGAAGGCCGACTGCATCAAGCAATACCCCCTTGCCGAGGGCCCCTTTTACGCGGCCGCCAATTGCATTTGTACCCGTTCGTGCAAAGCGCTTTGCGCCGGTGACGACGCGTGCTCACGCGTACCGAAATGCGGGTATCCGAACGAGCGCGGTGACTGCGCGACATGCCTCGAGAGCTCGTGTTGTGAAGAGGAGACGAACTGCGCCGCCAATGGTCAGTGCTACGTGTGCCTCAAGAACAAGGACGCCGATCCGGTCTGCGCCTCGAACGCGGCGCGAAAGACGCTCGCCGCCTGCGCGACGACGAAGTGTGCGACGCAATGCAAAGGCACGTCGGTGCAGACGGTGCCGGGAGAGGAGCCGCCGCCGGCCGACGAGGATCCGGGCGCTGCCGACGCCGGCGCGCCGGTCGTGACGACGACCACCACCACCGGCTGCTCTTTTGCGGCGAGCTCATCGGCTCCGTCCGACCTCGGCGTCGCCGCGATCGCATGTGCGCTCGCCGGCTTGGCAGGAACGCGCCGGCGAAGGCGTGCATCCTAGCGTCAGGTGACGCGCCGACTCCTCGCTGTCAGTGACCTTCACGTCAAACAGGCGCCGAACCGCCAGTTCGTCGAAGAGCTCCCTGCGTCGAAGGACGACTGGCTTATCCTCGCCGGCGATCTCGGCGAGACGGAGGACGATCTCCGCTTCGTCTTCGAGACGCTCGCGCCGCGCTTCGAGAAGCTGATCTGGGTGCCGGGAAACCACGAGCTCTGGACGGTCGAAGAGGGTGGGCTGCGCGGTGAAGCGCGTTACGACGCGCTCGTCGAGGTTTGCCGGCGCTTCGACGTCGTGACGCCTGAAGATCCGTATCCGACCTTCGAGGAAGACAGCGGCGCTCGGCTCGTCGTCGCTCCGCTCTTTCTCCTCTACGACTACTCGTTTCGTCCGCCTCACGTTCGCCTCGAAGACGCGCTCGAGTGGGCGAGGGAGCACGGCATCCGCTGCGCCGACGAGATCCTCCTTCACCCCGCGCCGCATCCAACGAAAGAGGCGTGGTGTGACGCGCGGATCCGGCTCACCGAAGCGCGCCTCGCCGCGCTACCCGAGGATACGTCGACGATCCTCGTCAACCACTTCCCGCTGCGAAAGGAGCATGCGCGGCTCCCGCTCGTCCCTCGATTCTCGATCTGGTGCGGCACGACGCGAACCGAGGACTGGCATCTGCGCTTTCGCGCCAAGGCGGTCGTCTTTGGCCATTTGCACATCCGTCAAAAGCGCGAGGTCGACGGCGTCCCCTTTCACGAGGTGTCACTCGGCTATCGCCGGCAGTGGGATCCCGAGCGTGACGATCGTTACGAGCGTTACGTTCGCCGCGTGTGGCCGCCCGCCTGATCTGGGTCGCGCTCGCTCATCCGTTCACGTCGAGAGCGGCAGACGGATCTCGAAGCGCGCGCCCCTGGGGACATCGATCGACGCGATCCGTCCGCCATGGGCCTCGATGAAGCGGCGCGCGGTCACCAGCCCGAGCCCGATGCCCATCGGCTTGGTGCTGTGAAGAGGCTCGAAGAGGTGAGAGCGCACCTGCGGGCTGATGCCCGTGCCCGTGTCGGAGACCGTGATCACGATCTCCTCGCCGAGCACGTGGAGCTCGACGTGGATCTCGCCGCCGTCCGGCATCGCCTCGACGGCGTTGCGTACGAGGTTCGAGAGCGCGCCCTGGAGCTGGTCGGAGTCGATCTCGACGATGACGGGGTTCTTCGGCGGCACCTTGCGCGTGATGCGGACGTTCTGCGGGATCCATTCGGCGGCGAGGAGCCGCTCCAAGAGATCCACGAGCGATGCCGGGTGACGATCAGGCGTCCGGACGCGCGCGTAGTCGAGCAGCCCCGTGATGATGATGTTCGCGTGGCGCACCTCGTCGTGGATGATGCGGATCGCGTCGTCGACGTTCTGGTGCTGGTCGGGCGAGAGGTGGCGCTTCAACACGTACGTCGCGTTCATGATCGCCGCCAAGGGGTTGCGGATCTGATGCGCGACGCCGCCGGCGAGCTGGCCGAGGATCGCGAGACGCTCCTGGCGAACGAGGTTCTCTTGCGCTTCGGCGAGCGCGACGGTGCGCTCGAGGACGCGACGTTCGAGCTCGTCTTTCGTCGTGCGGAGCTCCTCCTCGGTGTGCTTGCGCTCGGTGATGTCGTGCGCGATGCCGGTCGTCCCGATGACGCGACCGTGATCGTCGATGATGCGTGTCTTGACCGTCTCGATCCAGGACACCTGGCCCGCGGCGTCGACGAACGGCTCCTCGAGTCGCTTGTGCCGGCCGGTGCGTAGGACCTCGGCGTCGTCGGCGCGGTAACGCTCGGCGAGCTCCTTCGGCCAGAGGTCGAGATCGGTGAGGCCCACCATGTCGTCGGGGCTGCTTCGCCCGGCCGCTTCGGCGAGACGTTGATTGACGAGGAGATAATGTCCTTTCTCGTCTTTGAGCCACGCGATGTCGGGGATGTTGTCGAGGATCGCCTGCTTCTGGCGGGCATTCTCGCGCAGCTGAGCGTCGCGTTCGCGAAGCGCGGTGATGTCGCGGAAGAGACAGGCCGCGCCGCGCGGCGTACCGGCGGCGTCGCGGAGCGTGCTCGCGCTCACGAGAATGTGAATGCCGTTCGGGGCGCTGTCGTTCTTGACGAAGAGCGCGACGTCGCGGACCTCTTCGCCGTGGAGCGCGCGGATCAGCGGCAGCTCGTCCGCCCTGCATGGCGTCACTTCGTCGGGGTGGAAGACGCCGTAGCTCTTCGCCCACTCCTCGGGGTTGCTCGACAGATTGCGGATCCCGACGAGACGCTCGGCCGCTGGGTTTCGGTAAACGAGCTGCGCCCGCTCGTCGATGACGAGGAGCGCGTCGCTGATCCCGGCGACGGCGTCGAGGACCCAGCTGTGCTCCTTCGTCAGCCGGAGCGCGGAGGTGACAGCACCTGCCGACGAATCGGAATCGGTGATCCCAGACCTCGGTGCTTCGGTCATGGCCGTGCTTTTGGCGCGCCCCTCCACAGGACCCGATCCTACCACCGAGTGAGCCGCGACTAGTGGTGAGTCGCGCGGACCAGCCGTCGATGCGCAAACACCGAGTAGAGGGCCACCGCGGTCATGCCAGGAAGCCACCACGCGAGCCCAACGCCGAGGGCATACGGATCTGCGGCAACGTCGCTCGCGAGGATGCTCTGCGCGGGTGATCGCGCCAGTAGCCCGTAGGGATACACCGCCACGCACGCGCACGCGAAGAGCCCGGCGAGTACCACCGACGAGGCGTAAAACGCCCGCGTGAGATGACCACGCCGCGCCGACAAAGCAGAGTCGACGAACGCGACGACACCGGCGACGCCGAAGATGGCAGTCCACGGTCGCGTCGCGATCGCGTGAAGCGCGTTCGGCTGAACGTGGAACGTCGCCGCGGTCGCCGACACGACCAACACCGCCGACGGGATGACGAGGCGCGCCGCGAGCAGGTGCGCGCGCTCGCTGACGGCGCGTACCTCGGGCGTCGCGCCTTCGGTCTCTTCTCGCGCGAGCCGCAGAGCTCCATGACGAGCGATCAGGATGACGGCGGTGAGCCCGACGAGGACCGTATACCAATCGAGGATGCCGACCTTGTCGCCCACGCCGAAGGTCGTCCAAAGCGGCGCGAAGAAGTCACCGCGCTCGTCGATCGACACGCCACGAACGACGTTGCCGAGCGCGGCGCCGAAGAAGACGACGAGGACCAAGCTCGAGAAGAAGAAGCCGCCGTCCCAGAGCTGGTTCCAGAGCGGATGGTCGAGCTTGTGCCGCATCTCGATCGACAGCCCGCGGAGCGCGAGCAGCCAGAGCACCATCATCACCGGCAGGTAGAAGCCGCTGATCAGCGCAGGAAAGAGCCGCGGGAACGCGAGGTAGAGCGTCGCGCCTCCGGCGACGAGAAACACCTCGTTGCCATCCCAGAACGGAAGGATCGAATGGAGCACGACGCGCCGCTCGGCGTCTCTCTTCGCGACGAAGGGCGCCACGATCCCAGCGCCGAGATCGTAGCCGTCCAGCACCACGTACGCCGCGAACATCGCGCACGTGAGGATGAACCAAAGCGCCACCATCATGCCGTCGCCTCGCGGTTCGTGGTGGTAGGCGCGGTGGTGGGTGCGCCTGGGCCGTCCGAGACGATGCTGTACGCGACGAACGCGAAGAGCAGCGAGAGGAGCACGTAGATGCCCATGAAGCCGAGCAACGTGAAGAGCGCGTTGCCCGCCGACACGTTCGACGAGTATCCGTGCTCGGTGCGCATCACGCCGTAGACGAGCCACGGTTGTCGTCCGAGCTCAGCGGTCATCCATCCCGCGGTGTTCGCGACGAAGGGTAGCGGTGAGATCAGCATCAGCGCCCAGAGCACGGGACGAGCACGCGGATCGAAGAGGCGACCTTTGCGAAGGAGCGCGGCGGACAGCGACATCAACCCGATGAAGATCGTCCCGAGCCCGACCATCACATGGTACGCGTAATAGAGGAGCGCGACGTTGTCGGGCCAGAGGTCCTTGTCGAACGTCGTGAGCCCTTCGATGCGCGCATCCCAACGCTGGTGGGTCATGAACGACAGCGCACGCGGGATCTGGATCGGGTTGTCGAGCGTGAGCTTCTCGAGATCGGGCTGACCCACGAGCGTGAGCGCGGCGCCGTCCTCGGTGTGGAAGTGTCCCTCCATCGCCGCGAACGAGATCGGTTGATGCTTCGCGAGCAGGCGCGCCTGCGCATCGCCGGTGGGCATCGCCATCGCGAACGTCGCGATCGCGCCGGCGATGACGCCGACCTTGAGGAACAACCGCGCGTGGTCGGCGTGCTTGTTCTGGAGGAGGTAGAACGCGCCCGCCGCGGACATCACGATCGACGCGGTGACGACCGCGCCGGTCATCGTGTGCGCATACTGCGCGAAGGCCCACGGGTTCAGGAGGTAGTCGCTGATGCTCGCGAGCTTGACGATCGACTCACCCTTCGCGCCGGTCGCGAGCACGTAGCCGGTGGGGTGCTGCATGAACGCGTTCGTGACGATGATGAAGAAGCCCGACAGCCACGAGCCCGTCATCACGAGCACGGCGACGATCATGTGCGTGCGGGCGGACATCTTCTTCTCGCCGAACAAGAAGAGGTAGAGAAAGGTCGACTCGAGGAAGAACGCGAAGACGCCTTCCATCGCGAGCGTCTGACCGATCACGCCGCCCGTCGCGCTGGCGAAGCGAGACCATCCGGCGCCGATCTGGAACTCGAGTGGGATCCCGGTGACGACGCCCATCACGAACGTGAGGCCGAACACGCGCGCCCAAAACCGCGCGGCGTCTCCTGCGTGCGGGTTGCCACGAAGCTGGAGCACCTTCAGCACGACGATGAGAAGGCCGAGCCCCATCGTGAGCTGCGGGAAGAGGTAGTGGTAGATCACCGTGAACGCGAAATGGAACCGGTGCGCAGTGAGGGCTGTCATGTCTGGGCTGCTCGGAGTCCCTCACGCTATAGGGTCGTCGGTTCTGAGTGAAGCGCCCAAGGACCGCTGTTAGGATGCCTGATGCTCGACTGAGGCAGATCACACTTTGTTCGGGAGACGGGCACGATGGGGCAGGAGATCAAGACGACGCTTCGGTGGGACGGTCGCATCATCGAAGGAACGGCGCTTCTCGAGACGGACTCGCTGATCTTTCGCGGCGCCGCGAGCCTGGACGTGAAGTTCAGCGAGATGATGTCCGTCGAGGCCAACAGCGGCTGGCTCGAGCTGAAGACGCAGCGAGGCCTTCTCCTCCTCGAGCTCGGTCCGAAGGCGGAGGTCTGGCGCGAGAAGATCAAGAACCCGAAGGCGCTCGTCGAGAAGCTCGGGATCGACGCGACGAAGAAGGTCTGCATCGTCGGCAAGCTCGATCCCGACGTGCGCGCCGACGTGGAGCGCGCGGGGGCGAAGCTCGCGAAGACGGCACGTGGAAAGGACTTCGACGTCCTCCTCTTCGCCGCCAAGGCGAAGAAGGATCTCGACAAGCTCCCCGCGAGCAAAGAGATGATCGCCGAGGACGGCGGCATCTGGATCGTCTACCCGAAGGGCGCAAAAGGGGACGACGAGCTGACCGAGCGCGCGGTCCTCACGGCCGGTCGGACCCTCGGACTTACGGACAACAAGGTCGCGAAGGTCAACGAAGACCTCACCGCGGTGCGGTTCGTCATTCCGGTCGCCCAGCGCAAAAAGAAGAAGTGAGTGCTATGACATCGTCTGTCATGGGCCTGCGCGCGCATCTCCGATGGACCCAGCGAAAGGCGCTCCGATGCGTGTGAAGCTTCGAGGTTGGCGCAAGGTCGCCAACGCGATGTGGCGCGCCCCAAATGATCCGCAGATTTACGGCGCGCTCGAGATTGATGCGTCCTCGATGAAGCGCTTCATGGATGGATGCCGCGAGCATCTCGGCCAGAAGATCACTCCGACGCATCTGGTCGGGCGCGCGGTGGCGCTGACCTTGCGTGATGTCCCCGAGCTCAACGTGAGGATCGTCGGCGGCTACGCCTTCCCGCGGGACTCTGCGGATGTGTTCTTCATCACGGCGGTCGAGAGCGGTCGTGACTTGACCGGCGTCAAGGTGCAAGGTCTCGAGCACAAGGACGTGGTCGAGCTCGCGACCGAGCTGACCGATCGCGCCACCCTCGCCAAAGCCGGACGCGACCCCGATCTCGCGAAGAGCAAGAAGGCGATGGATACGTTGCCGATCCCCATCCTGCGCGTCGCGCTCCGCGTGACCTCGTGGCTCGCGGGCGATCTCGACAAGAGCGTGAAAGCGCTCGGCCTTGCGCGGAGCCCGTTTGGGAGCGCGGTCATCACGAGCGTCGGCACGTTCGGGCTCCCGATGGGGTTCGCTCCTCTCTCGTGGATGTACCGCGTTCCGCTCCTCGTCCTCGTCGGATCGATCACCGAGAAGCCCGTCGCGGTCGATGGTCGCGTCGAGGTGCGTCCGATTCTCCCGATCACCGCCACGATCGATCACCGCTTCGTCGACGGCTGGCACATCGGCCGCGCGATGAAGACGTTTCGATCGTACCTCGAGTCTCCCGCCACGTTCGAGGCGGACATCTCGAAGCGAATAAGCGCACGCGCAGCGGAACGGCCATCATGAAGGCGTCATCGGAGACGTGATGGGGGGATCGCGCCAGCAACTTCCCAACCTGATCGCGACGTCGCTCGAGACGGGAGGCTGTCCGCTCGACGCGGATCGGCTCGAGGCGCAGATGAGCGCGCTCACGTCGTTCGTCGGGGGCATCTTGTTCGAGGTCGATCGCCATGGTCGCTACCTCAGCGTGCTCACGGCCGAGCCTCAGCTGCTCGCGACCTCGGTCGAACGAATGGCAGGGCTTGGTGTCGCCGATGTGCTCGGTGAGGAGGTCGCTGGGCCTTTCCTCACGATGTTCGCGCGCGTGCTCGACACGGGGCAACCCGAGAGTCACGACTACGTGCTCGACGTGCCCGCGGGGCGCCGGAGCTTTCGATGCGAGGCGCGTCCGACGAAGCTCGCGGACGGATCGCCCTCGCGATCCTCCCTGACGCTCCTCATCCGCGACATCACCGAAGAGATGACGCTGAAGGCCAAGCTCGTCGAGGCCGAGCGTCTCGCGGCGATGGGGCTCGTCGCGGCCAGCATCGGTCACGAGATCCGCCAGCCGCTCGCGTTTGCCACCACGAGCCTCGACGTCCTCGAGCGCGAGATCGATCGTGCTGGCGCTTCGACCGATCGCGCGCGGGAGGCGCTTGGCCACGTTCGCGACGCCGTCCGGCGGATGGCCGGCATCGCCGCGAGCGTGGGCGTCGTCGCTCACGATCGCAAGATCGAGCGCGAGATGTCGACGGACGTCCGCAGGCCCATCGACGCCGCGATCGACCTCTGCTCGAGCGAGCTTCAGGGGCGTGCGCATGTCGAGGTCGACGTGCCTGACCTCCCGCGCGTCCACGTGAGCGAAGGCGAGCTCTGCCAGGTCATCGCCAATCTGCTGCTCAACGCGGCGCATGCGCTCGACCCGGACGCGACGCAGAACCGCATCGTCGTCAGCGCGACGCTCCAGGATGAGAGGATGCGCATCTCGGTGAGCGACAACGGGTGCGGCATCGACCCCGTCAACGTCGAGCGCGTGTTCGATCCCTTCTTTTCGACCAAGGCGCCAGGGCGCGGCACCGGCCTCGGCCTCTTCGTCTCGCGTCGCATCATCGAAGAATCGGGCGGCACCCTCGAGATCCAGTCGATGGTCGACGGCGGCACCACCGTGACGATCTCACTACCGCTGGCGAAGAGCACATCACACCCTGCAGACTCCGCGATGCGGCCACGCGCGCGCGCCGGCAGCACGCCGCCCTCGAAGCACGTCGCGCGGCCTTCCGATGGCCGGCTCCAGGTGCTCATCATCGACGACGAACGCGCCTTCTTGCGCTCCGTCGAGCTCGTGCTCGACGGCATTCACGACGTCGTCGTGGAGAGCCAATCGAAGGCAGCGCTCGAGCTCCTCCGACAGAACCCGCGCCGCTTCGACGCCGTCCTCTGCGACCTGTCGATGCCGCTCATCGACGGCGTGGCCTTCTATGGTCACATGGACAAGCTCGGGATCGCCGACCGCTTCGTGCTGATGACCGCAGGCGCGTTCACTGCGCACGGCGAAGAGTTCCTTCGCGCGTCGAAGTGCCGTCGCATCGCGAAGCCGTTCACGCTCGAAGAGCTCCTCGCGGTGCTCGCGTCAGTCGCTCCGCAGACCACCGCTGCGCAAGCCGCGTCGTCGCAGTAGCAGCGTCGCCATCGCTAGAACGATGAGCCCCGAGGTGATCGGTGTCGTGCGCTCGCGCGCCCTAGCGAACGCACATCCGGACGACGCTTGCGCGCCGCTGCGCAGGCGACCCGAGCCCACGTTCGTCGCGTCATCATCTTCGTGTGCGCCGTCGCTCGGTTCGGTCGCAGGAGCGTCGGCGGGCTCCGTCGCGTCGGGCGTGGAGGAAGGCGTGATCGGCGGCGCGTCGCCTGCCGAGCCTGGCGTCGAGGCGGGCGCTTCCTTGCAGTCTGCACCTTTCGGAAATCCACCCGAGGGCGCCTTCGCCAGGCGATCGGCGGTCTGCGTTCCGTAGGCGCTGTCTTCGGGGATCGGATCCTCCGGGTGATTGCGATTCCACAGACGTTGAAAGGCCTTCACCGAGAGGCCTCGCAGATCGACCGCGCCCGCGCCGGTGAAGTCGTAGTGCACCGGATCGCTCGCGCCGAGCCAGCGGAAGCTCTTACCTTGCAGCGCCGAGCGCCATGCGGCGTTGTCTTCGATGTCGACCGCGATCGCGGACTCGTGGTTGCTCGTGCCCGGCGTCGCCGCCAGGCCGATGCCGCAGCGCCCGGTCTTGTACCAGCGGTAGAGCAAGAACTGTTGCGGCAGCGTGCGGAGACCCGAGTTGATCGACATCGTGACGGCGCGCGCTTTTTGCGCAGCGCTGAGCGCATCGGCGGCCGGCGTCTGCAGATAGGGAAACACCGCGGCGCCGAGCTTGAGGCCCGCGACGTTGTCGATGCGCTTCATCGTGTTTGGGCGGAGGCACTGGATCTCCTCGACGAGCTGGGTCGCGAGCCCTTTCACCGCGGTCGTCGAGCAGCTTTGGAGCACGGCGGTCGAGACGGGATCGGTCGCGCTGAGCGCCGAGGTCGCGGAGCCGAGGGGCTCGGCGGTCTCGCCGGCGTCGGCGTCGTCGTCGTGATCGCGCGGCTCCGTCTGCGCCGCGCATGCACCTGCGAGCGCGACGAGCGCCGTGGAAAATACCACCCTGACGAGACCGCGAGAGATTTCACGAGGAAGCACGCGACGCCAACGTGCACGGCGCAGGCCGCGTCGCGCGCGCGCGCGATCGATTTCAGGAGCGCGCAGCATGCGCAAGATCGCTCTCGGATCGAGCGAGCTTCACGCCATGATCTACACCTTGGGTGGATCTAGGCAGAGCGGCGTCGACGCCGCGTGATGACAAGAGCCATCAAGGCGAGCCCACCGGCAGCACCCACGGCGGTCGAGAGTGGAGACGAGATCGAGCGACCCGCGGAGCAGCCGCTTTGCTCGGTCGCGCCCTTTGGCGCGTCGTTGTCGAGCGTCGCGCTCGTGGTCGTCGCTTCGCTGCTCCCGGCCTTCGCGGGCGGAGCGTCGTCGCTCACGGGGCCTTTCGCGTTGGGCTCGGACGAGGCGGGATCGCCGCTCGCGTCGTCGCCGCCGTTCGCGGCGCTTGGCATCTGCGACGACGCACAGAGCGGGCCGATCGGGAATCCACCGACCGGAGACTTCGCGAGGCGTGACTCGGTCGACGGACCGTAGGAGCCGTCTTCGTCGATCTTGTCGTTCGGGTTGTTGCGGTTCCACAGCCGCTGAAACGCGAGGACGGAGAGCCCCTTCATGTCGATCGTGCCGCCGCCCGAAAAGTCGAAGTGCACCGGATCGCTCGCGCCGAGCCAATGAAAGCCCTTGTTCGACATCGAGGTCTTCCAGCCGGCGTTGTCGTTGATGTCGACGGCGATGCCCGACTCGTGGTTGCTCGTGCCTGGCGTCGCGGCGAGGCCGATCCCGCAGCGCCCCGTCTGGTACCAGCGGTAGAGCAGGTATTGCTGCGGCAGCGTTCGAAGACCAGAGTTGATCGACATCGTCACGCCACGTGCCTTCTGCGCGTTGACGAGCGCGTTCGCCGCGCTCGTCTGCAAGTACGGGAAGACCGCCGCGCCGAGCGCGAGCCCGCCGATGTTGTCGATCCGCTTCATCGACCCTGGCTTCATGCACTGGATCTCGCCGACGAGCTGCGTGGCGAGCGCCTTCACCGCGGTCGTCGAGCAGCTCTGGCTCACGGCGCTCGACACCGGATCGGCCGCGCTGAGCGCGCTCGACGTCGTGCCGAGGCTCTCGTCACCGTCGTCGTGGTGATCGCCATCCGTCTCCGCGCAGCCGTAGGTGAGTGGGAGTGCGGCCGCGAGCGCAGCGAGCGCGAGCGAACGAAGAGGCGACAGACACGATGCCATGCGAAGGCAGAGCGTCTGCACCGATCGCGCCGAGGCTCGCGAGCACGTCGTACGCAGAGACGCGGCGCAGCGACGTGTTTGTGCGCCTCGAAGGATTCTGAAATGTTGAACGAGACGTCGCTGTGCCGAGCGAGCGTCGCGCTTCTCGCGGGTCGCGGCGTTCCGCGATCGGTTCCGCGTCGCTCGCGAAGCGTCGCGTTCGCGGATTGCGCAACGGTCGCGTGCGGCCACGACACGCGCAGGCGTGCTCACCGGGATGATCGACACGCTCACGCGGACGGATCGCGATCCGCATGTCTGCATCGGGAGGCGCCTCTGCGCTATGAGGCGCCGAGGTGGGAGACTGCACGATCGGCCTATTTTCTAGGCGTAAACGCGCTCGCTTCAATTTTATGTGCGTGCGGTACGCGCGGTGCAATCGTCGTGTCGCGGGAGTCACGGGACAAACACGAAAGGGCATTCGCCACATGTTCAAGCTCAAGACCATCAGCACGACGATCATGCTTCTCGCGACGGCCGCTCTCGCGACTTCCGTCGTCGGATGCGGCGAGCCCGAAGTCGCCGAAGCGCGTGCCACGACGACGTCGCGACTCGGAGCGCCGCTTCCGCTGATGAAGGCGCAAGCGTCCGCGAGCTCGAACGACAAGCTGGGGATCAAAGAGTGGCGCGTGTACCGAGGAAAGAACGACGTGCTCCTCACCGGCTACAACGCGAAGGGGAGCGCCGTGAAGGGGCTCTCGGTCGGCTTTCACACGCAGAATGACGCGACGGTCCTTCGCACGCGCGTGATGGATGGAAGCCTGTTCGCGGCGCGGCACGACTACAGCCGCAGCATGACGGCAGCGAACGGCGCGATGAGCGAGGACACCGCGAGCTTCGTCAAGCAAGCGCTCTCCGACTTCAAGAAGCTCTCCGTCGCCACGCACCAGAAGGTCATCGCGTCCCACAACACGAGGACGCAGTCGCTCCACACGAACACGATCACGCCCTCGACGACCGGGATCGATCCGGCATGCGGCGCCGACATGATGGCGGTCCTCACGAACGCGCTTCAATGCGTGCAGAGCTCAGGTACGTCGACGCAGGCGAATCCGACGCAGCTCCAGCAATGTCTCACGGCGGCGCAGACGGCGTCGGCGTCGAGCGGCGTCTGCTCGAGCACGGTGCCGGTCGATGGCGCGTGGGACGCGACGCAAGATGGAATGGGCTGCTACGACACCGACGAGGGCGCATGGGACAGCGGCTGGGGTGCCAACGGAGGTTGGGGCGCCGGCGGCTACGGCACCGGCGCAGACGGCATGGGCGGCGCTGGCGGAGCGGGCGATTGGGGGGCCGGGGGCGGCGGATGGGGTGATGGCGCCGGCGGCGCTGGTGGATGGGGAAGCGGATCGGGCGGAGCGGGCTGGGGCAACGGTGGACCAGGCGGAGCGTGGGGCAACGATCCTTTCGGTGACGGCGCATGCCCGTCGTGCGGCGGCGCAGGGTGGGGCGGAGGAGGCGATATTTGTGGGGATTCGGGCAACGGCGGGGCCGGGTATGGCGGCGAAACCGGTGGTGGCGGCGGCGGAGGTTGGGGCGACGGTTGGTGAGCCTCAGGCCTCGATTTTTGCGCGCTCTTCTTCGACACTGATCTGGCACGCGTCGCGCATTGAAGGGTCGAAGGATGAGGAGGCGTCTGCTTCGAAGAAAAGGAAACACGCTCGCCGGCTTGGCCGCTGCGGCCGTCCTTTTCTTCGCGGGCGCACGAGCCTCGGCCTTCTGCCGGACGACGACGTGCGATCCGAACGCAGGCGACACGTGCCGAAAGAACGACACGGGCTGCATCCGCGACGGAGTGATCCTCAAGTGGAGAACGTCACCGATCGTCTATCGATTTCACTCCGCCGGATCCGAGAAGCTCGACAACGAAAAGGCGCGTGAGGCGATCCGCGCCGCCTTCGATGCGTGGTCGAACGTCAAATGCAGCAACGGCAGGCGCACGTCGCTACGCTTCCAAGAGGGACCGGACTTCGATCAAGACAAGCCGCTGAAGGGTGACAAGCAGGGGCCGGTCAACTTCGGCATCTACTTCCGCGACACCGAGTGGCCGCACAACGACTCCGACGAGTCGCTCGCGCTCACCAACCAGGTCTACACGAAGATCTCGGGGATGATCGACTACGCCGACATCGAGATCAACACGGCGATGGAGACCTTCTCGCTCGGCGAAGCCGCCGGTACGGATCTCCAAGCGGTCGTCACGCACGAGGTCGGTCATTATATTGGGCTCGCGCATAGCACCGACCCCGAGTCGATCATGGTCGCGCGCTACTGCCAGTCGCAAGATCGCTGCGGGCAGAGCCTCGAGCAGAAACGCGCCCTCTCCGACGACGACATCAACGCGGTGTGCGCGGCCTTCGAGCCACCGAAGAACACGGACACGCCTCCGCCGACGACATGCGCCCAGACGCCCGGCCCGATCGACCCTTCGAACGTCGCGTGCACGTTCGGGCTCGGGTTTGCGATCCTGGCGGTTTGCCGACGCAAAACACGCACGCGCATGCACATGTAGGCTGCGTCGCCGTCCAGCGAAGTCTTTTCGTCACCCGAGGGGACCTGCTGGTCGCTCCGTGCGGCCTGTTGGTCGAAAACCGAAGGATTCAGGCCAACAACCTGTTGATGGGAATGGCTCCCGGGTCGACGATGCATGCAGAAAATGCTGCGCGTCCGCGTTGTCAGGACTGGCCTCTTTGCTGCGGCCTTCGCGAGCGCGAGCCTCGGCCTCTTCGGCTCCATCTCGGAGGCCCGAGCGGAAGGTGAGCTGCGGCTCGACCAAGCGATCAAGCTGGCGCTCGAGCACAACGAGCGCGCGCGCAAGTCTCCGCTTCGCGTCGACCAAGCCGAAGGCTCGCTCGATCGCGCGCGCGGCGCGTTCTATCCGTCGCTGACGGCGGCGAGCAGCGCGCAGTACAAGCTGCGCGAGGACAAGAGCGGGCGAAACACGACGACGAGCGGGACGATCACGCTCTCGCAGCCGATCGTCAACCCGAGCGCCTTCCCTCAGTACTCGCAAGCGTCGCACCAGCTCGAGTCGGAGAAGTGGGGCAGCATTCAGGATCGCCGCCTCCTCTCGTTCGACACCGCGCGTGCCTTCTTGCAGGCGCTCACGACCGAGCGCGTCCTCGAAGCGAGCAACCGCCGCCTCGATCGCGCGAAGGCGAACATCGCGAACGCCGAGGCGCGCGCCGCCGCCGGGCTCGCGAGCACGAACGACATCACGAAGGCGCAGCTCGAGCTCACGACGGCGCAGCGCGAGGTCGCGCAGTCCGAAGGACGCGTCGGCGTCGCCTACCTGAACCTCGGCTTCTTGGTCGGCCGGCAAGTCACGCCGCCGCTCGCTTCGCCGGATCGCACCACCGAGGCCGCCGCGAGCTACGAGACGTCTCCCGAGAGCCAGGTGAAGTCGGCGCTCGATCGCAGGCCCGACCTCCGCTCCGCGCACGAGCGAACGGAGGCGCTGCGCGCGTCGGCGAAGGAGCCGTACTACCGCCTCATCCCGAGCCTCAACGGAAACGTGTCGGTGCGCCTCCTTCCGGATCCACTTCCGACCGAGCAGGCGCACGACGAGACGGCGACGCTGAACCTCACCTGGAACATCTTCGACGCCGGCTTTCGCTACGCCGATCGCCGGACGCGCACCGCGCAAGCCGAGAGCCAAGCGCTCGACGAGAGCTTGCTCCGTCGCTCGGTCGACAACGACATCCGCATCGCGCTGACGAACCTCAAGGCCGCGCGCGAGTCGTTCAAGATCGCCGAAGACGCCGTCACGGCCGCGCAGAAGAACCTCGAGGAGACCGAGATCCTCTACAAACAAGGGCTCGCGCGCGCGATCGAGGTGGCCGATGCGACCGCCAAGCGCTTCGACGCCGACGTGACGCGCGCCTCCGCCAAGCTCACGATGGAACAGACGTACCTCGAGCTTCGCTTCGCGCTCGGATTGGGACCGCTCGACGATGGGGAAGGAGCACCCAAGTGACGGACAGCAAGCACACACGAACGAGCTCCGCGACGCGTCGCATCCTCGTGATGGGCGCCGGCCTCCTCGTCGGCGCGAGCGCGATCGCGACGATCGTCTCGGGCTGCAAAGACAGCACCGCCTCGCCCGACAACGCGGCGGGTGGTCGTGGCGGCGGGCGCGGCATGCGGTTCGGCGACGGCGGCGGCCTCGTCTTCGCGGTCGACGTCCTCGAGGTGAAGGCGAAGAAGGTCAACTACATCGTCACCGCGCCGGGGACGATCGAAGCGTTCGAGCGCGTCCAGGTGACCGCGCGCGTCGGCGGCGTGGTCGACAAGGTGGCGTTCAGCGAGGGCCAAGAGGTCAAGAAGGGCGACGTGCTCGTCCTCATCGACTCGGAGCGCTATCGACTCTCCGTCAACAGCAGCAAGGCGGCGCTCGAGAAGGCGCAGGCCGCGCAAAAGGACGTCGAAGGTCAGGTGAGCCGGCGCGAAGGCGCGATGAAGGATCACCCAGGCCTCATCCCGGGCGAAGAGCTCGAGACCTACCGCACGAAGACGCTCACCGCGAAGGCAGACACGTCGGTCGCGGCGGAGAACCTCAAGGTCGCCGAGCTCAACCTCCGCGACTCCGCCGTGCGGGCGCCGATGGACGGCATCATCCAGACGCGCACGGTCGAGACCGGACAGTACGTCAACGCGGGCGTCGTGATGGCGACGCTTCTTCGCCAAGACCCGATGCTCCTCCGCTTCAACGTCGAGCCGCAAGAAGCGCCGCGCCTCAAGGTCGGCATGAAGGCGTCGTTCACGATGCGTGAGACGCAGCGCTCCTTCGAAGCGAAGCTGTCGCTCATCGCCGCCGCGGCCGATCCGACCACGCACATGGTCGCGGTGACCGGTGAGGTGCAGGCCGAAGAGCACAAGTACTGGCTCCGCCCTGGATCGTTCTGCGACGTCGCCGTCGACGTCGGCGCGACCCGCGACGCGCCGATCATCCCGCGCTTCGCGACGCGCGCGACCGATCATGGCTACGTGACATACGTGATCGAGAACGATGTCGCGCAAGAGCGCGTCGTGACGCTCGGCATGAGCACGAAGGACGGATGGGTCGAGGTCCGCACCGGCCTCAAAGACGGAGACCAGATCGTCGTGCGCGGCGCCGAGGCCCTCAGCAACGGCGCGCGCGTCCGCGCGACGCGCGTCACCGAGGTCGACGGCGGCATCGCGCCGACGCCCGACACGGACATGGGCGGCGGCGGCGACGGAGGCGCGGGACCGGCAGGCTCCGGCCGGCGTCGGGGCGGTGGCGGTGGTGGGCCGGGCGGATCGAGCAGCTGGGGAGGGCGGCGCGGTCCTGGCGCTCCTTCGGGAGCCCCGGGATCAGGGGCAGCGGCGCCGTGAGCATCACCGACGTATCGATTCGAAATCCCGTCTTCGCTTGGATGCTCATGGCGAGCACGATGCTCTTTGGCATCGTCGCGCTCACGCGCATCGGCGTCAGCCAGTTCCCCGACGTCGACTACCCGAACATCTCGGTGTCGGTGAGCTGGGCCGGAGCCTCGCCGCCGGCGGTCGAGCGTGAGATCGTCGAGCCGATCGAGCAGGCGATCTCGCAGGTCGAGGGCGTCAAGCAGATCTCGTCGCAAGCTCGCCCAGGCACCGCGCGCATCACGGCGACGTTCGACATGTCACGCGACGTCGACCTCGCGCTGCAAGACATCCAGGCGCGTGTCGCCGCGGCGCAGCGATCGCTCCCCAAGGACGTCCCTGCCGTCTCGGTCTCGAAATCGAACCCGGACGATCAAGCCATCTTGCAGATCGCCGTGAGCGGTCCGTTCTCGAAGCAGATGCTCGCGGACGTCGCGAAGTACCAGGTGCAAGAGCGCCTTCAGACGGTCGAGGGCGTCGGTTCGATCCAGCTGAGCGGCGCGCAAGCACGCAACGTTCGCATCTGGCTCGACGCGAGCAAGATGATCGAGAAGGGGGTGGTCGCCAACGACATCATCTCCGCGATTCGCACCGAACACGTCGAGGTGCCTGGTGGTCAGCTCGACACCGGGACGCGTACGCTCGACGTTCGTCTCCTCGGCGAGGCGCTCGACATCAACCAATTCCGCCAGCTCGTCGTCAAGCGCGGCAAGGCGCCCGCGACCGACGCGCGCACGGGCGTGGTCACCGCCGGCACCGCTCCGGTGTACCTCGAAGACGTCGGATCGGTCGAAGACGGCTTCGAAGACAGCACGTCCGTCTCGCGGCTCGATGGCCAGCCGCTCCAAACGCTCGGCATCTTGAAGCAGCGTGGTACGAACGCCGTCGCCGTCGCCACCGCCGTCCGTGAGCGCGTCGCCGAGATCTCGCGAACCCTGCCCGAGGGGATGAAGGTCGACATCTTGTTCGACTCGACCGTCTTCATCGAGGAGTCCGTGCACGAGCTCGAGCTCGAGCTCGTGATGGCGGTCGTGCTGACCGCGTTCGTGTGCTGGCTGTTCCTCGGGTCGCTCTCGAGCACGATGAACGTCGTGCTCGCGATCCCGATGTCGCTGCTCGGCACGCTCGCGGTCGTCTACTTCTGCGGCTTCACGCTGAACACGTTCACGCTCCTCGGGCTGTCGCTCGCGGTCGGCCTCGTCGTCGACGACGCTGTCATGGTCATGGAGAACATCTACCGCCACGCGGAGATGGGCAAAGACAAGGTCAAGGCGTCGTCCGAAGGCACGAAGGAGATCACGTTCGCCGCGCTCGCCGCGACGCTCGCCGTCATCGCCATCTTCTTGCCCGTCGTCTTCATGAAGGGCGTCATCGGTAAGTTCTTCTTCCAATTCGGCGTGACGCTGTCGATCGCGGTCATGCTCTCGTACTTCGAGGCGATCACGCTCGCGCCCGCGCGCTGCTCGCAGATGTTGAACACGTCGCGAGAAGGTCGCAGTCGTGTGGGCCTCGCCGTCGACAAGGGCTTCGGCGCGCTCGAGCGGTTCTATGCGCGCGTCCTCGCCGCCGCGCTCAGGCATCCCGCCAAGGTGCTCCTCTCGGCGATCGTGATCCTCGCCGCGTGCGGCCTCCTCGTGACGCGGATCAAGACCGAGTTCATCCCGTCGCAGGATCAAAGCCGCCTCAACGTGCGCATCCAGACCGAGGCGGGGACGACGCCGCTCGCGGCGCAGCCGCTCCTCGAGAAGGCCGAGCGACGCATCGGCGCGCATCCCGAGATCCTGCACATGCTGACGACGCTGAACGGCTCGTCGGGCCAGATCTCGCTCACGCTCGTCCCGCCCAAAGAGCGCAAGATGACCGCGCAGCAGCTCATGATGGCGATGCGCAAGGATCTGCAAGGCATCCCCGGCCTTCGTGGCTCGGTGTCGGATCCGTCCCAGCAAGGCTTCGGCGCGAGCGGCGGCTCGCCGATCGACTTCACGATCCGCGGCTCCGACTGGGACGCGCTCGTGAAGGCGCAGGACATGTACAAGGCGGAGCTCGAGAAGAGCGGCATCGCCACCGACATCACCTCCGACTACCAGGTCGGCGGCTCCGAGCTGCAAGTGCTGCCGGATCGCCGCCGCGCGACGGAGCTCGGCGTCTCGATCAGCGATCTCGGCAGCACCGTCAGCGCGCTCGTCGGCGGCAACACCGTCGGCAAGTTCTCGACGCAAGGACGTCGCGTCGACATCCGTATGCGTCTCCTCGCGTCACAGCGCACGCGTCCGGAGGATCTGTCGCTCATCCAGGTGCGAGGCAACGGCACGCTCATCCCGCTCACGATGGTCGTCACGCAGCAGGAGAACCCAGTCCTCCAGACGATCAGCCGCCTCGACCGCGAACGCGCGATCAGCATCAAAGGCAACGTCGGCCCCGGCCACTCGCAAGCAGAGGCGATGGCGAAAGTGTACGAAATGGCGAAGACCTTGCCGATCGGTCTTCGCGTCGCCGCGGGCGGTCAGGCGTCCCAGCTCGAAGAGACGACGAGCGGTTTGTGGTTCGCGATGCTCGTCGGCATCCTCGTCGCGTACATGGTCCTGGCGAGTCAGTTCAACTCGTTCCTCCATCCGGTCACCGTCCTCACGATCCTTCCGCTCGCGATATGTGGAGCGATCCTCGGTCTCGTCGTGTCGGGCAAGACGCTGAACCTCTTCAGCATGATCGGCCTCCTCCTCTTGATGGGGATCGTGAAGAAGAACTCGATCCTCCTCGTCGAGTACGCCGAGCAAGTGCGCGAGCACGAGCCCCACCTCGACGCGGTGCAGTCGATGCAGAAGGCAGGGCCGCTTCGCCTCCGACCCATCCTCATGACCACGGTGGCGACGATGATGTCGGCCGTCCCGCCGATCCTCGGGCTTGGGCCGGGCACCGAGACGCGAAGCCCGATGGCGGCGGCCGTGCTTGGAGGTCTCATCGTCTCGACCGTCCTCAGCCTCGTCGTCGTCCCGTCGTTCTACGTCGTCAGCGATCGGGTGAAGCGCTTCTTGTTCAAGACGAAGCCGAAGAACATGCCGCCGAACGGTCCGCCACATGACGCCACGCAGCCGATGCCCGAGGCGCCTTCCCCGCAACACTCGCCCGCCGAGTAGCGCGATCAGAACGTTTGGCGCACGCCGAGCGTCACGTCGAGCGACGTGAAGACGCCGTAGTCGCCGCGACCTCCGAGCGAGATCGTCGTCTTCGCGATCGTGAAGAGGTCGGCGGAGACCACGCCGTGGAGGCCCACGATGGGCGCGTTCGGCATCCCTGGGGTCTTGCTCACGCGCGAGAACGCGAGGAAGCCCGCGTCGAGACCCGCGCCAAGGTGAAGACGCCACACGATGAGCTCGGGCGTGACCGACGCGACCAAGCGATGCACGCCGATGTGACCACGATCGGTCTCGACATGATCGAAGACGAGGTCGGCGAACACGCCCATGCCGACGAGCTTCGTCACGCTCCCCGTCGTCATCGTCGGCATGAGCTCCCCGCCGCCACCCAACGACGCGGTCATACCCGAGGCGCTCTCTCCCCAGAGCGAGCCGCGCGCAAATCCGCCGCTCGCTCGCAGCGCGAGGTGAGGACGCGTGATCGGCGCCGGCTTTGGCTCGTCCTCCGCTGTTTCGCTGGCGAGCGCGGGGGTTGCCGAGACCAAGACAAGGAGGACGGCGCAGACCGGGCGCCAGAGCGTGACCCCTGATCGCGAGCGGCTCATGGGCACACCGGCGGGTGGGTGCTCGACGCGCGCCATGGCATCGGAGACTCGATCGAATTCGACCGCGAGGACCCCACGTAGTCCGAGGCGCTCTGGGCGCGCTCGCACACGCCGTGGGCCACGAGCTCGTCGCAGCTCATCGACGCGATGCATTGGCTCTCGGGCTCGCTCAGCGCCGGATGAATCCATACGTCCGTGTTGAAGTCGCAGCTCGTCGTCTCCTCGTGCAAGTACCGGCACGGGACGCGTGAATGTCGTAGGCATGTGCCAAGCGCACCGCCAACGTCAGGGCGGCCAGGACACATACGCTCGTCGTTCGTCTCATCGGCTGTTCTCGCAGGCTCCCTTTCCAAGAGAGAACATGCGGCCAGCAAGCCACCATCTCAAATGACAGGACCTGAAGTGGACGTGGGGCCCACGCCGTCCCGTTCCAACGAACGTCCCTCGCGGTACCGAAAGGCGGCGACGGCCAGCTACCTCGTCGTTCTTCCTCACGATACGCCTGTCAGCGCCTCGGCTCGACACGTTGACTCACCCTCGCGCGCCTCTCCTCTGCCGCGCGACGACTTCGGCAGAGAACCGAGCATGTGACGCATCGCGCGAGAGGAGGTATGCAGCCTGGGTGACGCGCTCTCGCTGCTTGTCCGCGTGCGTGGTGGGATGCGCCGTGCTGGCGTCGGCGAGCGCGCGTGCCGATCGCGCGCCCGTGGCGGTGGTCGAGGCAGGAGGAGGCGCGGGCCTCCGCGTCGCGCGCGACGACATCCTCGTGCCGCGCGCATCCACCGGACCTGCGCTCGACGTGAAGGGGCGATTTCTCGGCCTGTACCGAGGCGTGCTCTTCGACACCGGGCTCCATCTCGGCTTCGGCGCGCTCTTCGATCGCGACGGGCATCCGGCGGCGGCGGTGTCTCACGCCTTTCACGTCGCGGGCTTGCCGATCGTGCGGGGAGCTGATGGGAAGGGGTGGTCCGTCGCCGCCGGACCCGTCCTGCGCTGGTCGACGGACGTGCTCTGGCTCGCGAAGTGGGACGACGCGCACGGCTACTGGATGGGACGGCGCTGGCTCGGCGCGAGCGTGCGTGCGTGGCGATCGCTGTCGCCGTCGTGGCGGCTCGACGTGACGGGTGATCTGTCGCTCGTCGGCTTCGAGTCGCGGCCGCCGGGGTACCGGGCGAACAAACAAGAGGGCCTCACCCACGTGTCCTACTACTTCGTGGACGTAAATCGCTCGCCCGAGCTCGGCGCACTCTGGACGTGGCAGTCGATGCGCGTGTCGTTCGAGCTTCATCGTTCTTCGTCGACGCTGCCACTTGGCCTCGGGCTTGGCGTCGACATGCGCTTCGATCACACCGATCGACCCGCCAGCGCCTACCTCTTCGAGACGATGTTTCGCCTGTCCCGCGCGTGGGAGGTCCTGTGAGGCGCGCGGCGATCGTGCATGCCTTCGCGCTCGCGAGCGCCATCGCGGTGAGCGGCGCGTCGACCGGAGCATGCTTCTTCGATGAAGACCTGAAGCACGATTATGGCGTGGTGCCCGAGAAGCTCGACGACGGCTGGGAGATCGCGACGCCCGCGAGCGTCGGCCTCTCGCCCGCTGCCCTCGATCGCATCCACGACGTGCTCCTCCGTGAAGACCGCTTCCCAGGCAGCCTCGGGATGATCGTGGTCAAGGACGGCAAGCTCGTTTGGGAGACCTACCTCCGCCGCCCGAGCGATCGCGACCACTACCACGCGCTTCAGTCCGTCACGAAGAGCGTGACGTCGCTCGTCTTCGGAATCGCGCGCGACAAGGGATACTTCGGCTCGCTCGACGAGACGATCGGCGCGATCTTTCCCGATGAGATGGCCGGCCTCGACCCGCGCAAGCCGAACATCACGCTGCGGCATCTCCTCACGATGTCGTCCGGGCTGACGTTCGAGAACATCGACTTCTCGCTCGAGATGTGGACGGAGCATCACGCCGACCCGCTCCGCTACATCCTCGACAAGCCGCTCTACGCCGCGCCCGGCGAGCGCTTCTTCTATCGCGACGCCGATCCGCAGACGATCGGCTACGCGCTTCGACGACGGACAGGCTTCACCGAAGAGGCGCTCGCGCGCGCATGGATCTTCGCGCCGCTTGGGATCACCGACTACATCTGGGATCGCGGGCACGACGACGGCATCACGATGGCGGCGCACGCGCTTCATCTCCGTCTTCGCGATCTCGCGAAGCTCGGCCAGCTGCTCCTCGACGGCGGCGTGTGGCGAGGCTCGTCGATCGTCTCACGAAGCTGGATCGACGAGATGACCTCGAAGCAGGCCACCTCGGACACGCTCGACGGGAGCGGCGTCCCGCTGCCGTACGGGTTTTACTGGTGGATCACGCCGAACGGCGCCGCGGCGTGGGGCAACGGGGGTCAATACCTCGTGCTCGTCCCGAGCAAGCGCATGCTGCTCGCGCACATCGCGCTGCCGGACACGTCGGGCTTGGACGGAAGTCGCCTGATCGACTTTCTCGATCTCGCGCGCGAGGTCCTCTACTGAATCTCGATCGGCACCTCGAGCCAGGTCGTCCCGCCGCGGTTGTCGTGGAGGATTGCCCAAAGCGTGCCCTTCGTCGGGTCGTCGGGCGGGCTGAGCTCGATCGCGGTCTTTGGTGGGCGTCCGAGGTTGCCGTCGAAGACGATCTTGCGGTCGGTGTTGAACTTCCCGATCGACGTGAACCAGTCGACGTAGATCGTCTCGCGTCCGACGTTGCCGTTCTCGTCGACGTTCTCGGGATCTTGCTCCGCGATGATGTCGTTGAAATTGACGTCGAGCTTGACGGTGTTGCACTCGTCTTGCTTGTTCTTGACGCACTTGCCGGTGGTGATGCCCTTCGTGACGTCCACCGGGTTGCCCTCGAACGTCAGGCCGTCGAGGACCGGGAGCGCGTTGCGGCGCGACTCGAACACGAACACGCGGGTGAAGCCGAGGACGAAGTCCTCCGGGCCTCGACGCACGCCGTTCGAGCCGATGCAGCCGATCGGGAGCGCGTTGAGGTTCTGCCCGCCTTGGCGAGGCACGCGCTCGACGTGACCGGCGCAGGCGACCATGAAGACGTAGGCGGTCGCGAAGCGTTCCGTGAGGCCGGGTCGCGGGATCGCCTTCGTGAGCGCATCGCTGGGAATGGTGATCGTCGTGTCCTTCGCCTCGCGAAGCTGCGACGTGAGATCGACGCCGAGCGGATAGAGCGCGTCGAAATAGAGGTAGCAGCCATAATACTGGCCGCCCGGCGGGTCGACGCACGGGGCAGGGAACCAGAAGAAGCGCATCGGCTCGCTCGGCGTCTTTCGCCCATCGGCGACGAGCGCCTCGAGCTTCACCGTCTCGCCAGGTCGCGCGTAGGGCAAATCCGCTTTGGTGGCGAGGATGCGGACGCCTTCGACCGCGTTCTTCGGACGGAAGTCTGCGCCGCAGCTGACGGTGGCGCCGAAGGCGAGCAGGGACGTCGCGATGAGCAGCGCAGAGGCGACGAGGCGCGACGCGCGCGGCTCGAGGGTGCGCGGTTTCATAGGTCACCTCGCAATCCAAGAATGGGCAATATCGGCAAGCCAAGCACGGGGCTCTGCTGCGTGTAATTGAAGTTGTACGACACGCCCTCTTGGCTGCGGTGATAATAGATATTCTGGATATCGAGATAGGCCGTCAGCTTTAGAGGCTTAGCGTCGAGCTCTTTGTCGATGCGAAAATCGAGCTGGTGAAAGGCGTCGAGCCGCGACGTATTGAGCGGGAAAGCGCTTACGGGCAAATAGCTCGCGCGGTCGACGTCGAGCGCGCCGTAGTTGTTTGGCGTGTAGAGGTTGCCTGACACGAGGCGGAAGCGACCGCCGATGCGCCATCCGCCTTTGAACGTACGGCTCGCGATCGCCGTGAGGATGTGCGTCTGGTCGAACTCGTAGAGGCTGAAGTTGTCTTGGTCCGAGTCGCGGCGCTGGCTGCGCATGAGCGTGTACGCGATCCAGCCGAACCACTTCGTGTCGTTCTTCCAGCGGAGGAGCCACTCTGCGCCGTAAATACGGCCTTCGCCGGAGTTGCCCGCGTCTTGCACGACGAGGCGATCGAGCGACTTGTAGAAGCCTTCGACCGAGAGCTCGGCGTGCTGCCCGAACTCTTGCTCCATTCCCACACTATAATGGACGGAGCGATTCGTCTTCAGGCCGGGCTGGCCGAACACGGCGTCGGTCTCTTGCGGCTGCGGAGGCTGGTAGTACATGCCCACGCCGCCCTTGACCGTCGTGCGTGGCCCGCTCGTCGTCAGGTCCTGGCGGACGACGATGCGGGGCGCGACGTCCCAGCGTTTGATGATCTGCTTGGTGTAGTCCGCGCGAACGCCGGGGATGATGCGTGTGCCTTTGTAAGGCGTGAGCTCGACCTCGCCATAGGCGCCGGGCGTGTAAATCGCGTCCGACACGTTTTGCGTAACCGCTTGTTCGCCCAAAAGACCGCTATCGGGCACGCCGGGCTTCGACGGTCGCGGGAAGCGTACGCCGATATCGTAAGGCGTATAGATGACGTCGAAGCCGAGGTTGACGGTGACGGGTCTCGCGAGGCGGTGCGAGACCTCGGCGCGCGTCGAGATCGGGATGGTGTTGATGACGAGGTAGTTCGAGCCGAAGCCGAAGTTGATGAAGTCTTCGCCGATGGCGGCGACCGCGCTCACGCGCGTCTTGGCGTTGATCTTGTTCTGGTAGCGAGCCTGGAGGCGCCAGAACGACGTCTGCGCGCGAATGCCGCCGCCGAGCACGAAGTCCCCGCCGAGATCGCTGCCGAAGATCTCGAGTCGATCGTCGGAGCCGAAGAGGAAGATGCGGAAATCCGAGTCGGGCGTGATCTGCTTCTTGAGCATCACTTGGTAGTCGTAATACCGAGGCGCCGTGCTCACGCCTGCGCTCGACTCGAGGATGGGACCGAGCCACAAATCGAAATACGACCGGCGGCCGCCGACGAGAAAGCTCCAGCCGCCGCCGAGGGATCTCTCCGCGACGAGTCGGGCGTCGATGAGATCGACCTGCGCCATCCCGTGAAGCTTGCCGTCGTCCTTCGGGCCACGGACGGCGACGTCGATGATGCCGCCCATCCCGCGGCCGTACTGCGCGCCGTAATTTCCAGGGTAAAAGTCGATCCGATCGAGCACCTCGGTGGGGAGCACCGAGGAGAGACCGCCGAAGTGGTAGATGAGCGGGATGTTCGTCCCGTCGACGAAGTAGTTCGTGTCTTGCGGGGCCGAGCCACGGACGACGAGCTGGCCACCGAACGGCGGCGGGCGCGCGATGCCGGGCAGGTTGGTGATGGATCGAATCGCGTCACCGTTCGTCCCGGGGATGACCGCGATCTCTTCGCGCGGGATCGTGCGCTTCGTCACCTCGCGCGGCGGACGCTCACCGCGGACGCGCACCTCTTGCACGGGCTCTTCGCCAGGCGTGGGCGTTGGCGCGGTGGGCGCGCCGACCGTCGCCTCCGCGCTCGCTCCGAGACGCGCGGTGACCTCGGCCTCTTCGCCGGGAGCCACGTCGTCTTCGAAGTCTTCGGCCTTGCGCGACTTGGCCTCGATGTGGATTTGCACCTTGCCGGCAGGGATGCCGTCGACGCGGAACGTTCCGTCGGCCGCGCTGACGCCGCGATGCTCGGCGCCCGCGGCGTCACGCACGATGATCGTCGCGCCTTCGATCGGCGCTTCGTTGGGCTGGCGAAGCACGCGGCCTGCGACGCGCGCAGGCGGAGGCGTGAACGAATACGAGAAGCGAATCTTCGCGGCGACGGGCGTGCCGCTTCGCTTCGCGGGCTCGAAGACGAGCGTGGAGGCCGCCGACGCCGCCGCCTCGTCGAAGCCGTGGCCGCGCGGCGTCTCGATCGTCGCCTTGCGAACGGCGCCGGTCGGGTCGACGTCGAGGATCAAGTCGACGGTGACCGCCTCGCGCACGCGATCCTTCAGCGCCTGCTCGGGATAACGCGCAGGAGAGTCTGTCTTCAGCTTCGGCGGCTGAATGTCGGGGAGAGGTGCAGGCTGCTGCGCGTGCGCCGTGTGCTCTCGAGAGAGCGATAGGCCCATGAAGCTCGCGAGAGCGGTCATGAGGACCAATGCAGAACGGTGCACGAAAGGGCGATGCCTTCGATGCTGGCTCATGTCGAGGCGTTCCGATGCTCGCAGTTGATATTTCGATTCGTTGGATCGCACGAGCGATCACGATTTGCTCTTCCAGCAAGTCGCGCGCCGCTCTCTATCTCACGAACGCGCTCCGCGATTCAACGGCGAATCGCGGAAATGGCCAGGCGAAACACATGCAGTCTGCATGTAACCCGAGAACGAGCGTTCTCGGGACCGGTGTCGACTCTTTGTCTTGTTTGTGTCGGCTGGCGCTCACGCGTGGAGCGCCGGTGAGCTCTTGCTTAGGTACGGCGCACGCCCATCGCGTTCGAGAGGAGCATCTCGCGAACACCTTGCGCTCGCTCGCGCGCGACGGGGACGGTGAGGCCTGGATGCTTCGGGCCGTTTCCGTCCTTCGCTTCGTCTGCGGCGAGCCCGACGCCGACGAAGATCGTCGTCTCGCTGCCATCGCGATCGAGCCGCTTGATGTGCGCGGCATTGACGAGCCAGTTGCGGTGCACCCGCGCGAACGATCGACCGAGAGACGCCTCGATCGCAGAGAGCGACAGATCGACGTCGAACGTCCCGTGCGCGGTGTGAACGGAGGTGAGCCGATCGGCGGCTTCGAACGCCCACACCTCGGACGGATCGAGGAAGACGAGGCTGCGACCACGCCGCGCGACGATGCGCAGCGGCGCAGGAGGAGGCGGCGGCGACTCCGACGATCGTCGCGCCTCGAGGCGATGAAGGCACGCCTCGACGCGCTCCTCGGTGAACGGCTTGAGAAGATAGTCGGCGACGCCGAGCTCGAAGGCCTCGAGCGCGTGCTCTTTGTGCGCCGTCGCGAGCACGAAGAACGGCGCGTCCGGCGCGCGCGACAGCTCGCGAACGAGCTCGAGGCCGGCGCCCTCACCGTCGGGCATGAGCTGAACGTCGACAAACACCACATCGACGCTGACGCCGCTCTTGGCCGCGGCGAGGACCGTCCTCGCCTCTTCGACCGACGCGATCGCGCCCACGACCTCGGCCATGCCCGTGCCTTCGAGAAGCTCGACGAGGTAGTTGCGCGCGGGCCACTCGTCTTCGAGCACGAGCGCACGGAGCGGATTGGCGCTCGTTGTGCGCGCCGACGCCGGCGCGGCCGTCGAGGGCGAGGTGGACGGGTTGGTGCTTGTCGTTGGCTTCATCAGGATGCCTCGAATCTCATCTTCGCCGCTTCATTCGTCGAGGCGGCGGGATTGGATGCACTCGTCGTAGTCGATTTCGGCGGGGCTTCGCCTGTCCCATGGGTGCCGATCGGCAGCTCGACGATCGATCGGGTGCCCGACGACGACGATTCCATCCGAAGTGCGGCATCGGGGAACTTGAGCGCGAGCCGGCGCCGCACCGAATGCAGCCCGAACGCTCCCGGTCGCGGCTCGGTGTTCGGGAGCCCCGGCCCGTTGTCCTCGACGGTGCAAATGACCTTCTTCACTCCATCGCGCGTCTCGACCGTCGCGCGGATCGTCACCTCGCCGTGCTTCTCGCGCCGGCGGAGCGCGCCGTGCTTCACCGCGTTCTCGACGAGCGGCTGGAGGAGAAGGCGTGGGAGGATGGCTCGCTTCGCGCTCGGCTCGATCTCCCAATGGAACGCGAGGGTGCCGGCGTGGCGCGACTCGAGGATCTCGGCATAGCGTCGAAGCCATGCGATCTCGTCTTCGAGCGGTTGCAGCTCATCGGCGTCGGCCAGCGAATCGCGGAGCAGATCCCCGAGGCATGCGATGAGGCGGCGCGCTTCGCGGGGATTCTCCGTCACGAGCCCGGCGATCGCGTTGAGCGTGTTGAGGAGAAAGTGAGGCTCGAGCTGCGATCGTAAGCGCGCGAGCTCGGCGGTGGTCTTGAGCTGATCGGCCTCGATGCGCAGCTTGTCGGCTTCGACCGCGCGAACGCGCGCGTCCTCGGCGACATACGGGAAGACGAAGGCGAGCGCCCAGATGCCCGTGTGAAGCATGCCGACGACGAGCCCGAACGTCATGCTGAACGCGAGCGTGCGCTGAGGACCCTCTCCACGCAACGACGGAAAGGCCTTCATCATGACGAGGTTGTACGTGACGACGAAGATCGACGAGATGATCGTCGCCACCACCACGGTGGTGAGCAGCGTCTTCAGCGTGGTCGAGCGGCGGCGATGGTTGAAGTCGTACGCCGTCGAGAGCGCGATCGTGAGCATGAGCATCTCGAGCAGCCACCACGAGAAACGAAACGCGACGGGCGCCACTTGCTGCGCGCGGATCGCCGACGGCACCGTCTGCAGCATGATCGAGATGACGATGACGGTGGAGCCCGTGATGAGGCGCCGCCTTGCGAGCGGCTCGGGCTGCGAGGTCGCGCCAGGGACGAGGCGGTAGAGGAGCGCCATGAGCCCGGCGCTCGATCCGATGGGGGCTTCTCCCCCAGACCCCGATCGCGTGGGCATCGCGCTCGTCGCTGTCGACGACGTGGCTGGCGTCGTCACCACTTGGTCCGCTGTCGACCTCGCCATAGCCGCACCCTAGCTGTGATTCACGCGTGCTGCCTGCGGTTCATCCGGATCTTCCGCGCGTTCGTCGGCATCTCACCCTCCTCGCACGATCGAGTCGATCGTGCGCTTTCGAGATCACGTGGCGCTGCGGATCCAGCCGCGTTCCCCAACGAGGGGGTTGATCATGAGGACTATCCCGGTCGTCGCGCAGGTCCTGCGATAATGTATTCTTCCATGATTACGAATAGATATAAAGTAGGCAGGGGTAGGCCTGGCGCTTGCTCTATCTCGATTCGACACGCGAGGCCGCACTCTCCCTCCCTCACCACGCGGGCTCGCTGGAGGAATCTCGACATGAAGCCCCTCACCAATGGGTGGCGCTACGCCGCCGTCTGCTCACTCTTGCTTGCTCTTCCACTCGGTGTCGCGTGCGGCAGCGAACCTGTCGGCACCAGTGAAGGCAACCTCGAGGGCGCAGAGCTCGAGATCCTCTTCCCGAAGATGTACTCGGCGTACGACGGCAAGCACGAATACAAAGTGCCTGCGAAGGTCGACGGCGTGAAGAACGTCAAGTGGAGCGCCGATCCCGCCGACGCGGTCGATCTCGAGAAGCAGTCCGACGGCAGCGTGATGATCACGGTGAAGAAGGCCGTTGACGTCACGATCATCGCGAAGGCTGGCCCGCTCCGCGCGACAGCGCCGCTCCACGTCACCGAGTTCAAGCCTGAAGACTGGGACAACGGCAAGGACCGCTACGCGAACGGCGTCACCTTCAAGAAGGGCGATGGCAGCGGCAAGGGCGGTGGAAACGGCGGTGGTGGCGGCGACGCGGACGCAGGTGGAGGCAAGCCGCAACGCCAGCCGCCGGATCCGCATCTCGCCTGCACGAACTGCCACGCGAAGGGTGGCAACGGCTCCGACGTCGAGCACACGCCGATGCAGACCGCGGGCTACACCGACGACGAGCTCGTCATGATCTTCACGCAGGGCAAGAAGCCGGCGGGCGTCGAGATGCGCATCATGACCGCCGACAAGTGGCAGAAGATCCACAAGTGGGAAATGGAGGACGACGAGAAGCACGGCATCATCTCGTACCTCCGCGCGCTCGAGCCGAAGAGCCAAGGTCCGACGGACTGGGGTGGCCGCGGCGGTGGTAAGGGCGGAGGCAAGGGCGGCGGCAAAGGCGACGGCAACAACAACAACACTGGCAGCGACAAGCCGGACGCGAGCGCTGGGCCCACGTGACCTTCGCGATGCGTCTCCCTCGACTCGCCCTCCTCGCCATCGGCGCGGCAGCTCTTCTCCCTGCGACGTTCGCGTGCAGCGGGGACGAAGAGCCGGCAGCGGCAGGCGCGTGCGGAGAGACCGGGTCCCTCGACGAAGCGCCGGAAGACCTCGCGTGCACCGGCCTCTACACGGACATCACGACGAAGGCGATCGCGCCGAGCGCGCGCGCCTTCGCGCCCGCGGTCGCCTTCTGGAGCGACGGCCTCGACAAAGATCGCTTCATCGCGCTGCCTGACGGGACGACGATCGACGCCACGAGCGCGGACGATTGGCGCTTTCCCGTCGGCACGAAGGCGTGGAAAGAGATCAAGAAAGGCCCGAAGAAGATCGAGACGCGCTTCTTCATGAAGGTGAAAGACGACAAGTGGCTTCAGGCGGCGTACGTCTGGTCCGACGATGGCCTGAAGGCGACGCGCGCCGACGGCAAAGACATCACGGTCGACGGCGCGCCCTACCACATCCCTTCGTCGAGCGAGTGCAACGACTGCCACCGCGGTCGCAAAGAGCGGCTCCTCGGCTTCGAGGCGATCTCGCTCTCGCAGCCGAGCGCGACGGGCGTCACGCTCACGCAGCTCGTGAACGAGAAGCGGATCGCGCCGCTGCCCGCGCGGACGACGACCACGCTCCCGGACCCGGCCTTCGGCGTGCTCCACGTCAACTGCGGCGTGACCTGCCACAACGACTCCGCGGCCTCGACCGCAAACGCGACGGGCCTACGCTTTCGATTGGGCTTCGACGAGGTCGCGACCAAGCCGCCCGCCGCGTGGCAAGTGATGACAACGAACGTTGGCGTCGAAGCCAAGAGCCCTGGCTGGGAAGGCGAGCTTCGCATCAAGCCTGGCGTTCCGGAGGAGAGCCTCATCGTCAAGGTGATGAAGCAGCGAGGCGCAGGTCAGATGCCTCCCATCGCGACGAACGTCGTCGACGCCCAAGGCGTCTCGGCGATCGAAGCGTGGGTGCGCGCGATGCCGCACTGACGTCGGTCAGAACATGTCGGCGCGGCCGCCGACGATCGGGCGGCGGATCCGCTTGCGTTGCTCGACGCGCCCGTCGACGTCGGGGGTCTCGGCGCCGTCCCAGTCGACGCGGGTGGCGACGCGACCGACCGGGTCGGAGGCGAGCCAGAGCGTGCTCACGTTCACGCGAACGAGGCGAGCGCCCTGCTCGGTCTCGGTGGCGATGTTGAACGTCGCCGTCGCGCCGTCGCCCTTCTTGAGCGGCAACACGACACGAACGTGGCGGCACGTGGAGTTGCTGAGCACGCCGTCGGGGAGCGTGCCGAAGATCGGCTTCGCGCGTACACGACCGCTCTTCAGCGCCGGTCGCTTGATGACGACGTTCACGAAGTTTGGCGCGCTGTCGTCGATGAAGGCATGCACGTCAACGCCGTTGAAGGACGTGATGGGACGCATCGCGACGGTGGCCTTGCCCATCAGCCGCATTCCGCCGCTCTGCTCGGACCACGCGCGAAGGACCGTGAGCTTGTCGCCCTCGGCGCGCTCGATCACGAGGTTCTCTTTGATGCCAGGCGCTGGGGAGACGTAGTTGAGCAGCACGGTGGACGACTGAAGCACCTGCTCGCGACTCTCGTCGCCCGACTCGAACATGGGCGGCTTTGCGTTCGAGAGGCTTCCCTTGCGGACGACCGCGCGGATCGCCATACCGCGATCGACCGAGCTGATGGATCCCACGCAGTACGAGTCGTCCGGCGGATCGGTGACGACCGCGCTGACCGTCGCGAGCGCCTTGCCGCGATCGGCGACGCCGGTGATTTGGTATTGGCCTTCCATCTCGTCGCCCGTGACGCCGGGGATCTTCTCGTCGCGCGGGATCGCCGGAGGCGGATCGGCGAGGTTGGGCAGGGGAGGGAGCTTCGCGTGCGGGAGCTTCGTCACCGCGACGTCGAACGGCATGTCGGAGCCGCTGGCCGCCGCTGCCTTCGTGTTGCTGCCTTCGGGCGCCTTCGCTTGGGCGGCGTGCCGCGCGCAACCTTCGACGATGGTGAGGAGCCCCATCAGCACGAACGCGCGCGGGAGCACCTCGGACTTGATCTTCGCTTGCATCGCCATCTCAGAGGACCTTGAGGAAGGTCTCGAGCGCGTCGAGCTCTTCCGGCTTGAGGTGCTTCGTGTGACCCATCTTGCCGTCGGACTTCTTCAGCAAGTCCTGGAGCGAGGTGTAGCGGCCGTCGTGGAACCACGGTCCGCCCGAGCCGACGTTGAGGAGCGAGGGCGTGTTGAACGCGCGGCCGCTTCCGACGTTGTGCATCGCGCCGTCGGTGAACGACGTCCCGGAGTGGCACGACGAGCAACCGGTACGCGGAGAGTCGAAGATGCGCGCTCCCGCGGCGATCTTCTTCTCGTCCTCGTCGCGTGCACCGCCGCGGCTGAGCGTGCCCTTCGGCCTCAGCGACTTGACGTAGTTGACGAGCGCGTCGAGCTCGGCGCCTTCGAGCCCACCGCCACCGAGCCGCTGGAACGTGCCGTTCAGGTGCTTTTGCACGGTGGACGTGTTGCCTTGCCACGAGAAGGGCGCGGTATCGAGACGACCGGCGAGCATGATCGAGCGCCTCGGACCTTCGGGGGTCGACCACACGAGCCCGTCGTCACGTCCGTCGGGATGGCAGCTCGCGCACGAGCGGCCGTCGCCGGAGATGCGGCCGTCGTTGCTGCGATGAAAGAGGACGCGACCGAGCGCGAGGGACGTGGGCACCGCGTCGGGCGCTTCGTCGTCGTGTCCCATCGCGATGCGTGCGATCGCCGCGGGCGGCTCGTTCTTCCCCTTCGGTTGATCGAGCGGGATGATGCTGAGCGTGCGATCGAACTGCGACCAGACGACAGCCTGCCGCGCGTCGGGATCGATCGCGACGCCCATCGGACCTGCGCCCACCTTCCAGCGGCGAAGCTCGGAGGTCGCCGGCGCGGCGGAGGTCGCGTCGTAAGCGACGAGCGAGTCGATCCCGAGGCAGGTGACCAAGAGCTCGTGGTTCTTCTCGTCGACCGCCGCGGCGCGCGGGAGCAGGCACTGGCCATCGCCAGTACCACGCGACGAGCGCTCGGTCGTGCGTCGCATCGAGATCGGGAGCGGAGAAGCCGTCTTGGGATCGAGCACCGCGACGGCGGGCGTCTCGCTGTCCATCCCGTTGCCGCTGCCGTAGCCGTCCGACTTCACCTCGGTCTCGCCCGGATCGACGACGACCTCGGGGATGTAGAGGCGGCCGCCGAGCGACGTCGACTTCGCGAGCGCAAAGCTCTGACACGTCGGGAGGCCTTCCTTCACGCGCTTCTCGGCTTGGAGCTCCTCCTTCGTCTTCTTCGCCATCGAGGCGAGCTCCTGCTTCTTCTCGCGAATCAAGACGGCCTTGTCCTTCGGAGAGGTCGTCGCCGCGATCGCCTCGTCGAGCTGCTGCTCGCGGATGATGCGGCTCTGCTCGAACATCTTCAGCGTCTGGAGGGCGACCGTGTCCTCGCCACGGAGATCGACGAGCTTCGGTGCCGTCGCCACCGCGTCGACCACGCTGAGGTGGGCTCCGACGGCATGCGAGATGAACACCTTCGAGCCATCGTCGGAGACGACGACGCTTCGCGGCTCACGCGCGAGAGGTACCTCGAACTTGCGCTCGAAGACCTTCGTGTCGAACGCGGTGAGCGTGCGGCCCCAGCCGCTGGAGACGTACATCGTGGAGCCGTCGGGTGAGAGCGCGACGCCACGCGGTTCGGTCGCCACGTCGATGAACACGCGATCGGTGCCGCCTTCGCTGAGCGCGCCGATCGTGACGACCTTGGACTCCCCGGTCGAGAGGACGACGAGCTTCCCCGATGGAAGGAGGAGGAGCTCTCCGGTGCGCGATCCGAGGTGGAGCGCGCCGCCCTCGGTCTTGGTGTCGAGATCGACCGTGAGGACGGAGTTGGTGTCGGCGTCGGAGACGAACGCGACGCGACGGCCATCGACCCTGGCCAAGGCGACCATCGAGCCGCTCGTGGCCTTTCCGATCGGGACGACGGAGTGTTGGGCCGTATCGGGCGCCTTCGGATCCTTGGATGCGTCCGAGGGGCTCTTGCTCTTGCTTGCGTGATGGCACGCAGGGAGAGCGGCCACGACCATGGCGAGGGCGAAAACGCTACGTCGTCGATACATCAGAGGGACCTCATTCAATGGCAGGCCACACTCACCCTCACTCTTTCGTACGAGCACAACGGTCGGAAAATGCTTCGTGTGCTCGCGTCGAGAGCGGAATGGGTGTGGCACACCCCAGTTCAGGAGAGCGACAACAACTCAGGCCCGTCGTTCCCAGGTCGTGTTTCGTGACAAGGTCCGAGCGGTCCGTCGTTAAAATCCACGGTTTGGAGGAAGTGTCCCTAAAGACGGGCCCTACGTTGCGACGTCGCGCGCTTTGTAACGCCGCAGCGCTGGACTTCCTTCAAACGAAGTGAGAGAGAGCGCTGAACCCCATGGTTTCCCATAGGTTGCGTACCGGTCTTGGCATCTTCCTCTTCCTCTCGGCATGTGCGGTGGAGGACGCTCCGCGGCAAGCGAAGCCCACCCCCACAGTAGAGGAGGGGCCCATCACGCTCGCCTCGGTGGCGCATCGGGACGATCGGTTGGGCGTCCCGTCCTTCGTCTGGTTCAACCGCGATCCGGCCGGCGCCGAGAGCGTGTCGATCTCGCTGCACGAGGTCGCGAAGAGCGCGCTCCCGTCGATCACGAAGGCCTTCGCCGTGATGCCCGACGCAGCCAAGGAAATCCTCCTCGCGCACGTCGAAGACGATCACGCGAAGAAGAAGGGCACGATCATCGCTCGCTACGAGCAGAGGATCGGCGGGGTCGAGGTGTTTCGTGGCGGCGTGAGCCTCCTCATGACGCGCGAAGGTGCGAAGGTCGCCGCCTCGGGCTTCCTCGCGCCGACCACGCAAGGCGCCGATCGCGCCTTCGTGCTCGGGTCCGAGAGCGCGCTCCAGGTGGGCGCGAAGCTCATCGGTGTATCTTCCACGCTTTCTTCGCTCGACCACGTGGGCGGCTACGATCGCTTCTCGTCGCCGTCGCTCTACGCGCCGGCGCGGGTGAAGCGCGTGCTCTTCCCGCTTCGCAAAGACGCCTCTCTCGAGCTCGAGCCCGCGTACTTCGTCGAGATCATGCTGAAGTCGGGCGCGGCGCACGGCTACGTCGTGTCGGCGCTCGACGGGCGCGTGCTCCTCGACAACGACCTCGTTCACTTCGACGCGTTCAACTATCGCGTCTACGCCGATCCCACGACGAAGCTCCCGACGGACGGCCCGCAAGGCAACGCGATGGCCCCGCACCCGACGGGCACGCCGGATCACCAGAAGCTCGTCTTCGAGCCGAGCAAGGTCGTCACGCTCGAGAGCTTTCCGTTCTCGAAGAACGATCCGTGGCTGCCCGCGAACGCCACCACGACGAACGGCAACAACGTCCTCGCCTACGCCGACATCGTCGAGCCGGACGGCTACCAGCCCGGCAAGGACATCGAGTCGACCGCGACTGCTGCGCTGACGTTCGGCAACGTGTTCGACACCGCCACCGCGCCTTCGGTGAGCACGAACGCGCAGGCCGCGACGACGAACCTCTTCTACATCACCAACTTCTTGCACGACTGGTACTACGACGCCGGCTACGACGAGAAGGCGGGCAACACGCAGATCGACAACTTCAAGCGCGGCGGGATGGGCGGCGATCCGCTTCACGCCGAGGCGCAGGACTATAGCGGCCGCAACAACGCGAACGCCGCCGTGCTCTCCGACGGGACGTCTCCGCGCATCCAGATGTACCTGTTCTCGGGCGCAAGCAACGCGTCGCTCGTCGTCGCGAATGGCCCCGCCGCAGGCACGAAGACGGTCGGGATCGCGAGCGGGTTCGGCAAAGACGTGTTCGACACCGCGGGCACGCTCGTCCTCGCCGCCGACAGCGCCGGCGATCAGGCCGACGCGTGTGAGCCGCTCGAGAACGACGTCGCCAACAAGATCGTCCTCATCCATCGCGGCACGTGCTCGTTCGCGCAGAAGGCCGCCAACGCGCAGGCCGCTGGCGCGCTCGGCGCGATCATCGCGAACGTCGCGAGCTCGGTGTCGCCCACGGTCGCGCCGTTCATGGGCGGCACGCAAGACGGCATCACGATCCCCGTGCTCTCGGTCAACGCGGCGGACGGCGCGGGGCTCGAGGCGTCGCTGGTCGCCGCCACGACGGTGACGATGAAGCGCGCGGTCTCGAACGACCTCGACGGCGCGCTCGACACGAGCATCGTCGTCCACGAGTGGGGCCACGTCCTGTCGAATCGCCTCATCAACGACGCGATGGGGCTCACGACGAACCAGTCTGGCGGCCTCGGCGAAGGCTGGGGCGACTTCACCGCGCTGCTCCTCACCGTGCGCGCGGATGATCCGGGCAATTTCGGCGGCGCCTATGCGAACGGCTCGTTCGCGACGAGCGGCAGCGGCGACGACATCTACTACGGCGTTCGCCGGCTCCCGTACTCGATCGACTTCACGAAGAACGCGCTCACGCTGAAGCACATCTCGAACGGCGTGCCGCTCCCCACCGGCGTCGCCACGAGCTACGGCGAAGATGGCAGCTTCAACTCCGAGGTGCACAGCACCGGCGAGATCTGGGCTTCGCTTCTCTGGGAGTGCTACGCGTCGCTCCTTCGCGACAGCGGCTTGCCGTTCAACGAAGCGCAAGAGCGCATGAAGCGCTACTACGTCGCGTCGCTCAAGCTCACGCCGCCCGATCCGACGATCATCGAGGCGCGCGACGCCGTCCTCGCCGCGGCGCTCGCGTCGGACGAGAAGGACTTTCAGCTCTTTTGGAAGGCATTCGCGAAGCGTGGCGCCGGCGCAGGCGCGGTCGCTCCGCCGAAGGACAGCACGACGAACCAGGGCGTCGTCGAGAGCTACGAGTTCGGCAACAACCTCCAGATCGTCGAGACGAAGCTCGCCGACGACGTCATCTCGTGCGATCACGACGGCATCCTCGACGAAGGCGAGGTCGGCACGATCGAGGTCACCATCCGCAACACCGGCTCCGGCGCGCTGAACGCGACGAAGGCGGAGCTGGTCGCGAAGACGAAGGAGGTGAAGCTGCTCGACGCCGAGGCGATCTCGCTTCCGCCGCTCAAGCCCTTCGAGACGACGAAGACGAAGCTGAAGGCGCGCCTCGTCGCGCCGAAGCCCGGCGTGCCGATCGAGCTCGACGTCAACGTCACCGATCCCGCGCTGCCCGAGGCGAAGCGCACCGTGCACGTGACGCTGCCCACGCGTTACGACGCCGACGAGGCCGCCGAGTCGGCCGCCACCGATCACGTCGACACTGTGCGGACGGCGTGGAAGGCGTCGGTCGAGAGCACCTCGCCATTCCCTGGCGAAAAGTGGGGCCGGCCGCTCGCAGGGGCGGACGGCTACTGGCAGCTGCTCGATCCCGCAGGCGCGGCCGATCACAAGCTCACGTCACCTCCGTTCACGATCGCGGACACCACCTTCACGCTGCAGTTCAAGCACAAGTGGCAGATGAAGCGATCGACTCGGCGCAACGTCGACATCGACGGCGGGCTGATCGAGGTCTCCGTCGACGCCGGCAAGACCTGGAAGGACATCTCGGAGTACGGCGCGATCGACTACAACACGACGATCGACACGGGCGGCCGCGGCGACAACCCGCTCAAGGGACGCAAGGCCTACGGCAACACGAGCCCGGGCTACCCCGATCAATGGATCACCTCCAAGGTCGACGTCACGTTGCCCGAGCATCCCGAAGACGTACGCATTCGCTTCCGCGTGGGCTCGGCGACGGGGCGCGGCGGCGCAGATGGTTGGCTCGTCGATGACATCGAGCTCACCGGTGGCGTCACGAGCACGCCGTTCTACTCTTTCGTCCCGCACGCCGACGCATGCGATCCGAATGGTCCGACCACGACGGTCGGTCCTTCGCAGACCGTGAAGGCGAAGGCGCACGTGCAGCTCACCGGGACGGCGACGCATCCGGCCGACAAGCCGCTCACGATCGTCTGGACGCAGACGGCCGGACCTGCCGTGACGCTCAAGGACGAGACGACGCTGAACCCGTCGTTCGACGCGTTCGACACCGGTCAGAAGGAGACCGTCTCGTTCGCGCTCCGCGCGCACGACGGCGCGCTCCTCAGCCCCGCGGCGCGCGTCGACATCATCGTCGAGCCGATCGAGACGAAGGCCGATGAGGGATGCACCTGCTCGAGCACCGCCTCCAGCACCTCGCGCTCCTCGCTCGGCTTCGGCGTCGCGTTCGTAGGCCTCGCGGCCCTCGTCCGCCGCCGGCGCGCGCGTCGCTGAGACGCCTCGAAGAATCAGTCGAAGTGCTTCGTGTGGGTGTCGAGCCACCGGTCGGCGGTGCCGTCGCGCCACGCGACCGTCATGCTCCCGCGCGTGACATGCACGACCGCGAACGACGGCAGGCCATCCTTCGCCGGACCAGGCTTGTAGACGTCGACGCCATGCCACACGTACTGCCCGCGCGCATGGTGATGGCCGTGGAAGATGCCGATGATCTTCCGATGCTCGATCGCCTTGGCGAGCTTGTCGCGAAACGGTCCATCGCCGAACCAGTTGCCGGTGGACCACGGACCTTCGAGCGGGAAGTGAAAGAAGAGGAGCACCGGGCGATCGGGTGACACGTGCGCGGGATCGAGGTCGCGCGCGAGAAAATTCAGGCCTTCGTCGTCGGGCGCTTCGCCGAGCGCGATCAGATGAAGCGCGTCGAAGTCCCACGAGTAGAAGCGCCCCGCGGTGGTCCCTGCTCCCGCGTCGTGCCTCGCCGCGACGTGATCACGCACGTAGTAGCTCGCGACGCCGTCGTGGTTGCCGATCATCTCGAAGACCGGCATGCGGATCGGCCCGTCTTTTCCATAGAACGCGGTGAAGCGCGCCCACTCCTCTTCCTTGCCCCACTCGGTGAGATCGCCGGTGATGACGAGGCCACGCGGAGCGCCGACCACGCCGCCGCCGAGGATCGCGGGATAGGGCGTGCCCGCGATGCCGTTCATGCGCGGGATCATCTTCTCGTGGATCGCCTCGATGCCGCCGAAGCCAAAGTGCGCGTCGCTCGTCACGAGGAACGTGACGTCGAGCGCGCCGCTCGGCGCCGTTTGCGCCCTCGCCGACGCCGCCGCGGAGGGCGCCGGCTCCGCGGCCGTTGTCTTGTCGCGACGGCAACCGGCCGAGAGCAGCGCGATGGCAAGCAGGACGAGCCACGACCGAGCACGCACGCTCGGATCATCGTCCGGGCAGCGCCTCGTGTGACGACGTTCGTCGCGCGACGTCTCAGCCATCGTCACGAAGCGCGAGCCCGCTGACTCCCCATCGCCCCGAAGTGAACTGGCAATCTTCGAGCTCGGCCTTGTCGCCGAGCGTGATGACGTCGCAGTTCTTCGGATTCGCGAGCACGTCGAACTCTTCGACCGTGAGATGCAAGAAGCGCATGACGAAGCATCGAATCGTGAGGCCGTGGGTGACGATGAGGACGCGATCGGAGCTCTTGCGCTCCACCTGACGCATCATCGACTCGAGGAAGCTCGACGTGCGGTCGTAGCAGTCGGCCGGGCTCTCGCCGCCGCGAAAGCGGTAGTAGAACCAGCCGTGTCGCTTTCGCAGGTCCTCTTGCGATTCGATCGGCTCGTAGCCGTGCTCGACCTCACGGAGCCGTGGATCTTCGTAGAGCCCGCGCCGTCCGTCCGGTGGCGTGACGCCTGCGCCCTCGTAGATGCTCGCGAGCGTCTCGCGTGTTCGCCGGTAAGGAGAGGCGTAGACGAGCGCGCCGTCGATGAACGAGCCGATCTTGCGGCCGACCTCACGCGCCTGCTCGCGGCCGCGCTCGGAGAGCGGGATCATGTGGTCGCCCACTTCGATCGACGACACGCGACCGACGTTCGCCTCCGATTCGCCGTGGCGAACGAGCTTCAGGGTGAGGGCCATGCCTCGATCCTATCGTGGCACCGCAAAAAGGAGAGCGGTTAGCGGCAGCTCGCCGGATCGAAGATCTGGCATTTGTGATCGATGCAGTCTGCGCCTACATCGCACGTCGGCGCGCTCGTCGGGCTGCCCGACGCGATCTGCGAGAAGCACGACGCGCCGTCGGCGACGGGATCCACGCATCGCCCGGCCGCTTTGTCGTCAGCGGCCGTGCACCACCCTCGCGTACAGCGCTCGCTCTGGAGATCGCAGGTGGAGTTTGCAGGACCGAACGCGATCGGGACGCACATGCCGTCCATGTCGTCGTGCGTCTTTCTCTCGCAGATGAGGGAAGGGCCGCAGCCGTTCTTGCAGGTGTCACCGAAGTTGCCGGGACGGGTGCACGTTCCTTGAATGCAGCGGAGCGGCGGGAGGCAGTGGCCAGCGTTCGTGGTCGACGGCGCGTCGCCGGTCGGCTCGCTGCATGCGCCACCTTCGGTGACGAGCGCGCGGCAGATGTACCCCGCTGTGTCGCCCGCCGTGTCGCCACGACCAAACGGTGGGACGCACTCGAGGCCCACCTCGCAGATGAAGCCGCGATCGGCGCAGGGCGCTCCTTCTTTGCCGGCGAGCGTCGGGATGCACGAGCCATCTTCGCAGTGGGTTCCCCAATCGCAGCCCGCGAGGTTCGATCCGCACGGCGTCGCCGATGGCGCGGCCGTGGTGGGCGAGCACTGGCCGCATCCATCGACGACGCCGCTGCTCGTGTTCGAGCAAGAGCCGCTCGCGCATTGCGAGCTCTGGCCACACGGCGCGCCGTCGGCGAGCTTGCCGCGGACGATGCCTTGGTGGAGACAGAAGTCGATGCTCGCGCCGCACGACGCGGCAGCAGAGTGCGAGCAGAGCTCGAGCAGCGCCGGCGTGATGCCTTGCCCTGGCGCTCCCATCATGAGCGAGCAGCGCTGCACGAGACGCCGTCGAATCTCGCCTTCACGTCCAGGAGGAGACGATGAGAGGAAGCCGCACGCGAACTGCGCGTCTCGCGTGCGCGCGACGTACCTCGAACAGGCAGAGTCTGGCGGGTCGTCCGAGCACGCCATCGCGCCGAGCGTGATGGGAAGCCCAATCACGATCGCCGAGACGAGCGCTGCGAGGGGAGACGACATGGTTCGAAGGAAAGAAGAAGAGGAAGACGAGGCGAGGGGAGAGGGTAGTTCTTGTGCCTAATTCCGAGAAACGGATTGGAGCGGCCGCGTGACGGATTCGGCACGAGTCGGATCTCTGCACCCACCAGCTCTTGATCGCGTCACGCCGCCGCGATACGTCCGAGGACGATCATGAGCAAAAAACGGGGAAATCATACGGATCTTGGCGGCGACTCGATCCCGAACGAGAAACGGGCGGGCCAGCTTCGACGGCGCGACCTCCTGAAGGGCGCCGCCCTTTGGATGGTCCTCCCGAGCGGCGTCGTCACCGCGGTCGCGACCGAGGGGTGCTCGAGCGACGACGCGGCCAAGGAGTCGCCGTTCAAGCACGGCATCGCGAGCGGCGATCCGCTGCCCGACGCGGTCATCCTGTGGACGCGCGTGTCCGTCGATGCCCCGGCGGACGTCTCGTACGAGGTCGCCGAAGACCCCGAGATGACGAAGAAGGTCACGAGCGGCACGTTCCACACGGACGCCGACCGCGACTACACGGTGAAGGTCGACGTGAAGGGCCTCAAGCCGAGCACGACGTACTACTACCGATTCGAGGCGAACGGCTTCACGTCGAAGGTCGGCCGGATGCGCACCGCCGCCACTGGGCCCACCCCACATCTTCGCTTCGCGCTCGCTGCCTGCGCGAGCTACGCGCACGGCTACTTCCATGCGTACCGCGCGCTCGCGAAGGAGCTCGACGTCGACGCCGTCCTTCACCTCGGCGATTACATCTACGAGTACGGAAGCAACGAGTACGGAGACGTGCGCGCGTACGAGCCGGAGCACGAGATCCTCACGCTCGCCGACTACCGCATGCGTCACTCCTTCTACAAGCGCGAGGTCGATCTGCAGGCCGCGCACCAACAGCACACGTTCATCACGATCTGGGACGACCACGAGATCGCGAACGACGGCTACGTCGACGGCGCCGAGAACCACACCGAGGGTGTCGAAGGTGTGTGGGCCGATCGTAAGGCCGCGGCGCTTCGCGCATACCGCGAGTGGATGCCGGTGCGCGAGACGCCCGACGGCCACATCTACCGCACGATCCCGTATGGCGATCTCGTCGATCTCGTCTTGCTCGACACGCGCTACGAAGGACGCACGAAGCAGGCGGGCGGAGTCATCGGACCGCCGCCCGCGCCCGATGCGTCTCGCCACCTGATGAGCGACCCACAATTTTCGTGGATGGAGACGCAGCTCAAAGACTCGAAGGCCACGTGGAAGCTCCTCGGCCAACAGGTGATGGTGGGCCAGCTGCTGCTCGAGTCGGGCGCCAAGCTCGCGAACCTCGATCAGTGGCACGGATACCCCGAGTCGCGAAAGCGCCTGCTCGACTTCTTGAAAGACTCGGGCGTGAAGAACGTGTGCGTCCTCACCGGCGACATCCACAGCTCGTGGGCGAACGAGATCGTCTACGACCCGAACGACAAGACCGTCTATGAGCCTGGCGTGAAGGGCTCCGTCGGCGTCGAGTTCGTCACGCCCGGGATCTCGTCGCCGGGCATCCCCTCCGTCTTCCTCGGGCTGCTCGACACCGCGCGCACGTTCAACGGCCACGTCCGCTTCCTCGATCCATCACGCCGCGGATACTGCATCCTCGACGTGACGCCCGAGCGCGTGCAAGGCGCGTGGTACCTCTTCGAGGACATCGTGGCGCCGGATACGTCGATCGTGCCGTCGTTCGTGCAGGCGTGGTCGGTCAAAGCGGGGACCACCGTCCTCGCGCAAGATCCTGCGGCTGCGCCCGGACGCACCCCGGTTCCGGCCGCCGCGCCCGTCTGACCGCGAAGCGCAGGAAGCAGATTCGCCGCTCCGCGCGGAACGAACGGTGAGGGGGATTGTCGGATGCCCTAGACTGCTCCGATGCTCTGGCCTCGTCCACGCGCCCAAGCGCACGCGCTCCCTCCGGCGTTCATGCTCCTCGCATGGGTCGCGCTGTGCATCGCGTCGTGTCTTCCGAAGCACGGTCAGGATCAGGTCCGCGCGGGCAGGGGTCTCGCGATCGGCGACGCCGCGCAGCCGATCGTCGAGGGGCCGTTTCGCCTCCTCTTTGGCGGACCGAAGGGCGACTCGCCCGCGGAGACCGAGGTCACGCTCGCGTACAGCCGTCCGGTCCGCGCGATCGGGCTCGAGGACGATGAGCGGCAGCTCGCGCCGCCGGCCGCGGTGGTTCGCGCCGACGATGGCGCGCCGGTGGCGGGCGCGTGGCATTGGTTCGGGCAGAGCACGGCGGTGTTCACGCCGAAGGAGCGCTTTCGCCTCGCGACCACGTACCGCGTGGAGCCTCGCGCGTCGCTCGTCTCGCGTGACGGTTCTGCGCTCGCGCCGACGACGCCGTTCACGTTCACGACCGAGCGCCCCAAGCTGAAGAGCGTCTCGTACGGCTACGAAGAGGAGAAGAATCGCCACCTGGTCACGCTGCAGTTCAACCAGCGCATCGCGCCTGCCGCGGCGAAGAAGGCGATCCGGATCGAAGGTCGTGGCGCAGCTCCGGCGACGCCAAAGGCGATCCCGTTCGCCGTCGTCGAGACGGAGTCGAACGCGACGCTCACGCTCGACGCCGACGTCGCGGTCGCGCGCCTCGAGGAGATCAAGGTCATCGCCGCGACCACGCTTCGTGGTGAAGAAGGGCCGCTCGGGCCGGTCGCCGAAGAGACGTTGCCGCTCGACGACGTCGGACCGCTCGAGGTGCAGCTCGCCTGCATACCGCCGGGCCGCGCCGACAACGAAGCCGTTCCGAGCGAAATGCAGGTGACGAAGACGACGGCGAAGGGCACGACGAAGAAGAAATGCGATCTCGAGCGCGGCTCGATCGAGGCACGCTTCACGAAGCCCGTCGAGGGGAAGGACCTCCCTCGTTATGTTGTGGTCGCGCCGCCCGCGAAGGCCGATCTCGGGCAGCTGAAAGACATGAACTACAGCACGTCGTCGATCGATCTCGGCCAGATCGTCGACGCCGAGCCGGGAAAGACCTACCGCGTCACGATCAAAGCGGGCCTCCGCGCGAGCGACAAGGAGCGCCTCACGGGCGATCGCGTGATCGACTTCGAGGTCGCCGACAAGGCGCCGGCGCTGATGTGGCGCGACGCCTCCGGCCTCCCGACGGTCGTCGAGTCTGCGCGCGCGGCGATCCCGATGCGCATGGTGTCGACGAACGTCCAGGCGTTCGAGTCGACCTACGCGCCGATCGACGAGCGTGCGCTCGTGGAGCTTCTCTTTCCGCCCGCTCCGAGCGACGAAGACTCCGCCGCGAACGCTCCTGCGGGGGCCGCGCCGCCGCGGGACGACGTCGCGTGGCTCAAGAAGCTGCCGAAGAGCGTCACGAAGCGCGTCGACGTCGCCGCGCCGAAGAAGAACACGTCCACGCTCTCGATCGTCGACGTGGCGACGGAGCGCGCGCAGGGAGCATCCGGCACGATCGCGCTCGGGACGCACGTGCTCGACCCGTCGTCGAACGTCCCGGACGACCTGCACGTGCTCTCGATCACCGATCTCGGCGTCACGGTGAAATGGAGCCCGCACGGCGCGCTCGTGTGGGTCACGCGCCTCTCGAACGCCGAGGTCGTCTCGGGCGCGACGCTCTCGCTCCAGCGGATCTGGCGAGGCCCGAAGCCCACGATGCAAGAGGCCTTCACGACGACGACCGACCGCGATGGCCTCGCCACGATCCCATCGCAGGTCGTCGCGACGTTCTTGCGTGCCGCTCCCGACGCCGACGACGCGCTCAAGAAGCGATCGATCGCCGAGCCGCTCCTCATCGTGAAGCATGGAACCGACTCGACCTTCGCGCGCCTGCCCGAGCTCGACCCGAGGCTCCTCACGGCGATGGGTGACATCTTCGTCGAGCGCGGCCTTTACCGGCCTGGCGAGAGCGTGCTGCTCAAGGGGTATTACCGCATCCCAAGCCCGACGGGCCTCGCGACCGCGGCAGGCAAGACGGCCTACGTCGAAGCCGTCGACAGCTCCGACCGCGTCTTTCACTCCGCGACCGTCGCGCTCGACGCATTCGGCGCCTTCTCCCTCGAGATCCCCATCCCGAAGACCGCGCAGCTCGGATTTGCCTTCGTCCGATCGCGGCTGGGGCGCGCCAACGACACCGCGCCACGCCGCGGGGCAGGGCGACAACGCTACTTCCGTCACGACGCGTGGTCCGCGCAGGATCGCTTCACGATCGACGAGTTTCGAACGCCGGAGATGAAGCTCGAGGCGTCCTCCGATCGCCCGAGCTACCTTCGCGGCGACAAGGCCGTCGTGGAGGCGGTCGGCGCCTACTTGCTCGGCGCGCCCGTGACGGGAGTGCCCGTCAGCGTCGAGGTCTCTCGTCGATCGACCACGTTCGCGCCGCCCGGGCTCGAGCGCTACGGCACGACGATCGATCGCGTGCTCGCGAACGAAGGCGAAGACCGCAACACGGAGACGATCGCGACGCTCGATCCGAAGCTCGACGCCAAGGGACACGTGACGATCCCGTTTCCGCTCCTTCCCGCCGGTCCACCGAAGACGAGCAAAGCGCCGCCGGCGCCCGCGTGGTCTCGGCTGCCGGACGCGTACACGTTCAACTTCGCGATCGAAGACGTGTCACGTGCGTTCGCCGTCGGTCAATCGGTGACGTTCCTCGCGCATCCGAGCGACACGTATCTCGGCGTGCGCGCGCTGCCTCCAACCGAAGACGGCGGCCCGATCATCGCAGGCAAGACGTTCCGCGCGGAGCTCGTCGCCGCGAGCGTCGACGGGCAGCGGCAAGGCGGCGTCCGCACCCGCATCGAGCTCTTTCGCCATGCGAATCAGAAAGAGAAGCCGGTCAAGACCGGGCAATCGTGCACCCTGAGCACGGACGCGGCGAAGGTCGCCACGTGCGTGCTCGCCATCGCCGAGGACGGCACGCACCTCCTGCTCGCGACCGCGACCGACGCGCGCGGCCACGCGATCGCGGCGTCGAGCTCGTTCTACGTGGCGCCGAAGAACACGAAGCCACCGCCTCCACCTCCGCCACCGCCACCCGTCGCGCCTCCGCTCCCCGAGCTCTCCTTCGAGGACGCATGCGCGCAGCGCGAGCTCAGCGACAGCCCGCTCCTGCTCGATCGTCCCGAGGCACGCACGTCCTACACCGTCGGCCAGCGCGCGCTCGCGTGCCTGCGAAGCCGTCGGGCGAAATCGTCACGCGGCCTCTTCACGATGGAGCGCGAAGGAGTCCTCCGCGTCGACCCGCCCACGCTGCTCTCGCACAAAGGCAAGCTCGTCTCGATCCCGATCACGAATGCGCTCGCGCCGAACGTGTTCGTCTCCCTTCACGCGGTCGAAGGTCGTAGCTCGCCTTTCGTTCGCGCGGACTCCGTGGGCGGAGACAGCGGATTCCCGACGACGACCTCGTCGACCGAACGCTTCGCCGTCAGCGCGCCCGCGTCGAAGCTCACCGTCACGATCGAGCCGCAGGACAAGGAGTACCGGCCTGGCGGCGACGTCGTGCTGCACCTCAACGTGAAAGACGGCGATGGGCGGCCCGCGCCTTCGCAGGTCACGGTGTGGGCGATCGACGAGGGCATCGATCTCCTCGTCCCGAAGTCGATCCCCACCCCACACGCGACGTTCTCCGAGGAGCGCTCGTCCGACGTGCGCGATCTCGACACGCGCGAAAACATCTTCTTCGAGCACGCCTTGCACTCACACCAGACGAAGTCCCCGTCGCTCCGCGCGGGCGCGACGACGACGAGCCCCGGTCGTCTCGTCGGGCGATCGATGTTCCGCCCCACCGCGCTCTTTCTTCCGAACGTCGTGACGCGGGCCGACGGCACCGCGACGGTCAAGGCCAAGCTCCCCGACAACCTCACCACCTG
>JBGAFW010000168.1:0-7251 GCA_044227045.1 Labilithrix sp.
GCGATGTCGGCGACGAGCTCGCGCTCGTGATCGGTGACCTCGCACTGCTCGACGCTTCCGCCGACGTGGATGTTCGACCGAAGGTCGTCGCTTCGCGGGACGCGGTTGATCGCGCCGAGCACCTTTCCGCCGAGCAAGAGGACGCGCTTGTCGCCTTTTTCGACGGCGGGGAGGAACTCTTGGACCATGACGAGGCGCCGGCCTTCGTCCGTGAGGAGCTGGATGATCGAGCGCGCGTTCTTGTCGTTCGTGCGGAGCATCATCACACCCGAGCCGCCAGCGAGGTCGAGCGGCTTGATGACGCCCGTGCCGCCGACCTCCTTCACGAAGCCGAGGCAGTCGTCTTCGTGCGACGTCACGATCGTGCGAGGCATCCAGCGCGAGAAGTTGAGCGTGTAGAGCTTCTCGTTTCCCTCACGAAGGCCGCGCGGGTCGTTGATGAGGACCGTGCGACCGCGCGCACGCTCGAGCAGGAGCGTGGCCATGAGGTACATGTTGTCGAAAGGCGGGTCTTTGCGGATGAAGACCGCGTGGACGTCGGCCAGGCGCACCTCGGCGACCGCACCAAAGGTGGCGTGCGGTGGCGTATCGCTCACGGTAATATGGCGGCCGCGGGCGAAGATGTCGCCACCACGCACGAACAGATCGCGGGCTTCGCAATGGATGGACTCATGGCCGCGTGCTTGGGCGGCGCGGATGAACGCGAAGGTCGTATCCTTGTCTGGAAGAACACGATCCATCGGATCCATGAGGTAGACGAATCGCATGATCTCTATGACCTCTCTTCTTCGTCCGACATTCGAGAGACGACGAAGCACCTTAGCGCAAGTCTCTGCCCTCGCGATCGGTCTCGTGGTCGTTCTCGAGGTCGGTTTTCCGCGGATCGGCGAGGCTGCCCATCCGCCGAGCGCAACGGGACACAGCTATGCGGCATCCACCGATCAAGCCGACGCCACGCGGGCCGCGCTCGACGTCATGGCCGCAGGTGGAAATGCGGCCGACGGCGCGATCGCCGCAGCGCTGGCGCTCGGCGTCGTCAACCCGTCTGCCAGCGGCATGGGCGGCGGCGGCTTTGCGGTGATCTATTCGGCGAAGGACAAGAAGGTCGTCGCGCTCGATTTCCGGGAGACCGCGCCCGAGAAGCAGACCGCCGAGGTCCTCTGGCCGAAGCAGCCCACGAAGCCGGGCGAGCCACCGAAGCCGCGCTGGCAGTTCACCGGCGTGCGCGGCGGCGTCGTGGGTGTGCCCGGCGAGCCGGCAGGCCTCGAGATGATCTCGCGACGCTTCGGCAAGAAATCCCTCGCCGACGACGCGGCGCCTGCGATCGCGCTCGCGCAACAAGGCTTCTACGTGAACGCGCACACCGCGGAGGTGTTCGCCTTCTCCAAGGATCGCATCGCGGCTTCCCCTGCGCTCGCGCCGGTGTTTCTCGTCAACGGAGCTCCCTCGGGCTTCGGAGCGCGTCTTCGCCGGCCGGATCTCGCCGCCACGCTCGCGCGCTATGGCGCGGAGGGAAAGAAGGCGATCTACGAAGGGGTGACCGCGCAGAAGATCGCCGACGCGGTGAAGGCCGCCGGCGGCGTCATGACGAAAGACGACGTGGCGCGCTACGAGGTACGCGAGCGCCCGACCCTGACGCGAACGATCGACGGTCGCACGATTCACACGATGCCCGCGCCGTCGGCGGGCGGTCTCATGTTGATGGAGGCGCTCGGCATGTATGGCGCGTCGAGCTCGTCGGAGCTCGCGAAGATGGGCTTCGGATCGAGCGCGTACATGCACACGCTCGCCGAGGTGATGCGCGGCGCGTTCGCCGATCGCGCGCGAATCGCTTCGGACCCCGACATCGAGAAGGGCACCGACGCCGCGTACCAGGCCGCGCTCGAGCCCGCCCAGCTCGCGGCGCGAAAGGCGTTGATCGAGCCGAACAAGACGCACACGCCCGTGCAGTTCAAGACGAAGGAGAGTGGAACGAGCCACCTCGTCGTCACCGACAACGAAGGCAACGTCGTGTCGCTCACCACGACCGTGAACGGTCCCTTCGGCGCGAGCATCGTCGTGGACGGCACCGGCCTCTTGCTCAACAACGAGCTCGAAGACTTCTCCGATGCCGACGACGTGAAGCCCTTCGGCCTCAAAGACGGCGGGCCGAATCGTCCGCGTCCGCGCGCGCGACCGGTCTCGAGCATGTCGCCGACGATCGTGCTCGAGAACGGCATGCCCATCCTCGCGCTCGGTGGATCGGGCGGCCCGCGCATCGCGACGGGCGTGACGCAGGCTGCGCTCGCCCGCCTCGTCTTCGATCTCGATCCGAACGCGTGCGTGTCGTCGCCGCGCTTTCACACGCAAGGCTCCGATCTGCTCGTCGACAAGGACGTCAGCGCCGACGTCCGCGACGCGCTCAAGGCGCGCGGCGAGACGGTGAAAGACGAGTTCTTCGGCGGCTCGGCGATCCAGATGATCGCGTGGAAGCGCTCCGGATCAGGCCCCGCGACGATCCTCGCGGCGAGCGATCCGCGAAAGGCCGGCTTCTCCGCGGCGCGGTAGAAGTCGGCGCCTTCGTCGAGGCTTCAGAGTAGCTCGGGAGGAGTTATTCGCGATCGGCCGCAGCCACGAGCTCGGCGCTTGCCTCGGCGTCGTCGCTGGTGACCGCGTAGCCGACGTCGCCGTGCTGCGCGATGGCGATCGAGTACCCGCGCGCCTGGCCGACGCGAACCTGCGCGGTGCCGACCGCGCGAGGAGCGAGCTGCTCGGCGCTGCGAATCTGAACGCGGCGCGGATCGTAGATGAAGACGCTGACGCGCTGGACGCCGCCGTTCGGTTGAACGACCTCGTACTGCAGCATGGCCGCGCGCTCGCCGCCTTGCATCGGGAGGAGGCGACCGCCGACGAAGTGCGCGTTCTTCTCGAGCTGCGGCACGTGCACGGGGACACCGACCTCACGCTCGAAGCCACGGACCGTCTTCGGGTCTGCGCTCTCGGGGTGAAGCGGATGCGAGTGGACGTCGACGAACTGATTCACGAGCTCGTCGTTGCCAAAGCCTGCACCTGCGCGCGTGGTGGTGTCGACCGCAGCCATCGGCTGGCGGCTCGCGAATCCCCATGCGAGCGCGACGGCGGCTGCGCTCGCGAGAGGAAGCATCGTGCGCCACTGGCGAAGCATCGCGGGCTTGCGCTTCGGCACGACGACATCGTTCGTCTCGGAGTCTGCGTTGAGCGAGGACTCACGCGCCGTCGCCGTTCCCAACGGATGGGAGTCGGCTTCGGCGTCTGTCGAGGCGGCCGCGAGGTCGCGTGCGGTCTGCCCTGCCATCGCGGCGAGCATGCGTGCACGAACATCGTTTGGGGTGGCGGTCGCCTTGACCGACTTCTTCAGTGAGCCGCGGATGGCACGATCGAGCAAGGTACGCTCGCGGCACGTCTCGCACTGACCGAGATGATCATCGACCTCGAGGGTCCTCGCTGCGTCGAGCTGACCATCCGTGTGCGCGCCAAGCAGACGAGCAATGGAAGAACAGCGCGACGTGTCCGATGACTCGTTCGAGCTCGTAGACGACTTCGAATTCACACCACTCAAGCTGAGGCCCTCCGTTTGGCCCGATAGGCCGCGAGATCCGCGGGCTGTTGTTGTTCGTCTCGACGCTCGCTCACAGGTTCGCCCTTAACGATACCGAGTGCGAGCGCGTGATTGTAAAGAGATCGCTGGAGAAGCTTACGGCCACGGTGAAGGCGGCTCATCACGGTACCGATCGGGCAGCCCATGATTTGCGCGATTTCTTCGTAGCTGAACTCTTCGACGTCACAGAGGATGACCGCAATTTTGAACTCGGTGGGGAGCGCGTCGAGCGCCCGCTGGACCTCGCCCTCGACGATGGGCTGGAGGGCGGCCTGCTCCGGATCGCGCAATTGACGCATCGTGGAGGCGCTGACCCAACCGTCCACGAGCGGATCGGCGTCCGGGCCCTCGAGCACCGAGCGCTCGAGACCGCCGCGGCGGTATTTGTTGATGAAGGTGTTGGTCAGGATCCGAAAGAGCCACGCCTTGAGGTTCGTCCCGGCGTGGAATTGATCCCGGGCACGCATGGCTTTGAGCAGCGTGTCCTGGACGAGATCTTCGGCTTCCGACGGGTTTCGCGTGAGCTTGCACGCCACCGCGTACAGTGCGTCGAGATGACCGACGGCCTCCGCAGCGAATGTGTCGGGATTTTCGGAGGTGGGAGGCGTGTGCGGGAGGCTCATCGTTCAGGTGACGCCTTTCTCTGAAGGGCGTAACCCTCATGTTAAGACGAACATTCCCGCGATCGAGGCCACCCCGGAGCTTTGCTTCTTTGTCGGAAAGAGGCGCTGCGGTCGCGCTCCGCCTGCCAAACTGGCAGACCTCCCGAGCGGTGAAGTGCTCGTAATCGTGAGCTTTAGTCCTGTTTGTTGCTCAGCGACTTGAGCTTCTCTTCGAGCTCTTCGATACGGGCGTTCAGTCGCTTGATCTCATGCTGGAGCTGTTGCCACGGCAGAAGATTCGGGACGACCGCCTTCACGCGCTCGTCGATCTTCGTCTGCCAGTCCTCGAGGGTCTCCTTGGCCTGCTCGACGAGGCTCGGTTTGTTCTGCGAGGGCGGCGGAGGCGGCGCGGCCGATCCGTTGTCCTTCTTCGCTGGCTCGGTGTGCGCGGCCTCGGATTCGCCGGGCGGCGGCTCGCTCTTGCCAGCCACACCGCCAGGGATCAGTCGTCCGATCGGACCTTCGCGCAGATCGGAGAGCACCTTCTCCGTGCGCTGATGAATGAGATCCTTGAGGGTCTGGAGCGGGACGTTGCGGCTCGACGACGCCTTCTGCTTTTGCTCTTCGTAGATGATCTGCGCGAGGGTGACCTCGGTGAGGTCGTCCTTCGTGTTGTTGTCGATGATCTGCACTTCCTCGCCGCCACGAACCATTTCGGCGATTTGAAGCAGCGTGACGTACCGACTGTCTTTGGTGTCGTAGAGCTTTCGATTCGAGTACCGCTTGATGACGCGGCGCGGCCGATCCTCGGTCCTCTCGTCCTGCCGGGTCTCTTGGGGTTTGTTGTCCACGGGCGAATGCTCCTGACGAGATAGTCGTGATCGATCAACGTGAAAGAGATTCGAAATCGATCAGGGAGCCTGCCCCCATCGGATCGACTGACCTTCAAGATACACCAACGCGGAGCGTCGAGAAGATTCGTTGGAAACCGTCCTGAAACCCATCCATCTTGTTTGGTGCAGCGTCGGGGTCGACTTCCCCCAGCCTCACGGCCACCCTTCGGGAGCCAACAAGACCTCGGTCAATGAGCCAAGATTCCCTTTCTTTGCAGGCGGTTACGGCCGGCTACTCCTCGAGCGCGAGCCCTGAGCTTCGTGACGTCGAGCTTCAAGTAGGGTCCGGCGAGGTCGTCTGTGTCCTTGGTCCGAATGGAGCGGGAAAGACCACCCTCGTGCGCGTTGCGTCAGGGCTTCTTGCGCCGCGGCATGGCGAAGTCCGTCTCCTTGGGACGCCGCTCGCCGATCGATCGCGCGCCGATGTCGCCCGCTCGCTCGCCGTGGTCGAGCAACAGCAACAGATCGCAGGCAGCTTCACCGTGCGTGAGGTCGTCGCGATGGGCCGAGCGCCGCATCAAGGTGGATGGCTTCGCGAGACCGCCGACGACGCACGCATCGTCGAAGATGCACTTCGACGTTGTGATCTCCTCGCCGTGGCGAGCCGGCCTGCGACCGCGTTGTCGGGGGGAGAGCAAAAGCGCGTCGCGGTCGCGCGCGCGCTCGCGCAGCAGCCGAAGGTGCTTCTCCTCGACGAGCCGGGCGCGTTCCTCGACGTGCGCCATCAGCTCGACCTCTACGAGCTGCTTGCGAGTGAAGTGAAAGAGCACGGCATGGCCTGCCTCATCGTCATGCACGATCTCAACGTCGCCGCGCAGTTCGCCGACCGCATCGTTTTGATGAAGAAAGGCCGCGTCGTCGCTGCTGGGACGGTCGAAGAGGTGATGACGTGGCGGACGCTGAAAGAGACGTTCGATGCCGATCTCTATTGCGGCGTGAACGATCTCACGAACGCGCGCTTCTTTCTGCCGATGCGGCGCCGTTCGAGCGAATGAACGCGTAGCTCAGAGGTACTTGCGGACGATGTCGTCGAGCGCGGCGTCGCTCGTGACGCCATGACGAACCGCGACGATCTTTCCCGTCTTCGAGATCACGACGAGCGTGGGCAGGTTCGACACGTTGTACTGCTTGGCGATCAGGTTGCGCTCGTCGAAGACGATCGGAAAGCCAAGACCCTTCTTGCGCACGAAGCGCTCGGCGAGGCCGTCTTCGTCGCTGGTGTTCACGCCGATGACGGCGAGGCCGCGATCCTTGTACCGCTCCGCGATCGTGTTCACGATCGGCGCCTCGGCTTGGCACGGCCCGCACCACGTCGCCCAGAAGTCGAGGACGACGGGATGGCCGCGAAGGGAGCTCAGCTCGATCGACGTCTGATTGGCCTCTGTGGGATTTGCGACGACGCGCGCCTTGAAATCCGGCGCGTCCTCGTCGACGGACGCCCCCTCGCACCCCTTTGTCGCACGAGGGATCAGCGCAAAGGCAGCGGCCAGCACACCGACCAGGATCGCAGCGCGCACGCTGCTTTCACGGGTGTTCTCCGTTGCGGGAGCTGGAGCGGTCGTCGCGACGACATCCTCGGCGGCATCGTGAGCTCGAGACATGGGGCACCACCAACCTAGCAAGCAGGATTGCTCTGCGCCACGACCCGCGATAACACTCTCGCTGGCGCGTGCTTCAGCGCCTCCACGATGAGCGGACATCCACCAAGCGCGGGGGCCAGTAAAGCTGACCTCGCCAAGCTGTCGCTCGGTGCGCTTGGCGTCGTTTACGGCGATATCGGTACATCACCCCTCTATGCGATGAAGGAGTGCTTCTCGCCTCCGCACGGCACCGACGTCACGACGCTGAACGTCCTCGGCATCCTGTCGTTGTTCTTTTGGGCGCTCACGCTCGTCATCGTCGTGAAGTACCTGACCTTCGTGATGCGCGCCGACAACGGGGGTGAAGGCGGCACGTTTGCGCTCATCGCGCTCCTCGATCCGAAGAAGGTCGAGAAGACAAAGCGAGGCTTCATCCTGATCATGCTCGGGCTGTTCGGCGCGTCGCTGCTGAGCGGTGAGGGCATCATCACGCCGGCGGTGTCCGTCCTCGGCGCCGTCGAGGGTCTCAAGGAGGCGACGACCGCGTTCGAGCCGTTCAT
>JBGAFW010000071.1:0-52744 GCA_044227045.1 Labilithrix sp.
TCTTTGATCGCGTGCAGGCGGCGCGCGAGGTGCCCGACGGCGCTCGCCTCCTCACGAATGCGCTCGATGTCCACGATGCCCCGGGTGCGAATCATGATCTTCTCGAGCCACGCGTCGCCTTCGGTGAGCTCGTCGTTCGTGACGGCCCGAAGCTCGGCGATGAAGCGGTCGGGATCACGACGAATGGCGTTGTTCGCGCGGGTGGCGCCGGTGATGACTACGCGCGCAGCGAGGATCCGATCGGACGCTTCGCGTGCGCGCTCGTCGAGCATGTGACGAACGAGGTCGACCACGTCGTGCGCGTCCGTCGCTTGGCTCGCGTCCACCGTGACCATCTCCCAGCGCACGACGTCGAGCGCGCGATGCTCGATGTTGACGACGACGTTGTCTTCGACCGTGATGATCGAGGCGCCCTTGGGCCCCGTCTCGCGTGCGTGCCGGCCTTGGAGGTTGCCGGGGAACACGATGAACGGATCGACCGAGACGACCTCTCGCTTGTGGACATGGCCGAGCGCCCAGTAATCGTAGCCACGCGAGCGCATCGTCTGCAGCGACGTGGGCGCATACGGCTCGTGCCCCTCACGGCCGTCGATGCTCGTGTGGAGGAGGCCGATGTTGAAGAGCCCTGGTCTGCGATCGGGGTAGCGCGCCGCGAGATCTTGCGACGTCACGCGCTGGGTGAAGCTCTGCCCGTGGACGACGATCCCAGCGTCACGAAGCTCGAACGACTCCGGCTCGGCGTCGCCGAGCTCGCGGACGTTCTCGGGGTAGCGAAGCGCGCGGATGACCGAGCTCGCCGCGTCGTGGTTGCCGCGCACGATGACGACGGGGACGTTCGCCTCGCGGAGGCGCGCCATCTGCGACACGAAGAAGAGACCCGTCGAGTAATCCTTCCACGATCCGTCGAACACATCACCGGCGAGGAGCAGCACGTCGGCGCGCTCTTCGATGCACATCGCGACGAGGTTCTGGAGCGCGCGCCGGGTGGCTCCACGCAAATGATCGACGGGCGCTCCTTCGTAGCGGTCGAGGCCACGGAGCGGGCTATCGATATGCAAATCGGCAGCGTGAACGATCTTCACCGGGACGCGCGGACTCTAGCACTTCTCCCTTTCTCGTCACCGCAGGCCGGCTCTCCACAGGCCTCCCCGAGGTCTTGACTCGCGACGCCGAACGGAGATTGGCGCTGCAGCGACCGCCTGGAAAAAGTGCTCGGGACTATCTTCCCCACGAAGGTTTCGCACGTTCTCCCGAGGTTGTCCCCAGACCAGGCAGGCGTCCCCGAGCTCGTGGCCGAGGAGCTCCTCACGCTCGGCGCGCGCGAGCGCTCGGCCAAGGATCTCCTCGCTCGTGAAGGCACGGAGGAGCGAGAAGTGGCTCGTATCCGTGTCGTGCACGCCGGTCAGCACGGCGTCGACGATCGCCCGCCTCGTGCTCGGCCCCATCTTCAGATCGGTGACGGCTGAGCGCCTCCCGCCCGATCGGGCGGCTCCTTCGAGAGCGCGCGCGGTGCTCGTCCCGATCGCGATGACGCGCCCTCCACGCTTCCGTGCCTCGGCGATCGCGTCCCACGTCTCGTCCTTCACCTCGAAGCGCTCCGGCAACGGGAGCATCGCGTCGACGACCGGATCTCCGATCGACGAGATCCCCGCCGCATGCGTGACGCGGGCGAGCTCGACGCCGCGCCGGCGAAGCGCGAGGAGCGACGACGCGGTGAGCACGCGCCCTGCCGACGGCATCTCGACCGCCCACGGCCGCGCGGCGTACACGTTCTGCACGTCCCAGAGCGCGAGCGGCTCCGGGACGTGTGCATATTGCACGGGTCGCCCTGCGCGGTAGAGCGCCGACCAGATCGCGTCGAGGTCGTCGTGCTCCGCATCCGGGCCCCGGAGGCCGAGCTCGACGTCGACGAGACGCGGCGAGACGTCGTGCACGCGCACGACCCTCGCGACGAGGTTTCGCTCGGAGACCACTCCATCGTCACGCGTCTCGCCGATGAGCAGCTCGTCACCGACGCGCAGCCGCGGCGGCGGCGGTCGATCCTCGGTGCGCGTGCGGTGATCGCCTGCGCCGAGGAGGCCGGCGGTCCAGCGGCGGTCTTCGAGAAACGAGACGAGGCGGAGCTCGACGTCATCGCCGCTCACCGTCTTCGAGGGCAAAGACGCCGGCAGCGTGGCCGCGTCGTTGACGACGAGGAGGTCGCCTGGCTCGAACAACGTCGCGAGCTCCGAGCTTCGGGCGACGTGCATCTCGCCCGACACGCCGTCGACGACGAGGACGCGATGCTCGTGAACGGAGCGAGGCTTGGACGCCGCTCTCATTGCGCCGCCTCTTCTTGTTGGGGCAACGCGGATGGTTTTTGCGCCGCGAACGTCGAGGCCAAGAGGCGCGCGCCGTTCTCGAGCGATGGAGAGGCTTCGATCAGGCGAAGGATCTGCGCGGCGACGTCGATCGGCCGGGCGAGCGTGCTCGGGTCCGCGTCGGGCATCGCGTCGCGATGCATCGTCGTGTCCATCTCGCCAGGGTCGACCGCAAAGAAGCGGATCGGATCGAGCTCGGCGGCGAGAGACTTCGCGAGGTGGTCTTGCGCCGCCTTGGAGATGCCGTACGAGCCCCACCCGGCGTAGGCGCTCACCGCCGCGTCCGAGCTGAGGAACAGAAAGAGGCCACGCCGAGCGAGGATCATCGGCCCGGCGAGGATCTTCGTGAGCCGAAAGGGCCCGACGAGGTTCACCGCGAGGACGCGCTCGAGATCCTCGCACGCCGTGTCCAGGAGCAGCGGCATCGGGACCGGCCCGAGCGTGCTCGCGTTGTGGATGACGATCGACGGCGACGCGCCGAGGACCGCCGCGGCGGCGCCCGCGATGCGATGCGCCGCCTCCTTGTCCCCCACGTCGAAGGCCAGCGCGTGCACGCGGCCTCCGCTTCGCACGACCTCGGGGTCTGCGCGAAGCTCGCGCGCCGCGTCCTCGAGCCCCGGGCCTCCGCGCGCTCTCTCCTCTACGCGCGCGGAGACGGCCGAGTCGCTCGAAGACTCGCTCCCTCGGCCTCCGCGCGCTCTCTCCTCTACGCGCGCGGAGACGGCCGAGTCGCTCGAAGACTCGCTCCCTCGGCCTCCGCGCGCGATGAGCGCGACGTTGACGCCGCGGCGGGCGAGGAGGCGGGCCAGCTCTTTGCCGAGCCCGCGCGATGCTCCTGTCACGAGGGCGGTCTGGCCCTTCCACGTCCATGTCTCTTGCGTTGGGTGCGTTGCGTTCTCGTTCATGCGTCCATCATGACCGCTCTCTCCAACGCAATGGCATCGGTGACAATCTATTGGAGGACTGCTACTTCGTTGGCATGGACGACGTAGCGACGCGGCTTGGCGTGAACGTGCGGACCCTCCGCGAGGCACGCGGGATGACCCAGGCGCAGATGGCGAAGCTCGCCTCTCTTCCTCGCGCGACCTGGGCCAACCTCGAGTCGGGCGCCTCGAACCCCACGCTGAGCGTCCTCGATCGCGTCGCGTCGGCGTTTCAGGTCTCGATCGAGGAGCTCGTCGCCGCGCCGCGCTCCGAGGCCCGTCACTACGCGCGCGATCAGCTCGTGGTGAAGACACGCGGCTCGGCTTCGGTGCGAAAGCTCCTCCCCGACCCGATCCCCGGCATGGAGATCGATCGGATCGAGCTTCCGCCACGTGGGAAGATGATCGGCGTCCCTCACACGCCGGGCACGCGCGAGTACCTCACGTGCGAGTCGGGCGAGATCACGCTCGTGGCGTCGGGCGAGGAGTACCTCCTGCGCGCCGGCGACGTCGTCGCGTTCCGCGGCGACCAGCGCCACTCGTACGCCAACCCGTCGACCAAGCCGGCGGTGGCCTATTCGGTCGTCGTGATCGCGCGAAGTTAGCGCCACGCCGCCGCTACAAAAGCGCGCTCGAATCGACAATCCTGACATTAAGCTGTCATACCGAGGCGTCAGGCTGCGAGCATGACCAAGCTCGCCGACACCACGAAGACGAAGACCCGGACGTTCACCCTCGAGCCGCTCGGCCCGTTCTCGCTCGCCCAGGCGAGCGACGTGATGGCCCGCTTTCCTCCTTTTGGACACCAACCCAAATCGGTCACGCTCCCGAACGGCGAGCTCGTCGTACGGCTCGGCTTCCTCCTCGATGGCGAGCTCCGATCGGTGGCGGTGACGCTCCGCGCCCGTCCAGACGCGCGCACGATCCGCGGCGAGGTCACCGGCACCACGCGGGTCGACCTCGCGAAGAAGCAGGTCGCGCGCATCTTCGGTCTCGACGTCGACGCGACGGAGTACCCCGCGATCGCGAAGCGCGATCCCAAGATAGCGCCGCTCATGAAGCGCTTCGAAGGCCTTCGCCCGGTGTCGTTCACCTCGCCGTACGAGTGCGCCTGCTGGGCGGTCATCTCGCAGCGGATCACGAAGACGCAGGCCGCGCGCATCGTCGCCGAGCTCGTGCGCGCACATGGAGAGAAGCTTCGCGTCGCGGCGCTAGGCGAGCCTGGTGTGACGGACGACCGAGAGATCGGCGTCTTCCCTCGCCCCGATCGGCTGCTCGACGTCCGGAGCATCCCCGGTCTTCCCGCGACGAAGCTACAGCGTCTTCATCGGATCGCGGAGGCGGCCCTCGAGGGCAAGCTCGACGCCGACGCGATCCGCGAACGCGGTCCGATCGACGGACCGAAGAGCCTGCTCGAGCTCCCGGGCATCGGCCCGTTCTGGGCAAGCGGGATCTATCTCCGCGCCTCGGGGGTCGTCGATGTGTTCGCCGACGAGCCGCTCTCGATCGCCGCGCTCGGGCAGCTTCATGGCCTCGGCGATCAGCCTTCGGCAAACGACGTCGCCAGGCTCACCGAGCGCTACGCGCCGTTCCGGATGTGGATCTGCTTTTTGCTTCGGGTGGCGAGCTCGCGCGCACCCGTCACGACTCGTAGATCGCCTTCACGTCGGCCCGGCCTTCATGCTGCTTCGCCCAGGTCACGAGCGCTTCGGGAAGTCGGAAGCCAAGCGTGAGGATCTGAGCGACGAGCGGCGCCGTCGCCGCGCGCGCGGGCATCCCGGCGACCCAGCGCGCCGACGTGAGCGCCCAGATGTCCGCGACGCTCCACGCGTCGCCCGCCAAGGTCGTCCGCCCGTTCGCGTGCGCGGCGACGAAGTCGATCGCGTCTTGCGCGCGCGAGATCCGCTCGCCGGCCACCTTCGACCACGATGGATCGTGACGCAGATCCCAATGACGCGTGCCCATGTCGACGAGCGCGTTCATCGCGATGTCCACCGCCAAGACCACCGTGAGCGCGTCATGCGCCGCCGCCGCGTCACGCGGAAAGAGCGGCGGCGCGTCGGGATACGCGAGGTCGAGGTACTGCGCGATCACCGTCGAGTCGGCCAGCGCTCGCCCGTCGCGATCGACGAAGACCGGCATCGTGCGAAACGGCGTCCGCTTGTGTGCCTCCTCGAGGTAGCGAGGCTCTGCGCGCGCGTCGACGACGCGAACGTCATCGATCTTCTTGTGGAGGAGCGCGAGCCGAGCGCGTCGCGAGAACACCGACGTCGGGAACGTATAGAGGATGCGTGCGGGTGACGATGCCATGAGCGCTCTTTACCGCGACCCCCTACACCTGTCTGCAGCCCTTGCGCTCTCGACCGCAAAGCCTGCGGTCATCGGCGGTCGGATCGACCCGAGATCCGACGCGGTACACGCGATGCTTCCTCGCGCGCCATGAGCAAGCACGTCGTCATCATTGGTGGAGGGCTCGCAGGACTCTCCGCGGGTTGCTATGCGCTGTCGAGCGGCTACCGGGTCACGATCCTCGAGCACAACTTGGCGCTGGGAGGTGTCTGCACCGCATGGAAGCGGGGCGACTACGTGATCGACGGCTGCATCCATTGGCTCACCGGCGGTCCGTTCGCGACCCTCTACCGGGAGCTTGGCATCCTCCCCAAGGTCAAGCTTCGACCGCTACGCCACTTCGCGACGTACCGGCATATCGCGCTCGGGATCGAGATCGCGGTGACCTCGGATTTGCAGAAGCTCGCGACCGACTTGGTTCGCGTCGCGCCAGAAGACGAAGTGGAGCTGCGACGGATGTGCAGCACCGCGCGAGAGATGGCAGCGCTCGACCCGAACGTCGGCGAGGCACCCGAGCTCATGACGCTCAAGGAGTCGTTCGCACGGATTTGGGAGATGCGCGATCACATGGGCATGCTCGTGCATTACCGAAAGCCCGTTGGCACGTGGGTGCGCGACCATCTCCACCATGAGACCGCGCGGCGCTTCGTGCTGTCGCTGCTCCCCGAAGAGGCGCCGATGCTCTTCTTTCTCTTCTTGCTCGGCTACCTCGAGCAAGGGTTTCTCTCACGCCCGATCGGAGGGACGACCAGCTTTCGTGACGCGCTGATCGAGAGCTACGAGAAGCTCGGTGGCGAGTCCGTGCTGCACACGACCGTCGAGGAGATCGTGGTCGACGCGGGGAAGACCAAAGGCGTTCGCCTCGCCGACGGGCGCATGGTCGACGCCGATATCGTCATCTCCACGGCGAGCGCGCCTGAGACGGTGCTTCGTTTGCTCGGAGGACGCTTCGACGCGGAGTCGACGCAGCGCCGTCTCCAAGAGTGGAAGCTCTTCGATCCCATCGTCCTCGTGACGTTTGGAGTGCGGACGAGCTTCGAGGGTGTGCCGTCGCTTCTCCTGGTCGACGGGATCGAGCCGTTCAACATCGGCGACGTTCAGAATCGTCGCCTCTACCTTCGCGTCTACAACGACGATCCGTCGTTCGCTCCGCCAGGGCACACCGTCGTGCAAGCCATGCTCACGACGAGCTACGACTGGTGGGCGAAGCAAGGGACCAGCTACTCCTCGGAGAGAGACAAGGTCGTCGAGGTTGCGAAGGCACAGCTCGCCGCGCGTCTGCCCGGGTTCGCAGGCAACGTCGTCCTCACCGATGTCTCGACGCCGCTCACGTTCTGGAACATGGCGCGTTCCTGGCGCGGCGCCTACGAAGGATGGATGCCACGCTCTGGATCGATGTTCGGTCACGTGAAGAAAAAGCTTCACGGGCTCGACGGGCTGTACCTCGCCGGGCAATGGGTCGAGCCTGGCGGCGGCGTCCCGATGGCGATCATGTCTGGGCGTCAGGCCGTTCAGCTCCTCTGCGAAGAGGAAGGCCGGACGCTCACGCCGCCCGTCCGCGACTAGCTGGCGCGGCGCTCGCTGGCGCGGCGATCGCGGATGAACGCGGCGGAGAGGCGCTCGGCGAGCTCATCCCCCTCGCCGACCGCACGGCGGTCCATGTTGCGACGCTCGGCGAGGACCTCACGAAGCTCGGTGACCGTGCGGCATTGCTGGCCAATTCGGCTTTGCATGAGCGCGTGAGAGCCGCAGAGAGTGACGCCTGCGCCGCCGGGAAGCTCCACCATCACGAGGAGACGTGCGTCGCGTGTCGCGCATACCGCGCAGGCGCCGTGCTCGATGGACTCGCTCATGGTCTTACGTTTGCGTCGGTCGGGCATTTCCGTCTCGCTCCTCTTCCTCTCTCGAGGTCGTCGCATACCCCCATTCGGGTGGCCAACTTTCTGCCCGCGTCGTGGAGGAACGGGGCTATAAACAGCGTCTCACCATGGGCCTCTATCTCGTCACCGGCGGCGCCGGATTCATTGGTTCTTCGATCGCAGAAACCCTCCTCGCGAAGGGTGAGCGCGTTCGCATCCTCGACGACTTCTCGACCGGTCGCCGGTCGAACCTCGAGACGTTGAAGGGCTCGGTGGAGGTCATCGAAGGGTCGATCGTCGATCCCGAGACGGTGAAGAACGCGATGAAGGGCGTCGAGGTCGTCTTCCACGAAGCGGCCATCCCGTCCGTCGCGCGCTCGGTCGACGATCCGCAGACGTCGCTGATGGTCGGTGTCCAGGGCACCACCGTCGTCCTCGACTGCGCACGTCGCGAGAAGGTCCGCCGCCTCATCTTCGCGGCGAGCTCGTCGGCCTACGGCGACACGCCCACGCTGCCGAAGGTCGAGACGATGACGCCCGCGCCGCTCTCTCCTTATGCGGTGTCGAAGCTCACGTGCGAGCATCTGCTCAAGGTCTTCTCGTCGCTCTACGGGATGGAGACGCTGAGCCTCCGCTACTTCAACGTGTTCGGTCCGCGCCAGGATCCGAACAGCCAGTACGCCGCGGTCATCCCGAACTTCATCAAGGCGGCGCTCAACAAGACGCGTCCGACCGTCTACGGCGACGGCGAGCAGACGCGCGATTTTTGCTTCATCGAGAACACGGTCGGCGCCAACCTGCTCGCGGCGTCCACGTCGAACAAGCTCTCCGGGCAAGTCGTCAACATCGCCTGCGGCGAGCGCATCTCGCTCAATCAGCTCCTCACGTACATCGGCGATGAAGCGGGCTTGAAGCTCGAGCCGCAGTACGTCGCGGGCCGCGCGGGCGACGTCCGTGACTCGCTCGCGTCGATCGAAGCCGCGCAGAAGCTCATCGGCTACGAGGCGAAGGTCAACGTGCGCGATGGCTTGAAGAAGACGTTCGCGGCGTTCAAGGCGATCTACGCCTGATCGGAGCTACTCCTTTTCGAACACGACGGGATACACGACGGTCACGATCCCTCCTTCGGGCTGCGCGAAGGTCATGTTCATGTACGCGCGCGCGACGCACGCGTTGACGCTCTCGTCGGCGATCGTCGACTCGCTGACCATCGCGGTCGCCACCGCGCCCGAGCGATCGATCACGAACTTCACCGCGACGCGGCCTCGAAGCGAGGGGTCCTTGTCGAGCCCCTTCATGTAACATACACGCAATCGACCGAAGTTCTGTCGAACGACGCGCTGGATCGACTCGGGCGGAAGCCGGCCGTTCACCATCGCGTACGCGTCACTGATCGTGGCCCAGCGATAGGTCCGGGCTCGCTCCTCGAGCGTGCACCCGTCGCAGCTCCGCCCGAAGCCCTGCCCGGTGCCGACTGTCCCGACGCGATTGAGTGGCACGCCCTTGCCGCTTCCGCCTCCGCCTTCGCCGACGCCCGAGAGCGCGAGCCCGCCCAAGCCTGCCGCGTCGTCGATCTTCGATCCGAAGATGCTCCCCATCGCCGCCGGTCCCTCGAAGTCGGCAAACGCCGAGCGTGTGGGCGCCTTGCCCGACGCGTCACCCGCGAGCACGCCGAGCATGCCGAAGGTGTCGACCTTCGGCGGTGACGAGTCCGCATTTCGTGATCGGCCCTGAGGCTCGGTCGTCCGCGCGTGCATCGCGACGCCTTCCCCCGTCACGCGCGCGACGTTGCCCGCCGCGCCTGCTTCGCCCTTCTTCGGGTTCGACGAGTCAGGGCCTCGAGACAGCGAGCGCGTCGGCGGCGTCGTCGTCGGGACGGGGATCGGCTCGCTCGCTTCGGGCAAGGACGAGGAGGACGCGTGGTCGTCGATCGACGCCACGTACTTCGCGAGGAGCGCTTGCGAGGCGGCTTCCTCATCGCCCACACCACCCCGACCAAGGAACGCGCACGCCAAGAGCGACGCGTGGATCACAGCTCCGAGCACCACGCCTTTCAGCATGCGTCGATCGCCGCGTGGCCGCGGGATCCGCGCGACGTCGTCGGGGAGGACACGGAGATCGAGCCGCAGAGGTCCGTAGGTGATGGCGAGGGGGCGCCCGCTCGGGACGGCGTCTCCGCTCGGAAGGACGAGCGCGCCGTCGCGAACGACGGCCCGCGCGCGCTGCTCGAAGGAGAGCGCGATCGGGAGGTCGAGATCGCCGACCTTGACGATCGATCGCGAGGAGGCGCGGTGATGACGAACGGCGAGCAGCGCGTCGCCCCAGGTAAGACGGACCTCGACGAGGACGGTAGAGCGCATGAGCAAACGGCTAGACGCCGCCGCCGGACGCGAGTTCCCGCGCGATCCTCACGGCGCTCCGCGGCGCGTGCGAATAACACGCACTGCCGCTGCATCCTTCCGTTCGGAGAGGATCCGTCCCCTCCCATTGCGAAGATCCCCGGGAAGGTTTTGTGAGCGAGCGGCTTAGCTGCTCTTCTTCTTGCGACGACCCGCGCCGAGGCCGAGGACGACCGCGAGGATCCCGGCGAGCGGACCGAGGTCCGTCGCGCCCGACGTGCTGCTCACGCTGCAGCCGCTGTTCTCTTGAACGACCGCGCGACGGCGCGTCGCCTTCGGCTTCGCGGGCTCGTCACCCGACGTATCGGTCGTGCCGTCGGTCGTGCCGTCACCCGTGGTGGTGCCGTCCGTGCCGCCGGTGCCCGTGCCGTCGCCCGTGCCCGTGCCGGTGCCAGGCGTCGTGGACTGCGGATTGACGATCGCGCCGCAGGTACCTTGCGCGACGCCCGTGGCCTTGAAGGCGCAGTCGACGATGTTGATCTCGTTCGCCGTGAGCTGGAGGTCCTTCGCGGCCTGGAGGACGCCTTGCGCCGCGGCGCCGAAGCTCGTCGTCTGCTGGAAGTACTTCGTGTTCGCGCGGAACCAGATCTTCTCGCTCTTCTCCCAGCCGATGCCGAACGCGACGTTCGTCTTCGAGACTGGGTTGGTGCCGCCGACGGTCATGAGGAACGCGGCGTTGTTGATGATGCCGCTGTTGATGTGAACGCCGCCGTTGTCCTGCTGGGTGTTCACGAACTTCGTCATGTGCGCGGGCTGCGGATCACCACCGGCGGCGGGGTTCTGCATGTCGCGAAGGCCGCTGCCGGCCTTCACGATGTCCTCGCCCATGATCCAGTTCTGGTTGCCGGGCTTCAGCGAGTGTTCGATGAACGCGCCGAAGATGTCCGAGACCGCCTCGTTGAGGGCGCCGGACTGAGCGTCGTACACGAGCGCGGAGGTCTTCTCGGTGATGCCATGCGTGAACTCGTGACCGACGACGTCGACCGACGCCGAGAGCGGCTTGAAGATCTGGCCGCCGTCACCGTAGAGCATGCCCTTGCCGTCCCACGCCGCGTTGTCGTAGGCCGAGCCGAAGTGCGCCGTCGAGATCATCGCGCCGCCGGCGCCGTCGATCGCGTTTCGCTGGTGGTGCTCCTTGTAGTACTTGAAGACGATCGACGCGTTGAAGTGCGCGTCCACCGCGGCGCCCGCGCCCGTCACGCCCGTGTCCCATGACGTGGCGCTCGTCGACGTGAGCTGCGTGCCCGGGGTCGTCTGGACGTTCTTCGCGGTGTATGTCTTGATCTGCACGCCCGACGCGGCGTCCGTCATCAAGAAGCCCGTGCCGTTCGCCGCGACCTCGAACGTCTTCTGCGCGCCGAGCACGCCGACGCCCGAGCCTTGGATGGTCTGGAGGTTGTTGTACTTGTGGAGGATCGCGCCGGTCTTGGCGTCGATCGTCGTGACCCAGATCGCCGGGTCCTTCGCCTCGATCGCGCGGACGGTGAACTGGTAAGCGAGGCGCGCCTCCGCTTCGGTCGGCGCGTACACGACGAGCTTTCCTTCGCCGTCTTGCTCGAGGGCGGCCTCGTCGATGATGCTCTCGGAGAGGATGTGGCTCTTCACGAGCGCGAGGGCTTCGGCCGTCGCGAGCTTCGGCTGCACGTCGATGTCGTGGAGGTTCGGTACGTAGGTCGCGTCGATCGACGTGACGCGGCCTTCGGCGTCGTAGTGCGCCATCAGCTCGGCGCCGGCGACCGGCACGCCGTGCGTCATCTGCTGGAAGCGCGCGTGGGTCATCCCGAGCTCGTCGACGTCGAGCTTCTTGGCCGCGAGCTCGAGGGCGGGGTTCCGCATCTTGAAGAGCTCTTTGTGCTGCGCGACGAGATCGATCGTCGTCTTGAAGGCGTCACCGCCGCGCGCGAGCACCTTCTCGGCGTGTGTGCTGCGCGACGTCGACAGGTGCATCGGCGTCTTGAAGGTCTCGTGCTGCATCCACGTCCACGAGTCTTTCGTGGCGGCGCGAAGGGTGTCGAAGGCCTTGAGCTGCGAGGAGGTCACCCCCACGGTCGGGACGCTTTCTCGTGCGGCTGCGGCTTCGGTTTCCGCTGTCTCCCCCTGCCCGCTGCTGCACCCTGCGGCGGCAACGATGGAGAGGGCCAAGAACGCCAGCTTCTTCATTGTCTCGCCTACGTCGCAACTCCGGGGCCAAGCAGGAGGGTGTTGAGACGGTCCAGTGACGAAGGAAAAGAACACCCAATTCGCATCGATTTTCCCGGCATCCGCGCCAATTGCTCCCTTCGTGCACGACCCTCTCCGAGGGTTGGGGGTATCGCCCTGAGAGTCCAAGCCTCGACCGGTGGATGAATGATCCACGTGCGCTCATGTGCGCCTGCGTACTTCATCCAGCGGCATTGCGGTCCGTTGGGCTCGTTTTACGCGCGCTGCCCTCTTCGAGATACCTTCGAGCGATGCGATCGGAGCGCCCCAAGCCGCCCGTCGTCCGCACCGACGCGGAACGGATGACCGATCGCGATCTCGATAAAACGTACAACCCTCCTTCGCCCGCGATGCTCTTGGCGCGGGAGAGGGTGATCGAACGTCCGGCTGTCCTCACGCCCCGCGAGATCGAGATCCTCGAGCACCTGCGCGAGCACCCAAGCGACGACGGCATGCGCGAGGTACGCCGACTGGCTCGAAGAGAACAACCAGATGGCCAAGGCTCGCTTCGTTCGCGAAGAGCTGTCGCTCATTCGCGAGCGTGAGCGGACGCCACAAGAGATCGCGGTGGAGTGTCGCTACGCCGCGTTCGCCGGCGACAGCCACTGGCGCTCGCTCGTGTCGCGTGCGCCGATCCTGCATTGCACGCCGAGCATGGCGGCGCGCTGTCCCGCGCGCTGGCATCGGCTGAGCCGGACGATCGGAAGCCCTGATCGGATCGAAGATGAGACCGGCGAGCTCACACGCGACTGCGACGCGTGCCGCGAGCGCGTCTCCTATTGCACGTCCGACGCGAACGAGGACACCACGACGCGCATCGTGGTCGACGCGGCCGTCAACCCGGCCACGTTGCGGCGCACGCGATGACCGCGCTCGCCTCGCGCTAGCTGCTCAGGATGTCGGTGAGCTCGGAGGGCACGATCGCGTAGCCCTCGGCGGCGGCGAGGAGACCTGCGTTCGACGCCACGTGCGTGAGGAAGTCTTTGGCGTGCGGCGTACCGAGGAGGCCGTGCACGCGGGTGACGAGGCGAGGCAAGCCGCGCGCGATCGCGCTCTTCGCTTCTTCGTTGCGACCGAGATCGACGAGCGCATCGTGGAGCGCGAGGTAGATCGGCGCCTCGTTCAAGAGGCTCGGCGATCCTTCTTCGAGGAGCTTCGCTGCTTCGCTCGCCATCTCGACCGCCTTCTCGGCTTGTCCACAGCGTCGCTCCGCCTCGGCCCACAGGCCGATCGCGACGGGCACGACGTCGAGCATCTTCGTCGCACGGTATCCGCCCGCGGCGGTCTTGAGGAGCGTGCGTGCTTGCTCGGCGGCGTTGGCGGGCAAGCGCGCGTTCGGATCGTTACGAAGGAGCTCGACGCCTCGGTAAAACAGCACGCCGAGCGTCGCGCGATCGTGAGGGACCCACGCGCCCGACACGGCGTTGTCGGCGATCGATCGAGGGTCACTGAGGAGCGCGTCGAGCGCGGGATCGGAGCCAAACGTCGCGACCCAGCAGAGGAGGATCATCTGTCCGTGGCGCACCGTGCCTGGCGAACCGACGGCCTGCGCGAGCGCGATGCCGCCTTCGATCGCGACACGCGCCTCTTCCTTCGCGCCCATCGTCGTGAGCGCGAAGCCCACGTTGATCGTGAGCGTCGCTTCGCGCGTCTTCAAGCCTGCTTCGGATGCTGCGCGCGCCGCGCTTCGACGCGCCTCGAGCGCTGCGCCGACGTCGCCTCGGCCCTGACGGACGATCGCGAGCGTCTGCCATGCGTCGACCGCGGCGCCGGGGATGCCGTGCGTGCGCGAGAGCTCGAGCAGCGAGTCGGCCCAGTCGGCGGCTTTGTCGAGCTCGCCTGCGAACGCGTACCGCGCGGCGAGGTCGGCGGCCGATCGCGCCTCCTCATCGAAGAGCCCGGCGGTCTTCGCGCGCGCGATGACCTCTTCGAGCCCCTGGCTCGTGTCGGGGCCTCCGCCGCACGCGTTCTCGTAACGAACACGCGCGCCCATCGCACGGACCGCGCTCGGCTCGTCGTACACCGCGTCTTGCATCGCACGCACGGCGGTGTCGCGTTCTCCGGCACGCGCGTCGAGACGCACCCACGCTTCGTCGAGGAGCTGCGCGCGCGCGAACTGCGTCGGGTTGTCCTCGGCGAAGGCGAGCGACTTCTCGGCGAGGCGCACCGCCTCGGAGAGAGCGCTGGCCGCGAGCGCACGACGGGCCGCTTTTTCCAGGTAATTTGCCGCTTGAACGGGCTCGCCGCCGAGCTCGAAGTGACGCGCGACCGTCGCGTCGTCCTCGCCCATCTTCGCGAGCCACGTGCCCGCTTGCGTGTGCAGCTCCTTCAGCTGCTCTTCGCCAAGCGACGCATACGCGACCTCGCGCGTGAGCGCATGCTTGAACGCCCACTCGCGCGTCTCCTTGAAGCGCGAGGTGGCTTGCTCGACGAGCACCTCGGCCGACGTGAGCGTGCGCATGATCGCCGACGCGTCCTTCACGCCGAGCGCCTCGAGGCCCGTCTCCCACACCTGGAGGCCAAACACCGCGAGCTTCATCGCGGCTTCGCGGACTTCCTCCTCGAGCGCGTCGAGGTGCACTTGGATCGCCGCTTCGATCGTCGGCGCGCTCGCGGCGTCGCGTCCTTGATGCGCGAGACGCGCGAGCTCTTCGGCGAAGAGCGGCGAGCCGCCGGCTTGCGCCGAGATCGACTCGACGAGCGCCTCGCCTTCCGGTGACGACGCCTTGTCGCCGAGGATGGCCTTCGCGATCGCGCGCACAGTCCTCCGCGCGAGCGGGCGAAGCTCGATGCGCACGTGGTCACGACCACCGAAGCGACCGGGATCGTCACGCCAGAGCGTCGGACGCGCCGTCGCGAGGACGAACACGGAGTGCCCGACCGCGCGCGCGAGCAAGTGGTCGAGCCACGCGAGCGACTCGAGGTCGGCCCACTGCGCGTCTTCGAGCGCGATGACGAGCGCCGCCTGCTTCGAGACGCGGAGCGCCATGTCGGTGAGCGCGATCCACAGCGCGTCGCGCGCCGCGCGTGCGTCGACCGCCTCGGGCAGCGGCTCGTTCGCGACGAGGCGCGCGACCAGATCGCGCGTGCTCGGGCCGGCGAGATCGATCTTCGCGAGCAGGGCGTCGGTCGCCGCCATCGCGTCTTCGAGCGCGGCGCCTTTCGCGACGCCGGCGAGACCGCGCGCGACGTCGGCCATGATGCCGAGCGCGTGGCTCTTCGCGAACGACTCGGCGCGCACGAGGACGACGCGTGGCGCCGACGGATGCGCGGCGATGCGCGCGAGCGCTTCACGTCGAAGCCTCGTCTTGCCGATGCCCGGCGCGCCCGTGAGCGTGACGATGATCGGCGTGTGATCTTCCTGGCAACGCTCGAACGCGTTCACGATCTGCGAGAGATCCGCCTCGCGGCCGACGAACGGTGAGCCTCCGGCGACGCCGTCCTTCTTCTGCGTGACCTTCGGGCCGACGACGGAGGTGCCGTCGGCGCGCACTTGCATCTCGAAGCGCCCGCGCGCGAGCTCGCTCGTCGTGGTGTCGGCGAGCACCTGGTTCTTTTGTGCGTCGCGCGCGAGGGCAGCGGCGCGATCGACCACCTCGCCCGTGGGCCGCGTGCGGTCGATGCGTGTTCGTCCGGTGGCGACGCCGACGTGCGAGCCCATCTTCGCGAGACGGATCCCGAGGTCGAGCGCGCGCGCGGCCTCGTCGCCGAGCGCCTTCTTCACGCCGAGGTGCGCGACGATCGCGTCACCGCCGAGCTCGGTGGCCTCCGCTCCGCGCGCGCGGAGATGCGCGATGAGACGGCCGCGCGCGGGTCCCTTCGGCACGTGCGTCGCGAGGATGGAGGTCACGAGGCGCGAGCCACCGGGCTTCGACGTCGACAGCACGATCGATCCCATGCTGAGCGGCGCCATCTCGGGCGACTGCGTGCGCGTGGTCATCGGCGAGCGCTCGAGCTCGGACGCGATCTGACGAAGACGAAGCGCGACGTCGGCGGCGCGTGAAGGGCGCTCCTCCGGATGCGTCGCGAGCATTTGACAGAGGAGATCGTCGAGCGACACCGGCGCGTCCGTGAACACCTCACCGAGCCGCGGCGCAGGCGTCGTCACCAAACGCGCGAGGATCGCGATCGGCGTCGGGCCCATGTGCGGCGGGCGGCCGGCGATCATCTCGAAGAGCGTCGCGCCGAGGCCGTAGATGTCGGCGCGCGCGTCGACCTCTTGATCGCCGCGCGCTTGCTCCGGCGCCATGTACGCGGGCGTCCCGATGATCGCGCCCGTACGCGTGAGACGTGCGTCTTCGGCCGACGCGACGCCAAAGTCGACGAGCTTGGCCGACAGCGGCCAGTCGGTGCCAGGACCGCTCCCGACGAGGATGACGTTCGACGGCTTGATGTCGCGATGCACGATGCCGACGCTGTGCGCGTACGCGAGCGCGTCGGCGACCTGCGCGCCGACCTCGAGCGCGCGACCAAACGTGAGAGGCATTCGCTTCTGCCTCTGCGCGATGTCTTCGCCTTCGAGCCACTCCATCGCGACGTACGGATGCCCTTCGTCGAGCTGCCCGAAGGCGACGACGCGGACGATGCCGGGATGGCTGAGACCTGCGAGGACGCGTCCTTCGCGACCGAAGCGAGCCTCTTCACTCGCGTCGACACCCGGGATCGCGATCACCTTCAGCGCGACGGGCGTCCCCGTGACTTCGTCTTGCGCGCGATAGACGATGCCCACACCACCCCGACCCACTTCGCGTTCGATGACGAAGCGGCCGGCAAGAAGCCCCTGGAAGGCTGCAGCCGTCACATCCGCGAGAGTACCGGAAGGAGGCGCGTACCACCATGGGCCCGAGACGCTATTTCGCGTCGGCTTTTGGCCGCTTGGCGGCGTTGGTCTTCGTGGTGGTCGCTGGTGTCTCGATCGGTGGCGCCGGCTTGGGAGGAGCTCCGCCGCTCGCAGGAGGCGCGGCTTCGCTCGCGTCGCGGCTCGCGGGGACGATCTTCTTGCCGAGCCCGACGATGAACAGCTCGTAGCTTGTCGCGCGCGTGCCTTCGGGGCGCATCGCGTCTTGCTTGTCGAAGAGACGCTTCGTCTCGACCTTGGCCTTCACGAAGTCTTCCCCCATGAAGATCTTGCCGACGAACGAACCGCCGGGCTTGAGGAGCTTCTCCGCCACCGCGAGCGCGCGCATGTAGAGCTCGAAGCTCCGCGTCTGATCGCCGAGGCGGTTGCCCGTGGTTCGCGGCGCCATGTCGCTCAACACGACGTCGTAGGGTGCATGCTCCGCGAGCGCGTCGTTGTCGAGCGCGAGCGCGTCGCCCACGATCGCCGTCGCGTTGGGCGGCAGCGGGATCGCGAGGGGCTCGAGGTCGATCGCGAAGAGACGGCCGGAGGCGCCGATCTTCTGCGTCACGTAGAGCGACCAGCTCCCGGGAGCGGCGCCGAGGTCGAGGACGCGCTGGCCCGGCTTCAGGATGTGCGCGCGCCGATCGATCTCTTCGAGCTTGAAGACGCTGCGCGCGGGATAGCCGGCGCGACGTGCCTCATGCGTGAAGGAGTCGCCTCCTTTGTAGGGGTTCTTCTTCCCTCTTCCACTTCGTGCTCTGGCCATGATCGCTTCTGGCGTCGCGTGTGAGATCTAGACGACGAGAGGGACTTGAACACACAACTTGCCTGGAGTTGCGCAGAACCGGCATCTGGATCGTCCTTGATCCGAGAGGCGGTCGTCGCTCCTCCCTGCCGTTGACCGAAAGCGTGAGACTTTCCCGAGACAGCGCGGCTTATCGATGGATTCAATGGAGCTACACGACCCCGTTTTGCGATGGACCGCCCGTTGCAGAACCGCCAGACAGCTTCTAAGGAGCGCCGCCCTATGAACCTTCGTTGCGTATTCCACGTCAGCCCAGCGACCTCAGCCACCGAAAAGCAGCAGCGTCCGCGCATGCCGAGCACGATGGATATCGAGATCGATTTCGTGGATGAGCCGCAGCCGCGCGGACGCTCCGCCGAGACATGGTCACGCGCGCGTGGCTGGGCATCGGAAGACTGACGGACACGTCGACAGACAAGACACGCGACACGCAGACAGAGATCAGAGACAGACACGAAAGCGAAGAGCCGCTTCGATCGACGGATCGAGCGGCTCTTTCGTTTTTGTTCGTCTCGAACGTCGGAACGTCGGGCTTAGCGCTTCTTGCGCTCGCGGCCCTTCACGCCGTGGCGAACCATGACGAGCGAGTTGCGCGCGCCCGGGATGCCGCCTTCGACCATGAGGAGGTTCTTCTCCGCGTCGACGCGCGCGATCTTGAGGTTGAGGACGCTGACCGTCTCGTTGCCGTACTGTCCCGGCATCTTGAGGTTCGGGAGCGTACGACCCGGCGTCATGTTCGTACCGATCGAGCCGCCGTGACGGCGATACTCGTGCGTACCGTGCGTCTGCACGAAGCCCGCGAAGCTCCAGCGACGGACGACGCCGCTGAAACCACGGCCACGCGTCACGCCCTGCGTGTCGACGATCTGGCCAGGCTGGAAGATCTCGCCGAGGTTCACGTTGGTGCCGACCTCGAACTTGCCGGCGAACTCCTCCTCGCAGCGGAGCTCACGGAGCGTGCGCTTCGCGGTGACGTTCGTCTTCTTGAACGCCGTCGCCTGCGCTTTGTTGAGGTGCTTCTCTTTCGCGTCGACGATGCCGAAGATGAGCGCGGTGTAGCCGTCCTTCTCCTTCGTTCGCTTGCCAACGACTTGGAGCGAGCTCACGTCAACGACGGTCACGCGCTGAACGGTGCCGTCCTCTTTGTAGAGCTGGGTCATTCCAAGCTTCTTGCCGATGATGCCGGGCTTCGTATTCATCTTTGTCTTCTCGCTTCTCCACGCTCATCGCACTTGAGATTCCTCTCGTCTGAGGAGAGGCCAGAGTGCATCTGGGTCGAAGACCGGTTGATGCTCTTCGAGAAGATCGGTCCGAGCGTTGGACCGAGGAGCGAGCGCTCCGGCATCGTCAGTCTTCCCGCCCTCTTGCCGAGAAACGGGAGGCGCACCATGGTCGGTCACGACCAACGCGTCAAGCGCAGCGTGGAGAGCGGTGCGGTATCTCGGCGTCCCCTTTTTTCAGCCGAGCTTTCGGATGAGGTCCCGCACGCCCTCGACGTGCTTGCTCGCGCGGAGCTCCGACTTGAAAACCCCCGCGATCATGCCCTTTTTGTCGATCACGTAGGTCACGCGCCCCGACTTGCCGAGCAGCTTCTGCAGGAATCCGAGCGCCTCGTAGGTCTTCGAGAGCTCGCGGTTCGCGTCCGAAATGAGCGGAAACGGGACGTTGTGCTCCTTGGCGAACTTCGCGTGCGACTCGTCCGAGTCGACCGAGATGCCGATGACTTCGGTGTCCTTGTCGGCGAGCTCGGCGTACGCATCGCGAAAACCGCACGTCTCGCGCGTGCAGACGAGCGTGAAGTCCGCGGGATAGAAATAGAGGACGACGTTCTTCTTCCCGAGGAAATCCTTGAGCTTGAGACGATCCCCGGCGCTCGAGGTCACGTCGAAATCGGGAGCAGTCTGGCCGAGACGAAGCGTCATGGGTCGCTGTCCCTATCACGGTCCGCTATGGAAAACCCGTCAGAGCACGCGACCGGCCTCTCGTGCTCGAGAAGCTTTGACACATCCCGAGTCGCGTGCTTTAAAGCGCGCCCCCCTAGCCCAGAAACGAGCTGGTTTTCCCCAGCTTTTCCGCATGGCTAACGAGGGTTTTCTGGAGAGACGCCGTCATGCAGAACGCCAAGATCGCGGAGATCGAGAACGAGCAACTTCGAACGGGTGTACCGGACTTCCGCGTCGGTGACACGGTTCGTGTTCACTACAAGATCGTGGAAGGCGACAAGGATCGCATCCAGGTCTTCCAGGGCGTTGTGCTCAAGCGTCACCGCGCGGGTGCACGCAGCACGTTCACCGTCCGCAAGGTGAGCTTCAACGTCGGCGTCGAGCGTCAGTTCCTCACGCACTCGCCCCGCATCGACAAGGTCGAGATCATCTCGCGCGGCGTCGTCCGCCGTGCGCGTCTCTTCTACTTGCGCGACCTCCAGGGCAAGGCCGCCCGCGTCCGCGATCAGAAAGACACCTGATCTTCTCCGAAAACCAAAGAACGAGACCCGCTCCCGCGGGTTTCTTCGTTTTGTCAGCGCGCGGAGGCCGAGGGACTCGGCCGCCTCCGCGCGCGTAACTGAGAGAGAGAGAGAGAGAGAGAGTCAGCGCGTCATTTCTTTGAGGCGGAGCCGCGTGTCGCGTAGCCACACGCCGTCGCCGAAGACATCGCCCGCGAGGAGCGACGTGATCGATCGGCGGATGGCGGCGTGCTTCTCCTCCATGAAGAGGTAGTCGACGAGCGGGCCGCGATAGAACGACTCGACGGCGAGGATGAACGTCTCGGCGGCGCGGCGAACGCGCTCCTCCCATGCCGCGAGGATCGCGCGCTCGCTCGACGCGTCGGGCGACGACAAGATGGCGGCGATCGCGTCGGCGGCCAGGCTCGCGCCGCTCATCGCGAGGTGCACGCCGGTCGAGAACAGTGGATCGATGAAGCCTCCGGCGTCGCCGACGGCAAGCCAACCGGGGCCGCTCATCGCGCCGACGCGGTAGCTGAAGTCGGCTGCGGCCTCCTTCTTCGTCCAGAGGCATCGCGCGTCCGCGAGCAGCGCGCGCGCGGTCGCCGACTCGCTCACCGCGCGATCGAAGAGGTCGTTCGTGGAGGACGACGCGGCCTGTTGGATCCACGCGCGCGACACGACCGCGCCCACGCTCGTGCGGCCATCCTTGAAGGGGATGAACCAGAACCAATTCGGGCGCATCTTCACTTGGGGCTCCGCCCCAAACCCAGCGCATGCCTGGCTGGCGAAGAGCACGATGTCGATGTCGCCCGCGAGATCCCCCGCTTGGCGCGGAATGCCCTCGAAATGCGCATAAATCGCGGTCTGATCGAGGCCGTCGATCTTCGACGTCGAACGTGACGCGTGCGCCGTGAGCGCGTCGCGCCCCGAAGCGTCGATGACGAAGCGCGCTTCGATCGTGCGGAGGACTCCCTCGGGATCGGTCGCGAAGACCCCCGAAACGGGCGCGTCGTCGCTCGTCTTCCGCAGCTTCGTCGCCGTCCATCGCTCGCGGACGTCGGCGCCGAGCTCGCGTGCGTGATCGAGGAGAAGAGCATCGAGCTCGTCGCGAGGGACCTGAAACGCGTGATCGCGCGGGGTCTTGGCGGTGCCGTCGCTCGAGGTCGTCTTCCACGCGGCGTCGAACGAGAAGCGATCCTTCTTGCTGCGAATGTCGTCGTGGAAGCGCGCGCCGTACTTTCGAAGAAAGCGCTGCTCGACCTTCGCGAGGGCGCCGATCTGCTCGAGGATCTCGAGCGACTGCGGCAGGAGGGACTCGCCGAGATGAAAGCGCGGGAAAACGGCCTTCTCGAGCACGATGACCGAGAGGCCCTTTTGCCGAAGACAGGACGCCGCGACGGATCCTGCCGGGCCGCCACCGATGATGACAACGTCGGTCACGCTCACGAAAGCCTCTCTGGTGATTCTAGTCGGCGGGCTTCGGCGGCGGTCCGAGCTGGATGCGCTCACCGATGTACGCGCCGATCAACGTGAACATGATCCCGATCGCGCTCATGACGACGTAGAGGAACGTCGGCATCGTGCGCACGGTCTGGCTCTGGATCAGAAGAAACGTCGTCGGGATCGCGATGACGAAGCTCGCGACCATGGGCTCGATGAACGTTCGACATGCGCGGCGTTGCCGGTGTCTTTGTCGAGGAAGGCCTTGTGGCACGTCGAGCACATCGCCGCCGTGCGCAGCGTGTTTCGCCCGACCCGCGCTCGATGGCGAAGCGCGCTCTCTTTGTCGCCGTCTTTCGGGATCGGGACGGCCGTCGTGTCGAGATCCCAGCTCGCGTTGCCGTCGGACCGAGCGTCTGCGATTCCGTGGCAGGTGTTGCACGTGATGCCGGCGTGCGCGCGGAGGTCGGTCGGCTCGATCTGCGTGAGCATCGCGCCGTCGACGAGCAGGCTGACGTCGTGGCAACCGCCGCAGAAATGGCTCGTCTTCTCGCCGCGGTCTTTGCGGAGCCGCTCGACGACGACGCGGTACACCGGGTTGTTGAACGACGCGAACGCATGCGCGCTCTTCCGCCATTGCGACGCGACGTCGGTGTGACAGCTCGCGCATGCCTCGACGTCGGCGATGGCCGCGCCCGATCCCTGCTCTTTTCCGATCGTCACGCGTGACAGCGCAGGCGCCATCGCGCCGCTCGGCGCGTGAGGCAAGAGCGCGACGGCGCTCGGCGCGGTCGACGGAGGCGCGGTCGCGACGACGAGGCTCGGGGTCTTCGGCGCAGGCTCGGAGCCCGGCGACGATCGATCGCGCGAGCACGCGACGACGGTCGCGGTCGTGCCGATCACGAGCGCGACGAGCGACAGCGTGGTGCGACTCGTCTTCGGCGCCTTGCGGAGGCGCGACGTTGTCTTCGTGGAGAGGCTCTTCACGTGTCGTTCCCCTTCAGAGGCCGTACTTTCGAATCAGCTTGTACAGATACGTTCGGTCGAGCTCCGCCTCGCGGGCCGCCGCGGAGACGTTGCGCTGGTGGCGAACGAGCAGATCGTTCACGTAGAGCCGCTCGCCTTGCTCCGTCCATCGATCGCGGAACGATCGGAACGATCCTCTCGTCGAGAGATCGACCGACGCGGCTTCGCCGTTGACGCTGATCGGGAACGTCGCCTTCGCGTGTGTGCCCGTGTCGGCGGGTGCCGGCGAGGAGATCGGCGCCGCGACCTGGATCGCCGGCGATGACAGGGGGCCTGTCACCGCCGCGGCCGGCGCGTGCACGTCCGTCATCGCGAGCGCGCGCTCGTAGCCAAGCGCACGCATGCGGTCGACGAAGTTACGGAGCTCGCGCACGTTGCCGTTCCATGCGCGCTCACGAAGCGCCGCGATCAGATCCGGCGGCAACACCGCGTCGTTGCCGTCGCTCTGCTTGCCCTGGAAGTGGGCGATCAGCGTCTCGAGATCTTCGAGGCGCTCGCGAAGCGGTGGGATGTGCACCGGCAAGACGCCGATGCGGAAATACAGGTCTTCGCGGAACTCACCGGTCGAGACCATCTTCAGCAAGTCGCGGTGGGTAGCGAACACGAAGCGGACATCGACCGCGCGGTGCTCGTTCTCGCCGATGCGCCGAACCGTCTTCGCCTCGAGCACGCGGAGAAGCTTTGGCTGCATCGCCTTCGGCAGCTCGCCGATCTCGTCGAGGAAGACGGTTCCGCCGTTCGCCGACTCGATCGCGCCGGGACGCGCGCCGACCGCGCCGGTGAACGCGCCGCGGGCGTGACCAAAGAGCTCGGCGTCGAGGAGGTTCTCGGGGAGCGCGGCGCAGTCGACGACGACGAACGGACCGCTCTTGCGTGGCGACTCGTCGTGGATCGCGCGGGCGACGACCTCTTTGCCCGTGCCGGTCTCACCGAGGATGAGCACGGGCGCTTCGGCGGCCGAGACGCGCGCGAGCGTCGCGTAGAGCGCGCGCATCTTTCGGCTTCCTCCGCGAAGCCCGTGGAAGCTCGGCGAAGGCCACTCGACCTCTTCGGTCTTGTTCGGCGCGCCGCGACGGGCGTGCGAGAGAATGAGGTCGGTCTTGCCGACGCGGATCCGACCAAGATGAGGGACGAGCGCGCGCTCGACGCGCACACCTTGCACCCAGGTGCCGTTGCTGCTCCGTAGGTCACGAACCCACACGCCGTCGTCGCGGAGCTCGAGCTCGGCGTGGAGGCGCGAGATGGTCGGGTCCTTGAGCACGATGTCGGCATTTTCGGACGAGCCGAGGATGGCGCTCTTGGTGATGGGCCGGCTGCGCGGCCCCGTGGCGTCTTCCCAGTCGAGGCGCGCGCTCCCCGAGAACGCGACGACCGACTGCGCCGCGAGGTTGTAGAGCTGCGTCTCTTGCGGTTTGGCCGCCTCTTCTTCGGGCTCGCTCGGATGTGTGTCGTCGGACGGCTCGCCCTTCTCGCCGTGCTCCGGCGGGCTCTCGCTCAACGGACTCTCATCCGGCCTTCCACCGTGAGGTGGCTTGCTCGGTTTGGCGGTGATGTTTTTGATCTCTTCACTCATTCGATGCGGCTGACGTGGGATGAGAGCGTCGGGTCTTCCTCGGTTGGCCCCCAGCGCCACATGGCGTGTGTGGTGTGGCCGTCACCTGTCGCGGCTGCGGCCACAGGAGTCTCGCTCTCGAAAGCGTACCGCTGAGGCTACCCCAGAAAAGGACCCGCCTGGTGGTCTCGCGCGCGCAGCTCCCTTGCTTCGCTACGGAAAATGTTGGGTTGGTCCGATTCGTGTATTTCTGGACACTCGTGCGCCTCGGACCCTACGAAACCCTTGTAGATCTCGGCCGAGGTGGCATGGCCGACCTCTACGTCGCCCGCATCCTCGACGCCAGCCGGGTACCGACCGCCGCTGGAGGAAAGGGGGAGCACGGCGACCTCGTCATCCTGAAGACCCTCCGGCCACCGCCGACCGACAAGCGTGTGAAGATGTTCCTCGATGAAGGCCGCCTCGGCCTCATCTTCCAGCATCCGAACGTCGTCCACACCATCGACGCCGGGAAAGACGCCGCCTCGAGCCGCTACTTCATCGCGATGGAGTACCTCGACGGCCAGCCGATCGACCGCATCTTCCACCGCGCCTCCGGCAAGAACGCGGGCGACCCGCTCCACGTGAAGAGCTTGCGGCCGATCCTGCTCTCGATCCTCGCGCAGAGCCTCGGCGGCCTTCACTACGCCCACGACCTCTGCTCCGAGAACGGCCAGCCGCTCCTCATCGTCCATCGCGACTTCACCCCGCAGAACATCTTCGTCACCTACGACGGCCGCGTGAAGGCGCTCGACTTCGGCATCGCAAAGTCCGCCAATCGCATCTCGCCGCAGACGACGAGCGGAGAGATCAAAGGCAAGGTTCGCTACATGGCGCCCGAGCAGGCGCTCGGCCTTCGCATCGATCGACGCGCCGATGTGTTCTCGGCCGGCATCCTCCTCTTCGAGCTCTGGTCCGGTGTGCCGTTCTGGAAGCGCGGCATGACCGATCGCGAGGTCTTCGACGACCTCGTCGGCAGCGAGTACCCGACGTCGATCGAAGACGCCCCGCCGGGCATCAACGACATCCTCGCCAAGTCGCTCGCCCGTGACGCGTCCGAGCGTTATCGAACTGCCCAAGAAATGCAGACCGCGCTGCTCGCCGAAATCAACAAGCTCATGCCTCTGGCAGAGGGCGCCGATATCGCGCGAAAGAGCGATACGGCAAAGATGATATCCGAGCTCTTTGCGGATCAGCGCGAGCGCACGGCGGCGATGATTTCGAACGCGCAAGCACAAGTGAATAGCCGCCCGAGCCCCGCGCCCGCTGCTCCACACTCGACGACGCAATCACCGAAGGCAGCGAGCACGGCGCCGCCGGAGGTCGAAGAGACGTCGACGTTCAAACGGCTTTTGTCGCGGATCGGACTGTCGATTCTGCTCGTCACGACGTTCGTGGCCGCCACGACCACGGTCGCTCATGCCGGAGAGCCGGCGAAGCCCGCACAAGAGCAACAAGCCGCCAATACGAAAGAGGCCGAGCAGCACTTTCAACGAGGCATCAAGCTGTTCGACGAGGGCGATTTCAAGCTCGCTTTGGTGGAGCTCGAGCGCTCGTACGATCTCGCGCCCAATTTTCGCGTTCTTTACAACATCGGCGAAGTGCAGTTCCAACTGAACAATTACGCCCAGGCGCTGCGCACGCTAACGCGTTATCTCGAGGTCGGCGGTGACCGCATATTGCCCAATCGACGCGCCGAGGTAGAGCGCGACATCGAGGCGCTCAAGATTCGTACGGCGCATTTGCAGCTTAGCGTCGACGTCGATGACGCCGAGATCCTGATCGACGGCGAGCGCATTGGCCGTTCGCCGCTGAAAGACGCCGAGCTCGTCGACGCCGGCTCGCATCGCATCGTCGTACAGAAGCAGGGATTCGTCGCGACGAACGACTCGATCACGCTCGTCGGCGGCGACGCCAAATCCCTCAACATTCATCTCGTCCCTGTGCCGCCGAAGGACGAGCGGCGCGTCATCGAGGTGCGCGAGTCGAGCGGCCTTGGGCCCGTCTGGATCGGTTGGGGCCTCACGGTGGCGCTCGGCATCGCGACGGTCGGCAGCGCCGTCGCGTGGCAGAACGCAGACGGCAAGCTCACCGATTTGAAGGGCGCGCAGTCCTCATCGACGGAGCGTGAGAGCCAGGCACGGACAGTGGACACGCTCCGCACCGTGACGTTCGTGGTCGGCGGCGCGACGCTCGTGACCGCGGGCGTCTCGCTGTTCCTCACGTTGAGACGCTCGTCGTCTTCCGACGCGAAGCCGAAGGCTGGCGCAGCGTTTGCTCCTGCGCGTCTCGGACTTGGTTTTGGTGCTGGCTCGGTGTCGCTCAGCGGCGACTTCTGATCGTCGCGGTTCCGATGGCCATGCCTTAGCTCGTTTGGCTCGTTAGCTCAGTTCGTTAGAGGAGATGGGAATGAAACGTTTCCGTTTGTGGTCGACGCTTGCCTTTTCGGAGGGCGCCGGCACGAAGATCAGACCTTGGCGCGTTGGAATTGCGGGCGTCGTCGCGATCGCGGCCACGACCGTCACCGCGGTCGTCGCGCGCCCGAGCTGGGCGTCCGACCACGAAGATGCGCCGTCCCTCGCCACCACGGACAAGGGGGCCGACATCGCCGACGTCTACGCGTTCATGCGCCCCGCGTCGTCGAGCCATCTGGTCCTCGGGATGACGGTCCACCCGAACGCGACCGCGACGACGACGTTCGACACCAAGGTCGAGTACCAGTTCCGCGTGCTCGGGTACGACGAGGCTGCGCAGGCCTTCGATCCAACCGTCGACACACGCATCACGTGCCGTTTCGAGACGCCCGACGTGAACGGAAAGCAGCTCGTGCTCTGCCACGCGAACGGCTTCTCGACGTTCGCGACGGCTGGCGACGTCGGCACCACCGACGCCAATGCGCCGCTGCGTATCTACGCAGGGCTTCGCGCAGACCCCGCGTTCGCCGACATGACGGCGGTGAAGAACGTGATCACGACCAAGCAACTGGGCGCGCTCGACGGTGGCGTCACGAACACGTTCGCCAACAAGAACGTGCTCGCGATCGTCGTCGAGGTCGACATCGACAAAGTGCTCCTCGCCGGCGTCGACGCGGCCGCGACGGGACGTCCCAAGCTCGCCGTCAGCGGCACCACGGAGCGTCTATGAAATCGTCCAAGCTGGTCTTGATGCGCGCCTCGGTCGTGGCCCTCTGCTTCGCAGCGACGGGATCCATCCTGCTCGCCTGCAGCGGCGACGATGACTCCAACAACAACACCCCGCCGAACACCGCCGACAGCGGCCCTCCCGACGGACAGTCCGGAGAAGGAGGCTCGGACGGCGGCGCAGACTCGAGCCAGAGCGAGACGTCGACGCCGGGCAGCCCGCTCCCGACCGGCATTCGCGATCGGGCCGGAAAGCCCTTCGTCTCCGTCCTCCTCGTCAGCACGCCGAACCGTGACGCGTACAACAAAGATCGCGTCGACCTCGCGGCGCCGACCGATCCCGAGCTCGAGCCGGACGCTGGTGGCACCTCCTTTGGCTCCGATTTCCAGGCGGTGCTCTCGCTGCTCGACGGCCTCGACGGCAACGACGATTGGAATGGAGGCGGCCCGGACGCTGGCCCCGATGATGCAGGAGTCTTCAAGCATCCACTCGCCAATTCGTGGATCTACGTCGACGCCTTGATCGTCGACCCCACCAAGCCGTTCGCAGAGTCGAGCTACCTCGATATCGAGGTCAATTCACCGGCCCACACGACGTGCGGCGGGCGGTGGTTCGGCGACGACGCACTCGACAAGACGATGTCTTATCTCGTCAAAAAATCGCGCTCGGGTATTGGCGATGGAGTCGCTGCTCCGGCAAAGCCGGTATCGCAGACATTCCCCTATCTGGCAGCGCCCTTCTGATCTGACTGACCTATGGAGAGAGGCTCGAACATCATGATGACGGAGCGGTTGCAGAAGAATTTCGTTCGAACCATGGCCATGGTCGGCACGGCGCTGGTGCTGCTCGTCGCGAACGCGTGCTCGTCCTCGAGCGCCGAGCAATGCAGCATTGGCACGGCAGGCGATCTCGATTGCGAGCACATCCTCGGCGTCTCGACGGGACAGGCCTTCTGCGACAATGGCACGTGTCGCCCGAAGGGCGCGGCGCCGCCTGCACAAAACGACAACGACGCAGGGCCCACGAGCAGCCCCTGCGTCTCGACCGCGCAGTGCACCGCCGAGAACGGCAACAAACCGTCGATCTGCAAGGAGCCAGGGATCAAGCCGTGCATTCCGCTCGCCAATGACACCTGCGAGGTCGCCGGCGATGGCTGGAAACAAGCCAAGAACCCGATCTTCGTCGGCGTGCTCATGTCGAAGACGAACAGCGCCGACAACTCGATCTTGAGCTACTCGGTCACGAACGAGAAGGGCATCCGCCTCGCCGAAGAGGAGTGGCTCGCCGCGACGACGGGCGGCCTCAACGTAGGCGGCGAGCGCCGCCCGATCGTCAACATCTATTGCGACATCAAGGGCGACCCGGACCAAGCGCGTAAGAGCTTCGACTTCGTGACCCTCGGTGCAGGCGCGCCCGCTGTCATCGCCGAGACGCCGCTCGAGCTCGCGTGGTTCATCGACTCGGCGCAGCAGCGTGGCACGTTCGTGTACTTGACGGAGTACGGCTGCGACGACATCGCCCCGACCGGCAAGCTAAACGGACTCTGCTACACGAACGTCCCACCGTTCAATTTTAGCCAGCCGCTCTTGCAGGAGTGGTTCAAAGAGACGGAAGGTCATATCCGCAACGACCGCGGGCTCGCGGGCACCGACAAGCTCAAGGCGGTTTTGCTTGCCTCGCGTAAGGGTCAAACGGCATCCACCGCGACGCTCATCGACGGGCTCAACGCCGAGCTCGAGCTCAATGGCGCAAAGGTCTCTACCCAGACTACGCAGTACCGCGAGATCAACCCGCAGACCTTCCCTGACGGATCGATCAATTATCTTGCGACGGCCGAGGCGATCGCCGCCTTCTCACCCGACATCATCATCACGCTCGAGGCGCGCGACTTCCACCTTTGGTACATGCCGCTCATCGAGGCCAACTGGCCCGCTGCATTGAGCTATAGGCCGCGTTATATCGGTACGGATAATATCGCGTTCGCGAAGCGATTCGCGGTGAGCGTGGGCGGCAATGAGGCATTGCGCCAGCGAATCGGCGGCGTGTGGACGGCGCTCGACGACACGACGCAGCCGGTCTTCGACGACTTCATGGCGCGCTACAAAGCCCGCTACAACGAGGAGAACCTCGACCGCGTCACGTCCGGCTTCGACGCCTTCAATGGCACCGCGTACGGCATCGCCGCCGCGCTCACCACCGCGACGGTTCAAGCGAACAGCTTGAAGGGGACGGACATCGGCGCGGGCATGAAGCGGCTCACGACGGCCCCGGCGGCGACGAACCTCCTCCCGAGCCTCATCCCTGCGGCCCTCGCGACGCTCGCCAACGGCGGCACGATCGATCTCATCGGCACGGTCAGCTCGATGGACTGGGATCCGGTCAATGGCTGCCCTGGCGCCGACTCGAGCGTGTTCTGTCCGGTCCGCGACGAAGGCACCCAAGGCATCTACGTCGATGACCTCGGCTTCTTCTACCGCCACAAGACGAAGACGTTCGACCCGCCACTTCCGTTCAACGGCGTCTGCCCTTGATCGCTGCTGGCTTGTCACCCGAGAGGCAGCACCATGAGGTCTCGCGTCGTCCTTCTTGGGGGGTCGGCCCGCGCTACGCGCGGAGCCTCCGGTCGCGCGGTCGCGCTTCTCGCGTCCTTCCTCCTCACGCTCTCGAGCGCCCGCACCTCTCACGCTGACGAGGCGACACCGCTGGCGCTGCATCCTACGCTCGTAGGCGGCGCCATCGCGATCGCGCAGGACACGAAGACGTCGGTCGCCCTCTGCGAGGGTGATACGTTTTACAACTGCAAGCTCACGTGCGGCGGAACGCTCGTGGCTCCCAACCTGATCGTGACCTCACGCCACTGCGCCGACGTCCTCCAGGTCGACTCGCTCGACTGCTCGACCTACCGATTCAGCGGCAAGCTCAAAGCCCCCTCTACGATTTGGGTCACCGTCGCGTCGCCCGTGTCGAACGACGCGAGCTTCCATGAAGGCCTCAAGTGGGACCTCCCGCGTGCGATCGGCTGCGGTCACGACCTCGCGTTTCTCACCCTGAAAGACGCCGTCCCTGCGGATCAGTCGCCTCCCGTTGCGCCCGCCACGGCGCACGACAGCGTCACCGCGCTCGGCAGCGATCTCCTCACCATCTACGGCTACGGCCGCACCGGCCCAAACGCCCCGATCGATCCCGAGCGAAGGTCGCTGAAGGCGAAGGTCCTGTGCGTCGGCGGACGCGACTCGTGCAAGACGATCGCGAGCGGCGAGAGCCTGCTCGACACCGAGTTCGCGATCGACGCGCAGGTGTGCCCCGGCGACTCTGGTAGCGGCGCGTTCTCGCCGTCGGGTGCGCTGCTCGGGTCGCTCGCGCGCTCGATCGGAGGCACCGGGACGTGCGCGTATGGCGTGTACACGCGGCTCGCGCCTCACGGGCTTCTCCTCGCCCGAACGGCGACGGCGGCCGCCGTTATGGGTGGCTACCCCGCGCCGAGCTGGGTCGAGCCGCTCCAGCGCGCCGGCAATAGCCCGCTCGTGAGCCCGCGCGCGTTCGGTGCCCCATGCGACGACGGCGCGGACTGCGACAGCGGCGAGTGCCGCTCGTTCGACGAAGGGCTCGCGTGGTCATGCGCGAAGAAGTGCGATGGCAGCTGCGGGGCGCCGTGCCGCCACACCGCCGAAGGGGACTACTGCTTCGCCGAGCCGGAGCCGCCCCACGACGAGAGCTGCCAATTCGCGCCGACGCGCCGTGATCCGCTTCCCTGGGCGATCGCCCTCTCGTGTGGGTTCGCGGCGGCAGCGTTCGTGCGAAGGCGCCGCCGCTCATGATCGGCCGTTACCGCTTCGCGACGCTGCTCGCGCCCCTCGGGCTTACCGCGGCCCATGGTGGCGTCGGGGCCCTCGACGCCGACGCGATCGATGGACGTCTCGAGCGCGATGGCCGCCTCGAGGCGAGCGGCGCCGCGCTCGTCGACGTGGTGGCGCGTGGCCCGATCCCCAACGACCCTTCCTTCCGTGCCATCAGCGCCGACATGAGCGTCGCGAAGGTACGCGCTGAGGACGTGGAGAAGCTCGCCAAAGCCAATCCACGATCCGCGATCGAAATCTTGCCGAAGGTGCGCCTCGCCACCGATCAGGCCATTCCCATCATTGGCATTCCCCAGCTCGAGACGCAGGGCCTTACGGGACGCGGCGTTTACGTGGGTATGGTCGATAGCGGGTTTGACGTCACCCACCCCGCATTTCGCGAGGCGAGCGGCGCTACTCGCTTTGCGTGGCTACTCGATTATTCGCGGCGCGTACGCGGCAAATACGGTGAGCTCGAGGACAAATTCGGGATCAAGAGCTGTCTGACGAAGCTCGATACCGGCAAGGCCGACGACGGCGGCGAATGCATCGCGGACCCGCGCTGCGCGTCAGCGTTGACGCCCTGCGCCGTCACCCAAGGCGCGATCTATTCCTCCGAGGACATCGACGCGCTGCTCAAGGCCCTTCCCTCCCCTCCCGAGCCGCTCCCTGTCGACGAAGAGGGACACGGCACGCACGCGATGGGCATCGTCGCGGGCTCCCACTTGCCCAATACGGCATTCCGCGGCGTCGCGCCGGAGGCGAAGATCATTGGCGTAAAGAGCGACGGCTCCGGCTACACGATCAACGCCGGATCGGTCATTCAAGGGATTCAATTCGTCTTCGACCGCGCCAAAGAGGCGAGCGTCCCTGCGAGCATCAACCTGTCGCTGTCGAGTGACTTCTCCGTCCGCGACGGCACGGACCCGCTCGGGCCCGCGGTCGCGTCCTTTGCGCGCGGCCCGGGTCGCATCATCGTCATCGCGTCGGGCAATGCGGGCGATCCGATCCTCGGGACACATCAGACCGCCAGCGTCGGCTCTGGCGAGCGCGTCCGCGTCGAATTTCATGCGTCGCGTGGCTTCCCGTCGCCTCGCGCTCAAATCATCGTTAGCCCGCACGCCGGCGCCGACATTCGCATTGGATGCGACGCACCGAGCGGCCCTTTCGTCACGCCGGTCGAGCGCGGCCGCACCCGCTCGGCGACGATCGACAACGCGATCGCGAACGTCATCTTCGATCCAAAAGACTTTCAAGGGCGCCTCCCCGCCGCCTCGTCGAGCGCGCTCGTCGTCCTCGAAGGTGGGCTCGCGACCGGCAAGGACGATCACTACTCGATTGTCCTCGAAGGCTCGGGGACGGCCGACATGTGGATCCTCGGCGGCTCGTTCATTCACGGAGTCCGCGAGCAGACCGTAGGTAGCCCCGCGAACCATCCCGAGCTCATCGCCGTAGGCGCGTCGGTGTCACGCACCGGCTATACGACCATGAGCGGCGAACAGCTCGCGCTCCGCTCACAGGAGTACGATCGCGGAGGCCTTATTCCACTTATCGGAGTAGGCTCGCCGCCGCAGCCAGGTCAAATCGCGGCCTTCTCCGGCGCCGGGCCGGGGCCGATGGGTGTCATCAAACCCGATTTGGTCGCGCCGGGCGTCTCGATCCTCTCGGCCGCCACGAGCGCACGTGATCCCGAGCGCAGTCTTCTGCTTGGTACATCGCACTGCCCGCCGCGCGCGGAAGACGCGAAGCTCTCCGAAGACGACCATTGTCTGTTCGTCGACGATCAGCATGCCGCCGCGACCGGGACGTCGTTCGCGGCGCCGTTCGTCACAGGGGCCGCCGCGATCCTTCTCCAAGCCGATCCCACGCTCACGCAAGAGGAGATGAGAACGGCCCTCCAAGCGGGTGTTCATCCACACCGATCGACCCCGCGCTTCGTCGAGTCTGCGTCCGTCGGTGAGCTCGACGTGCCTGGCGCGCTCGAGGTCGCGAAGCGGATGCGAAACCCCATTCGGGCGCTTCCGGTGTTCGAGAAGAGCTGGATCACCGTCAACTCGCACTACGCGCCCGCGGATGGGACGCGTCCGCTCGAGGTGCTCGTTCATCTTCGTGGAGCCTCGAACGAGCCCGCCGACGGCTTCGACGTCAATCGCTTCAACGTGAACCTCATCAGCGGCGACGTGACCATCCCGCCGAGCCGGCTCCGCCGCGTCGCGCCCGGGATGTGGTCGGCGGCGTTCGACGTCGCGCGCCACGGCGACGGCTTCTCCGTCACGGTCGTCGCCACGTTCGACGGAGCGTCGATCGCCGCCCCCGTCGTGATGCCTCTTGCGCTCGATCCCTGGCAAGCGCGTTATCCGTCCACGGCGTCGGGCGCCACCTGCGCGTTTGCGCCGTCGAGCTCCTCTCAAAAAGGCTTTGGCGCCTTCGCGATTCTGGTCGCCGTGCTTCTCTCGGTTCTGCGCCGGCGCCGCTGATTTTGGTTGTCTGTGTGTGTGCTGATTCACGAATGCACACCCCATTGCACAAATCGGGTAGGGACTGACGGGTAATCCCCGTCAGTTCCCTCCCACACCACCGGACGTGCGGGTCCGCATCCGGCGGTTCAGCGAGTTGAGGTTGCAGCAAGCCTCGGTAAACCAAGACTGTCGAAGTAGTTGATGGGGAAGGCGATGTTGATCGCCATGCCCGAGTTCCTCCACCAGCGTCGGCTGTTCGCGGCCACCATTGCGGCACCGGTCGAGGACATTCCTCGTTTCCGGAGCTCGCGGTAGATGGTCGTTCCCCGCTTCCACTGTTTGAGATGAATCGCGCGTAGACGATGACGAATCCACTTGTCGAGGTCAGCAAGGACGCCCGGCGTATCGGCGAGCCGGAAGTAGTTCTTCCAACCCACGAGATAACTGTGCAACCCGTTGACAACGTCCGTGATGCTCCGTCCTCCGTTCCGCTTCGTGATGTCGCGGACGCGGTCTTTCATCGCGATGAGGGCCTTGCGTGCGACGCGCCGTTTAACCTGACTTCCCTTGGCGTACCAGAAACTGTAGCCGAGGAATGTGCGGTCGTGCGGGCGCGCCACCGCGCTCTTCGACTCGTTGACGTGTAGCCGGAGCTTCGCGAAGAGGCGCCGAAGCGACTCCATCACCCGTTCGCCTGCTCGTTTCGACCGCACGTACACGTTGCAGTCATCCGCGTAGCGAGCAAACGCGTGTCCACGTTTCTCCAGCTCCTTGTCGACTTCGTCGAGGATCACGTTCGCGAGCAACGGTGAGAGTGGACCGCCTTGCGGCGTCCCCTCGTACCGTTCCACCACCACCCCGTGCGCCATGATGCCTGCGTCGAGGTAGTGACGGATGAGCCTCAGCAATCGACGATCCGCGACTCGCTTCGCGAGCCTGCCCATCAGCACGTCGTGGTTCACGCGATCGAAGAAAGCTTCGAGGTCGACGTCCACCACCCAACGACGTCCTTCCTGGATGAAACGCTGCGCGGCACGCACGGCCTCATGCGCGCTCTTTCCAGGCCGAAAGCCGTAGCTGTGCTGCGAGAAGCTCGGATCGAATCGTGGCTGCAATACATGCAAGATGCATTGCTGGATGAGCCGGTCGAGGACGGTGGGGATCCCGAGCTCTCGGACACCGCCATCCTTCTTTGGAATCGAGTGCCGTCGCACGGGCTGCGGTTGGTAGCGTCCTGCGAGGATTTCCTCGCGTAGATGCGACCAATGCTTGGCCATGTACGCCGGCAGCTCTTCCACCGTCATCCCGTCGATGCCGGGGCTGCCCTTGTTCTTCTTCACCCGTCGAAGTGCGGCTTCGACGTTGCTGCGTTCGACGACGAGCTCCAGAAGCTTCTCGTCGCCGTTTCCTGAGCGCTCGTCCTCGTGCGCCGCCGATCGCGCTTCACCGCTCCGACTTCCTCTCGGGGCTTCACCCCTACCCTCCATCGGCAGCTCCGGTTGTTGTCCGGACTTCTGGTGCCTTTCGCTCTCGAGATGCACGTCCGTTTCGCTCTCCTCGCCGTTCGGCCCTTCGTGCCGCTGAGACTTCCGAGAGTAGGGCTGCAACCCGGCTCGGCTTCGCGGTCACTACTACGGCTTCGGCTGACTTCTCGCTCCGTGCCGGCGTCCGGTCCACGTCGCCCTTTCAGGCGTCAAGCGAGATCTCCCCAGGTAAGAACAACTGTCTTTCGCCGCACGAGCGCCGGGTTTACGTCGTCGAGCCTTGGTCATCGCAGCTTCGCGGTCACATGCCCGCTCGCTCCGCTCGACTCCGCCTCGTACCCGATTTCTGTTCGTCGCCCCGCGGTTTCGCTCCCCGCTTCCTTCCCACGATCGGTCGCCCTCTCGCAGTTGCGGTTCGCTTCGATCAGGATGACCTCCTCTCGACGGAACTTGCACCCGCAAGACAGTGCCCATGCTGGGCGCACATGCAAAGAGCGTCAGCCTCGTAAGGCGTGACGCTCTTTCGTTCTTGCTTTGCCTGTCAGCTCTTTGTTTCTCGAACCTCTACGCCCACTCCACGACTCACATCGGGCAGCCGCTACCCGCCTTGAGAAGGCTGCAGCCGCCTTCGCTATCGCAATTGATGAGCGCCTCGAACACGACGATGCCGTCGGCGTCAGGCTCGCTGTAGGAGCAATCCGGAACGGAGCGGCGGCACACGGGGCCCGCCTGGTTCATGTCGTCAATGAGCTTTTGCGCCTCGGCCTGCGTCATACGCGTCTTACGTACGGTGAGGCCCTCGTTCTGATCGGGCGTGGACGCGGCGCAGGCGACGACGGGGAGAGCGAGGAGGGTCACGGCGAGGACGGCGAACAGACGGCGCATGGTGGTGTTTCCTTCTTTTGAGGGGGCGGTTCGGTTGGGAGTAGTGCAACGCTGGTGCCGTTTTGCGTGTTCGAGACATCAACTTCCAAGTAGCTCGAATCGTTGTTGATGCGTTTTGTCTACCCTGGCGACTTCGTTGACGTGGCCGCTGGGCTGTCTGCTTCGAGCTGACGTTCTCGTCGCGACACGCGCTTTGTTGTCAGCGCGGAGAAGACAAAATGCAGCGAGCACGAGCTCGGTTGGAACCGCGCTCGTGCTCATGTCGCTTCTGCCTTGTCGCGAGCTCGTATCGTTCAAAAGCCCGTGCACCCCGACGCCGCTTGGAGGAGCGGGCAGGCACCGTTCGGCTCGCACGTGACGAGCGCCTCGAAGACGACCATGCCGTCGGCGTCCGCTGTCGAGTAGCTGCAGTCGGACACGGCGCGACGACAGACGGGCCCTGCCTGCTCCATGTCGCTCAAAAGCTTCTGCGCCTCGGCCTCGGACATCTTCTTCTGGCGAAGCGTGAGCCCATCCTGTTGCTCCGGCTCACTCGAGGCGCAAGCGACGGTCGTGGTGGCGGCGATGGCGACGAGAGCGGCAGCGAGGATTCGGTTCATGCGATCGTGTTGAGCAATGTGGATGCCTACTTTCGTTGGGAGATCCGCTGCCGAGCCCATCTCGGTAACCCGTGGAAAGCGTTCGTGAGGAGTTTGTCCCACCGGCAGACCCGCCGTTGTCCTGCACGGCGACTGTCTTCGAGCCGCTGACACGTGCCGGGCGACACCTGTTGTCTTTCGAAGCTCGGCGCGCTTTCTGTGGCCGCACCGGCAACAAAGGCCACGCCACATACTGTGGCCTCCGAGGAGACACTGGTCAGCGCGGACGAGACACTCGCGCGGGAACCGTCACTGGCAGCGGAGCTCGCAGCGCAGCGACGTGGCTCGCCCGGTCGAGACGCTCATCGGCGGCACGCTCTTGCGAGCGTCTTTTGCGCACGAGAGGTCCTCGTAACCGCCAAGATCGAGGCGAAAGTCGGACATCGCTCCACCGTCGACGAAGCGCACGATGATGACCGGACGAATGCGCTCTCCGCCGACGCGGCTGAGGCACGCACGAAGCTCGTTCAGCACGGGGGTGACCTTCGACGCGAGCGCCGTCTCTTCCTGGCTCGAGGCGAGCGGGACGTCCGCGCGGCACGTCGTGATGCAGCCTCCTGGAGGCGGCGTAGGCGGCGGGACGATCACCATCGGCACCGGCTTCGGCTTCGGCGCGGGCGGCGGCGTAGGGTCCGGCTGCGGCGCAGCGGGCGGCGGCGGCTTCGCTTCAGCCACCTCGCTCGCCGCCGGCGCAGGCGCGGCCGACGCTCCGCCCGTGTACGCCACGCCGAGCACGAAGCGCATCCGGCCAATCCCGATGAGGCCTGTCTCGAAAGGCAAGGTCCCGCCGCCTCCGGCGAGGATCGAGAAGCCATGAAACGACGTGTGAACCGAGGCGAGCCACTCGCCGCCGAAGAGCGATCGCGACGAGGAGGTCGAGAGGCCAAAGCGATCCTGCTCGACGTCCGATCGCGCGTCGATCCCGAAGATGGGACGCGCCTCGACGCCGATCGACAGGACCTCGGGCGCGAGGATGTCGACCGTACCGCCGAGGCCGAACAGGACCTGCGTCCCCTGGCGCTCGCCGAAGAACGACTGGCTCACGGGGCGGAGGCGAGCGCCAGCGCCAGTCGCGATCGTGACGCGGCCGGCGAAGCGCACGTCTGCGGCGATCGTCGGGGAGAAGACGAAGCCCTTTTCTCCGGCAAAATCCGTAGTCGATCCGGTCGGCACCTGGACGTCGCCGTACGCGGTGAGCGCGAAGAGCCGCGAAGGTGAGCTGCGCGGGACGAGCGCGAAGGCGCCGCCGAGACGGGGATCGCGAAGGCTCGAGGTCGACGGCGCGGCGCGACCCGAGACGGCGTTGCTGCCGCCGCCGGTCTGGTAGAGCGTCCCGGGGATCGCGATGTAGAGCTCGGTCCGATCGACGATCCCGAAGGACGTCACGAGCGTCGTGCCGACCTGGTCGTCGATCGCGGGCGCCTCCGTGCCGCTCGGTCCCGGCGTCGGGACGCGCAAGACGATCGGGCTCTTCTGGTAGGTCGAGACGAGCGCGACGCTGAATTTACCGGGCGCCGAGACCTCGGTGGCGGGGAGAAACGCGAAGCGTTGCGGGCCCGGCGTGGGCCACATCGCGTCGCTCGTCAGGCACGTGCTCGCCTCCGGCCGCGCATCGCACTCGGCGCGCGCCGGCGAATTCGCGAGCGTGAGGCTCGCGACGCACGCGCACACGAGGGCTCTGGATCGGTGGCTACGCGATCTCATGCTGGGTCGAATCTCCGCCGCAGGCGACCTTCTGTTCGTCGACGACCCCGATCCACGCTCACGCAAGAGTCAGCACGGCCCCCGAGCGGGTGTTCATCCACGCCGTTCATCGACCCCGCGCTTCGTCGGAGTCGATCCCGCTCACGCAAGAGAGTGAGAACGGCCTCCAAGCGGGTGTTCATCGAGGATCGCCCCGCGCTTCGTCGAAACCCCATTCGGTCGCGCTTCCGGTGTTCGAGCTGAGCTGGATCACCGTCAACTCGTCGCGAAGCGGATGCGGACCATTCGGACGCGTCCGTGTTCGAGGTGCTGGATCATCTTCGTGGAGCCTCGAACGAGCCCGCCCGCGGATTCGACGCGTCAATCGCTTCAACGTGAACCTCTCCGTCCTCCGTTCCGCGTGATCAGCGGGACGTGACCATCCCGCCGAGCCGGCTTCGCCGCGTCGCGCCCGGGATGTGGTCGGCGGCGTTCGACGTCGCCATCACGGCGACGGCTTCTCCGCCGCGTCGTCGCCACGTTCGACGGCGGCGTTCGATCGCGCGCCCCGTCGTTCGATGCCTCTTGCGCTCGATCCCTGGCAAGCGCGTTATCCGTCCACGGCGTCGATCGCCACCTGCGCGTTTGCGCCGTCGCTCGATCTCAAGCGCTTTATTCGCGATTCTGGTCGCCGTGCTTCTCTCGCGTTCTGCGCCGGCGCCGCTGATTTTGGTTCACCCCTACCCTCCATCGGCAGTCTGTGTGTGTGCTGATTCACGAATGCACACCCCATTGCACAAATGCAAAGAGCGTCAGCCTCGTATTCTGGTGACGCTCTTTCTGCGCCGGCGCGCTGTCAGCTCTTTGTGTGTCTGATTCACGAATGCCCACTCCACGACTCACGTCAGCCTCGTAGGCGTGACGCTCTTTCGTTCTTGCTTTGCCTGTCAGCTCTTTGTTTCTCGAACCTCTACGCCCACTCCACGACTCATCGGGCAGCCGCTACCCGCCTTGAAGAAGGCTGCAGCCGCCTTCGCTATCGCAATTGATGAGCGCCTCGAACACGACGATGCCGTCGGCGTCGGCGCTCGCTGTAGGAGCAATCCGGAACGGAGCGGCGGCACACGGGGCCCGCCTGGTTCATGTCGTCAATGAGCTTTTGCGCCTCGGCCTGCGTCATACGCGTCTTGTACGGTGAGGCCCTCGTTCTGATCGGGCGTGGACGCGGCGCAGGCGACGACGGGGAGAGCGAGGAGGGTCACGGCGAGGACGGCAGACAAACGGCGCATGGTGGTGTTTCCTTCTTTGAGGGGCGGTTCGGTTGGGAGTAGTGCAACGCTGGTGCCGTTTTGCGTGTTCGAGACATCAACTTCCAAGTAGCTCGAATCGTTGTTGATGCGTTTTGTCTACCCTGGCGACTTCGTTGACGTGGCCGCTGGGCTGTCTGCTTCGAGCTGACGTTCTCGTCGCGACACGCGCTTTGTTGTCAGCGCGGAGAAGACAAATACGGCGAGCACGAGCTCGGTTGGAACCGCGCTCGTGCTCATGTCGCTTCTGCCTTGTCGCGAGCTCGTATCGTTCAAAACGTCACCCCGACGCCGCTTGGAGGAGCGGGCAGGCACCGTTCGGCTCGCACGTGACGAGCGCCTCGAAGACGACCATGCCGTCGGCGTCCGCTGTCGAGTAGCTGCAGTCGGACACGGCGCGACGACAGACGGGCCCTGCCTGCTCCATGTCGCTCAAAAGCTTCTGCGCCTCGGCCTCGGACATCTTCTTCTGGCGAAGCGTGAGCCCATCCTGTTGCTCCGGCTCACTCGAGGCGCAAGCGACGGTCGTGGTGGCGGCGATGGCGACGAGAGCGGCAGCGAGGATTCGGTTCATGCGATCGTGTTGAGCAATGTGGATGCCTACTTTCGTTGGGAGATCGCTGCCGAGCCCATCTCGGTAACCCGTGGAAAGCGTTCGTGAGGAGTTTGTCCCACCGGCAGACCCGCCGTTGTCCTGCACGGCGACTGTCTTCGAGCCGCTGACACGTGCCGGGCGACACCTGTTGTCTTTCGAAGCTCGGCGCGCTTTCTGTGGCCGCACCGGCAACAAAGGCCACGCCACATACTGTGGCCTCCGAGGAGACACTGGTCAGCGCGGACGAGACACTCGCGCGGGAACCGTCACTGGCAGCGGGAGCTCGCAGCGCAGCGACGTGGCTCGCCCGGTCGAGACGCTCATCGGCGGCACGCTCTTGCGAGCGTCTTTTGCGCACGAGAGGTCCTCGTAACCGCCAAGATCGAGGCGAAAGTCGGACATCGCTCCACCGTCGACGAAGCGCACGATGATGACCGGACGAATGCGCTCTCCGCCGACGCGGCTGAGGCACGCACGAAGCTCGTTCAGCACGGGGTGACCTTCGACGCGAGCGCCGTCTCTTCCTGGCTCGAGGCGAGCGGGACGTCCGCGCGGCACGTCGTGATGCAGCCTCCTGGAGGCGGCGTAGGCGGCGGGACGATCACCATCGGCACCGGCTTCGGCTTCGGCGCGGGCGGCGGCGTAGGGTCGGCTGCGGCAGGCGGGCGGCGGCGGCTTCGCTTCGGCCACCTCGCTCGCCGCCGGCGTGGGCGCGGCCGACGACCCGCCCGTGTACGCCACGCCGAGCACGAAGCGCATCCGGCCAATCCCGATGAGGCCTGTCTCGAAGGCAAGGTCCCGCCGCCTCCGGCGAGGATCGAGAAGCCATGAAACGACGTGTGAACCGAGGCGAGCCACTCGCCGCCGAAGAGCGATCGCGACGAGGAGGTCGAGAGGCCAAAGCGATCCTGCTCGACGTCCGATCGCGCGTCGATCCCGAAGATGGGACGCGCCTCGACGCCGATCGACAGGACCTCGGGCGCGAGGATGTCGACCGTACCGCCGAGGCCGAACAGGACCTGCGTCCCCTGGCGCTCGCCGAAGAACGACTGGCTCACGGGGCGGAGGCGAGCGCCAACGCCAGTCGCGATCGTGACGCGGCCGGCGAAGCGCACGTCTGCGGCGATCGTCGGGGAGAAGACGAAGCCCTTTTCTCCGGCAAAATCCGTAGTCGATCCGGTCGGCACCTGGACGTCGCCGTACGCGGTGAGCGCGAAGAGCCGCGAAGGTGAGCTGCGCGGGACGAGCGCGAAGGCGCCGCCGAGACGCGGATCGCGAAGGCTCGAGGTCGACGGCGCGGCGCGACCCGAGACGGCGTTGCTGCCGCCGCCGGTCTGGTAGAGCGTCCCGGGGATCGCGATGTAGAGCTCGGTCCGATCGACGATCCCGAACGACGTCACGAGCGTCGTGCCGACCTGGTCGTCGATCGCGGGCGCCTCCGTGCCGCTCGGACCCGGCGTCGGGACGCGCAAGACGATCGGGCTCTTTGGTATCAGGCTCTGGTAGGTCGAGACGAGCGCGACGCTGAATTTACCGGGCGCCGAGACCTCGGTGGCGGGGAGAAACGCGAAGCGTTGCGGGCCCGGCGTGGGCCACATCGCGTCGCTCGTCAGGCACGTGCTCGCCTCCGGCCGCGCATCGCACTCGGCGCGCGCCGGCGAATTCGCGAGCGTGAGGCTCGCGACGCACGCGCACACGAGGGCTCTGGATCGGTGGCTACGCGATCTCATGCTGGGTCGAATCTCTGGAAACAGGGGACTAGAGCCCGTGTTTTTTGATCAATTTGTGGGTGTAGGTTCGGGCGAGCTCGATCTCGCGTGAGACCTTCGACACGTTGCCCGCGTGCTTGGCGAGCTTTCGCTCGAGGTACACGCGCTCGCCAATATCGGCCCATCGCTCGCGAAATTCGCGGTGCGCGAGGTCGAGCATGGTCGACGGGATGAGCACGGGCGAGCCAGGCTCGACGTGCACGAGGGCTTGCGAAGCCCCTTGGCTGGACGGGCTCTGCGACGCGCTCGGTGGAAGCTCCTCGTGGACGGAGACGAACCCCGAGAGCGATCGGGGATTGGCGGAGAAGCCCCCATCGGATCGAGGCCCGAGCGGCGGCGGCGACGCCCGGCCTGGCTTCGTTCGCGGCTCGGGTCCCCAAAGCGATCCTTCTTCACGGTCGTCGCGTGAAAGTGCACGCTCCACACCAAGCGCACGAACGCGATCGAGCACGTTGCGAAGCTCGCGGATATTTCCCCGCCACGTCCGCGCGCTGAGCTCGCTCAAGAACGCCGGCGTGATGAGCGTGGCCGCGGCAGGCCCCAAGAAATGGCGTACGAGCGGCTCGAGATCGTCCATGCGCTCGCGCAGCGGCGGGACGCGCACCGGGAGCACGGCGAGCCGGAAATACAGGTCTTCGCGGAACCAGCCGCGCGCCACGAAGTCGACGAGATCGCGGTGGGTCGCGGCGATGAAGCGGACGTCGACCGGGCGATGCTCCGACTCACCGACACGACGCACCGTTCGCTGCTCGAGCACGCGGAGGAGCTTCGGCTGCATCTCGAGCGGCAGCTCGCCGATTTCGTCGAGGAATACGGTGCCTCCATGCGCCGCCTCGATCGCGCCGTCACGATGCGAGGTCGCGCCGGTGAAGGCGCCGCGGGCGTGGCCGAAGAGCTCGCTCTCCAGCAAGTTCTCCGCGAGCGCCGCGCAGTCGACGACGATGTACGGCCCTTTGCAGCGAGGCGACGCCTCGTGCACGGCCCTCGCGACGAGCTCTTTTCCCGAGCCCGTCTCGCCGCGGATGAACACCGGGATGTCGGTCGCCGCGACGCGCGCGAGCGTCGCGAACAGCTCGCGCATCGCGTCGCTCTGCCCGACGAGCGGGCCAAATCGACCCTCCGGCCAGAGCTCCACGGTGTCCGAACGGGGCGCGCGCAGGCCCGTCGACTCGACGTGCAGCTCGGCAGATCCAAGGCGAAGCGTCTGCCCGACCTGGATGCGCGCGGCCTTCACCTCGACGCGGTCGACGAACGTACCGTTGCTGCTACCGAGATCGCGGACCCACGCGCCGTGGCTATCGAGCTCGATCTCCGCGTGGACACGGGAAACCGTGGGATTCGCGACGACGACATCCACGTTCTCCGACGATCCGAAGACGGTCGTGCGATCGATGTCGACGGTGCGCAGACCGCGCGTGTCGGTCCATCGAAGGCGAAGCCGTCCATCCCAAACATGAAGCCCGAAGGCGCGAGCGAGCTCGGGGGACGGTACGGGCGGCGGCAGCGTGTGATCAGAGGGCGGCGACACGGGTTACGAAGGCTCCTGCATGCTCCATGCTCACGTCAGCGCGAGCGCGAACGACGTGGGAAACCAGGTCCCGAGCGCGCGCGTCGTCGAAGAATCGATCCGTTACTTCGGATCGGTCTGGTAGTCGCGATCGAGCTCGCGCTTCTTCCGTCCCGACGTCGTCGGCGTGGGCGCCGGCGGCGCGGAGGAAGGAGGCTCCGCGGCCGTGGTCGACGCTGGCGGCCGGGACGTGTGGATCGACCTTATTTTCCCAGTCGAAATGACGTTTGGCGTCGCCGACGAAGACGCGGTGGCCGACGTCGACGACGACGTCAGCGGCGTCAATAACGTCACGGGCGCGCTCGACGGAACGGCAGGCACCGGCGTTGACTCGCTCGCGCTCACGATGAGCCCGTGGCCGACCGAAGACGACGTCGTCTCCGTCTGCTGGGCCGCTCCGCGACGATGCGAGGTCGACGCGGCGATCCCCGCGACACCGATGGCGCCGAGCGCGATCACCGCCGCAAACGCGATCCGAAGCGAGCGCGTTCGCTTCTTCGCGTCGGGATGCGCGTCGCTCTTCGTCTGAACGGGCGCGAACGTTCGGCCTCCGGCGAGCTCGGCGCCGCGCGGCGCGCTGTAGGGAGCAGGTCCGCTCGAAGGATCTGGCGTGTTCTGCTGGCCGTCTTTGCGCGCGGCGAGCGGGATGGCGGCGTCCGACGGCGTCGTCTTCGACAGGCCGATCGCCTCGCGTCCGTCCACCGTGTGCGCACGCGGCGACTGAGGCGACGAATCGCCTAGTTTTCCGCTGGATTCTCGTCGCTTGCTGTCCGACGCGCGGCGCGCGAGCTTGCTCACGAGCGCGCCGACCTCCGGGGGCGCGAACGGCGCGAGATCGACGACGATCGCGTTCACGTTCGAGTAGCGATCCTCGGGGCGCTTCGCGAGGCATTTCAAGATCACGGCCTCGAGCGCCGGCGGGAGGTCGGGACGAAGCTTCGTCGGCCGCTCCGGCTCGCGCTCGCGGGCTTGGACGGCGAGCTGCACGAGCGAGTCCGCGTTGAATGGCGGCGAGCCCGTGAGGAGCTCGTACAAGACGATGCCGAGGCTCCAAATATCGGAGCGCCCGTCGACGTCGCGCGACGACTCGAGCTGCTCCGGAGACATGTAAAACGGCGAGCCCATCATGACGGCCGTGCTCGTCAGGGCGCCCTGCGTCGGCAGCTTCGAGATACCAAAATCGACGACCTTGAGCGTCGTCGCGCCCGTTCCGTCGGGGCTCTCTTGGAGAAAGAGGTTCGCGGGCTTGAGATCGCGATGCACGATCCCCTGCGCATGAGCGCTCGAGAGCGCGTCACATGCCTCGACAATCCAGCCCACGGCGGCCTGCACCGGCTGCGGGCCGTCGGTCGTGATCTTGTCGCAAAGGTCCGTCCCCTCGAGGTATTCCATCACGATGTACGGCTCGCCCGTTTCGAGGCGACCGAAGTCGTACACCCGGCACACGTGCTCGCTCTTCACGAGCGCGGCCGCCTTCGCCTCGCGCATGAAGCGCTCGAGCGCGTTCGGCGGCGCGTCCCCGACGAGGAACTTGATGGCGACGGGCTGATCGATCTCGAGGTGACGTGCGAGGACGACGACGCCCATGCCTCCCTGGCCGAGGATTCGCTCGACGCGGTACTTCTTCGCGAGGATTTCTCCCGGAAGGATGGGACTCGAGATGGCCGTCACGTCCGGGATGAGAGCACGCTCCGTTCCATCGTCGATGGGCCGGCCCGTTCAGTGGTCGCGTCGCTGGTCGCGCGGCCGGTCGGCGGGGTGAAGGAGCACCTTCACCTTCGAGAGGATCGCCACGTCGGCCGGCGGAAACTCGGCCGGGTCGAGCGCGGATACGTCCGCCCACCTCACCTCGGCGACGTCGATGGCGGTCGGCTCGGGCGATCCCTCCTCACGTACGGCGAGGAAGAAGAGGAGGAGCACCGCCTTGTCGGCCTCCTCGTAACGATGGAAGGTGACGTCGACGATGTCTCCCACGTGGGTCAGGATCCCGAGCTCTTCCTCGAGCTCCCGCCGGAGCGCGGCGCGCGGGTCTTCTCCTGCCTCCGCTTTTCCACCGGGGAACTCCCAGAGGCCGGCGAGGTGCGAGCCCTTCTTCCGCCGAGAGAGCAGCACCCTTCCGTCTTCGATCACGATCCCCGCCGCGACGATGTCCGTTCGCATGGTGGCGGCGAGTATAGTCCGCCGGCGCCAAGCCGCTCAGTGTCAGCGTCGCGCTGACGGTCGTCTCGAAAAGCTGACGGATCAGAACCCGTCTTGACGAACCCGGAGCACGATGTCCCGGAAGAGCGCGATGTGGTCGAACGAGGCGGCCTCGGGTCCGAGCTGGCCGACCTCCTTCAAGTGATCGGCCGGCACACACTTCTGAAAGACGCCCCACTTCGCGCTCTCGACCGTGACGAGGCCGTCGTTCACCTTGAGCTGGCCTTCTTCGAGGAACACAGCGGTGCCGAAGAGCATCCCCTGGATCGCGTCGAGCTTCGTCGGCTCGTTTGCATACACGCCGTCATCGCATGCGCCGATGCCGGTACGGAGATTGGAGCGACCGGCGTAGCTCTTGTAGGCCACGTTCGGATCGTCGTTGTACTTCGGGTTGAAGACCTCCTTCATGTACTTCTCGCTGAGGAGCTTCACCTGATCGCGCAGCGCTGGGTCGGTCTGCAGCTCGTACGCCGTCTTCTCGAGGAGCTTCAGGATCGATCCGGTGAGGTCGTCGACGGTCTTGGCGGGGAGGTTGTCGACGATGCCGAGCACCGCGTCCGCGACCTTGCTCCCGCGGTGAGGCGTCGCGACGGTCGTGACCGACGCGATGCGGTCGCCGTAGCCAAGGCCGTTCGGGCTGGCGAGGACGCGCGCGTCGAGCCCTCCTTGCGAGTGCCCGACGAGGTTGACCTTCGCCTTGCCGGTGCGCGCGAGGATGTCGTCGATCTGCTTGGCGACGGCCTGCGCGCGGACCTCGCTCGTTGCATAAGGAGGAGCGAGCGTGACGTAGACCGCCTCGCCGTGCTTCGCGAGATCTTCGACGACGCCCTTGAAGTAGGTGACCTCGATGGGTCCGACCTCTAGCTTCCCGAAGCCCGCCATCCCGTGCATGAGGACGATCGGATACGGCGCGCCGAGCTTTGCCGGTGCTTGGCCCCCGGACGACGAGGCGCCGAAATCCGGATCGAACGGAGGAGGCGCCGGCTTGGACGCGCCGCCACTCGTACCCGTGTCGCTGGTGGGCGACGGGTCGCCTGTGCCCGCTTCACTTCCACAACCGAGCGCGGTCGTGATCACCATCGCGCTGGCGAGCGCGCCGATCCGGTGTTGCCACATCATCCCTCTCCTCCGTTCCGCTGACCGTCGAGGTCTTTCGGACGCGAAAGGTTTTGGTACAAAGATGTTCCTATGCGTCGTCCCGGCAGCGTCTCACGCCTCGGTCGGTGTGCCCGTGTAGGAGTGGATTCCATGGACGAGATGAAAAATCCGCTCGATTGGTCCTCTGCGCGGGTTTGGCGCGAGGATGGGCGTCACGGTCGCTGCGGCGAAGTCGCAGCATTGCTTTGAAGAGGGAGCGCCGCATGTTGAGGGTGAGGATGCACGCATGACCGCAGCAAAGATGCTCTCGATCTCTTTTGTGGGCGTCGTGCTCTTCGGCGCCGCGGCCTCACGCGCAGAGGGAAGCGACGGCGGCGCCGGTGGCGGCGGCACGCGCGCGGTCCCCGCATGCGTTCAAGTCGCCACCGAGTCGCGCTACGTGCCGTACGGCTACAGCCACATCGTCAGCATCAAGAACGGCTGCACCCGCAACGTCGCGTGCACCGTCTTCACCGACGTGAACCCCGAGAAGCAAACGGTGGACGTGCCCGCAGGCACCACCCGTGACGTGACGACGTTCCTCAGCTCGCCGTCCTCGACGTTCGTCGCGAACGTCTCCTGCAAATAGTCGCCGCGCTCACTTCGGAAGCGGAGCCTTGCAGCCGACGACGATGTCGAGCTTGCCGGCCGTGTCGGCGCCGGGTCCCGAGCACGTCGTCGGGCAGAACAGGATCTTCGTCGGGTTCGCCGCGTTGTCGTAATACCAGCCGTCTGGGTTCGCGCCGCACTTGCTGGCGTCGGTGACCTGCGTGAGCGGCTTGGCCGCGCCGCCGTTGCCCGGCGTGTACGTGACGACGACGGTGGACGGATCGGTCTGCTTGCCGCTCGTCGTCGCGGTCGGGAACGCGAACGCGCAGCCGAGCTTCGTCACGAGGCCCTTCGCGATGTTGTCGAACACGCTCGCGTAGCTCGCCTCGCAGACCGCGTCGATGACGCCGCCGGTGAGCTGGCTGAGGTGCTGGTACTGATCGCCCGTGTTGACCGCGGTCCCGCACTGCTCGGCCGACAGGATGGGGGTGCCCTTCTTCCATCCGCAGATCGAGTTGAAGATGTAGCGCCTCTTCGTCGCGTCACCGAACTGCGCGCTGCTCTTCGCGAGCAGCTGCGTGTCGAACGCGTCGTACGCGAGCGCCGAGTTGTCGTCTGTGACCTCGATGAAGACCTTGTAGGCGGTGGGCCGAAGCCACGGCTCGTACTGCGCGTACTTGTCGAGGATGATCTGGAGCGAGTCGGTGCTCTCGACGTCCGTGTTCAGGTGATGAAACTTCGGCGGGTTGTCCGCGCAGTCCGCGCCGGCGAGCGGAGCAGGCACGCAGATGCCGGGGAGCGGAGGAAAGCCAGGGAGCGGAAAGACCTTCTGCGGCTTCGCCGCGATCATGATCACGTTGTAGTCGAGGCCGCTCTGCCCGATCGACTGCGCGAAGCTGTTGATGTTCTGCTGAACCTGCTTCGTCTCCTCATCCATGCTGCCCGACGTGTCGATGACGACGATGATGTCGACCTCGGCGCGATTGGCCTTCACGTTCTCCGCTGCGCACGTCTCGCCGGGGACATCACCGCCGGGCGATCCGCCGCTCGAGCCGAGGCTCCCGCTCGGCGCGCCGCTCGCTCCGCTGCTCGCGCCAGCGCCGGGTTCGTTGGGTGCCGGCGTGGTGGTGAATCCCGATCGATCGCCGCTCGAGCTGCATGCAGCCACGAGAAGCGCGAGCGAGACCGGAAGGGCGATCGCAGACTTGAGTGTGGTCGTGAGCATGGCAGGTCCTCTCTCGGGCGGAATCATGCCCTCGATCACCCCCTCCCCGCTCGCTTACTGCGTCTGTCGAGACTTAGTCGTGACATCATCCTGAAATGCACTGCCGAGCGCATTTGGAGGCTGAATTCACGAGAGATCGACGGCGGTCGTGACGCTGCCTACATCGACGCAGGCGGCTTTCGTCGCCAGCGGCGGTGTCGCTGCTCCATCCGCACGCGCATGCGGTCCATGAAAAATCCTCCGTCTTCTTCGGGTCGACTCCACGCGACGACGAAGTTCACGAGCAGCACGAGGTTGCTCACGGACATGAAGTGCCACACGTGCTGAGGCATCAGCATGCACAAGAGGAACATCGCGAAGAACATCGTCCCCGATGGCCAGAAGCGGCGATCGATGAAGATCGTGAGCACGGCGACCGCGATGAACCAGCAATAGATGTGGAGCACCCAGAGCATCGCGTACGACATCCCGAGCAGACGACCCGAGAGCTGGAGCATCAACTGCGTGGCGAACACGAACATCGCGAGCGCGATGATGCGCCGGTTGACGAGCGTCTTCGTGAGCGACTCGCGTCCCCAGATCCCGATCGCGACCGCGACGGTGACCACGCCGCCCGACGCGGCGTAGATCCACCAGTAGGGAAAGCCCGCCGAGCGACGATAGAGCCACCCGCAGATCTCGGGAAAGATCGTCCACACGAGGCCGAGCATCAGCGCGGCCGCGACGCGCGTTCTTCGCCCCGTGAGCGGATCGAGCTGCGCGTTGAGCCGCTCGAGCTCCGCGACGCGCCGCTTCTCCTCCTCGCGGACCTTCATCGCGGCGGCCACGCGCTTCGAGAGATCCGCCGGCGGCTGTTCGAGCTCGGCGAGGGCAGCGGCCGCTGCCTCGGGCATGCCGGCGTCGAGCTCGAACGCGACGACGATCTCGGTCACCTCACGAAGGCCGCGCTGCGCGACGTCGTTGTCGCCGGACGCGCGAAGCGCTTGCCGGAAACCAAAGCGCGCTTCGGCGAAGAGATGGTGCACGCGATCACGCACCTCATCGAGCTCGAGGGCCTCGGACTCGTTCGCGAGCACCTCGCGCATCTCGACGACGCGCTTCGTCGCGGCGGCGGAGAGGGCGAGCGAGCCTCGATGCCGGAGGTACCACTCGAGCCGCTGCCGCAGCTCTTCGGCGGAGCCGTGGCGATGCTCGGCCGCGCGGCTCATCGCCTTCGACGCGATCTCGGCGAGCTCCTTCGGCGTCGACTCTGGATACTTGAACTGAGAGAGGAGGATCGACGCGACGATCTGGCGAAAGTTCTCACCGTGATGCGGCGGCTGTCCGGTGAGGATCTCGTAGAGGATCGCGCCGAGCAGGTACACGTCGGTCTGCTCCGACAGCTTGCCCATCGCGCCGAGCATCTCGGGCGCCATGTACGAAGGCGTGCCGGCCATCTCGGTGGACTGCGACGCGAGCGGCAACCGCCCCGTCGGATCGTCGATCAAGCTGACGGCGATCCCCCAATCGACGAGGTACACCTCGCCGAAGCGACCAATCATCACGTTCTCTGGCTTGAGGTCCCGATGAATGACGCCGCGTGAATGCGCGAGGCTCACTGCGTTGCAGAGCTGCACGAGGATGCGGAGGTTTTGCTCGAGCAGCTCTTCGGCGCCGAAGAGCTCCTTCATCGCGTCCACGTCGGTGAGGAGCTCCGACCACGGCTTTCCCTCGATGTGCTTCAGGACGATGATCGGCGTGCCGTCATCGCCGAGCCCGAGGTCGTAGACGGGGACGATATTCGGGTGCTCGAGCGAGCCCGTCACCCACGCCTCACGGAGCAGTCGAAGCGTCGCTTGATCGGTGGTCTTGATCTGCGGCCTGAGCGTCTTGACGGCGACCTTGCGTCCGAGCGACTTCTGCATCGCCGTGCGCACGATGCCCATCCCGCCTTCGCCGATCGTCGCGCCGAAGGAGAGGCCGCCGACGATGCCGCGCGTCTCCCGATCCTGCCCGAGGTCCTCGAGCGCCTGCTTGCCGAGCGCGTCCGATCGAAAGTGCGAGGGCTCGATCGTCGAGCTCGGGTTGTGCTGCGCGATCGTCCGCGCGAGATCCGCGATGCTCTCGGGCGACATCTCGAGCGTGCGCGCGAGCTCGTCCTCCGAGAGCGTCGGCAGCATCCCGACCAAGTCTCGCGGTTTTTGCGTTAGGGCCATCGAGGGTCTGAGCGTTTCCCCAGAGAAGACCAAGTGTTTCGGATGTGACGCGCTTAGCCAAGAGCCTTCTCGACATTTCAACCACGCGACCTACGCTCGAGTGGGAGGCCGGAAGCTTCACCGGCCCACCCGAGCGACCGATGCATGAGACCGCCGCCAAGCCAGAAGACGCGTTGCCCGCCGTTTCACTCGACGAGATCGTCGCGCTCCTCAGCCGATCCGTCGATGAGGCCTATATCGGTGAGCCCGTCTCGCAGCTCGTTCACGCGCTCATGGCCGCCGACCTCGCCGCCCGCGCGCACGCGTCTCCTGCGCTCATCGCTGCCGCGCTCCTCCATGACGTCGGTCATCTCTGCGATCGAACCGCGCCGCAGATGGCCACGCTCGGCACGCTCCATCACGAGAAGATCGGCGCCGACTTCGTCCGCCGCGCCGGGTTCGGTGAGGACGTCGCGCGCCCGATCGAAGATCACGTGCGCGCGAAGCGCTACCTCGTGCTGCGCCGGCCTGCGTACGGCGCCAAGCTCTCCGAGGCGAGCACGGGCACGCTCGCGTTCCAGGGTGGACCGATGAGCGAAGAGGAAGCGACCGCGTTCGAGGCCGAGCCTGGCTTCAAGGACGCGCTCCGTCTCCGCGGATGGGACGAGCAAGCGAAAGACGCTCACTGGAGCGGCCCATCGCTCGACTCGTACCGTCCCCTCCTCGAGGGATTGTTGCGATCACGCCAACGCGATCACGCCGACGCCGGCCAGATCTAGGTCGCGACGCGTCGGCGCTTCTTCAGCAGGCTGCTGAAGCCGAAGTACGTCATCGCGTCTTTCATGTTCGAGATGAAGCGGCGCACCGGCGTCATGTGCGGGTTCGTCACGTACTCGAGCGTGAGGACGATGCGCTCCTCGTCGGGGCCGATCGGTGACACCGAGTGGTAGATCTTGTTGCCGTTGAAGAAGATGAACATGCCAGGGTTCGTCGAGAGGCGAAGCTCGAGCTCCGGTCCGTTGATCTTCCGGTAGGGCTGGCAGATGAGCTGCGCGCGGCTCGTCCTGTTCACGAGGCCGATCAGGACGGTGTAGCGCTCGCCCGCGTAGTGCGAGGAGTCGTAGTGCCAGCCGATCCCGTCACCGTCCTCGGTGTAGTAATAGATCGCCGCGGCGTGCGGGTCGTCGTCGGGGCACGGCAAGAGCGGCGCGCCGGCGAGCTGCGACAACATCGTGATGAGCGCCGGGTTCTTGTAGAGCGCGAGGATGCTCGGCGCCTGCTCCAGCAAGTCGTAGTAGTTGACGCTCCCGCTCTTCTTGTACCCAGGGACGCGCTTGCGCACGATCCGCGGCCGCACGAGATCGGCCTCCTCTTTCACCTTCGAGAGGACGTCCTTCGGCAGGAGCGTCTCGCGCCAAAACAGCTCGTTGTACTTCCCGTAGTCCGCTGCGATCCCCGCGAAGTCGATCGACGCGAGGGTGGTGTCGAGCTGCGCCACCGCTTGACGCGACGAACGCGAGAGCTGGCGCACGGAGTCAGGAGAAGGGATGAGGGTGGGCTCGGAGAAGTGCTGGTTCATGGTCGTTTCGCGAAGCAGGTGGGGATGGATTCCCTCGAGTGCCTACGATGCTGGGGCGCGGCGTTTTGCTTCGACGTTTCCTCAGAAAGTGGCCTTGCAAGAAGTGGTTCAACCATTCAACGATTACCGTGCTGCGCGGTATCGCGAGGTTGGCTGTTAATCGGCCTTTTGCCGCGAAGGAAGCGCCGATCGCAGCGTGAAGAGATCTTCACGGGCACCGACGTCAGCACATGTTAAAGGAGGGCCGTGTCCTGGCTCGTGCGTCTCCCTCGCCTTCCCT
>JBGAFW010000072.1:0-54576 GCA_044227045.1 Labilithrix sp.
CGGGTCGGCCACGCTGGCGTGGGTTGGCCACGCTGGCGCGTCGGCCACGCTGGCGTGGGTTGGCCACGCTGGCGTGGGTTGGCCACGCTGGCGCGTCGGCCACGCTGGCGTGGGTTGGCCACGCTGGCGTGGGTTGGCCACGCTGGCGCGGGTCGCCACGCGGGGGATGAGGAAGCGCTTACGAGCCGAGGCGCTGCGCGTTGTATCGTGAAAAAGAAAGACGTCGACCGCGCTGGCGTGGGTCGTTGTGGTGCCTAATCGATGGGGACCTCGATTTCGGTTCGGTACTGCGCGGGCTCGACGCCTTGGCCGGGCCCGACGAGGTAGATCTCGCGCACGGGGCCAGTTCGCTTGTGACCATGGCCTTCGAGCCAGGAGAAGAGCGCGGCGTAGGCTGCGCCGATGCTGGCGTAGGGGCCGACGTGCATCGTGTAGGCGACGGGACCGCCGTCGAGCTCGCGGCGGCGAACGGCGGTCGTCTCGTTGACCTTCGCCACGGACGTGATGGGCAGGCCCATCTCGACATCGATGTCATCCGGAGTGAACGGCTCGTTGTGGTAGACGGCGAAGGGAGCACCTCGAGCTGCGTCCGAAGGGTTGACCGCTGTCGCGACCTTCGTGAGGGTCGAGTGCATCGTCGTCGCCAGGCCAGCGAGCGTGGTGTGGCAGCGCTCGGTGACGACCACCTGTGGAGGGAGTTGCTTCACGTGGACTTCGTAGGTGTTCATGAGCCGGGCGTGTTCAAGCTACGTGCCACGCGTCACCTCTTCGTGCGCGGTTGGTCAGTCGCCTCCACGCCCATCGCTCTTGGGCTTTCGACGAGCGAAGAGCTCCATAGGACACGCGAGGCGTGCGCGTTCGATGCACACCCTGCATTGCACGTGTCGATCGCGCCCGATCGTGACGGTGCTCCAACGCGCAAGACGGCGCGTCGTCGAGGATGACCTCGCGTGGACGTTGTGGGTGGGCGATGGCAGAGATGTGCAAATTACATGCAGTTTCAAACGTGACAGCGTGACGCCGCAGGAGGAAGCGCGACGGGCGCCTCGCGAGCCGCATGCCAGACGGCACATACGGTGCTCTGTCCGCCCTGCCCGCTCACCCTTCCACCACGAGGTTCGTCATGAAAAAGCTCATCGCCTCACTGCTCACGCTCACGCTTGTTGGCATCGCGATCACCACGACGACGGAAGCGCGTGCGCAACAAGTCACCTCTCCGTCCGAATCGCAAACGTGGCTTCGAGATCGCATCCCCGCGCCGACGAATGCGTTCGAGCTGACGCTCGGGACTGGCTACACGCAGGGCCTGGGAATGATCCGTGGCGGCGCCTCGGTCCCCTCGGTTGCGACGCCGGGAGTGGGATTCGATCTCGCCGGCCACTGGCGACTCGATGAACGCTTCTCGATTGGTCTTGGTGGCCAATACCAGGAGCTCTTCGCGCCCAACGGAGCTGGTGCGCGCGGACTCACCAGCACGATCGCGCTCGCCTACCACTTGAATCCAGAGATGCGCGTCGACCCATGGCTCGAGATCGGCACTGGCTACCGCATGCTCTGGGAAGACAAGACGTCGGGACCGAACGTGCTGCGACATGGCTTCGAACTGGCGCGTGCACGCGTCGGTGCAGACTTCCGCGTCTCGCCCGAGCTCGCGCTCGGCCCCGTCATCGGCGCCGATATGAACATGTTCCTCTGGGAGAACGCCCGCACGTCGGAGACGATCACCGATGTTCGATTGAACACGTTCGTGTTCGCCGGTATTCAAGGACGCATGGACATCGGAGGCAGCCTCGTCGGTCGGGCGACCCTGACGTCCACGTCTCCGACCGAGCCTTGAGCGATCCTTGAGCCGTCTCAGCGAAAGGACGATCACGACGCCTCCCTCACCGACGACGCCGCGCCTCGCGCCGGACGGCTCCGGGTCGGCGCTCGCTGGAGCGGGTGGCGCTGCAAAGAGCGGAACGTCACGCGACGGGGCGCCCAAAGACGGCCTCACCTCGAGCGAAGCGGCGCGCCGACTTGCCGAGAGCGGGCCGAACGAGCCGGTGCCGGCCGAAGCGCGTGCATTCTTCACACAAATCCTGAGACGGTTCGCGAACCCCCTCGTCGCGATCTTGATCTTCGCGAGCATCGCCTCGGCGGTGATGCGTGACGTCGTCAACGCAAGCATCGTCCTCGCGATCGTCGTGATGAGCATCGCGGTCGAGACGTTTCAAACACGTCGCTCCGAGCATGCTGCGGCGCGGCTCAAGGCGATCGTCTCGCAGACGGCGACCGTTCGGCGCGACGGCGCATGGCAAGAGATCGAGAACAGGCTCGTCGTTCCTGGCGACGTCGTCCGTGTCACCGCGGGTGACATGGTACCTGCCGACGTCGAGCTCACGTCCGCCACCGATCTCCACGTCAACGAGGCCGCGCTGACGGGTGAGTCGCTGCCTGCGGAGAAGTCGCCGGAGAGCCGCATCCTGATGGGCACCTCCGTCGTGAGCGGCTCGGGTGTCGGCGTCGTCACAGCCACTGGCGCACACACGTCGTTCGGCGGCATCGCCAAATCGCTCACGACACGCCCGCCTCCTTCGGAGCTCGAGCGCGGCGTCGCGCACTTCGGCGTGCTGATCTTGAAGACGGTCATCTTCCTCGTCCTCTTCGTGATCGTCGTCACGACTCTCCTCGGTCGGGATCCACTCGAGTCGCTCATGTTCGCGGTCGCGCTGGCCGTCGGCCTCACACCCGAGTTCTTGCCGATGATCACGACGGTGACCCTCACCCGCGGCGCCATTCGGATGTCACGGGCGAAGGTCATCGTGAAAGACCTCGCCACCATCCAGAGCTTCGGCAGCATGGACGTGCTCTGTAGTGACAAGACGGGGACGCTGACGACCGGCACGATGACGCTGGTCGACCACGTCGATCCGCTCGGCGAAGCGTCCGAACGACCTCTCGTGTACGGATGGCTGAACAGCTACTTCGAGAGCGGCATCGACAATCCCGTCGACACCGCGCTCCTCGAAAAAGGAGGCGATGAGCATCACCTGGCCGACACGAAGGCGAAGACGCGTCGCATCGACCCGCTCGACTCCGCCGTCCTCGTCCACGATCACCCCGACATCTCCGGCTTCGAGAAGGTCGACGAGATCCCGTTCGACTTCGAGCGCCGTCGGGTGAGCATCGTCGCTTCCCGCGACCACGGCGAAGAGATCCTGCTCGTAACGAAGGGCGCTCCAGAGCATGTCCTCTCGATCGCGACGAAGTACGAGGCCGGTGGATCGACGCACGACCTCGACGACGACGCACGCGCACGCTGCAAGAAGACCTTCGACGACCTCTCGCGCTCGGGTCATCGCGTCCTCGCGGTCGCCTGGCGCGATCTCGCCGGAACGCCGCGGGTCGCGATCTCTGGCGCACCTTACGACGCGATGGGTGCCTATGAGCGCGCGACGCCCGCCGATCGATCGATCGGTGTCGGAGGTGGAGCATCGGAATCGATCGGTGTCGGAGGTCGAGCATCGGAATCGATCGATGTCGGAGGTCGAGCATCGGAATCGATCGATGTCGGAGGTCGAGCATCGGAACGGCTCGGTCTCGCGACCTCATCCTCCAAGGACGAGCTGGCTCCCAACCCCTCCCCAAGCTCTCCCAGCGCGGCAACAGTAGACACATCGACCGACGCCGGAGGAACGCACCTGCCTGTCTACTCGAAGGCGGACGAGCACGACCTCACGCTCGCCGGCTTTCTCGCCTTCGTCGACCCGCCGCGCAGCGACGCACGCGAGGTCGTCGCGAAGCTCCGTGCGGAAGGCATTCACGTCAAGGTGCTGACGGGCGATAACGAGCTCGTCGCGGAGCACGTCTGCAACGAAGTCGGGATCTCGACACGGCACATCCTGACGGGGCGCGACGTCGACGCGATGAGCGATCCTGCGCTCGCCCATTCCGCCGAGCACGTGCATGTCTTCGCGCGCGTCTCGCCAGCGCAGAAGAACCGCGTGCTCCGTGCGTTGAAAGGACGCGGCCACGTCGTCGGCTTCCTCGGCGACGGCATCAACGACGCGCCTTCCCTCCACGCAGCGGACGTTGGCATCTCGGTCGCGAGCGCCGTCGACGTCGCGAAGGAAGCCGCTCAGATCATTCTCCTCGAGCCAAGCCTCGGCGCCCTTCTCGACGGCGTGCTCGAGGGCCGCCGCGCCTTCGGCAACGTCATGAAATACGTGCTGATGGGCACCAGCTCGAACTTCGGAAACATGTTCAGCATGGCGCTCGCGTCGTTGCTGCTTCCGTTCTTGCCGATGCTTCCGACGCAGATCCTCCTCAACAACTTCCTCTACGACATCGCCCAACTGACCATCCCATCCGATCACGTCGACGCTTCTTTCCTGAGAAAGCCACGCCGCTGGAACGTCGACCTCATTCGCCGCTTCATGCTCTGGATCGGCCCATTGAGCTCGATCTACGATCTGTTGACCTTCTACGTGCTCCTCAAGGTCTTCCACGCTGCGCCGTCACTCTTCCATACGGGATGGTTCGTCGAGTCGATCGCGACGCAGACGCTCGTCATCTTCGTCATCCGCACGGGCCTCCGCCCTTTCCAAAGTCGGCCAAGCCATGCACTCCTCGCGACGACGCTATCGGTTGTCGCGATCGCGATCGCGCTTCCCTTCATCACTCCACTTGCCACCCTTCTGGGCTTCGTCCCCCTGCCCCTTGGGTACTTCGTCTTCTTGGTGGCCGCGACGACGACGTACCTCGTTCTCGTCGAGATCGTGAAGCGCCGCGTCCTCCGCCACGCGCTGGGATGATGCTCTCGTGCCGCGGTGGCGTAGCACGCGCTGGCGTGGACGACCCGCGCTGGCGTGGGTGACCCGCGCTGGCGTGGACAACCCGCGCTGGCGTGGACGACCCGCGCTGGCGTGGGTGCCGCGCTGGCGTGGGTGACCCGCGCTGGCGTGGACGACCCGCGCTGGCGTGGACGACCCGCGCTGGCGTGGACGACCCGCGCTGGCGTGGATGAAGTGCGCAGGGGATGCGCATTGCGCAAAAGCTGCATTTTTCGAAGCGGTGATGTGCGTGAATCGTGGACGAAACGTTCGGAACGGGCCTTGCTGTTTGTGTTCGCGGCGGGAAGGCGCCTCGGACCATGTTCAAGCTCAAGACAATCCTCGTCCCCATCGACTTCGGAGATGCCTCCAAGCAGGCGCTCGAGATGGCGGTGGACTTCGCCAACCGTTTCGATGCTTCGCTCGTCCTCGTTCATACGTGGGAGCTTCCCGTGTACTCGTACATGGGCCTCGAGGTAGCGCCGATCGATCTCCTGACGCCGATCCAAGAGTCGGCCAAGCAGATGCTTGACGAGGTTCTCGCCGAGACGAAGAAGAAGGTGCCGACGACGACCGCTCTCCTGAAGCAGGGAACGCCCTGGCGCGAAATCCTCGACGCCATCGAGAAGACGAAGCCCGACCTTGTCGTGATGGGCACGCACGGCCGGAAGGGAATCTCGCGAGCCGTCCTTGGAAGCGTCGCGGAGAAGATCGTGCGTACCTCGCCTGTACCCGTCCTCACCGTCGGCGCACGGACCACCGAACAAGAAAAGAATTCCTGAGGTTCTCCGCCGCGATCGCTTCCCACTCCACACCCGACTCGAGCACCTGTCTTGATTCGGAGTCGCAACGCAGCTCCACCAGATCACCATCGATGAAGTTGCCGCTCGAAGATCGTTACACGACGGAAGAGCAGCACTTCAGCGTGAGTTACTTGAAGGGGGTACCCACCATGTCGTCGTCGTCCTCGTCCTCGTCATCCACTCCGTCCTCACCCCCGCCGGCGAGCGATTCATCACCGCCCGAGTCCGCGACGCTCGAGCCGAACCGGGAGTTGATCTATGCGCTCAACCGGTGCATCGAGGCGTGTATCGATGGCGAAAAGGGCTACGCCAACGCTGCTGCTGACGTTCGTGATGAAACGCTAAAGTCGGTCTTTCACAGCTACTCGAACCAGCGAAGCGAGTTCGTTCGGGCGCTCCAGTTGACGATCGAAGCGCTCGGCGGCTTTGCGGAGAATCAAGGGACGGCACGTGGCACAGCGCATCGTGGCTTCACAGAAGCTCGAATGGCGCTCGAGGGCCGCCCTGAGTCTGTCGCGCTTGCAGAGTGCGAGCGAGGCGAATCGAAAGCGCTCGCGATCTACGATCGATTTCTCACGAGCCTCCCGATGGACACGCTCCCAGCCCCGATCCGCATCATGCTCATCGACCAACGCGCCGCGATCAAGCTCGCGCATGACGACGTGCTGACGCGCGACCTCGCATCGCGCCGCGCGAACGTCCAACACCGCGAGCAGCTCTAGCGCCAGCGCGCGCCGTTGAGGCCGCGCCAGCGTGGGTCGCCCGCGCCAGCGTAAGTTGCCCGCGCCAGCGTGGGTTGCCCGCGCCAGCGTGGGTTGCCCGCGCCAGCGTGGGTTGCCCGCGCCAGCGTGGGTTGCCCGCGCCAGCGTGGGTTGCCCGCGCCAGCGTGGGTTGCCCGCGCCAGCGTGGGTCGCCCGCGCCAGCGTGGGTCGCCCGCGCCAGCGTGGGTTGCCCGCGCCTGCGTGGGTCGCCCGCGCCAGCGTGGGTCGCCCGCGCCAGCGTGGGTTGCCCGCGCCTGCGTAGGGCGGCCGCGCCTGCGTGTACAAACGATCGCCACGCCAGCGTGGGCGAGCCGCGCCAGCGTGGGTCACGTGTCGCTTGGGCTCAGAGGGATTGCGCGAACTCGCGGAACGCTTTGACGATGTCTTTGATCGCAGCGGTCGAGGCGGCGGACGCCTGCTTCGCGTGCGCACGTGCTTCGTCGAGACGCGGCTCGAGCTTCGTCTCCCACATGTCCTTGGCGTCCATGTTGGCGAGGTGGAGCTTCACGCGAACCTCGTCGGTCGCTTGTTCGAGCTCGTTCAGCGCTTCGTCGACGCTCTTTGCGAGGTCGTCAGCGAAGCTCGGCTTCCCTTTCGGATCGTTCGGCGACTTGGTCGTTGGGGGGCTTGCATTCGCTGCCATGACATCTCTCCTTCAGAGGGTTCCTCTGCCGCGATGTGCAAGGTTGTGGCCACCGTGAGCTCACCCGATGAGGGATGTTGCTGACGCGATCTCGCCTGATTGCGGACCAATGTTGGTGCAGGCAGCGCTTGATGCGTCGAAGGAAGAGACGTCTCTTGCGTGTCCGTGCACCACTTGCGCAAAGAAGAGCGTGGCCTGCTCATTGCGTACGTCGCGCCATCATGCGCTTCGTCATTCCGCTTCGCGATGTTCGGTTGGCTGATGTTCCTCGTGTTGGAGGAAAGAACGCATCTCTCGGCGAGATGATCCACTCGATGACCGCGCTTGGGGTTCGCGTCCCCGATGGCTTTGCCGTCACGGCGGATGCGTATCGCGAGCACCTGCGCTCGTCTTGTCTCGACGAGCCGATACGTGAAGCGCTCGAAGGCGTCGACAAGAACAACCTCGAGGATCTCGTTCGACGAAGTGACGCGATTCGCGACCTCATTCTTCGTGCTCCGCTGCCCGTTTCGGTCGCGATGGAGATCGATGGCGCGTATCGCGTTCTCTCGCGTGACGCCGGCGGAGAGATCGCGACGGACGTCGCGGTTCGTTCGTCGGCGACTGCAGAGGACCTTCCGAACGCGAGCTTCGCTGGCCAACAAGAGAGCTTCCTCAACGTCCGCGGATTGGCCTCCGTCGAAGAGGCTGTACGCCGCGCGTTTGCGAGCCTCTTCACGCCACGTGCGATCAGCTATCGAATCGACATGGGGTTCGATCACTTGAAGGTCGCCTTGTCGGTCGGCATCCAGAAAATGGTGCGTTCCGACCTCGCTAGCGCGGGTGTCATCTTCACGCTGGAGCCCGATACGGGACATCGCGGCGTCGTGCTGATCACGTCGAGCTGGGGGCTTGGCGAGAGCGTCGTGCAAGGACGTGTTGGCCCCGACCAACTCATCGTCCACAAGGCTACGTTGAAGAGCGGTCACCGATCTCTCGTGTGGAAGAAGATTGGAACGAAGGAGACTCGCCTCGTTTACGACGAAAGCGGTCATCGCCAAGTTCGCATCGAGCCCGTGAGCGCCGAAGATCGCGTGCGCCTTTCCCTTGGTGACGACGAAGCTCTCGAGCTCGCTCGCTGGGCGATCGCGATCGAAGACCACTATACGACTGTCCGCGGCGAGCCGACGCCAATGGATATCGAGTGGGCAAAGGACGGACGCTCCGGAGAGCTCTTCATCGTTCAAGCACGGCCGGAGACCGTCTATGCGCGACGCTCGCAAGCGGCGAAGCTGAAGATGTACGCGCTCTCCAAGTCGGACACGCCGCGACCGAAGCCTCTCGTCAAAGGACTCGCGATCGGAGACGCGATCGCCGCCGGAAAGGCCCACGTCATCCGTGATCCTCGCGACATTCAAGCGTTTCGCGCGGGTGAAGTGCTCGTCACGGAGATCACCGATCCCGACTGGGAGCCGGTGATGAAGATCGCCTCTGCCGTGGTCACGGAACGTGGCGGCCGAACATCACACGCTGCAATCGTCGCACGCGAGCTTGGCATTCCGGCCGTCGTTGGCGCCGATCAGGCGATGACGAAGGTCGCCTCGGGGACCGATGTCACCGTCTCGTGCGCGGAAGGAGAGGCCGGCGCGGCATATCCCGGTGTGCTCCCGTTCGCCGTAACCGAGCTCGATCCAAGCACGCTCGCGAAACGGCCAAAGACGAAGATCATGTTGAACGTCGGTAACCCCGACCAAGCGTTCAAGCTCGCGATGCTCCCGAGCGACGGTGTTGGGCTTGCCCGAATGGAGTTCATCTTTGCGAGTTGGGTTGGAGTGCACCCGCTTGCTCTTACGCGTTACGCGACGCTGCCCACGGAGCTTCGACGCGAGATCGATCGCGTCACGAAGGGATACACGGACAAGACGGAGCTGTTTGTCGACCGCTTGTCCCAAGGCATCGCGACGATCGCCGCCGCATTCCATCCGCGTCCCGTCATTCTTCGCTTCAGCGACTTCAAGACGAACGAGTACGCACGATTGCTCGGCGGTGCGCCATTCGAGCCGCATGAAGAGAATCCAATGCTTGGTTGGCGCGGAGCGAGTCGCTACTACCATCCTGATTACAAGGAGGGTTTCTTGCTCGAAGTCGCGGCGGTCCGCCGAGTCCGAGAGGTCATGGGACTCGACAATGTCGCCGTCATGATTCCCTTCTGTCGAACTCCAGCGGAAGGCGAGCAGGTGCTAGCCACGATGCGCGAAGGTGGGCTCGTTCGCGGAGACAAAGGGCTCGAGGTGTACGTGATGGCCGAGATTCCCTCGAACATCCTGCTCGCGGACCGCTTTGCGGACATCTTCGACGGCTTTTCGATCGGGTCGAACGATTTGACGCAGCTCACGCTCGGTGTTGATCGCGACTCAACCACCGTCGCGCCGTTGTTCGACGAGCGGAACGATGCCGTGATGCAATCGTGTGCACACCTCCTCGAGGTCTGCGCGCGGCGTGGTCGCAAGGTTGGGATTTGCGGACAAGCTCCGAGCGATTACCCAGATTTTGCGGCATTCTTGGTCGAGCGCGGCATCGGGTCGATCAGCCTGAGCGCCGACGCCTTGGTCAAAACGACGCTTCGCATTCTCGACGTCGAGAAGACACAAGAGAAGAGGCCAGCGCAGGCACCTGCCCCGTTCGCGCGAACGGGTGTGCAGCCTTTGCGTTCGTAGCGCATCCGGTGCGTTGGTGAGACGACATCGTCTTCAACCGGCGACGAATGATGCAGTTCCTTCGTTGGTTCAGCGCTTGCTGCACCTCTGATCATCGAGGAAGGAGGGATCAGCACTACCATGAAGAAGATTCTCGTTGGCGTGGATGGCTCACCGCGACAGGCGGGTGTCATCGCCCGCGCTGTAGAGCTGGCGCGATCCTCGGGAGCAAGGATCACGCTCCTGCGCGCAGCCTCGGTGCCCACGGAGCTGCCTCCAGAGGCGTACCTCATGCCTGACGAGGAGCTGGCAAAGACGCTCGAGAAGCACGCGCTGGGTGAGCTCAACGAAGCCGCCCACGCGATTCCGATTGGTATCGTCGAGGACTTGCTGGTTGTCCTCGATGAACCCTGGCGAGCCATCTGCAAGACAGCAGACGAACGCCAGATCGATCTCATCGTGATCGGCGCGCATGGATATGGGCTGCTCGAGCGAATCGTTGGAACGACGGCCTCGAAGGTCGTCAACCATTCGACGCGCTCCGTGCTCGTCGTCCGCTAGACGTCGATGGTTGTCCGCGCCCCACTGGGCGACTTGTTCTCGAATCTAGAATGCGGAAGGCACTAGGAGCTCTCGTGATCGCGACGCAAGTGTTCGCCGTGATCGTAGTTGGCGGGACACCGCGCGTCGCGTTCGCGGAGGATGGGGCTGACTCCATCACGCGCCCGAACGCCAAGGCGAGCGCGTCGGCGCCGGCCACCTCAGCCACGTCGGCGAGCACGGCGACGAGCACAGCCTCCACCTCAGCGAGCAGCTCCTTCGCCAGCGCGACCGCGACCGACGAGCCAGACCTCGCTTTTCCGCTGACGGTGCCGCACGAGAAGCACTGGACGCGCGCGGGTCTGGAGGTCGGCGCCGTCCTCTTCGTCGGCTTCGTGGACTATCTACTGAATACCGGCGGCCGAGGTGGGCTCGTTCGAGAGAATGATCAGAAGTGGGCCTTTCGCTATGACTGGCCCTCTCTTCGAGGAAAGCTCGTCGGGTCGGCGTATGACCTCGACGGCAACAAATTCGGAACGAACTACGCCTCTCATCCGGCCGCGGGCTCTGCCTATTTCCAGGTCGCACGCGCCAATCACTTGTCGTTTACCGAATCCCTGCTGTTTGCGACGCTCGGCTCCACGACATGGGAATACTTCGGTGAGATTCGTGAGAAAAATAGCGTCAATGACTTGATTGTCACGCCGACAGCAGGCGCCGCGATTGGTGAGCCGCTGATGCAGCTTGCTGGCTTCTTCGATCGCGGTCGGGACCAACTGTCGAATCACGTCCTCTCGACGCTCTTCTCACCCATCAAAGCACTCAACGACTTCGCGGACGGCACCACACCCGCTCGCGCCGGTGATCGCGCGGACGAGGTGAACGTCCTCGGTTTCCCACGCACGCCATGGCATCGATTTCACGTCTACGCGGGTGGCGGCCTTACGATGCAGGAGCCCGGCTTTCGCCCCTCCGACACCACGGGCCCGACCGCACGATCGACGCGCACGGGCTACGCCGACATTGCCTTTGGCCTCGAGACCGAGATCGTGAACTTGCGAGGCTATCGAGGCATCGCGCGTCGTTCGACGATCTTCGATGACGGTAACATCTCCGGCATCTCGCTAACGGGGGCGATGTCTCGCGGCGACCTGGTCGACATGACCTTTGCCACGAGGGCCGTCCCGATCGGCTTCTACTGGCAAGACGTGGGGCTCGACCGCTCCGGCCACCCTTCCGGTCAGACTGCATGGATTGGCATGAGGATTGGCTTCACGTATGGGATGCACGACTACGATCGCGATAGGCAACGACCGGTCGACATCGTTTCGACGGTCAGTCCGCTCGGCGTCGAGGCCGAGTACGCGTTCGATGCACCTCATTTGCGCGTTCGCGTCGGCGCCAGCGTCACGGGCTCGATCGCCGGAGTCACGCCTTATGCGCTACCGGATTGGACAGCTGCCCATGGAAACAAGCGCGACGGGCTTCCAACCGTTACACGCGGCGAAGGCTACTACCACGCGTTTGGCGCGTCCGTTTCTCCGAAGTTCGAGCTGCGGCTGTACGAGCAGTTCGTCGTCGACGCGACCATGGGCTTCGAGACATTTCGCGGTATCGAAGGGCTCGATGAAGCGCCCGAGACTGTCGATCCAGCCGCCACTCTCCGTGATCGTAGGACGTTCGCGCGCGGTGCATTCGCCTGGGAACCGACGTTTGCTCCGCTTCGAGCTTCCCTTCGGGGCGACCGGCGTCTCCGATCGGGTGACGTTGGTGAGGTTGCTCATGCAAGCCGCGCCGAATCGACGTTCCTTGCTTCGTTGGGGGTGATGTTTTGATTTCCGTTCATCAGACATCCATCGGTCGGCATCGTCGCGCTCTCTCCACCGCGAGCGTCCTCGCCTTCCTGCTCACGTTGGCTCGCCACAGCGGTGCCGATGAGGGAACGACGACCGCCACGCCGCCGCGCACCACGCCGTCACCGTCAACTTCAACGACACAGCAGACCGCATGGCGCACGCGTTTCGACGCGGCCCGCACGGATCTAGTCGAGGGTCACTACCGGCGCGCGGAGGTCCTCTTTCACGATCTTGCGCTCGAGGCGCCGTCGCCGGCAGAGCGCTCTCTCGCGATCGAGATGACAAAGCTCGCGGCGGAGTACGCCGAGCGTGGTGAAGCAGGCCAATCGGCGGGCGCGCATCCGCTTGGCACGTCGTTGCGAGGAGACATCCGCGGTCGCGACGAGCTCACGCTGCTCTACGCAAGCGCATTTCTCTACGGCGCAGGCGGTGGCACGTGGTTCTTGCTCGAAACGCAACCGACGAGCGGCCTCACCGCGACGCTTCCCTTCGCGTTGATCACGGCGACGCCCGTGACGACGATCGCCATCGTCGACCATTTCTCGAAGCTGCCACGCGGTGTTCCTCACGCCATCTCGGCAGGCCTGTACGTTGGTCTCGCGGAGAGCGTCGCGCTCGTCGGCCTCGAGCATGCTCGCTCGGATCGCATCGTGGCCATCCAGCCGAGCGCAGACCTCCGCTGGTCATCCGCGACGACCGCAGGCGTACTATGGGCGGGCGCGACGGGCGGCGCACTGCTCGGCGGGGCGCTTGGATTGTCACTGCCAACGACACCTGGACGCGTCTCGTGGGCCGCGTCGTCCGCGCTCTGGTCCGAAGCATTGCTCGGTCTCACGACAGCTGCGCTCATCCCAGAGAGCAACGAGTACCGCGCCGAACGCGCCTTCGGCGTCGCCGCGTTGAGCGCCCCTGCCGGCCTGCTCGGCGGTGCGCTGCTCGCAGGCACGGTCTCTCCCACCGTCGCACGCGTGCGCATCGTCGATCTCATCGGCATCGCTGGCGGCCTATCGACGGGTGGCCTCTATCTCGCGATCGGTGGAGGCGCCCGAAGCGATCACCGGGCCTCACCTGCCGTGGCCGAAGGCCTCTTCGCGCTCGGCGCCACCGCCGGCCTTGCGACTGGCTTCCTCCTTACATCGCGCATGCCAAAGGACGAAATCGAGGTGCCAAAGACGTCGCCCTTTCAGACTGTGCTCGAGAACATGCAGCCAGCAATCACGCCGACCGCGGATTTCAAGGGCGTTTCCGTCGGCGTCAACGGCTACTTGTTCTGACCCCTGGCGTGGCTCGCCCGCGCTGGCGTGGCTCACACGCTCTGGCGTGGCTCGCCCGCGCTGGCGTGGCTCGCACGCGCTGGCGTGGCTCGCACGCGCTGGCGTGGCTCGCCCGCGCTGGCGTGGCTCGCCCGCGCTGGCGTGGCTTACACGCGCTGGCGTGGCTCGCCCGCGCTGGCGTGGCTCGCACGCGCTGGCGTGGCTCGCCCGCGCTGGCGTGCTTACACGCGCTGGCGTGGCTTACACGCGCTGGCGTGGCTTACACGCGCTGGCGTGGCTCGCCCGCGCTGGCGTGGCTCGCCCGCGCTGGCGTGGCTCACACGCGCTGGCGTGGCTCACACGCGCTGGCGTGGTTTCAGAACAGGAACTCGAAACCGGCGTGCATACCGATCTCTGACCGGCCCGCGCGGGAAAGTCCTACGCGCCCCTCTCGGTTCTGGAGCTCACCGGTGACCGAGAGGCGGAGGTGCCGGGCTGGATGAACGCCCAGCCATGCGTGTGAAATGAGCCTTCGATCCGAAGCTTGGATGCGGGTGTCTGTCGATATCGGCTCGACGTCGCGACTCGCGATCATCGTGAACCAGTCGACCCGAAGATCCGTGCCGAGGTCGATGGCGTGGTTCTCGACGGTGAGCGCAGGGTGAAGCGTGGCTCCGTATGCGTGGTAGTAGCCCTCGTTTCGAAGGACCGAAGCCAGGTGGATGTCGCCGTAGGTCTGACGTTCCTCGGGCATGGCGTACGCTTCGACGCCAGCGAAGTCGACGAAGCCATCAAGACGCGCACGTAGCGTCCATGATGACAAGTGAACGCGCTCTTCGAGCATTGGGCCGGCATTGACGAGGGCAATACGGTCGCCCGTTGGCCGACGTACGCGATCGCGATCGTAGTCGTGACGACCGTACTCGGCGCCGAAGGCGAACGCAGCAACGACTCCGTAGCCGCGCAGCTGTCCTTCGGGGTCCACGACAACGTCTTGCGACGCATAGCCCCACGGCGCAGCGCGAGCTTCGAGTCCAATGTCGACAATCTGACCTTCCGCGGTCGCCACGCGCAGCGCCAATTCGCTGACTTCCCCATCGCTGAAGAAATGGTGCGTGTTACCTGGGCCGCCGTAACCGCGAAGCTCGATAATTCGCGACGTCGCATATCCCCGAACATCACCTTGGGTGACTCCGTCGTGCTGATGCGTCATCCCGACGGACGCGCCAAGCATGAACCGGTGCCAAGCCTCGCTCTTCCCATCGTCCGAGCACAACCCGAGATCGTCCACATGCCCGTCCACTGCACATCCTCGCGCAGGTTCCAGACCGTCAATCGCATCGTGAACGTTCTTGAACGAACCAAACATCCACGACAGAGTTGTCGAGCCAAAGGCATCGGAGCCACGCTGGAAGAATGCCCCCAGATGCAGCATCGTCTCGCCTAGGGGAAGGCCAGTCATCGGCGTCGCGATTAAGTCATTGATGGCAGCGTGCTCACGCAGCTCGCCAAAATATTCCCAAAGGGTCGAGGAGACTCCCGTGTAAAGGAGCGCGACCGGAATCGACAGACGATTGGTTCGCGCCGCAGAGTAGTAGAGGAAGCCTGCGCCAGGATGAGTCAGCCAGTTCGTATCGAAGTGGTTGTTGTCAAACGTGAGCGCGCCAAAGGTCAGCTTGCGCTCGACGCTCGACCAATCCGGCGCGAGATCCCAATCAACCTCGTTGCCGGCCTTGTTCGAAGCGTACTGGGCATAGCCAAGCCCAAGGACACCAACATCTTCGAGAAAAGCGCGAAAATAATGGCGCGCGGGAGGTGTGGTGTAGTGGAACGGCGAGCCCAATTCTTCGCCAGCGTCGACACCGACCGGAGAGACACCGACCGGAGAAGCGGGCTCGCTCGCGCCCGCATTTGCCTCAACGGAAACCACGATCGCGACGAGCGCTGAAGCCAAAGCCCAACGCGCACGCACGCCCCCACTTGGTGCACGCGATGCGCCAGCCCCGGGATCGCACGGTTATTCGCGAGTCTCACTCCGGCGGTGCACACGATGCGCCGGCAATGCATCCTTTGCGCAGCCCCCCGCCTTGATGAGATGCGGCTGAGGACGGCCCTGCGCCGTCGCTGAGGCCGGCCTGGGCCAGCTGTCGGCATGCCGACAGCGATCATCGAAGCGACGACATCTCCGGCAGTTAGCGAGCTCAAACAGCCAGAGTTTTCCACAGTGAACCTGCGGCTCCTCCCACGTCTAACCGATGGAGCGGTTAGACGTCAGTCCCGCCTTATGGAGTGTCCCCCTCGATGAACGTCGAGCTCGAAGCGGAGGTACACATGAAAAGGATCGCGAAGCGTCTGTCTGATGAAGTGTTGATGGAACGTCTCGGAAGGCTCGTTGGGTCCGGGCGTCGGATCACAGCGCGCGTCATCGTCTATCTCGCGGAGGTCAAGTCGCGGAAGCTTCACCTACGCCAAGCCTATGCATCACTCACCGACTTCTGTCGGCGTCGGCTCGGAATGAGCGAGGGAGAAGCGTACCGCCGCGTCGTCGCTGCAACCCTCGTTCTTCGCTTCCCGATCATTCGTCGCCTGGTCTCGCGCGGTCACATCACCCTCACCACGCTCGTGCTCCTTCGGGACCATCTCACAGACGACAACCATCGGACGCTGCTCCGCGACGCATCGCGAAAGTCCAAGATGGACGTACTTCGACTCATCGCTGAGCGTTTCCCGCGCCCCGATGTCGAACAGAGCGTTCGACCCGCGGGCGAAGCATCGCACGTGCACACTGCCGCGCACGAGCCTACCGCGGCGGTAGCGGCGGAGACTGACTGGGTGACGTCACCGACGGCTGTGGAAGCTACGATCCCGGGTCTTCCGATCGCATTCTCTCCCACCACGACGACGTTCTCGACCACGTCCTCGGCCACGGGCCACATCGTGGAGCCTCTGTCGTCGAAGCGGTGTCGACTCGAGCTCACGATCAGTGACACCTTGCTCGAGTGTATCGAGCGAACGCTGCGCCTCATGAGCCACCGCAATCCGACCCAAAGTCTCGAGCGGGCGATGGAGTACGCCTTTGGCCTGGCGCTGGAAAAGCTCGAACGCGAACGCCTCGGCAAGGCGAAGCGCAAAGCGAACCGAGCTGCCGCCTCACAAGAGCGATTTGCTGCAATGGGCGCGCCTCCGGCATCGTTTGTCGCGACGAACGCAGGGTTCGATACCCCAACGTCCTCCGAAGAAACATTCGTGTCCGCACGGGAGAGCGGACTGAAGGATGACGCGCTCACCGTTTGCGTGAGCATGGATGACGACCTCACCCAACGAGAGGTCTCGAGTGAGCACGAGAAAGTCGCGTTCTCTGTCGATCGGGACACGGAGCTTTCCCTCCACCCCTGGTTCGACGTCAGCGAGCCACCACTTTTCGAGGCGGTGGGTGTCGATGCGCTCTGCGACGATGCACGACCCAACGCCCTTGCCACCATGCAGAGCGATGCACACGACGCACCTTCCGTCGTGACGCTAAACACCAATCGCCTCCTAAGCATGATGGCCGGCTCGTCCGAGACCGACGTCACACAAGCCGCAGCGCCAACGGACGCCAACGTGCCAACAGGGGCCGCGCCGCCAACAGAAGCCAATACGCGAACCGAGACGGTGACCAACGCCGCAGACAAGGACACGAGCCTCAGCGATGGGTCTGTCGTTGGCGACCTGCAGAGCGGCGACGACGACGGGGCTCAACGCAACGACGCACCAATTCCACGCCCGGCTCGGCGAGCCGCATTCGAACGTGATGGGGAACGCTGCTCCTACGTCAGCGCCGATGGCAAGCGCTGTCCTGCACGATCTTGGCTCGAGGTTGATCACATCTCGCCGCGAGCGAGAGGCGGATCGAATCACGTGACGAACCTCAGGGTTCTTTGCCGAGCCCACAATCAACTTCTCGCCGAGGATACATTTGGCCGGCGGCGCGTAGTGGCCGGTCAGCGACGACGCAAAGGGATGCAAATGACGCCGTCGTCGTCCCGTGTCGAGCGGGAAAGCCGGCCGTCAACGACACGGGACGACTTTGATACGGCGCAGCGCGCATTGAAGACGATGGGCTTCAAAGACACAGAGACCCGGCGGGCTGTCGCCACGCTCCGCTCGCAGCACGTCAACCGCGCGGCTCCGCAACTCGAACAGATTCTTCGTGACGCTCTAGGCCTCCTCACAGGTCCAGGCGACCGACACACACCATTGAGCTAGTTCCACGCAAAGCCTCAACCGTCCTTCAGGCCTTCACACGTCGCAGACGAGGAACGACGAGCTCGCGTCCGTCCGGGAGGCACGAGCGACGGCAATGCCGATGGACTGCTTGCTCCACCACGCCAGCACCTCTCAACCACGCTGGCGTGGTGGATTCCGAACTGGAAACCAACGCAGCTCGACCGGCGTTTGCCTGCCTCAAACGCTCCACGCCACGCATGGCGCCGGGACGGAAAGACGCTGCGCCTCGACGACCTCGAAGCGGCGCTGATGCTCTTGAGCCCACGCCAGCAAACCCGATTGCCCGCCCCACCCGTCACCGATCTCCTACTCCACATCGACGTGGTGGGTCGCTGCTCCACCCGCGCCAACGCGTTCGACGGGCCACGCCAGCGTGGGCCGCGGCGCCGACTGTGATCTGCTTTCAACGATCACCAAGACAGGCACTCAAGGCACCTTCCGCGATCACCAAGCCACGCCAGCGTGGCATGCACCCCAACCGAGGCACCTTCCACGATCACCGAGCCACCGAGCCACGCCAGCGTGGCGCGAGACCTTCCGCGGCCGCCAAGCCACGCCAGCTTGGCCTCCGTTGGCGCAGGCTGCACGGACAGACTTCAACGATCACCAAGCCGCGGCAGCGGCGCGGCGACTGAACGAACAACTTCAACACGAAGCCACGCCAACGTCGGTTGGCGCCGACGGCACCAACCTGCTTTCAACGATCACCAAGCCACGCCAGCGTGGCGCGATTTGGCGACTGAACGAACAACTTCAACACGAAGCCACGCCAACGTCGGTTGGCGCCGACGGCACCAACCTGCTTTCAATGATCACCAAGCCACGCCAGCCTGGCGCAACCGAGACCTTCAGCGACCACCGAGCTGTTTACGGGAGGGGGTCCCGCGGTCCACGCCAGCGTGGCGCAACCGAGACCTGCAGCGACCACCAAGCCACGCCAGCGTAACGCCTCCGCTGGCGCAGGCTGTAATGGACAGACTTCAACGATCACCAAGCCACGCCGATCGCTCGGCTGGACCCGACCTCACTGACCGCCTTCCATCAGCGTCGCGCGCCGACGGCACCTGCCTTCAACGATCAGCAAAGCCACACCAGCGTGGTCGCTCGGGGCACTTGACCTCACTGACCGCCTTCAACATCAGCGTCGCGCGCGACGGTACCAACCTGCCTTCAACGATCAGCAAAGCCACGCCAGCGTGGACGCTCACTGCGCTGCCTTACTTCGTGGCGCGCCGATCACAAGCCACGCCAGCATGGCGTGTTCGTTGGCGCTGTGCCCCGCCGCGCGTTCGACGATCATCATTTCGGTTGCGTGATCCCGACCTGCTCATAAGCCACGCCATAGCGTGACGCCAAGGTCGGTCGATCAGTCGTCCAGTCGTCGCAAGTGCTCGGCGAGCTGCTCTGCGATGTCGGCCGCGCTCTTCATGTCGGAGCTTGCAAGGGAGCCCTCGAGGAGGAAGACGAGGGATCGCGCGATCGCGAGGTCGTGTGCTGTCCTCGGCGATTCCTGACCTTGTGACGACATCAAATTCATTGGTCCTTCCCCTCTATCTACAGGTCGAGGCACCGTCTCCGAGGACGGTTCCGTCAGGCAGCCTTGGCGACTTTTGCCAGCGGCGTGCCATCGTCTCCTCTTTGGGGTTTCGCTCATTTGCGTCAGCTCGAGTGCAGGACGTGCGTTTGTGGCGCAACCTTCTCACCAGTCCGCGCGGTTGGCATGTCGGTGAGGAGCAAGCCGCGATGAGCTCATCATCGTTGCGTGCCTGACAGAGGAGGCCCTCGTCGAAAGAGAGCCATCGTCATGTGCGACGGATGCAACCGCGGCCGTGGACACGACCTGGCGTAGAGCGTTCGCCGACCTTGGAAGCGATCAGGCATGGCGCCTTCGATTCCGTGGCGCGTTCCTGTAGAGCGTCGAGGCCATCGTGAGGAGTGTGATGATCAACACGGGCCAGAGGATCCATTGCGTCGCGCCAGGAGAGCCGAAGGCAACGGCGTAAAGAGCGACGACCATGAGCGCGATGGGGGTGAGCCAACCGACTGGAGGTTGGTTGCGCGAGAGCCATTCCGACGCCGCGGCGAACAGAAGCGCGATCGTAAACACGGCCGCTGGCCACAAGAGCCACGCGGGCATGGCTGCCAACGCGATCCCAAGGACGACGAACACGGCAATCACAGTCGCGAGGATGATTGAGGCGATACGAAGCATCGGAGTTCTCCCTTTCGCGGTCTTTGCATCCGATTGTCGAAATCGCGACAGCGTTGATGCCATCACGCTCATCAACGGAGCCAGCGCGCGATTTGTGGTTCTCTTCGCGATACGGGTGGTGGCGCTGTGGTTGGATGGCCGACGATGATCGCGGCGATGGCGGCACCCAACGGTGGGAGGCCAAGTGCCGCTTTGGCTTCGGCAGTATTGAGCACGGGAATGGCAAAGCCGATTGGACATGAGCCAAGCCCCAAGTCGGCGGCGGCAAGCATCAGATTCTCTGCCGCAAGCCAGCAATCGGCCTCGGTAAACGTCGTCTTCTCCTTTGCGCCGATCACGATGAGCATTGGTGCGTCGTAGAAGATGTTGAAGATCGTCGTCTCGAGCAGTGGAGCGTAGTGGCGGACCTTTGCATCCGAAGAAGCGCGCTCGATCAACATCGACTTTGCTTGGTCGGACCATCGATTGAGCTGTTTACGATCTTCGATGATCGAGAACATCCATGGCTGGCCGTTCATCGCGCTTGGCGCTTGGACGGCCGCCATCAACAGGTCGCGAACGAGCGTTTCATCCACTCTCTCCGACGTGTACGACCGGACGGCTCGTCGGTTTCGAATCGCTTCGCTGAGAGTCATGACCGCGTTCATTCGGAATCGTAGGGTGGATATTTGATCGTGGGCCGAATCGCTGGGAGAGCCGGCTCATACATCGACGGTAGCGTGCGATCGACGAGGGTTGGGACGTGCGCACGTTGGAAAGGAACCCGTCCGGTCGTCGTCTGTTGGTCACTCCTGTGGACCGTCCAGACGAGCTCGAACGTCTCGAGCGATCCATCGAGCACCTTCGGCGGACCACCAAAGAGGAGATCGATCGACGTCGTTGCGTGTGGCTCCACCACGATCGTTGGCGGAAGAATGCCCGACGGGGTCGTGGCGTGAGTGGCGGTTAAGGCACCTTCGCCCGGGCTGGGATTCGAGCTTCTTGCGTCGATTCGTTGCTCGGACTCGTTGATGATCCAGCGGTCGTCGCTCGTGTTGTTGACGACCAGCCGGATGTAGAGACCTCGAAAGGCAGGTAGGTCGACGCCGCTCGGCGGAATGACCTGCGCCGTTCCAAAGCTTGCGAATCGCAGCTCGCCACCGGCAATCGCAACCAGCGCTGCGGGTCTTCCCGCGACGTAGTCTGCGCTCATCGTTGTCGCCGACGTCGCCGGCGCGGCGGCCGCGGTCGGCGCATAGGTGTACCGGCTTCCGTTTCCTCCGCAACCAGCGCCTCCTGCTGACACGACGGCAAGGACACCCGTGAGTAGGCCGATCAACACCAGGCGCCGGGTGGCGCATGGGGTTGGACTCCCCGTTCTTGTGGTGATCGATGTGCTGTGGCTCTCGAAGGGTGTGCTACGCGCTTGCATGGTTGCCAGTTTGGTCGCAACGCGCGTGCCGCGCAGCTATGACTTCACCGAAGCAGTTTTCCCTTGAGTCCACGTGAGGTGCGACGCACTCGATGCGAGCGCACGCAAACCATTCGGACCGGCGTTCGTCGTTATCGCTTGGATGTGAGAGAACCGGACGACGGTGGGATGGAGCTCCTCTTTCCTGGTGACTTCACGGCATCGAGCACAGCCGAGACGAGCTCCTCGAGGTCGATAGGCTTGTGGAAGAGTCTCGTCGCGCCGAGGTTATGCGCGACCACGTCGACCGAGGGATCCGCAAAACCGGTAAGGAGGAACGTGGGCGGAGGATTGCTGAACCGCCGCATCATGCGAAGCACGCCCAATCCCGAGAGCTCCGGCATGCACACGTCGAGGAGTACAACGTCGGGATAAGCCGCTAGCCCGTCCGCGGCGAGAGCGAGCGCCTCAATCGCCTGAGCGCCGTCCGATACCTCGCACACGTCATATCCGAGCCCATGCAGCTCCTTTCGGAGGATCGATCGAAAGACCGCGTCATCGTCGGCAATGAACACCGTGGCCCGCGCTGTCATCGTTCGCACATCCACTGCCGACGAGGTCTTCGGCTCTGATGATGTTGCGGACTCTTCATCATCGGCCAAGCTGCGACTCATGACTGCCTTCTCCAAACGGCGAGGAGCGACGACATCGCGCTGCACGGTGCGTGCCCCTCCATTGCAATGGACTCGCATGCTGAGGTCGCGATCAAGCGCAAAGATGGCGTTCGAAGAATTTGCAAGCTGTCCCTGCTGACCGGTCCGATGATGTCGCTGATGGCATCACCGTCGTTAAGAGTACCGTTCACCATGGTTCCGAGATCGGCCGATGCTTTTGTTGGGAGCTGCGACATCACGGAGGAACGTCGCCGTGACATTGTCTCGCGTCCCGCTCGCCCATGGGTGGACTAAACACCACGTTCGTCGGAGGCGGTGGACCTCGGGTTAGTCCGCGAGAAGTATGTCGACGCGACGATCGATCTGCCACGTAGCCTCGTTCGTTCCAGTCGCGTCCAGCTCACCCCGCGACGTCTCGAAAATACGCGTGCGCTCGATGCCGAACTCTTCCAAGAACGCGCCGACGTTGTGGGCCCGCCTCGCGCCCAGCGCCATGTTGTATTCCATCGTTCCCCGAGGATCCGCACGTCCAATCAGTCGAATCGATCGACCATGGAGCGCACCTTGCGAGCTCAAGCAACGACCGATCTTGCCGAGAACTTCGTAGTCGAGCGGAAGGAGCTCGCTCTCGTCGAAGTCGAACTTCGGAGCAGTCGCAACATCGTTGAGATGGAGGCTGCAAGCCCGCATCAGCTCACTCGACACGAAGATCGATGGGCTAACCGGCTCGGTTTGCGTAATCGGCGCGCTCGTGATCGTGGTCTCTGCGGTTGGATTTGCGCGCGGCGCGGCAACCCACGTCTGCTTCTTCTCACCTCCGCATGCGGCGAGCACAGCGACGACCAACGCGAGCCCAAATGACATTTTGCGGGAAGACATGGCGGCACTCCTTCGCCACGTGACCAGCATGGCGCATACCAGTGCACTCTCTGCATCTATTCGGCGCCATCCCATCTGCGTGGTGTGACGCGACAACGCCCGCGCTCGATCGATCGTCACGCGCGTCGCGAAGGAGTTGCGACACGCGCTGCGTGTTGCGCGACTCCGTGCGTCTCACGCCGGACCACACACGCCAGCGTCGGGTCGGGGCCACGCCAGCGCGGGTCGGCCACGCCAGCGCGTCAGCCACGCCAGCGCGGGTCAGCCACGCCAGCGCGGGTCAGCCACGCCAGCGCGGGTCAGCCACGCCAGCGCGGGTCAGCCACGCCAGCGTCGGCCACGCCAGCGTCGGCCACGGTTGGCCGCTCGGTTCCGATCTCACGTCGGATGCGCGAGCGCGGCGATGATGGTGACCACGATGAACACGGCAAAAGCAACGCGCTGCTCGGCGAGTGAGTCCATCCACCGACCTACGAGGCCACTGAAGGAGCTCTTTCGCTCATCGATTCGAGCGAGCCTGCGTTCGGCGAGACGAGCTCCCCGCTGCGCATCGAGAAGAGCGGGATCGGCATCGACGGATCGACGAAACAGTCGTCGTGCGAGGCGAAGCTCGCCTCGTTGAAGCGCTGCGTGACCGAGGATGCAGAGTGGAAGTGCAAGGGCACGCCGGCTTTGCAGTGCCTCGAGCGCGAGGCCTTCGAGCTCCTTGCGATCGTCAGCGGTTATCGCCGCCCCCTTCAGCTGTGCAGATGCCCATGCAAGATGGATTTTGACGTCGATGTTCTCGGGAAGCTCGTCGGCGATCTTCTCGAGAAGCGGCTTCGCCGTCGCGACATCATCAATACAAAGCGCTGACCGAGCTTCGACGAATGCGGGTCGAAGGGGCGCGGGGATGAGTGAGCTCGAGACGGATGACAGCATGGCGTAAGCGTGTCTGCAGCAATTCGCGATCCATGATTCCAAGCCCAGAAAACTCGCCATTGTCCAACCGACGCAGCAATTCCTGCGTAGGGAGCGCAAAGCCTGATCGCGCAAACCCTTGTCGTGGTTGTGTTTCCGTCACGAACGCTTGCATCAACGTGTGCATGAGGCTCGCTCGACGTGCGAGCAGATCGAGAGTGCAAACGTCGGCGCATCATCGCCACAACAGCGATCCTGCTGTTGTTGGAGATGCGTTTCCACACGAGCTCACGTATGCGCCAGGACGCGACCGGCCCACGCGACCGCGGCAGAACGCGCGCTTACGGAGGCGCGCAACGTCGCACTACTCGTCGAAAAATACGCGGTCGCTGAGGATTCGGACGTTTTCGTAGTCGCGCGGCCGCGTCAGGCAGTCGGCGATGACCAGCGTACCGAGTTGCTCGGTCAGGGTCAGGCCTGGGCGGGCGGCGGGCGCCCAGCCAACACCGCCATAGGCGTCGTGAATGTGGTCGACAGCGCCGACAGATTGCATCGTCTCCGCGAAACGGTTGCTTGGATGACGCGTGCAGAGCCGGATGATCTCGAGTGTGCGCGCTCGCGCTTTGCGTACCTCGCGCAGGAATTGCTCCGAAGGCATGGGCGGGGGTGGCATCGTCGAGACTGGCGCGTCGATGTGGGATGCGATGAGGGCTCGCTCGTATGGACCGATGCGCCAGCGTGTGTAGTCGTTTGGCGACCAGAAGCCCGAGCGCGATTCGTCGAGGAAAGCGAGGACGGCGGCGCGACACGCGTTGGCGACGTCCTCGACGCTCGTTCCTGTCGATAGTCGGCGCTGTCGTTGGGCAGCGGAAGACTCCGCCGGAAGAGGTGAAGACGACGGACGCGAAACGAACTGCCTGTAGATCATGTGCAGCCTCAGAGCTGCAAGGCGCGTGCAGAGAGCCGCGACCCCAAGCGGAGGTCGTTGCGCAGTTTCACAAGTGGAGCGCATCGAGCTCACTTGGCCCCAAGCCGAGTCGCGCTGACGTCCAACCCGCGTGGCCGACTCACGCTGGCGTCCAACCCAGGCTGGCGTAGCCGACACGCGCTGACGTCCGCTGGCGTGGTCAACGCTGACCCACGCTGGCGTGGCCGACTCACACTGGACGTCCAACCCACGCTGGCGTGGCCGACTCACGCTGGACGTCCAACCCACGCTGGCGTGGCCGACTCACGCTGGACGTCCAACCCACGCTGGCGTGGCCGATTCACGCTGGCGTCCAACCCACGCTGGCGTGGCCGACTCACGCTGGACGTCCAACCCACGCTGGCGTGGCCGACTCACGCTGGCGTCCAACCCACGCTGGCGTGGCCGACTCACGCTGGCGTCCAACCCACGCTGGCGTGGCCGACTCACGCTGGACGTCCAACCCACGCTGGCGTGGCCGACTCACGCTGGACGTCCAACCCCTGGCGTGGCCGACTCGCGCTGGCGTCCAACACGCTGACATGGCCAACTCGCACTTGGCCGCACGCTAGTGTGGCCAACCCACGCTGGCGTGGCCGACTCGCGCTGGCGCGGCCAACCCACTGGCGTAACCAACCCACGCTGGCGTGGGCGAGTCGCGCACTCGCGCTGGCGGGCCAACCCACGCTGGCGTGGCCGAGTCGCGCACTCGCGCTGGCGGGCCAACCCACGCTGGCGTGGCCGACTCGCGCTGGCGGCCAACCCGACCAACCCACGCTGGCGCGGCCGACTGGCCGCGCTGGCCTGCTCGAGCGCTACCGCGAGGTCATCTCGCGCAACGTCTGCGTTGCGCGCACGGTTTGTCGAGCACCACTCACGCGCGCGCTTTTCACCCAAAGGCAGATCTTGCGACGCGATAGCGATGTTGGGGAAGGCAAGCCGTGCACGTGCGCACGTCGGCGCACCGGCATGCCGCGTGCGTGTCTTCACCGATGCCATGAACGACAAGAAGAAACCCACACCGAAGCCCGCTACCCAGGCGAGCACATCCCGAAGCAAGGGCCCGCGTGCGGAAGGGTTCGGCACGGAGGCCCCTGTCGACGTGGATGCGACATCCAGCGACCAGCGAATGCGAAGCGCCATCGAGGGTCCTTCCGCACAACGCGACGAGCTCGTCGTGGGGACCAGCAGCACGCACACAGACCAGAGCGATCGACGGCCCGAAGAACCTTCCGACGACGGCGCAGCCGACGATCTGCAACCCGTTCATCTCTGAGCGAGCTTCCAACCGAGCTGGCTCGCAGCACCAACATGCCACTGCACCTTGCGGCGTCTTGCGGCACGCGCAAGGGCCGGCTGCTGCGAACAGCGCCCACGACACGACGAGAACGAACGCGAAAGAGGAGAATGCGTCATGAAGGTCGAACAGATGATGAGCACCAACGTCAAGACATGCTCACCGAACGACACGCTGGAGATCGCTGCGGGGATCATGTGGGACCACGACTGCGGCATCGTTCCTGTCGTCGATCCCGAAGGCAAAGCGATTGGCGTCGTGACCGACCGTGATATCTGCATGGCGGGTTACACGCAGGGCATGCAGTATTGGCAGATTCCCGTCTCAGTCGCCGCGTCGAAGAAAATCTTCACCATCAAGCCGAGCGATTCGTTGCACAAGGCAGAGGCGGTCATGAGGCTGCATCAGGTGAGGCGGCTCATCGTCGTCGACGACGCTGGTAAAGTCGCGGGTGTCCTGTCCATCAACGATCTTGCTCGCAAAGCAAAGCACGCCTCCGATCTCAGCGAAGTCGCGCAAACGCTATCGGCCATCTGCCAGACGGCCCGGCACGACGAGAACGGCAGCGCAAAAGCCGCCGCCTCGGCATGACATAAGCTCCTTTGCGCGCCTTAGAAGTGGTGTGCTCGGCAACTGTCGAGCGCGACAAGCGCGACGTGGATGTGACCTCGGATCGTCGGCTGAAACACGAACCGTGAATGGGTGGTCGTCTTCACGAGGAGATCCGCGGCCGTGTTGCTCACCATTCGAGTTTCCCATGGGCGGGAAGGGCTCGAGGTCTTCACATCCTCCCGCGACGCAAAACGCGGTAGCTTGACGTCATCGCGTCATGGCAGCGATTCGTTTCTCGATCGACCAGCTCGAGGTGCTTGAAGCGATCGATCGCTTCGGTAGCTTCGCGGCGGCCGCAAAGCATACGCATCGCACGACGTCGTCGGTGAGCTACGCCATCAAGACTCTCGAGAGCGCTGTGGGTGTGACGCTGTTCGAGCGCACGGGACGCCGCGCCAAGCTCACCGAGCACGGGCTGATGATCCTCGAGGCGAGCCGCGATGTCTTGGCACGGGCGCGCCGCCTCGAACGCGTCGGCGTGGAGCTCGAAGGTGGCTGCGAGCCGGAGCTCCGACTCGTCGTCGACGGTGTCGTCGCGCAAGGGCCTATCGTCCGTGCTTGCCGTCGTTTTCTCGAACGCGACGGGCTTAGCACGAACCTCTTTTCGTGCGTCGAGTACCTTTCCGGCGTCCGACGACGCTTCGATCGTGAGGAAGCCCATTTCATGATCGCGGTCGGCGCGGACGTCGTCGCCGACCCGCGCCTCATCACGCATCCCCTTCCCAAGGTCGAGATGCTCCTCGTAGCCCATCGAGATCATCCCTTGCATTGCGGCGGCAAGGTCGATCGCGAACGGCTCAGCACGTTCGTCGAGGTCCTCGTCGCGGATTCGGGCGCGCGCGACGGCACGCCTCCCAACGTGCTCGCGAAGATTGGGAGTCCCAACGTGTTCGAGCTCAGCGACTTCGACGCGAAGAGACGCGCGCTGCTTCTTGGCCTCGGCTTTGGTTGGCTCCCCAAGCGACTCGCCGCGGCGGCCATTCGGCGTGGCGAGCTCGTTCCGATCCGTTTCGTCGAAGGCAATCGCTACGTGCTCGCACCTGTGCTCGCGCATCGCCGGGATCGTCCGCTCGGCTCGGCCGGTCGTGCGTTCCTCGAAGACCTCAAAGCAGAGACAACGCGGCGCGTCCCCTCATGACGTCGCTCGAGCCCGGACCGCGTCCGCGGTACCCACGCCAGCGCGGCTCGGCCACGCCAGCGCGGGTCAGCGCGGGTCGGCCACGCCAGCGAGGGTCGGCCACGCCAGCGCGGCTCGGCCACGCCAGCGAGGGTCGTTCACGCCAGCGCGGGTCGGCCACGCCAGCGCGGGTCGGCCACGCCAGCGCGGCTCGTCCACGCCAGCGCGGGTCGTTCACGCCAGCGCGGCTCGTCCACGCCAGCGCGGCTCGTCCACGCCAGCGCGGGTCGGCCACGCCAGCGCGGCTCGTCCACGCCAGCGCGGGTCCACGCCAGCGCGGCTCGTCCACGCCAGCGCGGGTCGGCCACGCCAGCGCGGCTCGTCCACGCCAGCGCGGCGTTCGAATTCGTTGAAGGCAGCGTTCGGATCTTCGCGCTGGCCGACGCAGCGCGGCAGCTTACTGTTCCACCCATGGGCCGAGTACCTTCGACGCTGCGTCAAGCGGCACGGTCGTTCTTCTCGTTTGGGAGTCCGCGGCTGCTTGGGGCGCAGCTGCTCTGCGCGGTCGTCGCGCGTCCGTTCTTTGGTAAGCCGACCGCGCTCGAGGCGCTCGTCGTCGCTGGCGTCGCCGCGTATTGGCCGATTCAGGAGTGGGTGCTCCATCGTTACGTGCTTCATGCGCCACCGATCAGGTTTGGCTCGTTCACGTACGAATCGGGGGCAGCGCGGGCGCACAAGGTTCATCACGACGCGCCGCTCGATCCCAAGACCACGCTGTTGCCCACGTGGACGATCGCCACGCTTATCCCCATTCACCTTCTGCTTTGGCGGACCATCTCGCCGACGAAGGGATTTGCGTGCACCGGTGTCATCGTCCTTGGGGCAGCGGCGCTGTCTTACGAATGGATCCACTTCCTCACGCACACGGCGTACCGGCCGCGCTCGGCGTGGTTCGCCCGCGTGAAAAAGCGTCATCTCGCGCATCACTTTCGTGATCCGAATCGGTGGTTTGCGTTCGCCGTGCCGAGCGTCGATGAATGGCTCGGCACCGGCGACCGCAGCCGCACGAAAGTACGTGATGAGCGTGCGCGCGAAGGTACGCGATGAGCGACGTCTGGGTTGGAGCCTCGCGGCGATCCTTCTCCTCCGCGCGCGAGGACCAACGTCGCCGACGTCGAACGGCGCGATGGCTGATCCCCACCGGGTCCGAGCGACGAAGAGGCGGCTGCACGGCGAACAGTTCGAGCCCGCGTTTCATGCTTTTTCCGCTTCGTTCCAGAACGTAGGAAGCTTCCAGCTATCCAGGCTGTCCGAGTACGGCGGCCGTGCTCGGCATCGCACGAGCGTCTCTTCACGAGCGAAAACCGCGTGATCACCGCAAAGGCGAACGCACGACGCTGCACGCACACACGCAAGACGTGCAGCGCGGCGCAAGCCGTTGTCGTCTCTGCCGCGTCTTGATGACGCCTTGAGAAGAGAACGGAAACCGCGCCAAAGAGGGCGCTGTGCAGGGTGCCCATCGAGCGACTCCCCGCCTCAGCGGCTCCGTGTGACGGTCCACCGGGAGTGGACTGAGCGTGGGCGCCTCGCGCGCCTCGCAGGCGGACCAACGTGGAACGTGGCTTGCTCCTTTCGAACCACGGGGAAACGTGGAGGACAGCAAATGAGCAGCCTCAATCGATCGCGCGAGCGGCTTGGTGGTGAAGATGCTGCGTGGCTCCACATGGAGGACCCCGCCAACCCCATGATCGTCAACGCGATCGTCGAGCTCGAGTCACGGCTGCCGATGGAGCGTGTGATGGCGCTCCTCGAGCGGCTCGTGATCGAGCTGCCGCGCTTTCGCATGCGGATCATCGAGCCGCGCTATGGCGCCGGGCTTCCGTCCTGGCAACTTGCGTCGGATTTCGCGCTCGAGCGGCATGTCGAGCACGTGGACTTGCCCGAACGTCCGACCGGCGGCAGCGAAGGCCGAAGTGGCGGCGCTGGCGCGACGTCCGACGGTCGTGATTCCAACGGCAATGGCTCGGCTCGCGACACGACCCGGGAGGCAGCTCGCGATGTGCGGCGCGATGATCCGCTTCGGACGTTCGTTGGACGCGCGGTCAGCAGTCTGCTCGACATTCGGTATCCGCTTTGGCACGTGTACGTGATCGACCGCGCCCATCGCGGCACCACGCTCCTGTTTCGTGTCCATCACGCGGTCGCGGATGGTTTCGCGCTGCTTCACGTCTTGATGGCGGCGTGCTCACCGGACGAGCGTGGCACGCGTTCGGCGAGCACGATGCCGAAGTCTACGCACGTCGCGGGCCGGCAGTCAGGCGTCCTCGACGTCGCGCGCGCGGCCCTTCGGCTCGTCCTCCTGCCTCATGACCCAAACACGATCTTGAAGGACACGCTCGGCCTCGAGAAGCACGTCGCGTGGTCGCGCGCCATTCCGCTCGCCGATGTGAAGAGCGCCGCACGGCGACTGTCGGCATCGGTGAACGACGTGCTCGTCTCGACCGTCGCTGGCGCACTCGCGCGGTACTTCCGTCGTCACGGACAGGCGCCGGCCTACGAGATCCACGCGATGGTGCCGGTGAACCTGCGAACCGTCTCGCCTTCCGCGGCGCTCGGCAATCAGTTCGGGCTCGTCGTTCTTGGTTTGCCGATCGGGATCGACGATCCGCTCGCGCGAGCGTCGGCCGTGCGTGACCGCATGCAGATGCTCAAGCGGGCACCCGAAGCGGGGGTCGCGCACGTGATGCTTCGGATGATGGGTCATGCGCCGCGGCCGATCGAGGATCTTGCCGTCGCGTTCTTCGGGAAGAAGGCGTCGCTCGTCCTCACCAACGTCCCCGGTCCCACCGAGCGCGTGAAGCTCGATGGGGTCCCCGTCCAACGCATGATGTTCTGGGTCCCCCAGTCCGGCCGCATGGGCCTCGGGATCAGCATCTTCAGCTATGCCGGCGAGGTGACGATCGGCGTGCTCGCCGACGCCAACATCATCGCGGATCCCGACGCGCTCGCCGAAGACCTCCATGCCGAGCTCGATGGGCTCTACCTGCATCTTTCAGGACTCGAGCAATCCCGGCGGGGATCGAAGACTTGGACGCCTTCCGACTCCGTGTAGTGAATGTCCACGGTGGGTTGATGGGTGGCGTCCATCGCCTTCCCGGTTAGAGAGAGCCGCATGAGACGCCGTGGACGTTGACCCACGGCGGATGCGTCGGTAAGGGGAGCTGGAAGTCGAACTTCCTACTTTTATGAGCCCCTCCTCCTCCATCAACAAGGTCGCTCCCCTGCCGAAGCCGGCACCGGTCAAGATGTCGACCTTGGCCGCGCTGAGCGGCGTCCCCGCGGCCACGATCAAGCATTATCTCCGCGAGGGGCTTCTTCCGGAGGCGACGGTCAAGACGAGCCGCAATATGGCGTTCTACGATCCGGCGCTCGCCGATCGCATTCGCCAGATCAAGACGTTGCAGCGCGAGCACTTCTTGCCGCTCCGCGCGATCAAGGCGGTCCTCGAAGGGCAGCCCCGTGCCGAGGAGGACGCCGCGACGGCGGCCGCCATCCAGCGGGCGCTCGACTCGATGTCCTCGAGCGATGTTCGAACGCGCACCCAGCTCGTCGCCGCCGGAACCACGGAGAAGGATCTCGCGTTCTTCATCAATCTCGGCCTCGTCGCGCCCAAGCTGAACGCAGAGGGCGAGGAGACGTTCGAAGGCGACGACCTCGCGCTGCTTCGCCTCCTCGGCGCATCTCGTCGTGAGGGGATCACGATGGAGATGCTTCCGCGTGACATCATTGGACCCTACGTCCAGGCGATCGGTCAGCTCGTTCGACTGGAGCTCGAGATGTTCCGGCGAGGCGTCGTCCCGCGCGCCGGAACCGATCTCGTGAAGCTCACGGATGCCGCGACGCGCCTCTCCGAGCAACTCGTCGTCCTGATCCGGCGAAAGATGCTCCTGCCCACGTTGCAGGAGCTGGTGAAGACCCATTCGTCGTCCGTCGACGTCGCTGGCGCGGCCGCCGCCGGAGCGCTCGTCGAAGAGGACGATGCGCCGCCGTCCACGCCAGAGCCGCTCCGCCTCAAGCCGGCGAAGGCGAAGACGCCCCAGACGAAGACGAAGACGTCCCAGACGAAGGCCTCGACGAAGGCCTCCGCGTCGCCAGCAAAGAAGAAGTCGACCCTGAAGCAGCAACCCAACACACGAACGTCACGAAAGAAGACCTCATGATGGCCATCAATCCCGCGTTCCGTTCATCCTGGCTCGAGTCGTTTGCGAGGCTGCCACGCAGAGCGGCATCTCCCATGGTCCTCGGAGCGGCGCTGGCCGTTGGCGCTCTGCTCGCTCCGGCGGAGGCCTCCGCAGCGGATCGTCCGTATGGAGTCGCCGGGCAGAAGGTCGTCAAGGTCGAGACGCTCGACGCGTCGACGAAGCTCGTCTCGCCCACGACGGGCGGCCCCTACCCGCTCATCATCGCGAGCCACGGTTGGTCGGCAAGCGGTGACAACCAGGTCGGTTGGGCAAAGCACTTCGCGAGCTACGGCTTCGTCGTCGCGGTCCCGTCATTCCCCTCCCCGTTCACGCCGGACACCGAGGCCAACTCGGACATCATCGTCGGCCTCGCCAACAGCCTGCGCGCCGCCGCCTCCGCGACAGCGCACAACGTCCTCGCCACCTCGAAGGTCGGCCTCGAGGGTCATAGCGCTGGCGGACTCGCGACGACGGTCGCGGCGTCGAAGCTCGGACCGGCCAACGTCGGCGCGGTCGTCCTCTTCGATCCGGTCGACAAGGACGACGCGGGCAAAGCCGCCTACGCGAAGCTCTGCACGCCGCTGCTCGGGGTCTTTGCCGAAGGCAGCTCGTGCAACAACGACGCAGGCTGGAAGGTCTTCGCCACCACGACCAGCGCGGAGCTGATCGGCTTCAACGTCGTCGGCTCGACCCACTGCGACGGTGAGAATGCGGCACGTGATCTTTGCGGGCTCGCCTGCGGCAGCGCGGCCGATCCCGGCCGACAGAAGATCTACGGAAGCTACGCGACCGCATTCTTCCTCTCACGACTCGTCAACGACGCGACCGCCGGCGCCGTCCTCACCACCGCGGCGATCGCGGCCGATACGGGCGTGAGCTCTCCCCTCCACACGACCACCACCTGCGCGGTGCCATCGAACCCCGACGCCGGCTCGTCGTCGTCCTCGTCGTCGTCGGGCAACCCGTCATCATCCTCGTCGTCCTCGTCGTCGACCTCGGGCGGACCGACCGCGTCGAGCAGCGGCGCGACCACGAACCCCGCGAGCCCCGACGGCACCGAGAGCCCCGCGGACCCAGGGAGCGAAGGATGCGGCTGCCGCGCGACCGGCACGGAGAGCACGGGCGAGGGCGTCCTGTTCGGCGGATTCGGTCTCGCGTTCTTCGTCACGCTCGCTCGCCGCCGTCGCACACGCTAGGGGTCGGCCACGCCAGCGCGGGTCGGCCACGCCAGCGCGGGTCGGCCACGCCAGCGCGGGTCGGCCACGCCAGCGCGGGGCGGCCACGCCAGCGCGGGTCGGCCACGCCAGCGCGGGGCGGCCACGCCAGCGCGGGTCGGCCACGCCAGCGCGGGTCGGCCACGCCAGCGCGGGTCGGCCACGCCAGCGCGGGTCGGCCACGCCAGCGCGGGTCGGCCACGCCAGCGCGGGGCGGCCACGCCAGCGCGGGATGGCGTGCATCACTAAACAACAAACTCGACGTCCTCCCGGACGAAGAGATCGGGCACTGGCGCGCAGGAAGACAGGCCCTAACGTGCCGGAGAGACGGGTGCGTCCGTGCGGAGCGGTCCACCACCGCTCCGCGTCCGTTCGTGGCAGCCGCCACACGTCGCCATCACCTCGCCGTAGAGGCTCGCGCGGACGCCGCTGTCGGTCGCTGGAAGCGCACGCTTCCCGAGCGACTCCACCGCGCGCGCGAAGGCGTCGATCTCCGGCACCGTCGTCTTCGCTGGGACGAGCTCGGCGCTCTTCAGCGCAGGGTCGGCGAGGACATTCGCGCCCTCACGCCACGGGACCTCGGAGTTGCCGACGATGCCATTCCAGAGCTCGTTGACGGCCCACGCGTGACGCTGCATCCGCGCCGCGACACCCGCCTCGGCCTTCGGAGCCCGCGTCGCGACCTCGACGCGTGTCGGACCGACGAGCCGCGCGTGGCAATCACCGCAAGTCTTCGCGACGGCGCCGAGCGCGGCGCCCGCGCGCTTGACGTCACCTGACGCGCTCTCGCTCTCCATCGCCTTCGCGGCCGCCCGCATCGCGTCGAGGCGCTCGGTGTAGTCCGGAAACTTCGACGCGGAGGAGCTCAGCCCGCTCCGCTCTCGGTCCGCGCTGGCGAGCTGACGCGCAAGACGTTGGGCGGCCGTCAGATCCGCGCGCGCGACGGCGTCACGAAGCGACAAGCCGATCACCTCGTGCCGGAGCATCTCATTCGAGACCTCCAACGCTGGCGCAGAGCTCGACCCAGACACCGCGGCCCGACTCACCGACGGCGCCGTGTTCGGCGTGCGCTCCTGATTGCCTTGGCATGCACACGCGGTCATGAGCGCGAGCGCAAGCGCGATGAGCCTACGTACGTTCATTCCCCGTGAGCGTGCATTTTGCGAGCCCGCGAGCCAAATGGTTTCGGGGCAGCGCCCGACACGCGAACAACCTGCATGGTCTTGCACGTTGCGAGCCCAGCGCGCCGCCCTCGGGACGACGGCGTCTCGCACGAAACGAGAAGCAGCGGTATGACTCATGCTCCTTGTTGGGTCGAGGTCATGTGCCATGATCGCCACCCTTCCACGTCGTGCCTTCCTCGCGGGCAGCGGAGCCGTGCTTCTCGGCGCTGCGCCGTTGCCGCTTCGCTACGAGTCGCTCTTTCACATCGAGCGAAACAAGAACCCGTGGTCGCGTATTGGGTCCTCCTCGCCGAGGATGGGCGCCGTGAAGGGCTGAACTTCTTCGATCGGCGAGGCTACGGCTTCAAGGTCGTCCCCGAGCCCCTGAACGGCACCGGAAACGGCAATGGCAACGGCAATGGCAGCAGCACGCCGTCGTGGCTCTTTTACCTCGGGCCGGCGCCCGACCGCACGATCCGCATCATGCTCTGGCAGCAGAAGTGGATCGCGCAAATGATGCTGGCCGGCAAGAACACACGCCTGACGCATCTCTATGTGAAGGCCGACGAGAGCGCGTTTCTGCCAAGCGTCCGCTACGTCGATGTGTTTGGCATCGACCTCGTCACCGGCGCGAAGGTCACGGAGCGGCTACGACCCTGAATGGGTGGCGCGCCCATGACGATGCCCTCACGTGTGAGGCGATAACGCCAGATAGAGCGATAGTGAAATAAAAAGCGGGGATGGCGACCCACCGTGATCACCATCCCCGCTCCCGTTTCCATAACGACTCAATCAACCCATTTCACGAAACAATACGGAGTAACAGTCAATCAACCAATCCATAAGAAAAGACAGTGAGCTTGATTCATGTGGCCTTGATTCATGTGGCCTTGATTCATGTGGCCTTGTTGATTCATGTGGCCTTCGTCTCCGCCGTCACCTTCGGTCGGTCGAAGAGGCCAGCCATGATGGATCCGTCAAACACGGGCGGAAGCCCAAGGCGCTCGCGCCGCTTTCGTTCGAGCTCCACGACATAAGGGACGACAATCGACACTGCACAAGCGAGGCCAACGCCGGCGATCACGTCGATGAGGTAGTGCCAGCGAAGGAACATCGTCGCGAGCACCACTTGCGAGGCGAATAGCGAGACGGGGATCCAAGTGTACCGGAACGGCGTGCGCCGTCGCTGGCGAAAGGAGTGAATGGCGATGAACGTCGGCGCCGCCGCATGGAGGCTCGGGAAGACATCTTTGCCCGCGCCGGCGCTGGCGACCGTATCGCGAACGAGCGGCCACCACATCGAGCCTTCGAGGGGACGCTCGAAGGAGCCCGCGCAGAAGTAGTGCGGGCCAATCGCCGGGACAATCACGTAGAGCGATTGACCAACGCAGTAGACCGTTAGAATACCGAGCGCAAACTCCGAGAGCGCCCGGCTATCACGCTCACCGAGCGTGATCGGAAACACGTGGCCCGCGAGAAGATAGAAGTAACCAAAGTAGAAGAACGCAAACCACTCCGTCGTATGCGGAGAGACGAACGCGTCCCACGCCAGCGCAGGCTCGAACCCGAACACGCGCAGGTCGAACGCAAGGAGCTGCGGATCCACGGAAGATGGCGCGATCACGGCCAAGATCCAACGAAGTTGGACATAGGTGGCGACCACGATGCCGACGAGGCTTAGCCGATAGAAGGCACGCGCCGCGCGACTTCTCGGACGAGACGACGTGGAAGGCGCGCGCCCAACCCACAGGGCCACGCTGAACCACGCGAGATCGATGCCCACGAGCAGCATCGCGGTCGGCCACTTCTCGCTGACGTTCCGGCCAAGCGAGACCAAGACGAACGTGAGCGCCAGGTAAGCAAGGACGATCCAGTCGTGAACGGCGAGCTGCGCCACCCGCGACCGAGACGCCGTGCTGTCTCTTCGCGACGGGGGCGATGGAGCCGGACGCGATCGCGCAAACAGTTGAAGTGAAGGGCTTCCTTGCACGGCACCGTCTTGCTCGCAGAGGTCATGCCACTGCCGCGGCTCCGCACGTGGCGCGGAACCGCTCGAAAACGAGGTCAGCCCCAAGACCATCGCGCGAGGTGTGCGCTCCGCGCGCGCCCTTTGCGTTTGTACGACGCTGCGCGACGTCGCGGACGCGAGCCCGCATCATCGTCGTGTTCGTTTGCACACGGCCAAGCCGCTCGCGCTCGCGGCGGTGAGTCTGCAGGTCCCATTCAACGCGCGAGGTCGCCTCGTCTCAGTCTGGGCAGCCTTGGGCTTCCAGGCGCGCGACCCGACGGATCACGGCCTCGCGCAGCTCGTCGCGCCGCGCAGGCTCATCGCTCGTGAGGACGAGGCGAGCTCCGGCCGGCGTCTCTTCGATGGTCGTGCTTGCGGGAGGCATCGCCCAGAGACGAAGCCCGTGGCCGTGCGCGTAGCCGTGACGGCCACCATGCCCCAACCCTTCGCGGCGCTCGGGGCCGTGTCGCTCCGTCTGTTGGCGGATGCGCTGGCGTAGATCGGCGACGGCGTTGGCGTTCGATGTCGAGAACGAGAGGTCGACTCCGTTCGTCGTGTCGTCGACGCGGATGCGCGTCCCCGCGACGCCGAGCGGACAGGCGACGACGAGCGGCTTACCGACCACGGTGCCCTTGCCTTGCGCGGCGGTAGTGACGGTGGTGTTTCCATCGCAGCCTGCGACAGCGCACGCGAGCGCGACGCAGGTGATCCATACGACCTTCGTGAAGGCGACTCTCATCAGGGCACCATGTCCGAGCAACACCGGAATCCTTGCTGATAAAACGCGAAGTCTTGTGCGTGGGCGCGCGTCGACGGACGACAGCGGGCGCGAATGCGTCCCCAGTAGCCACCCTTCAGGATCGATGGCCGTTCGCCGGGATGCACCGACGATGTCCACTCGTCGACATTGCCCGTGAGGTCGTAGACGCCGAAGGGGCTACGGCAGCGCGGGCGCGATCCCGCGCTCTCCCCGCGCCAAAGGCGATCGAGCTCCGTCGCGAGCGCGAGGCTATTTCGCGGTGCAGTGCCGATGATCTTCGCGTCATAAGCGGGATTCGGCCGGTCGATCACACACGCGCTCTCGTCGCGGTCGTAGCCGTAGGGATACGGCAAGGCCTCTTCGCCTTCGCATGCGAACGTCCATTCGGACTCCGTGCACAGCCGCTTGTTTTCACGCTTGCACAGGGACTGCGCCTCGCTCCATGTGACGAAGATGATCGGATAGGCGCGCCGGAGGTTCGGGAACTCGAACCGATCGATACAGTAGCGCATCGGCGTCGTCGCCAACGAGGACGACACCTCGCGCCAGGCATCTCGATCGAAGCGAGCGCATCGCCTCAGGCCGGAGCTCCCGTGGATCCACTCCGTGCACACGGTCTCTTGAAGTGCCTCGACCGTCGCGGCGTGGTCTTGCTTCATGCTCCCCGAGATCGCGACCATCCCGGAAGCGCAGCGTCCCGTGTTGCCTTCGGCGATGTCCGTCGCGGCGGGGTCCTCCGGCGTGCTGCCGTCCACGATCGTCCAATGCTTGCCTTCGACGCTCCGCCACTCGTGGGTCAGCGTCTCCGAACGAACGCTCGGTCGCGCGATCACGAGCTCTTCGCTCTCTGCCGCATGCGCGTCGAGCGCGCCCGCAAACGCAAGCGCGAGCGCGAACGGGGCAAGCGACGCGCTCCGTGCACGCCGCGCAAGCGCGTTTCGTTTGCGCGGCGGAGCGAGAGCACGAGTTGGAGGCAAGGTTTTTGTCGAGGGAACACGCACGACGCTCATGCTTCGAGCATGCTGCGTGCCGCCAACGCGATAGCCCCGGATTCACGCGAATCGCAAGAAAGAACGCAAGGGGTGCGCACTCGCGCACCGTCTGCGGTGCGCTCGCAGGCTCGACCAAGGAGGCGTCGATCGCCTCGGCGATGGCCGCGCACGCCCTCGAAGCGACAAGGCGGATCGACACATGCACTTGCGTCTCGTTGATCCTTTCGATGCGCCTCTCCGCCTTGACGTTTGCCTTGATGACCTTTGGCTCGCTCGCGAGCGCGGAAGCCATCGCGCACGCTGGCGAGCCGGCTCCGACCACCACCACTCCGGCCGCAGCGCCGACGCCGGCTGTCTACGAAGGCGATCCCTTGTTCCGCTACACGACGCCTTACGAGCGCTTCTACCTGCGCGCGGTGCTCGAGAACATGGTCGTGCTCGGCATTGGGTACACGCAGTACTCGATGAACAAGGCGGGAAACATGGTCGATTGGGACCTCAAGCCCGGCTGGAGCGCGATCGAGGCGAAGCTCGATTTCACCGCGCTCACGTTCGACAACAACGCGTTCTTCACGAACTGGTTCACCCACTCGCTCGCGGGCTTTCTCTATTACAACACCGCACGGACGAACCGCGTCTCGATCCCCATCGCGTACAGCTACGCGTTCCTCTCCTCGATGCTCTGGGAGTACGTCGGTGAGATTCGCGAGCATGCGGCGATCAACGACCTGATCGTGACGCCGCTCTCGGCCGTCTCGCTCGTCGAGGCGCCGCTGCAGCTCGGCGGCCTCCTCCAGCGCGGCGCGAACGCCCCTGTTCGCACCGCGTCGTGGGTGCTCGCGCCGTTCAAGCGCGCGCACGATTTCTTCGATCGTCTCGAGGCCGAGCCAGCGACCGAGGTCGATAGCTGGGGCGTACCCACCGACGTCTGGCACCACATCTCGGTCAGCGGGAGCGCCGGCGTCACCCATCAGAACCACGGCGTCACGCAGAACGACAGCCGCCTCTCCTTGCGCTCGCGGATCGTGAGCATCCCTGGCTATGGCAAAGAGGGCACGCGCGGTGGGTGGTTCGACGGCGGGGAGGTCTCCGAGCTCGATCTCCGGCTCTCCGTGGCCGAAGGAAAGATGACGGACTTCAACATCGCGACGCACGTGCTGCCGGTCGGGTATGCGGCGCAAGCGGTGACGCGCGACGCGCAAGGTCACCTCCGTGGCCATGGGTTCTACGGCGGTCTTCACATCGGCTTCGAGTACGGCGCGCATGACTACGATCGCGATCGCCGCCAAGCCGTGCCCAATCGCATCGCGCTCGTCGATGGTGGTCTCACGCTGGAGCAGCGGGCCCATCTCGGCGCGCTGACGCTCCGCGCGCGGATGGACACGCTCGCGGACTTCGCCGGAGTCGAAGCCTACGCGCTCGCGGAAGAGCGTCGCGAGAACAGCGACATTCACCTCGTCTCGATCCTTCGGCTGCACAACTACTACCACTCGTATGGGCTCACGCTGCGGCCGCGTGTCGAAGCGGAGCTCCCTCCCGTCGATGTCGGGGCCGACCTGCGCGCCGACTGGTTCGAGGCGATCACGGTACGCGACGTCGAGCCGGCGTCCACGAACACGCATCTCGACGCGGCCGACTGGAGGCTCGGGGCGCGTACGTGGATTGGCTTCTCACCGTTCGATCACCTTCGCACGTTCGTGTCGTTCGAGCACGCGAGCCGCGGTGGTCGCGTCGTCAAGTCGCGTGCGTCGCGTTCGGAGCTCGGCGCATACGCCGGCGCAGAGGTCGTGTTCTGACACGAGGCGCGGCTCCGTCCGCGCGCTCATGACGAGATCCTAAAAGCTACCGCCAAGACCGAGCGTCGCGCCGCCCGGCACCATGCGGAGAGAAGGCGCGACCGCGTCGAACGTGGATGTCTTGGTCGCGCTGGCCGTGCGCTTCTCGGTAGGCTCGGCCGACGCAGACTCCGGCAGCTGCTTCGCCATGCCCGACGTGACGATCCATCCTGCCGCGAGACCTGCGGTGGCGCCGAGCGCGGTCAGGCCTTCGCCGAGACGCGTATCGAGCTTGCCGGCGAACGCGAGGTAGATGCCGCCGGTCGTGAAGCCGCCCGCGATGCCGAGGAGATCGGTGATGCGGACACGCGCCACCGACGGCGAGACGCGACCCGCGAAGAGAAGGCCCGTCGCGAGGCCTGCGTTCGTGCCGGCGCCGCCCGCGAGGAAGGCATCCTCCGATCGCGTGCGGCTGTCGCCTGGCAACACCGCACCAGCGCCGAGCGCGAGGATCGCGCCCGACCACATCGTGAGCGACGAGGTGAGCGACACACGTCCTGGCGTGGTCTCGAGCGTGCTGCCAAGCAAGCCGCCGACCGCGATGCCGGCGGTCGCCGAGCCCCAAAGCAGCGTCGCGTTCGTCTCCGGCGTCCAGTGCACGCTCGAATTCGGATCGTTCTGTTCGATGCGTCTTGCACGTGCGTCTTGGTAGCCCACGAGCCAGATCCCTTGCTGCAATCCGAGAAAGGCACCGGCGGAGAGCGCGTGCGGAAGACCATGTGGAAGCTTCGAGTATCCATCGACCGTCGCGACGGCGAGGATCGGCGCGGCCGTGAGCGCACCAAACGGCAATGCGGCGGTGAGCGTGCTGCTCGGCTGCGTCTGGAGGAGAAACCACGCGCCCGTGCCCGCGCCGTAGAGCGCGCTCGTCGCGTAGAGGAGCGTGAGCTCGTCGGCGTCACGAATGGGCTGTCGCCGCGCAGGCGTCGTCGCGTCCGCCGCGCCCTGCGCTCTCGGCTTCGCGCTCTCGTACTGCGATGCGAGATGCGCCATCTCGTCGGCGAGCGTTCGTTCGGCCGCGGACGGCGCCTCGAGGGCCAGCGCGCGAAACGCGACTTCGGCCCGTAAAAATCGACCTTCCACGAGGTCGCGCCGCGCCTCGTCGAAGCGATCTCGCCACGACGGCGCGCTCGGTGCGCTTGGGGCTTGAGCGTTCGGGCTCGGGCTCGCGTCCTCTCCGCCCCACGCCGCCCTCTCGGCTGCCGTGAGCATCAGGAGCGCGGCCGTGATCGTCGTCAGCGGGTGGGTCTTGAGGGGGGACATCAGAAGAGTGCTCCAAGGGTAAGAGCGGCACGGGTCTCGGAGCGCTCCGCATGAACGTCTCCGATTTTTCCGATTCGGCTTCCGCGTTCAAGATCGAGAGCAAAACGGAGAGGCGCGAAGGACGGCTCCCATGCGGCGCCCACCTTCGCGTTGACGCGCTGGTCGCGGAGCTCGATCGAACGATCGCGCGTGTCAGGCGACGCGTCGAGCCCTTCGATCGGTCGAAACACGTCGAGCCTCACCGATCCGCGAAGGAGGGCCGGCCCGAGCTTCAGCTCGAGGCGCGAGGCCGTCGTCACGCTGTAGCCGTGGTAGTACTGGACGAGCTTCGTCGTGGTGGGCAGGCCCACCGCGGTCCTCCGAGGGTCGGCGAGCCAGTCGGTGAGCGCGTAAGGCGCTACCGCCGCGATGCCTCCATAGAGATCGACGCCGCTACGCACGTGGATACCTGCCTTGGGCTCGTAGGTATGCTCCGCCGCGACGCCGATCGGGCTCGCGATGCCGACAAAGTCCATCACGCGCGCGCGATCGCGATCGTAGTCGTGCGAGCCGTACTCGAAGCCGAAGCGCATCCCGAGATACGCTCGGCGCTGCGAAATCGTCTGCCTGCCTGCGGCGTCGATCGTCGGGCTCCGGTAATAGAAGCCGAGCGGCACGACCCGCGTCGAGAAGAGCGCGTCGCGCACTTCGGAGCGTGACATCGTGACGTTGAAATGAAGCGTGGAGACGTTGCCGTCGTCGAACGCGTGTAGGGAGGCGCTAGGTCCGACCAACGTGGGCTTCGTGTATCCGGGCAGGTTGATCACCGAGAGATCGAGCCCGAAGCCCTGGTCGACGTAGCTCGCCGCTGGACCCGCCGCCGAAGCGGATTGGCTCGTCACGCCCGCCACGCCGTACACCTCGAAGCGATGCGACGGCTCGGTCGCGCCCGTCGGAAAGCCAAAGACCGGATCGGTCTCCTCCTCGGGGGCACGCCGCGGGACGCCGCCGTCGAAGATGTCGTTCACAGCCTTCACCGGCGAGAACACCACCGCGAGGACCTTGTTGTGGATCTTGTCGTGACGCGATCGGGTGAAGAACCCCGACAGCTGCATCGTCGTCTCCCCGATGGCGGTACCGGCGACGGGCGTGACGATCATGTCGTTCACGCTGACCTTCTCGCGGATCTCACCGAAGAACTCCCAGATGCTCGAGCCGAGCGTGGCGAATACGGCCGACTCGATGAAGGACAAATGGCTCGAGCGCGCGACGTGGAAGTAGTTCGTGCCGGCGAACGGGTGCCAGACGTAGTTCGTCGAGTAGTTGTTGACGTCGAGCTCGTAGCCGGTGCCCACGAGCTTCGCGCGCAGCTCCGGCCAGTCGTAGCGAAGCGCCCACTTCTGGTCGCCTTGGCGAACGAGGCCACCCGCCGCCGCGGTGAAGAGCAGGTAGTTGACGAAGCCGACCGCGAGGACACCGCCGACCTCCGCGCCACCACGAAAGTAGTGACGCTCGTGCGGGACGACGAGCGGGAACGCGCGATAGCCTTCGTCGCTGTCGTCGTTCGCGACGACGGCGGTGTCGGCCGCGGGCGGCGCGGTCGTCGGCTCCGCGTGCGCTCGTGATGCCGGCCCGACCAACGCGCAGACGCCGGCGGCCGCCGCGGCGAGCATGCGCCGCGTTCGTCGTGACGTCTTTCGTTTTGGTCGAGCGACCGAGCGTTCAAGCTTCACCTTACTTTCGAGAGACGACCTTCTCCCCCTCCTTCACGCGTTCGCCAGGGTGGACCACGACGGTCGCGCCCTCGGGGACACCTCGTACGATCTCGACGTCGACGTCGTTGCGGGCGCCGAGGGTGAGGAGCGCCAGCTCGACCTTCCCCTTGTCGTTCACCGTGTAGGTCGCCCAACCATCACCATGACGGAAGATGGCGCCGAGCGGCGCGCGAAGCACGCCTTTGCGTTCGTCGACGACGATCCTCACCTCGACACGGAAGCCATCACCGAGCGCCGTCCAGCGCTCGCGCGGCTCGTCGAGATCGATCACGACCGGCACACGTTGCTCCTCGACGCCAAGCGCCGACAGCCGCGTGAAGCCAGACGGCTCGACACGACGGACGTGGGCTTTGAGGTCCGCTCCTCCACCCCATCGCTCGAGCGTGGTCTTCGCCCCCGGATGAATGCGCACCGCGTCCGTGCTGAGCACGTCCGTCACGATCTCGAGCGCGCTTGGGTCTCCGATCTCGACGAGCGGCGTCCCCGCCTGGACCGGGCCCGCGTTCTGCGTGAGGACGCGGAAGACCGAGCCCGACGTGGGCGAAGGCACGTCGAAGCCATCGGCCGATCGCGTCGCGTCGAACCGCGCGAGCGCCGCTCGCGCCATCGCCGCTTCGTGCGTGGCCATCTGCGCGGCGAACCGCGCGGACGCGAGCTCCTCGGTGCGAAGACGAGACTCGAGGCTCGCGCGCGTGAGGGACTCGGGCGGGATGCTTCCACTCTCGACGAGCTTCCTGTCCTTCGTCAGATCATCCTCGGCGTGTTGCGACGCGATCTCGGCACGCGCGACGGCGGCGCGCGACTGCCGCTCGGCCGCGAGCGTCGCCGCGCTTCGTGACGCTGCCTCCGAACGAGAGCGCGGATCGAGCAGCGGCGACTCCATCGGCGTGATGCGTGCGAGCACGGCACCACCTTGCACGGAGTCGCCCGGCTTGAGCTCGACGCGGAGCAGGTTGCCCGCGAGCGGAGCCGCCACCACGTAACGATCACGGACCCTCGACTTGGCGACCTCCTCTACCGTGACGATCAGATCGCCGCGCGTGACCTTCGTGAGGTCGGTCTGGATCGGCTGCGGACGCCATGCATACGCGAGCGTGCCGACACCCGCGGCGATGATGATGCCCCAAATGCCGCGCGTCATCCAGGTGCGACGCGCGCGGGCGCCTGGCTTGTGGAGCTTCGGGCCAAGCTTCGATCCCCCAACCTGACCCTCCGCGCGTAGAGGAGCGCGGTCGATGGGGGGAGTTTCGACCTTTGCCATGGCGGTCATGACCTGTTCCTGCTTTCTGTCATGGGGTCTCTAAACATGGTCAATCACGAGCTTTGAGGACTCCGACGAGGTCGAGCTTGTCGAGACGCTGCCGGACGATGAGGGCGCTGACGGCGGCGGCGATGAGCGTGACGGTGGACGCGAAGGCGTAGGTGGCGAGCGAGACGAACATCGGCATGCGGTAGCTCTCTGGATCCGCGGTCGAGAGGATCAGATCGACGAGCTTTCGCCCGAGCATCCATCCAAAGGGGATGCCAAGCACCACGTACGAGCCGAGCTCGCCGAGCAAGACGGCTGAGATCTCGCGGCGCGTGAAGCCGAGGACGCGGAGCGACGCGAGGTCACGCGAGCGCGTCGAGAGCGCGATGCGCGCCTGGTTGTAGATGACGCCGAACGCGATGGTCGCTCCCATCAGCGTGAGGATCATCATCGTGACCCACATGTAATGGGTCTGGTCTTGGAACTTGTCGATGACGTCGTCTCGCCGCGAGATCGCGAGGACGCGAGGGAGCTTCGAGAGACGACCGAGCAAACGATCCTCGGAGGCGTGATCGACGAGGAGGAGCACCGACGTCATGTTGCCCTCTTCATCGATGAGGCTGCGCAGGGTCTCCGGCGACGCGTACAGCGCGAGCCCGAACACATCATCGACGAGCGACGCCACGCCCGCGTGGACGACGCGGCGATCTCCCTCGAGCACCTCCATTTCGATCGTCGTGCCTGCCTCGACGCCAAGCACCTCGGCGAGCTTCTTGCTCATCGCCACGCCACCAAGCGGCGGCTCGAAGTCCTTCATCGGCCATTGCGGCACCGTGCGAAACGAGGCGCGCCGCTGGCTCTTTCCGTCCTCCGGACGATCCGGGAACACGATGCGCGAGACGAGCGGCACGTCGCGATAGCGCTGCTCGACACGCACGCGCACGGGCACGACACGACGGGGCTCCGCGAGGATGACGCCCGGCAGCTTCTCGATCTCGCGCGTGACGTCCGCCGTCACCGGTCTGTAGAACGTGACCTCGATGTCGTCGTGCTGGGCGCGGTCGAACACGAGCTCGAAGAGGACCGTCATCGCGTCATCGCTAAAGCGGCCGGTCATGACGACCGCGGTGGCGAGCGAGATCGCGAAGCACGAGAGCGCCGTTCGCAGCGGCTTTCGGACGAGCTCGCGCACGATCATGCGCGCGGCGACGCTGAAGAGCCTCGGCAAGCCGATCGCCTCGAGGAACGGCCGGCGATACATCGCAGGCGACTCGGGCTGCATCGCCTCCGCCGGCGGAATGCGCGTCGCGCGTCGCACCGCGAACCACGAGCCGCCGAGACCCGCCGCGAGGCTGATGACGATCGCCGTCGCGACGACCGACGTGTCGAGGCTGTACGCCAGATCAGGGAAGCGAAAATAGGGCTGATAGAGCCCGATCATCCCTCGCCCGAGGACATCTCCGAGCCCGAGGCCAAGCACGGAGCCACCGAGCAGGATGATGACGGCGAGGCTCAGGTAGTGGCGCGCGATCTCGCCGTCACGGTATCCGACGGCCTTCAAGGTCGCGATCTGCGAGCGCTGGAGCGAGAGCGCCCGCGCGAGCACGACGTTGATGAGGAACGCCGCGACGGTGAGGAAGATCGCCGGCGCGACGATCGCGTACGACGAAAGCTGCTGCAGCTCTCCGTCGAGCACGTGGTGCGAGATCTGGCGGTCACGCGTGTGCGCGGTGAGCACGCCGTACTGCGCGAGCATGCGCTGAAGCTCCGCGACGACCGCTTCCGGCGAGGCGTTTGGCTGGAGCGCGATCACGACGTCGTTGAAGCTCGCCTCCATTCGAAACGCCGAGGCCACCTCGTCGCGGTCCATCCAGAGCACGCCGAAGCGCGCCGGGTCATTGATGAAGCTGCCGGCGCCGACCGCGAAGACGTACTCGGGAGACATCGCGAGCCCCACGACGTGGAGGCGACGCTCCTTTCCTTCGAGCACGACGTCGAGGTAAGAGCCTGGCTCGAGCTGATGCGCCTGCGCGAACGACTCGAGCAGCACGACCTCGTCGGCCTGCCCTGGCGTGACCATGCGGCCTTTTCGAAGCATCGGCGCGTTGAGGGGCGTTCGATTCTCGCCAGCGCCATTGCTTGGGACGCTGACGATCTCCCCCACCGCAGGCAGCGGCGCGCCCGGGATCGGGACGAGCACGCTCTTGACGATCCGCGTGTGGACGCGCATCACGCCGTCGATCTTCTCGATCCGCGAAGCCACCGACTCCGGCGCGCGCTCGATGCGCACGAAGACGTCGGCGAAGCGTTGGCTCGCGTAAAACGCGTCACGTTCGCTGAGGATCGACGCATGCGCGCCGCGCATCGCCACGTAGCTGGCCACACCGCATGCGAGCACGAGCGCGATCGTCACCGCCTGCGCCCACATGCGCGCGAGGTCTCGGAACAGCTTGCGATCGAGGGCTCTCATGATCGATGGGTCCGTGTCATTCGTAACGGCGGCGTCACCAGGCGAGCTGCGAGGCAGGGATGCGGTCGGTGTTTCGCTCCACCCGCGCGATGAGACCGCCCGACATCGTGATGATCCGATCGGACATGCGTGCGATCGGGGCGTTGTGCGTGATGATCGCCGTCGCCGTGCCTAGCTCTTGGTTCACGCGCTCGAGCACCTCCAGCACGACACGTCCCGTCTGGTAGTCGAGCGCGCCGGTCGGCTCGTCGCAGAGCAAGATCGCGGGGCGCTTCGCGATCGCACGTGCGATCGCGACGCGTTGCTGCTCGCCGCCCGACAGCTGCGAAGGAAAGTGGTCGAGCCGATCGCCAAGCCCCACGAGGTCGAGGGCATCGACAGGATCGAGCGGTGCGTCCGAGATGTCGGTGACGAGCGCGACGTTCTCGCGCGCGGTGAGGCTCGGGATCAGGTTGTAGAACTGGAAGACGAAGCCCACGTGCTCGCGGCGGTAGAGCGTGAGGAGCTCGTCGTCGGCGCGGGTCAGGTCGTGATCGGCGTAAAAGACCTCGCCCGACGTCGGCACATCGAGGCCACCGAGAATGTTGAGCAGCGTCGATTTGCCGCTTCCCGACGCCCCGAGGAGCGTCACGAGCTCCTTGTTCTCGAGGTCGAAGTCCACCCCGCGAAGCGCGACGACGTCGACCTCACCCATCCGATAGACCTTGGTGATGTTGCGTGCGCGAAGAATGGCCTCTTCTTCTCGAAGCTTCAGCGGAGAAGACGAGCCAAACGACGAAGGGACGGCGGAGATGGTGTCCATGACGGTCAACGATCCCTCGCTGAGCATCGAGCGTGCCGCCAGAGCTGCTTCGATGAGCTAAGCCCGCACACCGATTTGCGCACCGTCCCCATGGCTCCGGTAGCGCCGAAGTAGGCCTCGCGCGCGCTCTTGTCATCGTCGCGCGCAGAGCGGCCGAGTCGCTCGAAGCCTCGCTCCCTCGGCCTCCGCGCGCACCTTGCGCGTGTGACGCGCACTTTGCGTTTGTCGAGATAGCTCGCGTCACGCGTGGCGTGAGATCACGGCGACGTTGGCTTTGGTCTTTCGATTGCAAACGCCCGATCACCATGAGCACGCTCAAGAGCCATCGCACGTCACGTCTTCTCACCCTCACCGTCGCGAGTGTCATCGCTCTCGGCTCGGTCGGTTGCGTCTCGAAGAGCAAATACGATCAGACCGTCGCCGATTACGATCGCGCCGTCGCCAAGACGCGACTTACGAACGCCGAGCTAAGCAAAGAGATCCAGCGCAAAGACGCGATCCTCGATCAGCAGAACGCGGAGCTCACCCAACGTAGCGGCGAGCTCGCCCGGCTCAAGGCCGAGATCGACGCGCTCGAGAACACGCGCTCCGCCGAGGGCAGCGTCAATCGAACGCGCATCTCCGAGCTGCAGAAGCGACTCAGCGAGCTTCAAGCGGCGCAGCGAGCCTCCGAAGCCCGCGCTGCTCTCTACCGAGACCTCACGCTTCGCTTGAAGAAGCAGATCGACGACGGCGACCTCTCGATCGTCATCCGTGACGGCCGCATGGTCTTGCAGCTCCCCAACGACGTGCTCTTCGACACCGGTCGTACCGATCTCAAGCCGGCCGGAAAGAAGGCGCTCACGGCGGTCGCCGACGTCATGAGGATGATGCCGCGACGTCAATTCCAGGTCGCCGGACACACCGACAACGTGCCGATCCACAACAGCCAGTTCGCCTCGAACTGGGAGCTCTCGTCGGGCCGCGCGCTGCGGGTCGTGCACTTCCTCATCGGCGAAGGCGTCGACGGCGCGTCGCTCTCGGCCGCCGGTTACAGCGAAGTCGATCCGGTGAGCCCGAACGACACGCCCGAGAACCGCAAGAAGAACCGGCGCACCGAGATCACGCTCCAGCCGAACATCGACGAGCTCGTCAAGATCCCTCAGTGACGAAGAAACAGGACCAACATCATGTGTACGCGTCACGCCGTCATACGACGCGTCACGCGACGACTCGTGGGCTCTACCCGCCGTAAGCTTCTCGCTTGCGTCACGTCTTCCCTTCTTGCCTTTGCCTTCCCTTCCCTCGCCACGAACGCCGCGCTCGATCGCCCCGCCTACGCGCAGCCGCGTTCCGATGGGGCCATACCCCGATCCCTCGAGCTGACGACGACAGCAGCCGAGCCGGTCTCGTTTCCCGTGCGCATCGACGCGATTCGGATCCGCGGGCTGTCGCGGACGAGCGAGCACGTCGTTCGGCGCGAGGTGGGCTTCTCCGAGGGCGAGGTCATCTCCGAAGATGATCTCGACCTCGCGCTCACGCGTCTCTGGAACACGACGATCTTCGCGCACGTGCAAGGTCAGATCGTCGAAGAGCGGCAGGGATTTCACGCCGCGGTCTTCGATCTCGAGGACCGGTGGACGCTGAACCCGCTCCTCAGCTTCGGGTCGGGCGGCGGCGCGCTCTTCGTACGTGCGGGCGCGACCGACAACAACATCGCCGGGCGCTTTCTCGAGGCCTATGCGCTCTACGAGAACTTCAACGGGTTTCACGGCGGTCAGCTCATCCTCCGCGACCCGCGCCTGTTCGATCGCCGCACCGAGCTCGCGCTCCAGGGCGACCGGCTGATCCGCCCGCGCCCAGGCTACGCCGATCAACGCACGCAAGGCGCGGTGGAGGTCGCGCAGCTCGGCTTCGACGACTACCTGCGCGTTGGGATGCGCGTCAGCGTCTTCGCCGACCGCTTCCTCGAGCCGCTCGACACGCCTCCGATGCGGCCGATGCCGACGAACACGCTCTTCGTCGAGCCGCGGTTCCGGCTCGGCCGGATCGACACCGTTCGCGTTCGCCAGCGCGGCAGCACCTTCGAGATTCGGCCTGGGGTCGGCTTTGCGAGCACGCCCGCGAGCGCCGTCGTCAACGATGCACCCGAGCAGTACGCGACGCTCACCGGTGAGGTGCTGGCGTTTTGGATGCCTGGCAAGCGCTGGAACGTCGCGTTTCGCGGGCGCGCCGCGACGATGACACGCGCGCCGGGCCCGCACCTCGAGCTGTTCGCTGGCGGGCTCGATCTCGTTCGAGGCTTTCCTGACAACTTCGTCCGCACCCGCGCGATGACGCTCGCGACGATCGAGCTTCGCTTCGTCGCCTTCGATTCGAAGTGGGTGGCCCTCCTCCCGACCACGTTCGTCGACGCGATCGCCGCACGTGCGCCGAGCGGATCGCCGGGGGCTGCGATCTCCGCGGGCGGCGGTGTTCGCGTGATCATCCCGCAGTTCGTCGCGTCGGGCGTACGCCTCGATCTCGCGGTGCCGCTCGCCTCGTCGATGCGCGTGATGACGGAGGACGACGCGCGCTTTGGCCCGGTCACGCCGACGCCGAAGCTCGGCTCGATTCAGCCAAGCGTCGGCATCTTCCAGTTCTTCTGAGCTGACTGCTCAGTGCTGTTGGTGGGCGCTCGACGACGAGGCCGTCGTGTCCTTGCCGTTGCCGCTCGATGCGCGCTTCGACGAAGCCGACTTCGCCGGCCGCACCATCCCGTATTGATGCAGGCGGTATTGGATCGTGCGGACGCTGATGCCGAGCATCTGCGCTGCGCGCGTCGTCGAGCCGTCGCAGGCCTCGAGCGTCTTCAGGATCGCGACCTTCTCGATCTGCGCCATCGTCGACCCGAGCACGCGCACCGGTCCGAAGGAGTCGCGGCTTCCGTCCGACCCGTTGTCGAGCGGGAGGTCGTCTGCCTCGATCGTGTTGCCCTGACACAGGACCACCGCGCGCTCGATCGTGTTCTCGAGCTCGCGCACGTTGCCTGGCCAGCGATGCGCGAGGAGCTTCGCGCGTGCCTCTTCGGAGAACGCCTCGACGCTCTTGTGATTCTCTCGGGAAAGCTTGTGGAGGAAGTGCTCGGCCAGCGTGATGACGTCCGTGCCGCGAAGCCTGAGCGGCGGCATCTCGATGTGCACGACGTTCAGGCGGTAGAACAGGTCTTCGCGGAAGCGGCCTGCCTTCACGTCGGCCGCGAGGTCGCGGTTCGTGGCGGCGATGACGCGCACGTCCGTCTCGATCGCCTGGTTGCTGCCGAGTCGCTCGAAGGTTCGCTCCTGCAGAATGCGAAGGAGCTTCACCTGCGTGAGCATCGGGATCTCGCCGATCTCGTCGAGGAACAGCGTTCCGCCGTGCGCTTGCTCGAAGCGGCCGACGCGCCGGCGATCCGCGCCAGTGAACGCGCCCTTCTCGTGGCCAAAGAGCTCGGCCTCGAGCAAGGACTCCGGAAGCGCCGCGCAGTGGAGCTGGACGAACGGTTTGTCGGAGCGTGACCCGAGCTGGTGAATCGCGCGGGCGAGCTCGCCCTTGCCGGTGCCGCTGTCGCCCGTGATGAGCACGTTGGCGCGCGAGTCTGCGACGCGGCGCGCGACCGCGTACACCTTCTGCATCGACGCGCTGCCCCCGATCAAGCCTTGAAGGCCTTCTTGATCGCGCTCGCGGATCATGCGGCGAAGCCCTTCGGTCTCACGCTTGAGCGAGCTGTGCTCGAGGGCGCGCTCGATCGTGACCGTGAGCGTCGAGATGTCGATCGGCTTCGTGAGGTAGTCCTCGGCGCCGGCGCGCATCGCTTGGACGACGCTGCTCAAGTCGTGGGTGGCGCCGGTCATGACGATGACCGGGAGATCCTTGCGATGCTCCGTGTGGAGCCGCTTCAGGAGCGTCAGGCCATCCATCCCCGGCATCGTGACGTCGGTGATGACCAGGTCAGGTCCACCCGGTCGCTCGGCGACCGCGACGAGCGCCGCGTCCCCCGTCTGCGCTGTCTCGACGCCGTAACCCTCACCGGCGAGGAGTCTTGCCATTCCTGAGAGAGTGCTCGGATCGTCGTCGACAATCAGGACGTGCGCTTTCGGCATGGTGGGAATGCGACAAGCAATCCGGAGGCCGACCGCGCAGGTCCTGCAAGTCTGTACAATCTTTGACCAGTTCGGCGCTAACGCGACCGGCGCCCGACGCAAAACCTGCATCGGGTTGCAAACCGTGCGTTCGGTTCCCCGAACTTGCGCCTCCGGATTCCTTGCACGGTCGTCAGATGCGTTCGGTCTTCACCCGGCGCATCTCGCGTCCGTTGTGATAGTCGCGATACTCCTTCAGCACACGCTGCGCATCCTCGAAGGCTGCGTCGATCGCCGCATACGCGTCCTCGTGAACGTGGCTCTCCGTCGGGTCACGGTTGACGACGAGCTCGCTTCCCGGAACGACGAGGTCGACGCGCACATGGTAATGGATGCCGTGACTCTTGTGCCGATGCGGGGTCTCGATCGTGACGTGGCACTTCGTGATGCGATCGAAGATTCGATCGAGCTTCGCCACGCGCTGACGGACATAACCGTCGATTGCGTCACTGGAGCCGCCGGCTGTTCGCATCGTGATCTGGAGAGGGGTCATCATGTGTCACCAACCCATATTCTTCGAACGGATGATTGAACTTCTCGATACAGAGAGAGAACGAAAAGGAAAAGAGCCTGCGCGCGAGCACGCGTCATCGCGGCGCGAAGGACCGCGCGCGTGCATCAACGAGCACTCGACTCGGACGCGGACGAAGAGCGTCACTAGCGTCGTGGCCGCTCGTCCGTGACTTCCGAGACCGGCCGCGCGGGAGTCGGTCCATGACCGGCGGCGAGCGTCTCGTCGAAGCGCTCCTGCGTGAGACCATGCGTGCTCGATAGCTTCGTGTCTGCGTGCGGGTTCGCGCTTCGCGCCACGGACTGCGTATGTCCTTCGCGAACGCTCGTCGCCGTCGCGATCGGATGCGTGCTCCCAGGCCGGCCTGAAGCCAGCGTCCTCAGCGGCGCGTCGTCGCCAAGGCGACGTGACGCATGCGGCGGCACCGAGCTGCCCTCCTCGGGCGTGAGGTGGTGCGCGATCGCCTCCGGGAGAGCGCGCGCGAGCTTGCCTCGCACGTCCGCGTCGAGCTCGGCGCCGAGCGCACGGACCACGACGTCGACATACTCATGGGCGACCCCGAGCGGAGCGCCCATACGCTGCGCCGCGCGCCAATACAGCTCGGCAGCATCGAAGTCGCTGTCGTAGCCGGCGACGTCGTCGAGGAGGATCGCCAGTGGGTCCGGCAGTCTCGCGCGGAGCGGCTCGGCTTCATCCATCGTGAGACGAGAACCGAGTGTGGCAAGAGTCGCGTGAAGTGCACGTTTTGCGAGGTCAGCGTCCGGAATTGCGCGCAGCACGGTGTCAAACAGCGCTTTTTCCGAGATTTTCTGCACGACCGTCATCATGACCGTCCGAAGCTGCAACCGCCCTGCCACCTTTCGCGCAGATACAAAAGAGACGAGCTAGCGCGCGTCGTCGCCAGCTCGTCACGATTCCCGAAGATTCAGAGACTCAGAGACTCAAACACCATTCAAGACCTGAAGTCACAAGCTCGTCGCTTCCAGCGCCACCACGAGACGGTGGCGCGCTCGTTCGAGCTCGTCACGAAGATCGCCGTTTTGGTCGACCTCCGGACCAAGCAACTCGATGTTGCGGGCGACCTCCTCGAGAATGCGCTCGTCGAACGCGAGGCCGATCGGCGACTTCTTCTCGCGATTGAGCTCGATGGAGCTCGAGAGCATGTGGAGCGCCTGCCGCGGCGTCCCCGTGCGCACGAGCAGCTGCGCGAGGCCGGCGGTCGTGCGCGCGAGCCCGGTCAAGTCGGCCGACTCGTCGGCGAGCTGCATCGCGCGTGCAAAGGCCGTCTCGGCCGCCTGGAGGTTGTTTCGCTTCGCCTCGAGCCGAGCGAGCGTCTCGGCGACGCGTCCGAGCTCACGGCGCATGTGGAACGCCTCGTAGCCCGCCTCGGCGATCAGCGCGTGTTTGATCGCGCTCTCGATGTCGGTGAGCATCGCATGCATCTTGTCGTCCGGTTGGGCTTTGGCAGCCGGCTCGCCCTTCTTCGTCTGGTCCGTGAAGTGGAGCGGCAACCGCGAGATCAGGTGATGCGTCTCGGTGAGATCGATCGCGGCGAGCGTGTTCGACGGAGACTCGCGCACGATGCGGTCGAGGAGACCAAGCGACTGCGTGAGCAGCTCAGCGGCCTTCGTGACATGCCCCATGCGGAGATGAACGGCGGCCTGGTCGTTGATCAGCATCGACGCTTCGACGTCCGATCCTTCACCAAGCAGCGACGCGATCGTGTCGCTCAACACCTTCGATGCCCGCTCGAGCGACGCGCCGTCGCCGAGATCGTAGGCGATGCCTGCGATCGTGGCGGCCGCGTCCGTTCGAACGTTGCTCGCGGCGATCGTGCCGAGCTCGGCGCGAGCTTCGCATGCGAGCGCCAGCGCTCCGTCGAGTGAGAAGCTCGACTCTTGATTGCCCATGCCGAGCCAGCGGAGCCGCGCGCGTTCGAGCTTCACCCGCGCGCGGAGGCCCGCGCTGAATGACGTTCGCGGCATCTTCTCGATGTCGCTCGAAGCCGTCTCGAGCTGCTGCCCTGCCCGCTCGATGTCACCGGCTCGAATGAGCATCGTGACCGCCTCGAGGCGTCTCTGCGCCGCTCGTTCACGTTGCCCGGCGTCGTCGAGATGCCCGGCGGAGCGGAGCGGATCGGGCCCGGGATGCGCGCGCATGCCCATGCTGCTCGGCAGCGGGACTTTGGTCGCTGCAATCTTGCCTTCGGTCGCCGCATTGGAGATCGAGGCTGTTCCTTCGATGCCCATGGCTGTTTTTCTTGGGGTGGTTTGCGGAGTGGGTGGCGACGGCTGAGGGAGCTCCTCAGCGGCGAGCAGCTCTGCGAGCACCTCGTGCCATCGTGTTCGGAGCGATGGGAGAACGGACGCCGCGAGCTCGGTCACGACCTCTTTGGGCATCTCGAAGTGCCCGTTCGCGTCGTCCGCGAGCGGTACGCCGAGATCCGATGCGCGTTGTAGCGCCTCGAGCACTTCCTCCGTCGACAGATCGAGCATGCTCGCGACGAGCACGGC
>JBGAFW010000073.1:0-55772 GCA_044227045.1 Labilithrix sp.
CACCTCGGCCTCATCTGCGACAAGCTCGGCGAGATCCGCCGTCAGATGCTCGAGATGTCGATGGCCGAAGAGAACGAGATGAACACGAAGAACCTCGACATCGTCAACGAGCAGATCGTGATGTTCGAGGGCGAGTACGAAGCGGTGTTGCGCGCACGCGCTCAAGCGGGCGGCTGGAGCGCTGGCTCGAAGACGCCGCAATAGGCGCGAGGCGCGCAGCGATGGCAGTACACGTATCGATCCACGACGTCTCACCTGCGTGGGAGCGTGAAGTCGATGTCGCGCTCGAGCTCGCCCACGAGGCCGGCGTGCGCCCTGCCCTGCTCGTCGTCCCCGATTTCCACGGCCGCGCGCCGCTCCGCGACCATCCCGCGTACGCGAGCCGCCTCCGGGAGCTCCAGTCCTCCGGACACGAGATCTACCTCCACGGCTACTACCATCGCTCGCGTCCCTGGAACGACGCGACCCGGGCAGCGCCGCCTCGCGCCAGGGGTCTTCGAAGCCGACTCGAGCACGCGTTCGCGCAGAAGGTCGTCTCGGCAAGCGAGGCCGAGTTCAGCGACGTCTCGCGCGAGGAGGCGACGCAGCGCCTGAACGACGGCGAGCGCATGCTCGAGGACGCGGGGCTCCGCATTCAAGGCTTCGTCGCCCCTGCGTGGTCGATGCCCTCCTGGGTGCTCGCGATGCTCGGTGAGCGCGGCTATCGCTTCACCGAAGATCACCTCAAGATCCGCGACCCTGCGCAGAAACGATCGCGCGCGAGCGTCGTCCTCAACTACGCAAGCCGCACGCCCGCTCGGCTCCTCTCCAGCGTGGCATGGTGCCGCGTCGCACGCCCCGCCCGCCGTGTGCTCCCTGCGCGGATCGCCATCCACCCCGCGGACATGCGCTACGCGCTGCTTCGAAGCGAGGTGACGTCACTGCTCGAGTGGGCCAAGGGCGACTTCGTCGAGTCCGCCGAGGCCTTGTTCTCGTAGCGACACTGGCAACCCTTCTGTCGCAGTGGTAACCGTTGGCGCGATGACGGATCGCGGCCTTAGCTGGACGGTGGCTCATCTCCGAGTCGCGCAATCGCCAGAGGACGTCCGTCACGCGGTCGCCGAGGCCGCCTCGCACCTCACCGAGAACGAGACGCTCCCGGCGAGCACCGTCCTCTCGATGATCGAAGAGCTCGCGGTCGACAACGCGCAGATGCGGATCGACCTCGCGCTCGCCACGCGCGCCCGCGAGGTCCTCCTCGCGAACGTCGCGCACGATCTCCGCAACCCGCTCAACACCTTCGCGATGAGCGCCGGGCTCCTACGTGATGACCTCGAGAGCGCCGACTTCGATCGCACGCGCGGCCTCAACCTGCTCGCCCGGATGGATCGCGCCTCCGCGCGCATGCAAGGGCTCATCGAAGACCTCCTCGAGGCGAGCCGGATCGAGGCACGTGCCGTGGAGCTCGCGCCCCGTCGAGAGCAAGCCGCGGTGGTCGCGCGCGCCGCGTTGGCGAAGGCCAAGACGCTCATCGCCGAGAGGGGCGCGAAGCTCGAAGAAGGCGCGATCGACGACGCGCTCGCGATCGAATGCGATCGCGCGCGGCTTGTTCAAGCGATCGAGAAGCTCATCCTCGTCGCGCTGAAGTCCACCGGCGAAGGTGGAGCGATCCGCCTCGGCGTCGAGACGATCGAAGACGCGGGTGCTCCGCACGCAGACGGTGGCAATGGCTCCGCCTCGCCGTCACGTGTCGCGTTCGTCCTTCGGGCCGTGGCGCCACGCGGCCAGATGGGAGCAAACGTGATCGAAGGCGCCGAGTCGCGCACGCGCTACGCGATCGACGAGAGTCGTGGCGGTCTCGCGCTCCTCATCGCGCGCGGGTTGATCACGATGCAAGAAGGGGTGCTCGCGCTCGAGATGACCGCCGAGGGCCCGCGCATCCTCGCCTCGTTCAAGAAGGCGTCGTAGCTTCTCCGGGCGTGGAGGAGCGCGATGCCCCACGCTTCTCGTGGACGACGAGCACGTTTCGTCGCGAGAGGTTCGACACGCGCGCCGCGGTGGTACCGACCATCCGCTCGAGCACGTGGTAGCCGTGGCTTCCAATGACGACGAGGTCGACGTCGAGCAGCTCGGAGACATCCAGGATCGCGCGCCACGAGCGCCCCTGTCGAACGTGAATGCCGTCGATCCGCACGGGTGACCGATCGGCGATGCGCGCGAGATCCGCCTCCGCCGCGCCGATGAGCTGCTTGATCAACGGATCGCCCACCGTCATGTGGGCCGCCGGCGGAAACTCGGGCGGCACGACGATGACGCGAAGAAGATCGAGCGCTGCGTCGAACCGCAGCGCGATCTCGGCCGCCGCGTCGAAGACGTCAGGCGCGCGGGAGGACCCGTCGAGCGCCACGAGGACTCGGTTGATCATGGGGAAGGCATCGCTAGCGGCGCGTGCGCCGTAGCTCCGGTGAGCGGTGGTGATTCGAGCTCGGCGTCGCTGGTGCTGACACGCTTCGCGAAGAACATGAACATGACAGGGACGAGGAAGAGCGACAGCAGCGTGGAGGACGTTAGGCCACCGACGACGCTCAGCGCGAGCGGCTGGTTCGCCTCGGTCCCTTTCTCGAGCGCCATCGCCGTCGGGATGAGGCCGATGACCGTCGCGAGGCTCGTCATCGCGATCGGCACGAACCGCGACCGCGCCGCGGCGATGACGGCCTCTACCTTGTCGATGCCTTCGTCGTTGAAGCGACGGTTCGCGTCGTCCACGAGGAGGATGCCGTTCGACACCGCGATGCCGACGACCATGAGCATGCCCATCAAGGCGGTGATCGAGAACCCCTGCCCTGCGCTCATCAGCGCCATGACGATGCCGACGAGCGAGACGGGGATCGTGAAGAGCATGACGAATGGGAGGCGCACCGACTTGAACTGCGCTGCCATGATCATGAACACGACCATGACCGCGAGGCCGATCGCGAGACCGAGCCCCGAGAACGTGTTCCTCATCAGCTGCACCTGACCGACGAAGTCGAACTTGATGCTGCGCGTTCGCTCGTCGGTCTGGAGACGAGCCTCGAGATCGGCGGCGGCGCTCCCGATGTCACGGCCCTCGGTCTGCATCAGGATGTGCGCGGCGCGCTGGAGCTGGTTACGCTCGAGCGCCACCGCGCCGACGGTGCGGCGCACGTTGCCGTACGCTCCGAGCGGGACGGCCTTGCCATCTTCGGTCACGCGCGTCGGGATCTGGGCGAGCGAGCTCGGGTCCGAAATGTTGTGACCGTCGTAGTAGGTCACGACGTAGTACGACTGACCGTTGCTCGGATCGATCCATACGCTCGGCGTATTGATGTTGCCGAGCGTCGCCTCGAGCGTGGTCTGCGCAGCGGCGCGCGCGCTGACGCCGACGATGCCGGCCTCGTCACGCTTCGTGTCGACACGAACCTCGGGGTAGTCGTTCTCGAACGAGACGCGCACGTCGCGCACACCCGGCACCGTGCGCGCGACCTCGGCGATCGCACGGGCTTGATCGTCGAGCTCGGCGAGGTTGTCGTTGCGCACCTCGACGACGAGCGGCGCGATGTAGCCATTCGAGAAGACGCTCGCGACGAGGCCACCTGGCCACTGCAAGAAGTCGACGCCCGGGTACTTGCGCACGAGGATCTCGCGTGCTTGGTCCGCGAGCTCACGCTGGGACAGCGTGCGGTGCTCTGGCTCGGCGAGCGCGAGACGAATGAAGCCCATGTGCGGCCCGTTGTTCGGGCTCGTCATCGCGCTTCGTGCGTTGTTCGGTGAGCCCACGTTCGTGAGCACGAGGTCGACGTTTCCCTTCGGGAGCTCCTCCTGAAGCGTCTTGCCCATCGACTCGATCATCTTCGCGGCCTCGGGCAGCGAGACGCCGGGCGCGACGCGCACGTAGACGCGCTCCATCGACTCGTCGATCTCCGGGAAGAACGTGCTCGGCAAGCTGGATGACGTGTAGACCGCCCATACCGTCAGCGCCGCGCACACGGCCACGACCGTCCAGCGATACGGAAGAACGAGGCGCAGCGTGCGCGCATAGCGATCCGCGACGCTGTCGATCATCGCTTCGACGCCTCTGGCAAAGCGACCTGGCTGATGATGCGCGCCGAGGAAGAAGCGGCAGGCGACGGGCGTGACGCACACGCTCACGAAATACGAGGCGCTCATCGCGACGGCGACGGTCAGCGCCAGCGGCGCGAACAGCTTCTTGGCGAGGCCAGCGAGGAGGAGCACCGGCAAGAGGACCGCCATCGTCGTGAGCGTCGACGCGAGCACCGGCAACACGACGGCCTGCGTACCTTCGAGCGCCGCGCGCGCGGTCGACTTGCCCATGCGCTGGTGCCGGTGGATCGACTCGAGCACGACGACCGCGTCGTCGACGAGGCGCCCCATCGCGAGCGTGAGCCCGCCCAAGGTGAATGCGTTCAGCGTCTGCCCGCTCGCATAGAGCACGATCAGCGTGATCGCGAAGGAGAGCGGGATGGCGACGGATACGATGAGCGTGCCGCGCATGCTCTGGAGAAAGAGGAGGATGACCAGCGCGATGAGCACGAGCGCTTGGACGACCTCTTGCTTGAGGCCGTGGTAGGTCGTTCGCACGAACGTCGACTGGTCGAAGATGGGCTTCACCTGGAGCCCGGCCGGGAGGTCGTGGAGACCCTCGACGATCTTCTTCACCTGGTCGACGATCTCGATCGTGTTGCCGCCCGGCACGCGGAGGACGTTCAGGTACACGGCGTTCTCGCCGTTCACGCTCACCGCCTGCGTCTCGGGGCTGCCACCATCCTCGACGCGAGCGACGTCGCGGATGAGCACCGGCTTGCCGTCGTGGTACTTGATGACGGCCTCACCGATGCGGTCGATTCGTTCGGGGACGGCGTTCGTGTACACGTTCGAGTCGAAGCGCGGCGACAGGAACACGCCCGAGGGCAAGAGCGCGTTCGACTGCGAGACCGCGGCCGCGACGTCGGTCGAGGTGAGGCCACGCGCCTGCGACGCGATCGGATCGACGACGATGTTGATCTGCCGCTGGCGTCCGCCGTTGAGCGACGCGCTCGCGACGCCCGGGATGCCTTCGAGCGCAGGCTCGATGTTGTTGAGCGCGTAGTCGTAGAGCTGCGGCCCGGTCAGCCCGCCGCCCCACACCGCGACCTGCACGACCGGCGCGTTCGACGGATCGTACTGGAGGACGAAGGGCGGAAGCACGCCGAGCGACTTCGGGACCGCGCTCATCGCGAACGCGGTCTGCTGCTGCACCAGGGTCTGGGCCGAGTTGAGATCGGTGCCCCACTTGAGCCACACGTAGACGATCGAGAGGTTGTTGCGCGAGACGCTCTCGACGTGATCGACACCGGGCGTCGCGCTGACGTACTTCTCGATTCGCCACGTGAGGGTCTTCTCGACGTCCTTCGGGCCGAGGCCTGGCGCGAGCGTGCCAACGACGAGCACGGGCGGCGTCAGCTCCGGGAAGGTGTCGACCGCCATGCGCGGCGTGACGACGCCGGCGAAGACGACCATCGCGATCGAGACCATCAGGACCGCGATCGGGTTGGTCAGTGACAGCTTCGTCATTTGCCACCTTCCCTCACCGCGGCGCCGCCCGCCTTCTCCGCGGGCGGCTTGACGGCGGACGACGACGACGGCGACGCGGTCGCGACCGCGGCGATGACCTTGTCCCCATCGCTGAGGAGCGCGCGGCCTTCGGTGACGACGCGTGCGCCCGAAGGCAGCACGTTGGGCGTGAGGTAGAGCTGTCCGCCCGCTTCACCGAGGAGCGGAACGACGCGCTGGTAGGCGGTGTCCCCTTGGACGAAGAAGAGCGTCGCCTTCGCGCCGCGGACGGCGGCGGCGGAGAGCGGCACCACGATCGCGGGCGTCTCCTCGCCCACGTCGATGTGAAGCTCACCGGTCGTGCCGACGGGAATCGTCTTCGTCGGGTCGGCGATGTCGAGCTCGAAGTGCACCGTGCGTGTCGTCGGGTCGGCCGCAGGCGCACGGCGCGCGATCGGCGCGTGGATGTCTTGCCGCGTCGCGAGCGAATGGATCACGACCTCGGTTCCCGGCGCCACGACGTCGAAGTCGACCTCCGGCGCGTCACCCGTCACACGCACGGTCGAGCGATCGACGAGCGAGACGATCGCGCTGCCTGGTCGTACGAACGAGCCCGGGTCGGCGGTGCGCGTCGCGATCTCCCCGGCGAACGGCGCGCGGAGGATGCAGTCGTTCACCTCGAGCGACGATCCGACGAGCTTCGCCTGCGACGCGAGGAGCTCGGCTTGCTCGCTGGCGCTCACCGCCTCTTTTTGCTCGGCTTCGTTCGGGGACACGAACCCGCCGTCGAGGAGGCCGCGGATGCGCTGCGCCTCGTTGGCGAGCGCCTTCTGCCGAGACTCGAGCGCGCGTGCCTGCATCGCGACGGCTTGGCTCGTGGCGCTTGCGTTTCGGCAGTCGAGCGTCGCAAGAACATCGCCGCGCTTCACGACTGCGCCAGGACGCACGAGCACCGTGTCGACGTACGCGTTGACGATCTGAGGGCCGATGTTCGCCGAGACCCAGGGCTGGAGCGTGCCGACGTAGGTGCGGCTCGGACGAAACTTCGCCTGTTTCGGCTCGATCACAGTCACCGGCCGTGCCTTGCCAGAGAGCGCGACGGTGTTCACCTTCGACGAGCTCCGGCGGGCCATGAACGTGCCGAGAGCGACGATGACGACCGCGACCCCCACGAGCGCGAAGGGCACGGCGCGACGCGGACGAGGCGGCAGCCCACCGTGACCAAGGTCATGGCCGTCGCGAGGCGACGTCTCTCCGTGCACGGGTACGAGCGGCGATGTCATCTAGTTCTCTCCTCCGGTGAGTCGCACGAGGCGCGCTCGTGCGCGCTCGGCTTCGAAACGTCCAAGCGCGTTGTCGATCTCGGCGGCCGTGCGCAGCGCCTCCGCGTCCGCCAGCTCGACGCTGGTACCGAGGCCTTGTTGAAAGCGCGACTCGGCCTGCTGATGGTTGGCGCGCGCCGCGACGACGGCCCGCTCGAGGCTCGGCAACGTCCGCACCGCGACGTCGAGCGAGACCCAGGCTTGCTCGACCGCGGCGACGATCTCTTGCTTCACGATCGGCACCTCCGAGGTCGACACATCCTCTTCGCGCCGCGCGGTCTCGGCGCGCGCGCTCGTGATCGGATCCCAGAACCGCCACGCCAACACGACACCTGCGAAGTAATCGGGCACCCACGGCACGACGCCACGGCCCCATGTCTGCGCGGTGCTGTTCTCTTTCGGCGCGCCTCCTGCGGCGCTGTTAATCGTCCCGATCGCCCATATTTCCGGCCGATTCTGCGCTTCGACTGCCCGCACCCGCTTTCGTGACGCCTGCGTTTGGAGCACCGCTGCGCGAATCGAAGGATCGTGCTGCGCCGCTCGCTCGAGCACCGCGTCGATCGGCGGCACGCTCTGCGACTCCGAGAGCGACGGCTTGCCAGTGACGTCGAGCGCTGGGAGCGGCACGCCGACGGCCGCCGCGAAGGTCGCCTGCGCGGAGCGAAGACCTCCTTCCGCTCGCAGGACGCTCACCTCGAACCGCGCGAGGTCTGCCTCGGCGCGTTCGAGCTCGATGCGCGTTCGGAGCCCTTGGAGCACGCGCGCGTGTGCGTCGTCGCGATGAAGACGTGCACGCGCCGCGGCGTCGCGCGCGACGTCGACGATCGCTCGCGCGACGAGCACGACGTAGTAGGCCTCGCGTACGGCGAGATCGACCGAGAGCCGCCGATCTTCGAAGCGCGCGCGCTGGACATCGAGCTCGGCCTCGGCCGCTGCGGTCTCGGCCGCCACGCGTCCGAAGTCGAAGAGCCGCTGCTCACCCGACACGCCAGCGGCCGTGTTCATGTACGGCTTCCAATTGATCTCGGACGGCTCTTGCAAAAATCCCGTTCCGGCGATGCGCGGAAACTCGACCGCGCCTCGTGAGCCGAGCCAGTTCGTCGCGGAGTTGTTGTTCGAGCTGCCGATACCTTGGAGCGTCGCGCCGAAGCGTGGCTCCCACGCCGCTCGCGGCTCGCGTGCTCGCTCTTCGCCGAGCGCCACGCGCGCCGTCTCTCGTCGCAAATACGGGTTGTTCTTTCGCGCGAACGCGAGCGCGTCCTCGAGCGTCATCGACCGCGAAGGCGGTGGAAGACCAAGGTCCGCCGTCGTGGAGCCTCTCGCCTGGGGTTGCTCCTGCGCTCGAGCGCTCGTCAGCATGCCGCTGCCCGCGACAACACCAACGACAACAGCGACACTGATCCCAAAGCGCGTCGTCATCGACATCGTGCGCGGCGCCTTCAGCAAGACACGAGCCACGAGGCACCAGCACGGGTGACGCGGAGAACCGGGAATCTCTCCGGGTGCCGCTCGGATTTTTTCCGATGGACACGTTGGAATCCCTCCAACCCGTCCGCTCTTTCCCGAGCGTTACGTGGTGAATTGCGACGTTTCGAAGCGGCGCGCTGTTTGCTCCGAGCGCCTCGAGCGGCCTCCTCGATGCGTCTCCTCCGTCAGCTCCTCACGCGCGCTCGTCGAGTCTCGCTCGTCGTGTGGATGCTCCTCGCGATCGCGGTCGTGACGGCGTTCGCGTGGTGGGATCAGGAGAAGGAGTCGGCGAGCGCGCTCGAGGCCTTTGCCCGCGAGCAGGCGACGCTCGCGCAAGGGCTCTCCGTCGGCGTGGCCGTGAGCCAGGCGAAGGGCAGCGGCACGGAGGAGGCGGAGCATGACGGCCAGCCAGCAGGCATCACCCACGTGCTCGCGACGCTTCGCTCGATCGAACGTCCCGGGACGTTTCGCGTGCTCTTGCGACCACCGATGACGAGCACGCTGCTCGCGACGAACGGGACCACGCTCGCGTCAGAGACGATCGCGAGCGGCCTCGAGCAAGGCAAGCCTTGGGTCCGTCTGACGCGCGAAGAGGCGGCGGCGCTCGGGCTCAATCGACGGACCGCCATCGCGGGGCTACGCACGCTCGGTCTCACGCTCGACGCGTCGATCGCGCCTTCGACGGCCACCGGACCGTGGGGCATCGCGGTGGTCGTCAGCGCCGAGGAGCAACGCGACCGTGAGGTTCGCGCGACAAGACGGCTTCTTTTGTGGGTCTTCGTGACGGTGGGGCTCGTCATCGCCTTTGGAGGGCTCGCGCTCCGCAACCAGCGAAAGGAGCTCGAGCTCTCCCACGCGCTGGCGATCTTCGAGCTCGAACAACAGCGCGACGACCGCCTCGTCCGTGCGGACAAGCTCGCGACGATGGGCGCGCTCGCGAGCGGCGTCGCGCACGAGATCTCAACCCCCCTCGCCGTCATCCTCGGCCGCGCGGAGCAGCTCATGCCGAAGCAAAAAGACGATCGCGCGCGTCGCGCCGCCGAGGTGATCGTGGAGCAAGCCGAGCGCATCGGCGTGATCGTGCGCGGCTTCCTCTCGCTCGCGCGCGGCGAGACGCCGATGCTGCAGCAGGTCGATCCGGTGCAGCTCGCGCAGACGGCGGTCGACCTCGTCCGCCATCGCTTCGCGAAGGCGAGCGTCGAGATCACGCTACGGACGAAGCGCGCGGGCGACGCGTGCGGTCACGCGCTGCCTGCGACCCCGCCGACGGCCTCGCTCTCGCGGATCGCGTGCGAGCCTCGCTTGATGGAACAGGTCCTCGTCAACCTGCTGCTGAACGCCTGCGATGCGTGCGGCCGGGGCGGCCTCGTCGATCTCACGGTCGAAGAAGACCCGGCCGCCGGTCGACTCCGCTTCATGCTGGTCGATGACGGCGTCGGGATCAGCTCGGTCGACGCCGCGCGGGCGGTACAGCCCTTCTTCACGACGAAGCCAGCGGGCCAAGGGACCGGCCTCGGCCTCGCGATCGCGAACGAGATCGTGAAGCACCACGGCGGGACGCTGAGCCTGACGCCTCGAGCGCGAAGCGAAGGCCGTGGGACGATCGCCCGAGTCGAGCTGACGCTCACCGGCTCCGGCGGGGCCGTCGCGACGATGACGAAGACGGAAGAGCGCGCGCTCGCGCCAACCGCACGGAGTGTTGTCTCCCATGGCTGATCTCGATGTCCAAGATATCGACGCTGATCGTGACTCGTCGGACGTGCATTTGCGTCGAGCAGACAAGAAGGGGCGCCCCCCGCGCGTGCTCATCGTCGACGACCACAGCTCGCTCGCGGAGACGCTCGCCGATGGGCTCAAGGACCACGGCTACGATCCGATCCCCGTCTCCTCGGGCGAAGAGGCCTCGCGCCTGCTCGAGGCACCTCCCCACGCACGCGATCACGTGGACGCCGTCGTCACCGACCTGCGCATGCCAGGCGTTGACGGCCTCGCGCTCCTCGCCATCTCGCGGCAGGCGGACCCGAATCGACCCGTGATCGTCATGACCGCGTTCAGCGCGGTCGACAGCGCGATCGAGTCGATCCGCCGCGGCGCTTACCATTACCTGACGAAGCCCTTCAAGGTCGACGAGCTCGTCCTCTTCCTCGACAAGGCGCTCGAGGAGGCGAGCCTTCGTCGCGAGACGGTCAAGCTGCGGCGCACCCTTCGCGAACAGCAACAGGGGCTCGAAGGCGTGATCGGCTCGAGCGCGCCGATGCGTACGCTCGCGGATCTCGTCGCGCGCGTTGCTGATGCCACCGTCCCGGTGCTCGTGGTCGGTGAGACGGGCTCCGGCAAAGGGGTCATCGCGCGCGCCATCCACGCACAAGGTCGACGCGCTGGGGCGCCCTTCGTCTCGATCAACTGCGCCGCGCTCCCCGAGACGCTCCTCGAGCCCGAGCTATTCGGACACGTGAAGGGCGCGTTCACCGGCGCCACGTCGAACCGCGTCGGGCTCTTCGAGGAGGCGCACGGCGGCACGATCTTCCTCGACGAGATCGCCGAGATCCCCGCGCCGCTTCAGGCCAAGCTGCTTCACGTCCTCGAGAGCGGACTCGTCCGCGCGATCGGATCGAACCGCGAACAGAAGGTCAACGTCCGCGTGATCGCCGCGACTCATCGCAACCTGCGCGAGCGCGTGGCAGCTGGAGCGTTTCGAGAGGACCTCCTCTACCGCCTCGACGTCGTCACCCTCGCCGTGCCATCGCTGCGCGAGCGTCGCGAGGATCTACCGCTCCTGATCGAGCATTTCTTCTCGCTCGCGAAGCAGAGACACGGGCGCGTCCACGTGGAGCGCATCACCCCCGAGGCACATCAGGTGCTCCTCGACCATTCGTGGCCGGGCAACGTTCGCGAGCTCGAGCACGTCATCGAGCGAGCCGTCATCCTCGCGCCTGGCGCGGAGATTACGGTGCGTGACCTGCCACCGTCCGTCACGTCGGTCGGAGTCTCGGCGATCGAACACCGAAGCGACAACACCGTCCTCTTCTTTGGCGATGTCCGACCGATTCGCGACATCCAGCGTCGCTACGCGGCGTGGGCCTTCGAGCGCCTAGGTGGACGCAAGCTGCTCACGGCAGAGAAGCTCGGGGTCGATTTCAAGACGCTCGTGCGCTGGCTCGACGCGGAGAGCGCGAGCGGCCAGTCCTGAGCGCTGTCGTTTCACGATCCTCATGGTTCCCGCGTGAGCCCGGATCGAGACTCACGCGGCGTGGTCTTTGCCACCTGGATTGTCGTCGGGCTGCGCGTCCTTGAGCTTCGCGCTCGCGAGGAGGCGCGCGACGACGCCGCCGAGCGTCGCAGGCTGCACGGGCTTGGCGACGTGCGCGTCGAAGCCGGCGGAGATCGCCTTCGTCGCGTCTTGGCGTGAGGCATACGCCGTGAGCGCGACGGCAGGGAGGTTCTTGAACGCGGGCTTCGAGCGCACCGTCTTGATCAACGTCATGCCGTCTTGATCGGGGAGACCGATGTCCGAGACGAGCACCTCGGGGTGTTCGTCCTCGAGCGCTTGGAGGGCGTCGGCCGCGTTCATCGTCGACGTCACGCGCGCGCCGTAGCGCTCGAGGATCGTGCAAATGAGCTCGTTGCCGTCGGGGTCGTCCTCGACGATCAAGACGTGGGCGCCCTTCAGATCGGGGTCGCCGTTCGTGGTGGGTGGCGTGCTCGGCGGTCCACCGTCGGCTATGTCGGTCTCGCGCGACGCGGACTGCTCCGAGGACGCGAGCGGCAGCTCGACGATGAGCGTCGCGCCTTTTCCGAGACCGGCGCTGTCGGCGGAGACGGCGCCGCCGTGCTCCTCGACGAGGTGCTTCACGATGGCAAGCCCGAGCCCGAGGCCCTTCGCACGCCCCGTCTCCTGCTGGCGGAACCGCTCGAACACGTGCGGAAGGAAGTCGGGATCGATCCCTTCGCCGCTGTCCTTCACCTCGACACGCACGCGCTTCTCGGCTTCGTCGACGGAGACGACCACGCGCACGGTGCCGCCCTTCGGCGTGAACTTGATCGCGTTCGAGAGGAGGTTCGTGATGACCTGGCGAAGTCGTCCAGAATCGCCGACGACGTCCGCGGTGCGGTTCGCCTCGTCCTCTGCCAACGCTAGCTCGAGGTTGATCCCCTTGCTCGTGCACTGCGGGCGCGCCCCGAGGACTGCGGCCTCGACGACCGCGGCGACCGAGACACGCTTCGACTCGATCTTCAGCGTACCGGTGACGATACGGGAGACGTCGAGCAGGTCGCCGACGAGGCCTGAGAGCGCGTGCGCGTTTCGATCGATCGTCTCCATCGCGCGATCGAGCTCGGGCCCCTGGAGCGCGCCCTTCTTCATCATGTCGGTCCAGCCGACGATGGCGTTCAGCGGCGTGCGCAGCTCGTGCGACAACGTCGCGAGGAACACGTCTTTGCTTCGATTGGCGAGCTCGAGCTCCTCGCGTCGCTTCTCGGACGTCGCATGCAGGCGCGCGTTGTCGATCGACACAGCGACGCGACGCGCGAGGTCGCCGGCGAGGTCGACGTCGACGCTCGTGAAGCGGTCTCCCTTCGTCAAGCGTACGAACGTGAGCGTCCCGATCGCGCGGTTCTGCGTCATGAGCGGCACGCAGATGTACGCGCTCACGCCGAGCTCGGCGAGGAAGCGCAGATGCTCGGCGCCGCGTCCCGACGGATTCGGGCTCGACTCGGACTGGATGCTCGACTGGCTCTCGCGCTGAACGTCGTAGAACACCTCGGCGCGGCCGGTGTAGACGACGGTGGCGGGTCCAAGGTCGAGCCGCGGATCGCGGAGCACGGCGGGGTCGAAGCCGTGACGAACGACATGCACGCGCTCTCCAACGGCTCCGTTCGTCTCGGACGCTTGCACGTCGAGGATGGCGCCGTCACCGAGGACCGGCAGGGCGCAGTGAAGGACCGCCTCGAGCTCCCGCGGCTCTTCGAACGAGCGCGTGAGGCGATGGCTAGCCTCGGCGAGCATGCGGAGCGCTCGATCGGCGCGCACGCGCTCGTCGATGTCGGTCGCGGTGCCGACCCAGCCGACGATCTTCTTCTGATCGTCGTAGCGAGGCACCGCGCGCACCAAGTGATAGCGATAGCCGTGTTGGCTCGAGCCAATCAGCAGCTCGGACTCCCACTCCGTGCCTGCGCGGATGGCCTCGGCCCAACCCGACGAGAACGAGCGCATGTCATCGGGGTGCACGATGTGATCGAGCGCGTACCTCGGTCGCGACTCGGCCGCCTCGTTCTCCGCGAGCCCAGGTCGCCGGCTCGGCGCCGCGAGCTCTTCCCAGCGGCGGTTGTGATAGGTGAGATTTCCGTTCGTGTCCGCCGTCCACACGATCTGGGGCATCGCGTCGGCGAGATCTTCGTAACGGCGCTCACTCCAGCGCTTGAAGTCGGCGAGCTCGCGCGCGCTCCCGACGCGAAGGGCCTCGTGCTGCGCGCGGATGCGAGCGTTCTTCTGCGCGAGGTCGACGAACGTGGCCACCTTCGTCCGCAGCGCGTCGGGGTCGTACGGCTTGAATAGATAGTCGACGGCGCCGACGTCATATCCGCGCGAGACGTGCTCTTTGTCTTTGCTGATCGCGGTGAGAAAGATGATCGGGACGTCGCGTGTGCGCGGTCGCTTTCGAAGGAGCTCGGCCGCTTCGAGGCCGTCCATCTCGGGCATCTGCACGTCGAGCAGCACGACGCAGAAGTCCATCTTGAGCGCGTGCTTGAGCGCCTCGATGCCGGACCCGGCGCGGACGAGATTCTGGCCGAGCGGCTCGAGGATCGCCTCGAGCGCGAGGAGGTTCGACGGCTCGTCATCGACGATGAGGATGTTCGTGACGAAGCCTGCGCTGGTATCGACGACACGCGAAGCAGGCGTGGCGGTGCTCGACACGCCTGCCTCGCCCGGCGAGACGGCGGCGACCTCCATCGTAGTGCTCGTCATGTCGCGGCTGGCGGTCATGAAAGGGTGGTCCTCCGTACAATCTCATCGGCGATCTCGCCAAGCGGCACAATGCGATCCACCGCGCCAGTCGCGATCGCGGCGGTCGGCATCTCTGGGCTCTCTGCCGTGCGGGGATCTTGAACGATCGCGACGCCGCCGGCCGCGCGGATCCGCGCGAGACCACGGGAGCCGTCTTGGTTCGCCCCGGTGAGCAAGACGCCGAGCACGGCGGGTCCGAACGCGTCGGCCGCCGACTCGAACAGCACGTCGATCGAAGGCCGGCTGTAGCCCACCGGATCGTCGATCGAGAGCGCGAGGCATCCACCAGGCTCGAGCAAGAGGTGGTAGTCGGGCGGCGCGAGGTACACCCCGGGAGCCCTCACCGAGAGCTTGTCCTCTGCCTCGACGATCGGGATCTCCACGAGCGACCTCATCACGGAGGCCATGAGCTCCGACTCGCGCGAGCGATGCTGGACCACCGCGATCGGGACGCCGAACGTCGGCGGAAGGGCGCCCAGGATCTTCTCGAGCGCGCGAAGCCCGCCCGCCGAAGTACCAACGACGACGACCTCGACGGGAGCGTGCGCGCTCTTCCCCTGCCCGGAGCTCGCCTTTTTGCCGATCCCTGGAAGCGTGGTCGTCATCGGATCCTCCGATAGATGCGCTCTTTTGGATCGATCTCCTCGAACTCGTTCTCGACCTTCGTGAACCTGAGCGACTCACGCCGGCCGAGGCAAAGGACGCCGAGCGGAGCGAGGCTGGCGCCGAAGAGATCGAGCGTCCGCTCTTTGAGCTGACGATTGAAGTAGATGAGGACGTTGCGGCAGAGAATGAGGTTGAACTCGCTGAACGACGTGTCGGTCGCGAGGTTGTGCTGCGCGAAGAGCACATTCTCCCGAAGGCGCGCGTGAAAGAGCGCCGCGCCGTAGCTCGCCGTGTAGTACTCGCTGAACGAACGTGTCCCGCCCGCTTGCTGGTAGCTCGCCGTGTACTCACGCATCCGCGCGAGCGGGAAGATGCCCGAGCGCGCTCGCTCGAGGACCTCGGCGTTCATATCGGTTGCATACAATCGAGACCGTTCGAGGAGCCCTTCTTCTTCGAGGAGAATCGCCATCGCGTAGACCTCCTCGCCCGACGCACACCCCGCATGCCAGATGCGAACGAATGGGTACGTCCGCAGCAGCGGGATGACGTTCTGGCGCAGCGAAAGAAAAAAGGTGGGATCACGAAACATGCCCGTGACGTTGACGGACATGTCACGCAGGAGACCCTCGATCGCGTTGGGATCGTGAAGCACACGGTCCTGGAGCGCGGAGAACGTCGCGAGGTTCTCCGCCTCGAGCCTCTTCTTCAACCTACGCCGGAGTGACGACGGCGCGTACTGGCGAAAGTCGTAGCCGTAGTGTCGAAAGATCGCCTCGAGCAACAGCTCCATCTCGAGCCGCTCGAGAGCCGGCACACCCGCGAATGGCTCGTTGACGCTCGAGTGCGTCAGCGCGCCCTCCGGCGGCTCCGGCGGCGCGGGTGGTGCTGGTGGTGGAGCAGAGGACGGCTGTGTCTGCCCTGCCCCTGCGGACGTGGTTTGTGGCGTTCCTCCACGCTCTCCGTTGGCGCGGGACGGCGGCTCGCTCGCAGCGCCGTCCGGACGCGGCACATCGACCCGACCATATGTGCCGCTACGTGTCGTCATCGCTCTCGCGGCCCATGGCTCTCTGTTCGGTTTCGTGACCACGTGTTCTTCACTTCATCCAGCGCAAAGCGCGATTCGTTTTCCTTATTCGTGATGGGAATAGAGCCAAACGCGCATGAGCGAGAGGAGCTGGTCGGGGTCGACGGGCTTGGTGACGTAGTCACTCGCGCCCGCCGCGAGGCACTTCTCGCGATCGCCCTTCATGGCTTTCGCGGTGAGTGCAAGCACGGGGAGTGCCTTGTATTCCGGCATCTGGCGAATCTGCCGCATCGTCTCGTAGCCATCCATCTCCGGCATCATCACGTCCATGAGGACGATGCTGATCTCCGGCGTGCTCTTGAGCGACTCGATGCCCGCTCGCCCGTTCTCGGCGAAGACGACGTTCATGCCGGCTTCTTCGAGGACCGACGACAGCGCGTAGATGTTTCGAACATCGTCGTCGACGATGAGCACCGTCTTGCCGCGGAAGACGGCCTCCGCGCCTTGTGCGTCTTGCAGCATCCGCCGCTTGGGCTGCGGGAGCGCCGCCTCGACGCGGTGAAGGAAGAGCGTCGTCTCCGCGAGGAGTCGCTCCGGTGAGCGCGCGTCTTTCAAGATGATCGAGCGCGCGAACTTCTTGAGCCGCGTCTCCTCTTGCGAAGACAGGTCGCGTCCGGTGTACACGATGACCGGCAGCGAGCGCAGCTCCGGCTTCTTTGCCATCTGATCGAGCAGCTCGAAGCCCGACGACGTCCCCTTCTTCAACGTCAGGTCGAGGACCATGCAGTCGAAGTGGTCTTTCTCGAGCTCGGCCAGCGCCTCGTCGACGCTTCCGACCGCGGTGGTCTCGACGTCGCCGCTGCCCACGAGCTCCACCATGCTCTGACGCTCACGCTCGTCGTCTTCGACGATGAGGAGCTTCGAGGCTTTGCGGTTCAAGAAGCCCTCGATGTCCGCGAACGTGCGATCGAGCACCTCACGGCTGACGGGCTTCTCGACGTAGGCGACCGCGCCGAGGCTCAGGCCCTCGTGCTTCTTGTCGCCGCCGGAGAGGATGTGGACGGGGATGTGCCTCGTCTGCGGATGCGACTTGAGGTGCTCGAGGATCCGCAGGCCGTCGATCGCCGGCAGCTTCAAATCGAGCAAGATCGCGTTCGGGAGGAGACGCCGCGCGAGCGAGAGCCCGGTGTCTCCGCGAAGGGCAACCACGCCCTTGAAGCCGTGCGTTCGCGCGACCCCGAGCAGCGAGGACGCGAACGTCGGATCGTCTTCGACGATGAGGACGACGTGATCGTTCGGCGTGAGCTGGTCACGGTCGTCCTCGATCTCGCCGCGCGGCATCGGCTCGGTGGCCTCTGCCTTCGTCGTGATGCCGCCCTTCGCGAGCGTCGGCGCGGAGTCTTCGTACGAGAACGGGAGGTAGAGCGTGAACGTGCTCCCCTTTCCGATCTCGCTCTCGACCCTGACCTCACCGCCAAGCAAACGTGAGAGCTCGCGGCTGATCGAGAGGCCGAGACCTGTGCCGCCGTACTTGCGGCTCGTCGTGCCGTCGGCTTGCTGGAACGCCTCGAAGATGAGCTGCTGCTTGTCCTTCGCGATCCCCGTACCCGTATCAATGACGGAGAACGCGATGACCTTGCCAGGTTCGGTCGCGAGCACCGAGCTCGTGAACGGCGTCTTCGGCTCGGGCAGATGCACATGGAGCTTCACGCTCCCCTGCTCGGTGAACTTGAAGGCGTTGCCGAGGAGGTTCCGGAGGACCTGAAGCAGCCGCTGGCTGTCGGTCTGGACCGTCATCGGGACGTCTTCGTCGATCTCGATCTCGAGGTTCACCTTCTTCTGCGCCGCCACCGGCTTGAAGGTCGCTTCGACCTGCTTGACGATCTCCGTCATCTGCACGTCGCTCGAGTAGATCTCGATCTTGCCTGCCTCCACCTTGGAGAGGTCGAGCACCTCGTTGATCAGGTTGAGGAGGTCCGAGCCCGCCGAGTGGATCGTCTTCGCGTACTCGACTTGCTTTTGCGTCAAGTTCGAGTCCTTGTTGTCCGAGAGCATGCGCGCGAGGATGAGGAGGCTGTTCAGCGGCGTCCTCAGCTCGTGGCTCATGTTCGCGAGGAACTCGTTCTTGTACTTGGAGGAGAGCGCGAGCTGGGAGGCCTTCTCTTCGACCGCCTGACGCGCGAGCTCCACTTCCTTGTTCTTCTGCTCGACCGCGCGATTCTGCTCCACGAGCAGCGACGCCTTCTCTTCGAGCTCTTCGTTGACCTGCTGCAGCTCCTCCTGCTGCTCGCGCAGCATCTCCTCGGACGCGCGCAGCGTGTGCGCTTGCTGTTCGAGCTCCTGGTTCGAGCGCTTCAGCTGATCTTGCTGCTGCTGCAGCTCGCGTGACTGCTCCTGGAGCTCGTGCGCGAGCGACTGCGACTGCTTGAGGAGCTCTTCTGTGCGGGTCGACGCGCCGATCATGTTGAGGACGACGCCGATGCTCTCGGAGAGCTGCTCGAGGAAGATGCGATGGATCGGGCTGAAGATGTCGAAGCTCGCGAGCTCGATCACCGCGCGCACGTCATCCTCGAAGAGGATCGGGATGACGATGATGTTCATCGGCGGCGACTCGCCAAGACCCGATGTAATTTGCACGTAGTCGCCGGGGACCTTCGTGAGGAGGATGCTCTTCTTCTCGAGCGCGGCCTGTCCGACGAGGCCTTCGCCGAGGCGGAAGCGATTGGCGACGTGCTTTCGCTCCTTGTAGGCGTAGCTCGCGAGCAGCTTGAGCGCCTTCGAGCCTTCGGCCTCGTCGATCACGAAGAACGCGCCGTGCGATGCCTGCACGAGCGGCGTGAGCTCGCTCATGATGAGTCGGCTCACCGACTCGAGGCTCTTCTGGCCTTGCATCATGCCGCCGAACTTCGCGAGGTTCGTCTTGAGCCAGTCCTGATCGCGGTTCTTCTGCGTGGTGTCACGCAGGTTGGCGATCATCTCGTTCACGCGCTCTTTGAGCTGCGCGACCTCGCCTTGCGCCTCGACGGTGATGCTTCGGGTCAGGTCGCCTTCCGTGATCGCCGTGGCGACCTCCGCCATCGCGCGGATCTGGTTCGTGAGGTTGTCGGCGAGCTGGTTGGTGTTGTCGGTGAGATCGCGCCAGGTACCCTGCGCGCCCGGCACCTTCGCTTGACCACCGAGCTTGCCTTCCGTACCGACTTCGCGCGCGACGCGCGTGACCTCGGAGCCGAACGCGCGGAGCGTGTCCGTCATCGTGTTCAACGTGTCGGCGAGCGCGGCGATCTCGCCTTGCGCGTCCATCGTGAACTTCTGCGAGAGATCGCCGTTCGCGACCGCGGTGACGAGCTTGATGATGCCTCGCACCTGCGTCGTGAGGTTCGACGCCATGCCGTTGACGTTGTCGGTGAGGTCCTTCCACGTGCCGGCGACGCCGGGGACGCGCGCTTGTCCGCCGAGCTTGCCTTCGCTTCCTACTTCGCGCGCGACGGTGGTGACCTGATCGGCGAAGATGCCGAGGGTCTGTGTCATGTCGTTGATCGTCTCGGCGAGCTCTGCGATCTCTCCTTTGGCCTCGACGACGAGCCGCTTCGACAGGTCGCCCTTCGCGACCGCGGTGACGACCTTCGCGATGCCTCGCACCTGGACGGTGAGGTTCGACGCCATGTAATTGACGTTGTCGGTGAGGTCCTTCCACGTGCCGGCGACGCCAGGCACGAACGCCTGACCGCCGAGCTTTCCTTCGGTGCCGACCTCGCGGGCGACGCGCGTGACTTCTGCGGCGAAGCTCCGGAGCTGATCCACCATCGTGTTGATGGTGTTCTTCATCTCGAGCATCTCGCCTTTGACGTCGACCGTGATCTTCTGCGCGAGGTCGCCGTTCGCGACCGCGGTGGTCACGAGCGCGATGTTTCGCACCTGGCTCGTGAGGTTCGACGCCATCCCGTTGACGGAGTCGGTCAGATCCTTCCACGTGCCGCCGACGCCCGGCACGAAGGCCTGACCGCCGAGCTTTCCTTCGCTGCCTACTTCGCGCGCGACGCGCGTGACCTCTGCGGCGAAGCTTCGGAGCTGATCCACCATCGTGTTGATGGTGTTCTTCATCTCGAGCATCTCGCCTTTGACGTCGACCGTGATCTTCTGCGCGAGGTCGCCGTTCGCGACCGCGGTGGTGACGAGCGCGATGTTTCGCACTTGCCCGGTGAGGTTCGAGGCCATCCCGTTGACGGAGTCGGTGAGGTCGCGCCACGTGCCGGCGACGCCGGGGACGTTGGCTTGCCCGCCGAGCTTGCCTTCGCTTCCTACTTCGCGGGCGACGCGCGTGACCTCCGCTGCGAAGGTCGAGAGCGAGTCGACCATGCCGTTGATGACGTTCTTGATCTGGAGCATCTCGCCCTGAACGTCGACGCTGATCTTCTGACCGAGGTCGCCGGAGGCGATCGCGGTCGCGACCTTCGAGACGTCGCGGAGCTGCACGGTGAGGTTTCCGGCGAGGCCGTTGACGCTGTCGGTGAGGTCCTTCCACGTGCCGCTGACGCCGCGCACCGTCGCTTGGCCACCGAGCTTGCCTTCGGTGCCGACTTCCTTCGCGACACGCGTGACCTCGCGTGCGAACGAGGAGAGCTGATCGACCATCGTGTTGACGGTGTTCTTCAGCTCGAGGATCTCGCCTTGGGTCTCGACGACGAGCTTCTTCGACAGGTCGCCGTTCGCGACGGCGGTGACGACGCCTGCGATGCCTCGCACCTGCGTCGTGAGGTTCGACGCCATGCTGTTGACGTTGTCGGTGAGATCTTTCCACGTACCGGCGACGCCCGGGACGTTGGCTTGTCCGCCGAGCTTGCCTTCGGTGCCAACCTCGCGCGCGACGCGCGTGACCTCGCTCGCGAACGCGCGGAGCTGATCGACCATGCGATTCACGGTCATACCGATGCGGAGGAACTCTCCGCGGACCGGCTTGCCGTCGATCTCGAGCGCCATCTTCTGCGAGAGGTCACCTTCGGCGACCTGCACGATGACGCGCGCGACCTCGGTGGAGGGCCTCACGAGATCGCCGATCACGGTGTTGAAGGAGTCGCCGACGGTCTCCCAACCGCCACGCAGACCGTCCATCCGGAGGCGCTCGCCCATCTCGCCGTCTCGACCGACGACGCGTGTGACGCGCGCGAGCTCGAGGGCGGTGTGATCGAGCCGGTCCGCCAAACTGTTGAATGCGTCGACGACCTCGCGCGAGACGCCGTCGCGCGGCCGGAGTCGATGGCCGAAGTCTCCGCGATGCAGCGCCTCGAGCGCGGCGACGATCGTCTCCGTCTCGCTCAGGTGCTTGCCGTTCCCGTTACGGCCTCCGTTGCCTTCTTTGCCAGCGCCGCGCCTCTTGCTGCGAGGTGCACGAGAGAGATCACCGATGTCCGCCACTGAGCCCCTCCAGGTTGGGGAGTCGTTTCGTTACGCCGAACGCGAACCGATCGAAGCAGAAGCGCGCCCGATGGGTTTGCGGGTGCGTTTGCAAGTCCCACACCGCTGCGCCATCCTCGTTTTCGCGGCGTTTCGTCCCAATGCGGACGCGCAGAAACGCCACACCCGGTGTCGAATGTCCCAAGTGGGCGCGCGCGAGCTAGGTCGCGAACGCGAGATCGACGCGATCGGCCATGCTGGACGCGAGCGCCGTCGCCGTCGATCGCGCGACACGAAGCCGCGCGTCGATCTGGGCGCGAAGCGCGATCGGCAACGCCGGCCCTGCGTTTAGGAGAGGCGCGATCTCGTCGAGGACGCGGGTGCATTCGAGGAGCACGCGAGGCTCGACGCGGCCGTCGAGCATCATCGCGGTCGACGCGACCCACTCCCAGCGGAGGCGGTCGCTCATGCGGACGCGCGCTTGGAGGTCGACCCCCGCGGTCTTCGCGGCGACGACGACCAGCTCGACGCCCGCGCGAAGGGACGCAGCCTCACGCGTCATCGTGACGGCGATCGCTTCGTCGCGCGTCTTCTGGGCGCCGAGCTCCAGGCCATACGCCGTGCTCTGGAGCGCGCTCGCGACGACGCCGAGCGCGCCGATGTCGAGCGGCCTCGCCTGCGCCGTCTTCTTCTTCGGCTTCACCAGGGCGAGGTCGCGACGACGTGACGAAAGAGCAAGTCGGGAGGGAGCTCTCCTCGCCTCTCGAGCGCGCTTCGCCATCTTCGAGGGTCGCGACATGACGGCAACCGCCTTTGCGCGGGTCGTGCCACGGTCTCAGGGTCGAAAAATGACGAGCAGAGCCGTGCAATGAGCGCCTCTTCTTCCAAGCAACATCACCTCAGGTGGAGCAAAGCGCTACGGACCCAACCGAACCGCACGAGGCGACGTGACGCGAACGCCTTGTTTTCCAGGTTGGCAAAGAAGCTGCTTTCTCTACTCCGTCCTTCATTGGGAGAGCTCGAGCATATGGCCGCTACACCGCTCATCGATCTGGAATACCCGCTTCGTTCGCCGTCCGAGAGGCCGAGCGAGACCGAGCGCCGCGACGAGGAATCGAAGACGCTCCCCGCGCTGAAGGACAAAGAGCGCCGCGACGACGAGCGATCGCTCCACGTTCGCACCCAGTTTCTTCGCCGTGTGGCGCACGACATCGCGTCGCCCACCGGCGTCACGATGACCGTCCTCGACGAGCTCGCCAGCGACGCCAAGCGTCCCGAGCTCGTCGCGATGGCGAAGCGAGGCTTGAAGCGCCTCCTTCGTCTCTCCGAGCAGCTGGCGCTGGCCGCCGACCTCGAGGCAGGCACGATCACGCCCGATACGACACGCGAAGACGTCCGCAACATCGTGAAGAGCGCCCACGAAGCGGCGCTCACCATCGACGGCCGCCGCGACATCAAGACCACGTGCGAGCTCCCGGAGACGACGCCGCTTCGAACGAACGTCGATCGCCGCCTCGTCACCGCCGTCGTGCGCGAACGGGCCGGGCTTCTCCGAAGAGGTCCTCGCGTCGCTCGGGGAGCGCTTCACGCCGCGCTCGTCCGTCCGCGGGCTCGGTCTGTCGCTCTCGATGGCCAAAGAGGTCCTCGCCGCGCACGGCGGAGAGCTTCACGTCGGCACGAGCGCGCTCCCGCCGAACCGCCGCGGAACGCGCGGCGCCGCCGTGATCGTCTCGCTTCCTCTCGTCTGAGCGCTCGTCTCGCCGGCTCTCGTCTGGCCTTCCACGCTCCTCGCGATCAAGCGGAGCGAAGGCGGGCGTACGACTGCGCGGCGGACGAGGTGATGAACCATCCGAGGAACGCACCCCATGCGCCGACGCCCGAGACGAGCGCGCGGCTCGGGCCGCTCGCGAGGACGACGGTGCCTGCGCCCACGACCACGAGCGTCCAGCCGATCACCTGCGAGGTCAACGCGGCGAGCCGTGTCGCGCGTTCGACATCACCTGTCTGCTTCCAGATCAGCGCGCGGAGCAGTTTTCCCCCATCGAGTGGATAAGCTGGGAGCAAGCTCACGAGCCCGACGAGAAAGCTCATCGCCGCGACCTCGAGCAGCACCACGCCTGGAGCACCGAGCCGCTGCACGTCATCGATCCCGCGAGGAAGCGGGGCGCTCGCGATGCCGACCGACGCCGCGATGACGATCGCGATCGCAACGCTCGCGAGCGGCGCCACGATCGCGGCGACGACCTCCGCACGTCGCGACGCCGGCGAGCGCTCGACCGCAGGATCCGAAGCCGCGCCGACGGCGAACACGGTCAGGTGTTTCACCGCCACATGATGACGGGAGGACACTCGGATCCGCACGAGCTCATGTGCCCCGATCGAGGCGAAGAGCCCCGCTGTCGCGAGCGCCGAGGCGAGCACACGTTCGATCGGGTCCACCCACGCGAGCAGACCCCGATTCAGCGTCGCCACGGTCCACATCGCGAGGGCGGCGAGGACGATGACGCTCCAATCCATAGAGATCTCGACACCAAACGCTCGACCCACGCGAAGACGGCGGTTCATGGAGATGTGACTTTGCACTCCTCGTACCCAGGCATCGTTCCTGCAAAACTTTCTCAGGTTTGTTCGCGTGTCGGGCGCTTCGCGCCCGAAACCATTTTGCTCGCAGGCTCGCAAAATGCACGCTCACTCCACGATGATCACGCGCAACACCACCACCACGAAAACGGACGACCGTGAGCAGTGGCTCGCCCGCATTCAGCGCGCCCTCACCGAGCTCCAAGGCGACATTCCTGGCCTCGATGCGTGCGGACATCCCGCCGACGACGACGCGAGCGACGGCTCGTCTTCGTCCGCGTCCACTTGATTTTGCGCGTCTGGCGCAGGCTTCGCGCACGCGTCTTTTGCGTTCAGTCGAAGAGCGACGCCACGCCTTGCATCTCGAGGAACGCACGCACGGCGTCCCGATCGAGATGAACGAGGATGACCACGAAGTCATCCGCGGTCGCGTCCTCGAACGCGACGCGCAAGCCTTCGACCTCGGACTCCACGTCGACGATCGCGCTGCTCGTCATCCCATGCCGGACGAGGTACGTGCGAAACAGCGCCCGCATCTCGCCTGGCTCGCGGCCACGCAGGTAGTCCTTGAGCTCGCGGACGAAGACGCGACTCGGACGCGCGACCTCCACGATCACGCGGCACATCTCTTCGACCTCGTCGTTCTGGCGGTCGCCCGCGCTGCCGGCGATGATCGAGAGCCGTCCCTTGGGCTCCGCGCCGCGGTGCGGCGCTCGGATCGACTGCACGAGCGACAAGATCGCGCGGATGCCCTCGGGGTTGTGCCCGAAGTCGAGCATCACGCGCACGCCGTCGCTCGTCGTCATGATCTCGCCGCGCCCGGGGTTGTCACGCGTCGTGAACGTGCGTAGGCCGTTCAGGATCGCCTCCTTTGGCAGGCCGAGAGCGCGCGCCATCGCGATCACACCGAGCACGTTGTCGACGTTGTGCGTCGCGGCGCCGCCAAACGTGAGCGGGACCTCCGCGACGTCGATGAGCTCCTCTTCGACTCCCTCGTCGCGCGTGCAGATGACGCCATTTCGGACGAAGACCGCATGCGCATGCGCGACATGCTCGTCACCGAAGAGGACGAGCTGGCGCGCCTGGAAGGTCTTCGCGATCGCGACGAGCTTCGGATCGCGCGCGTTGAGCACGACCGTGCCCGTCGCGGCGCGGCCGACGACAGCCTTCACTTGCGTCATCGTCTCGAGATCGTCGATGCCGTATCCGCCGGTGTGATCCTTCGTGACGTTCGTGATGAGCGCGGCGTCGCAGGTGTCGACCGCGAGGCCACGACGCAAGATGCCGCCGCGCGCGGTCTCGAGCACGGCGAAGTCGACCTCGGGATGGCGAAGCACCGCTCGTGCGGCGAATGGTCCGGTCCAGTCGCCGTCGTCGATCACGCGTCCGTTGATCATGATCGCGTCGCTCGACGTGTTGCCGACGTGATGGCCCGCCTTTCGCGCGATGTGCGCGAGGAGCCGCGAGGAGGTGGTCTTGCCGTTCGTGCCGGTGATGAGCGCGACCGGGATCGCCCGGAGCGATGCCCACTCCACCTCGTCGATCGAGGGCAGCGCGCTCCGCGGCCACGTCTTCGAGTGCATGCCGTGACCCACGCTCACCGCGTCGTCGTCCCACATGAACGGGACGCTCCGGCGCTTCGCCTCCGCCTGGAGCGCGAGGAGCCGCGGGCTTCGATCACGCTCGAGCATCGACGCGATCTCGGATCGCTTCGGCTCGAGGTCGAGCGCCGCGCGCCCCGCGAGCACCTCCACCGCCGACAGCGCCGCCCATTCGCTCATCTCCGTGAGCGGGAGCATGATGTCGATCGGCCCTTCGTACGCGATGACCGCGCCGCGCTGATGCGTCCATTGCGTCGATGACCCGAGCCGTGGGAGCCCAAGCGCCTCACGCATGCGCGCGAGCTCCGTGATGTACGCGCCTTGCACGCGCGCGAGCGTCTCCCCTTCCTCGAACCCGATCTCGACGATCACGAGCGGGTTTCGCCCGAAGAAATTCGGACCGGTGAGTCGTCGTGCATCAACGAGCAGCATGGATGGATCGACCGAGCGCTCAGTCGTCTTGCTCGCGCGCAAGCCGGACGCCGCGCTCGTCTTGGATCACTTCGGCGCCTTCGATGACGTCGCGCACATGCCTCGGCCCGCCCGAGGTCGTGTCGGTCGCGAGATGGCTCACAGCCGCGGGCTCGCTCGGCGCGGGCGGCGGCGTCGACTTGTGCTCGGGCTTGAAATAGATGACCTGCTTCCAGCTCCGCGAGATCTTGTCGGCGAACGCGAGGAGCAGATCGCCGCGCTTGGCGGCCAAGAGACCGGCCTCGATCGCCGCCTGCTCGTCCGGGATGACCTGGACGTGCTCCTTCGGAAAGCCCATCGCATCGAGCTCGGCCGCCATCATCTTCGGGATCTCGTCCGAGCCGCGTCCGCGGAGGTCGTCGTCACGACGAAGGATCAGATGGTCGAACGCCTTGCCCGCGATGCGGGCGATCGCCTTGACGTCTTCGTCACGCCGGTCACCGGGCGCGGAGAGCACGCAGATGCGACGCCCACTCACCTCGAGGCGAAGCGCGAGATCGGCCATCGCCTGGATCGCCGCGGGGTTGTGCCCGTAGTCGACGATCACCTTGAAGGGCAGCTTGTCGAACACGTTCATGCGGCCGGGCACCTGGAAATACGACGTATCGAACGTCCGGAGCCCCTGGCGGATGTTCTCGATCTTGACGCCCATCGCGTACGCCATCATCGCCGCGAACATCGCGTTCTCGACGTTGTGGAGCGCCTTGCCCTCCATCGTCGCCGGGATGAGGTGCGTCCACAGAAGCGGAAGGTGCGCGCCCTTGTCGTAGAGCGTGATCATGTGCCCGTTGATGCCCTCCTCGAGCACGGCCGCGAGGCCGCCTGCGCGAAGGTGCTTTCGAACGAGCTCGTGACGCGGATTCATCGTCACGTAAGCGATGCGTGAAGCCTCGGTGTGGTCGGCCATCTTGAGGCAGTGCATGTCGTCCGCATTGAGGACGGCGCAGTCGCGCGCGACCTCGACGACGATGCGCTTCACCTCGGCGAGCTGCTCGAGCGTATCGACGCCCTTGATCCCGAGGTGGTCGCTCGAGATGTTGAGCACCGCGCCGACGTTGCAGTTGCGGTACCCCATGCCCGCGCGAAGCAGTCCGCCGCGCGCCGTCTCGAGCACCGCGAGGTCGACGTCCGGATCGCGCAGGACCATCTGTGCGGACTGCGGGCCCGTCATGTCCCCCGCGACGGTGCGCTCGCCGTCGATGTAGACGCCGTCGGTGGTGGCGAGGCCGACCGTGTGCCCGTTCATCTTCTGGATGTGCGCGAGCATACGCGCCGTCGTCGTCTTTCCGTTCGTCCCGGTGATGGCGGCGATCGGGATCTTCGACGGCGCGCCTGGCGGAAAGAGCAGGTCCATCACGGGCCCCGCCACATCGCGCGGCTTTCCCTCGGTGGGCGCGACGTGCATGCGGAAGCCGGGCGCCGCGTTCACCTCGCAAATGCCACCGCCGACCTCGCGGTAGCTCTGCGTGATGTCGGGCGTGATGAAGTCGACGCCGCACACGTCGAGGCCGATCGCCTTGGCCGCGCGCACCGCCATCTCGCGGTTGTCGGGATGGACCACGTCGGTGAGGTCGATCGCGGTGCCGCCGGTCGAGAGGTTGCCGGTGCCGCGGAGGAAGAGCACCTCGTCTTTGCGAAGGACGGTGTCCTTCGTCACCTTCTTTGCCTCCATCAAGCGCTCGGCCTGCGCGTCGAGCTCGATCCGCGTGAGAACCTTCTCGTGCCCGATGCCGCGGCGCGGATCCGAGTTCACGATGTCGACGAGCTCGGTCACGGTGTGCTCGCCGTCACCGACGACATGACCAGGCACGCGCTTCGCGACGGCGACCAGCTCACCGCCCACCACGAGCATGCGATGGTCGAAGCCGGGCAAGAAGTTCTCGATCACGACGCTCCGCGCATGCTCGCGCGCCTTGTCGAACGCGACGCGGACCTCTTCGTCCGTCTTGAGATCGAGTGACACCCCACGACCATGGTTGGCGTCGAGCGGCTTGACGACGACCGGATATCCAAGCCGCGACGCCGCCCGCACCGCCTGATCGGCCGAGCGCACGAGCCGCTGCCTCGGCACCGGCAAGCCGAGGTCACCGAGGATCTTGTTGGTCTCCTCCTTGTCGGACGCGATCGACACCGCGATGTGCCGCGTCTCGCTCGTCACCGTCGCCTGGATCCGCTTCTGGTACTTGCCGTGCCCGAACTGCACGAGGCTGTAGTCGTTGAGGCGCATCCACGGAATGTCGCGAGCCTCGGCCGCGCGAACGAGCGACCCGGTCGACGGACCAAGCTGGCGTCGCTGCGCGAAGTCGATGAGATCGACGAGCTCCTTCTGGAAGTCGAAGGGCGTCGCGTCCGCCGGCATCGCCGGCTTCAAGTCGGCAGGCAGCAGGTGGTGAATGAGCTGGATCGCCAAGTCGGCCGCGGCCTCGCCGACGCGCTCCTCCTCGAACTCGAAGACGACGTGGTAACGCCCGGGCGTCCCCTCGCTTCGCGTCTTCCCGAACACGACGTTCGCGCCCGTGAGCTGCTGCAGCTCGATCGCGACGTGCTCGACGACGTGACCAAGCCACGTGCCGCCATCCTCGGTGAGCCGGCGCACGAAGCCGCCCTCGGTCCCGATCGAGCACGTGTGCGCCGACAGCGTGGGCATCGTCGCGAGGAGCCGGTCGACGAAGCCGGGGATCTTCGCGCTCGGCCATGCCTCGAGCACGCCGAGATCGACCGTGAGGCGCATGACCGGAAAATGCGCGTACAGGCTGGGACCGCGATACACCCGGCGCTCGAGAAGCTCCATCGCAGGCCTTCTATTACGGCCTTTCGTGCGCGTCGAGCGCATCGAAGACACCCCGGCCCCAAGGCCGGGGCGTCCCACGACACGCCCATTTTTCAGGCCTCCCGGAGCGAAGGGCGGTCCTTTTCCCCGAGGCGAGCGGTCGAACCCCTGTGCAACTTGCTCCCTGTCATGCGAACGGAGCGACCGAGCGACTGCGCTCAGGATCCGCGAGGTCTTGCGCCCGAGTCGACGGTCATACAGCTGTTGGGGGGATCCTCTTTGACAAGGCAAGGGCCAGCCAACCGCCGGTGTCTGCATGGCGCGTCGCACGGACGATGAGAACCATGCCTTGCTGTGCACCCACAAGGCTCCGGAGCGCGTTCGGATCGTGGGATCGTGTTCCGATGAGGCGAGCCTCGACAACGACCGTTTGCGAGCGAGCAGCCCACGACATGGTCTGTTGGTCGATGGTCTTCGGTGCACGCCGCGAACGAGCGACGTGCTCTGGACTAGGTGCGAGCCAGCGAGGGCGGAGCTGGCCGGTGCGGTGAGCATCACGCCGAGCCATCCGTCGATCGAGAACCATGCCTTGCTGTTGCGGTGCACCCTTGTCAAACAAGGCCAACGGCTCGGCCTTGTGGGTAACGGGCTGGCCTGACCTCACCGTCAAGGGCGTCCATGATTAAGGCGGCGGCACAAACGGGACGTTGCTCGCCACTGCCGGCAAACCCGACTCTGCGTCGCTCGTTCCATGAAACAGCGAGCGACCCGTGAGCGCCGACCAGAGGATGATGCCGCACGCAAAGACGTCGGTCCGCGCGTCGACCGTGCGCCCGTGCGCCCGTCTTTGAGCTGCTCGGCCGCCATGAGCTTCGGGATCACACGCATGAGCGGCAAGCACGCGAACTTGCCCTTCATCTTCCCCGGGCGCGTGCTGTTGACGCGTGCGGCTGCTCTTGCGATCCCGAAGTCCGTGATGCGCGCCGTTCCGTCAACGCCGATGAGGATGTTTTGCGGAGACGTCGCGATGGACCAGACCCATCACTTGCCGTCGTCATTTCGAAACGGTCGTCATCGTGAGCGTATGCGCGGCTTGGAGGCCCGCGAGCGTGTCGACCGACCTGCTTTCGCCACCTTGTTAAGGCGCAAGGGGTGTGCACGGAGGGGTCCCCGCGCGAATGACACGCGGAAGGCTTTTCAACGCCAGCCCGACGTGCTCTCCCCCACTCACAGGTTCCGGAGCACCCCATCTCACGGCCTCTTTTTCGTCTTGAAGCCCCGGCACCCTCGCCACCAACACAGCGAGCGTACGTTGATGCCTGCCGCGGCCGCACACTCCGCCGCTGTCACCACCCCTGGGCGAAGCAAGACAAGGTTGGAAGTACAGCGGGTGATCTCTCGCGCCGTCGCCATACTGGTCCTCCGGCAGAGCGCTACGCGAAGAGCGCATCCCGCGTCAGGAACGCGATTCGTCGAACGATGCTTTTGGTCAATGAAACAATCTGCTCTCACGGGTCGATTTTGCTGGACGCCTTTTGAACGCACTCAACGCCTGAGCGTCCGGCTACTACGGAAAGCTGTCTGCAGCGGCGTCCTAAGGCCTTATGGCCGCGTCATGCATCCGTTACGACAAAATCCGTGTCCGAATACCCGATAACGCGTTAGCGCCGCGTTCTGGAGGACCAAATTCACCGTGGTATGAGCGTCCTATGCAACTGCATTCGCTATCCGACGCGGCACTGCACGAAGACCTTCTCTCCTGTTATGGCGATCATCGGAGAGGAATGGTCGAGATACTCCAGTATCTCGGCGAGGTGGACCGACGCGGGATTCATGCGGCCATGGGGTACAAGTCGCTCTTCGCGTATTGCCTCAAAGAGCTCAAGATGAGCGAAAACGAAGCTGGCCCTCGCGTGGCGGTCGTGCGACTCGCGAAAGAGTATCCGTGGGTCCTCGAGGCGCTCGGCGGTGGCGACATCCATCTCACGGGTCTGTTCAGGCTAAGCGGCCATATGCAGCCAACCAACTGCCTCGACCTCCTCCGCGAAGCGCGTGGCAAGACGGTCCGAGAGATCGACGAGCGACTCGCTATCCACTTTCCGAAACCCGACGTGCCTGAGGTCCTCCGCGCGCTCCCTCTCCAGGCGAAGAGCTCCGCTCCGACGCCGCCCACCGACCCGCCAAAAAAGTCGTCCGCCGCGGAACGAACGATTCCCATGTTCGACGAGCAAGCGCTCGGCGTCGCAGCGACCGCGTCTCCGGCCGCGGCCGCGCCCGTCGCCTCGGCCGCGTTGGCCGCAGTCCCGTCGACCCAGTCGAGCGTGAACTTCGAGAGCACCTCGGTATCGGCTTCGCCGACATCCTCGACGCTGACGGCCCTCGAGAGCTCGGCGCCTCGAGCCGCGACGCAGGACACACCCGGACGAGCCCCACGAACGCGGGCCGAAAAGCTGACTCCGCTCTCGGAGAGGCGGCACGCGCTTCAGATCACGATAAGCACGGACCTCCGCGACAAGCTCGAACGTGCGCGCAGCCTGATGAGCCACCGCAATCGCAACGGACGCTACGAGACCATCGTAGACGCAGCCATGGACCTGCTCCTCGCCAAGCTCGAACGCGAGCGGCTCGGAAAGACCAAGCGCAAGTCCGTGCGCAGGGCATCAACGACAGCGTCAACGCAACCTGCCTCGCCGGCCCCCTCAGCGGAAGCGTCCTCGTCCGCAGCGCCCTCGTCCGCAGCGCCCTCGTCCGCAGCGCCCTCGTCCGCAGCGCCCTCGTCCGCAGCGCCCTCGTCCGCCACCACCTCCCCACCCACCTCTGCGACGACCGACGCACCGTCCCGTGGTGCTGCTGCCCCATCGATACCTTCTTCGGCCTCCACGTCCTCTTCGTCGTTGCCTTCATCACGCTCCGTCGCGGCAACGGAGGTCGAGGCTCGCCGCCGCGCGACCTCGGCGAAGTCCCGATCGATCCCGCGCGCGGTCCGGCGCGAGGTGTTCGAGCGTGATGGCGAGCAATGTTCCTTTGTCAGCAAGGCGGGCGTGCGATGCGACGCGCGCGCCTACCTCGAGCTCGACCACATTCATCCAAAGGCGTTCGGCGGCATCGAAGCGGCGTCGAACCTTCGCGTGCTCTGCGTCACGCACAATCGTCTCGCCGCCGAGCGAGTGTTCGGCCGTGACCACATCCGTCGGAAGATTCGAGAGTCCCGCGACCGCCGCCCAGCAAAGCAAAGAGACTAGCGCCACGCACCAAACCCGGTGTCTTCGTCGACGCCAATCCCCGCGCAGACGGATCTTTTCTGCGACAATCAGCTCAATCGGTTGTCAGTCACGACGACCACATCCCTCAACGCTGACACGACACCGGCCGAGTGCGGCCCCAGAACAACGACTGCTTTATCCATTCATGCGTCGCGACCGATTCTCCACATATGTGGAGGAGAGGAGACACGTACTTCTTTTCAACAAGGCGTTGCGCTGGCGTCGCGAATTGGCAAAGAGCGCAACCACCCTCGATGGGCACGGGCGTGAGGGACTTCTCTAACCTGCTAACGTGCTTCGCCGGCGTTTCCGCTATTCCGAAGTCGTCGCGAACTTCGGCAGAGGCCGGCGTTTCCGCTATTCCGAAGTCGTCGCGAACTTCGGCAGAGGCCGGCATCTCCGCTATGCCGAAGTCGTCGCGAACTTCGGCAGAGGCCGGCATCTCCGCTATTCCGAAGTCGTCGCGGACTTCGGCAGAGGCCGGCGTTTTCGCTATGCCGAAGTCGTCGCGGGCTTCGGCAGAGGCCGGCGTCTCCGCTCTGCCGAAGTCGTCGCGGGCTTCGGCAGAGGCCGGCGTCTCCGCTCTGCCGAAGTCGTCGCGGGCTTCGGCAGAGGCCGGCATCTCCGCTATGCCGAAGTCGTCGCGGGCTTCGGCAGAGGCCGGCGTCTCCGCTCTGCCGAAGTCGTCGCGGACTTCGGCAGGGCCGGCCATCTCCGCTATGCCGAAGTCGTCGCGGACTTCGGCAGAGGCCGGCATTCCCGCTCTGCCGAAGTCATCGCGGACTTCGGCAGAGGCACGATTCAGGCGTCCGCTTGTTGAAAAGGGAAATGCCTGCGGCGATGAGCTCCGCCGCGTCCTGAAAGGACGTTAGAAGTTGTTTCTCCTTCGAAATCGCATGAGCGTCTGGACGCTCGCTTTACGCGTTTGTTCGCCGCTTATTGGCATTGGAGCTTGCCGGGCCCGTTGGGGCCGATGCAGCGCCTGTTGTCGGCGCATTGCTGGCCGCCGGCGATGGTGCCGCCTTGGCATTCGTAGGCCGAATACGGGGCTAGCGTGCTGCAGTAGACGCCGTCTTGGCGGCCTTCGCAGGAGTCGGCGGTCGGGGTCGTTCCGCCGTCGGAACCTGGGACGGGCGGGAGGTTCGCGCCGCCTTCGCATTGCACCTGCGTGCCGGGGCCGTTCGGGCCGAGGCACTTGCGCTCGTTCTCGCATTGGATGCCGAGCGCGATCGACTCGCCTTGGCAGACGATGGCGCTGTAGCTGGCGAGCTGGCTGCAGTAGACGCCGTCCGCTCGGCCCGTGCACGAGTCGAAGAGATCGGGGTCGGTCTTCTTGCCCGTGGGGTCGCTCGGGGTGCCGCCGTCGGTGGGGGCGCCTGCTTCGACGGGAGGAGCGGCGTCCTCGCACGGCTTGCAGCAGTCTTCCTCCTGCTTCTGGCCGGCTTTGCAGCACTGCATGTCCTCCGGTTGTTGGACGCCGCCGTCCGGGAGCTCGCAGTAGCATTTCACCTTGTAGGTGCTCTTGATGTACTTGTTCTCGAGGACGCCGGTGGCGACCCACGCGCAGCCGACGGCCTCGACGGGCCGGAGCGTGATGAAGGCGAAGGCCGTCTGCCAGCGCGCGGCGCGATCGAAGGTCGCCGACGAGTTGAGGAGATAGCGGACCGTCGCCCACCAGAGCGCGCGCGACGAGTCGAGCCCGATCGACTGGAGCACCGGGATCTTCGACGTGTCGTTCGTCCCGCCGTTCGTCATCAAGTACCAGGTGTTGTTCGGGATGCCCGAGTTCGAGTGCACGCCTCCATGGTCGTTCTTGTCCGTCGCCGCTTCACCGCGCGCGACCTGGTTCTTCACGTTGTCGGGTTGACCCTTGGCGGTCGGATGCGCGAGATCGCGGTAGGCAGGTCCGCTTTGATCGGGATGCGTGTAGCGATCGCCCGGCTGGAGCTCGGCTTCGACATACGAGCCCATGATGTCCGAGATGGACTCGTTGAGCGCGCCCGACTCACCCGCATACGTGAGGCCGGCCGTGTGCTGCGTGATCCCGTGCATGAACTCGTGGCCGACGGTGTCGGGGCCTGCGGAGCGAGGAAGGAAGCCCTTCGACGCGTCGCCATCGCTGAAGTGAAGGCCGTCCTTCGCGTCCCACCACGCGTTGTTCGCCAAGGCATTGTCGTGGGCGAACACCTTGAGCGCGCCGCCCCAGCCGTTGTAGGACGCCCAGCCGTGGTGGTCGCGGAAGTACTTGTCGGCGCCGGTGACGAACGTGTGCGCGTCGACGGCGGCGCCGGGGCCGACCGCCGCGCGGTCCCAGCCCTCTTCGAGCTTCGCCGAGGACACGACGGCGTTCTTTTGGTTGGCGTCCATCGTCGTGATCGACGTCGCGAGGATGCCGAAGCCGCCGAACACGCCGCCGCCGACCTTCATCTCGTAGGTGCCGGCCTTCGTCGCCGAGACCTCGAACGACTTCGTGTCGCCCTTCACGGCGATGCCGCGCGCGGTGACCTCGTGCAGGGTGGGCGCGGCTTCGACGACGACGCCGGTGCGCGCGTCGACGAGGAAGCTCATACCGAACGCGCCCGACGCGGGCGTGCGACCGTCGAGCGTGAAGCGCCAACCGAGCACGGCGCCTGCCCCCGTGGCGCTCAAGAGGAGCTTCGGGGCGGGCGGCTCGGACAAGGAGGCGGCGGTGTAATCGGGGACGGCGGCCTTCAGCGCGGATTCGGCGGAGGCGATCGCTTGCTGCTCGGTGACGGAGGGTGAGCCGATCGCCTTGGCTGCGTCGGGGGCGACGGTCGCGTTGACGAGGCCGATCGATCCGTCGGGCCGGAAGTGCACGGCGATGATCGCACGCTCGACGCGGAGGCCGCCCTCACGCTGTTGAAAGCGGACGTGCGCGGTCTTGTCGCTCGCGAGGATAACGTCGAGCGTGATGAGCTGACCCTTGATGTCGGTCAGCTTGTACATGTCTTTGTGCTGATCGAGCCATGCGCGAGCGGCCGCCTCGTAATTGCCCTTTACGACGATCGGTGGGATCGGGTCGAGCGCGACGACGAGGTCGGGGGTGCCAGTCGCGGGGTCTTCATCGACGGCCCATGCGGTGTGGGTCTCGTCTTGAAGCCGTCCTTTGTTGCCTCCAGGTCCTGCGTCCTTCGGATCGTCTTTCGAGCATCCTTGAACGAGACCGAGCACGGCGATACCGGTGAGAATCGGGAGCGCAATCGCAGCTCCACGGCGCAGGCGAAACGACATGAAAACCCCGTCACGATGGAAAGTGTCTTAAGAGCGGCCGCGTTACCGAGCATGAAGGAGGCTGCAGCCTTTTGCGCTGCATGTTGCACACCAAGCAACGTCGTATTTCGATCTGGCGCTTTTCGGATGCGAGAGGGTGTTTAAAGGCCTTATCGGATCCGTTCGTGGATGACGAAGGATCCGCCGACGGAAACGTCGTACACGCCCTTCGTTGCGCAACGAGAAGACGCCAGACCACGGATCTGGCCTGGCGTCTTTTGGCGACTGGCGACTAGCGATTAGCGACTAGCGACTAGCGACTAGATTCGCGATGAGTGATTAACGATTCGCGATTAGCGGCACACGACGGCTGTCCCTGCGCCGTTCGGCCCAACGCACGTCTTCTCGTCGGCGCATTGCTGTCCGGACGCGATTGAGCCGTCTTTGCATTCGTACGCGGAGTTGGGCGCGAGCGAGCTGCAGTAAATGCCGTCGCCCTTGCTCGCGCACGAGTCGGGCGTAAGGGGCGTGGTGTCGTCCGGCAGCGACGGAGGTGCCGGATCTTGGCCTTCGCACTGAATCCTGTTTCCAGGGCCATCCGGGCCAATACAGCGCGTGCCCGCGCATTGCTGACCGGAGGCGATCGTCTCGCCTTCGCAGACGATGGCGCTGTTGGGATCGAGCTGGCTGCAATACACGCCGTCTGCGCGGCCCTTACACGAGTCGAAGAGCTGAGGCTCAGGTCCTTCCGGATCCGGAACCGGCGCGCCGCCGTCCTCCGTGGCGGCGTCCACGCACTGCTTGCAGCATTGGTCTTCTTTGCCCTCTTCGCAGCACTTCATCGCCTCGGGCTGCTGCACGCCGCCTTCACCGTCATCGCAGTAGCAGGAGACGTTGTAGTTCGATTTGACGTAGTCATTCGTCACGACGCCCGTCGCCACCCACGCGCACGCGACGGCCTCGAGTGGCATGCCTTGCACTTTGGCCCAGCCAATTTGGTCGCGGGCGGCGCGATCGAAGTTGGAGCCTGCGTTGAGGAGGTGGCGGTTCGTGTGCCACCAGAGCTGACGGGAGACATCCATCCCGAGCGACTGCGCCACTTCGATTCCGGACGTGTCGTTCTTTCCGCCCCACGTCATCAAGTACCAGGTGTTGTTGATGATGTTCGAGTTCGTGTGAACGCCACCGGAGTCGTTGGCGCCCGTGTAGAGCTCCTTCATGTTGTCGGGCATGTTCTTCGTCTTCGGGTGGGCCATGTCGCGGATGCCGCCATCCGGCCACGCCGCTTCGCCGATCGAGAAGGTCGCCGAGCCCGGCGGTGCATACGCGTCTTCGATGTACACACCGAAGATGTCGCTCATCGCCTCGTTGAGCGCGCCAGACTGGTTCTGGTACGCGAGCTGGCTCGTGTACTGCGTGACGCCGTGCGTGAACTCGTGGCCGACGACGTCGAGCGCGCACGACGTGGGCTTGACGTTGCCGCCCTGATGAAGCGACCCATCGCCGTAGTGCATGCCGCCGGAGCCGTCCCAGAAGGCGTTTTCGTTGTTCGTCGCGGTGGTGCCGTCGGAGAACGTCTGGAGGATGCGGTTGTCGTGCGCGATGACCTTGAGCGGTGAGCCGCGACCGTCGAACGACGCCCAGCCCACGTTCTTGCGATACCAGTCCGTCGCGTCGCCGGTGTAGCGGTGAGCGTCGACCGCCGCGCCGCTTCCGACGGGCACGACGTCCCACGCGTTCGGGTCGTCCGAGCGAATGATGACCTCGGCGACGTTCTCGCCCATCCACTTGTGCGTGACGATGCGCTCGCGGCCTGCCGCGACGGCGCCGGGAATTCCACCTCGGTACATCGCATAACGGCCGCCGGCGGCCGGCATGTCGCGCACGACGATCTGCTTCGTGTCACCGAGCACTCCGACGCCGCTGCCGTCGGTGCTCGCGATGCGCGACGTGGCGTTCATCACGGCGCCGGTCTGCGCGTCGATGAAGTAGTCCGCGTTGAAGGTCACCGGCGATTGCGCCGCGAAGCGGATCTTCCACGCGAGCTTCGCGCCTGCGCCGTCCTGGATGAGCGCGAGCTTCGGCGTCGCGGGCGCGGTGAGCTTCGTCGCGTCGTAGGTCGGGATCTTCGCCTTGATATGGGCTTCAGCCGCGGCGATCGCGGCGGCGTCCGTAATCGCGGGTGTGGTGCTCGTCTTGTTTGCATCCGGGACGATCGGCCCCGTGACCATCGCGATCGATCCGTCCGGACGGAAGTGGACGTTGACCGTGATGCCTTCGACGCGGACGCCGTTCTCCTTCTGCGCGAAGCTGACGTGCGCCGTCTTCTTCGCCGAGAACGCGATCTCGATCAGCGCGAGCTGCGCAGAGGGGTTGGTGAGCTTGAGCTGATCTTTGTGCTGCTCGATGAAGTCTCGCGCGGCCTTCTCGTAGTTGCCGTCGACGACCGACGGCGGCAGCGGCGTCAGCGCGACGAGGAGGTCGGCGCTGCCCGTGACGGGATCGGTGTCGACGACCCAATCCTTCTGGTTCTTCTTCGTGCGCGCGTTGGGCTGCTGCGGTGACTGGCTGGAGTCTTTGTCGTCGCCACCGCATGCTTGGATGCTGCAGGCCACGATGATGGGGGCGACGAGGAGACCGAGTCCGCGAGCTAACGACCGCATTCAACCTCTTGGCGTGTGAAAAGTGGCAACCTCCCGAGCTTGGGGCTGCAAGTGCTCGATAAAGCACGTTGCACACCACACAACATGGTTAGAAAGATCCATGCTTTGGGACGTCACGGCAGGATCTTTCCGACGGAGCTGGATGATCTCCGATCCGCCGAGGGAAACGTCCTACTCGGTCGCCATTGCGCAATCGCAGGCCACAATTTGCCCGCAAATCGCGTGTTTTGCGTCTGTCGAACGAGGAAGGTTCTTCGACGCTCCTCGTAAAAGGCGTTCGGCTGAAGTGCTAGTCGCGTCCGGGAGGAGGGCTCGCGGTGCGCGTCTCGAGATCGAAGGTGCCACCTTCCGTGAGGACGTGGAGGCGCACGTTCGTCATGCAGACCGGGCTACCCTCGGAGGCCTCGGCGATCGAGGAGTGACCGAGCTCGCCGGCGTCGATGATCGTGATCGCGCCCGTGCCGATCACGGTGAGCTTGCGGTGCGGATCGATGAACGCCGCTGTGTCTTCGTCGAGGCCCACGCCGACCGCGAAGGGGTTGTATGCGAGCGCGGTGAGGAGGCGGCCGAGGCGATCGCGCTGGCGGAAGTGTTGATCGATCATGATGCGGTTCGTGAGCCCGAACCCCGGGACGAGCGCGACAGCGCCGGCGTGAGGCGTCGTGCCTTCGGCGCCGTACGCGATCATGTGCTCGCTCAAGATCGCGGCGCCTGCGCTCGTGCCGCCGACGGCGACGCCGCGTGAGTTCGCGCGCCGGATCGCCTTGGCGATCGGCGTGCCGCCGAGGATCGTGGTGAGCCGGAGCTGGTTGCCGCCCGTCACGAAGATGCCGTTCGCCTCTTCGATGTACTTCAGCCACTCGTGCTTGCCGGCGTCGTCGCGCGAGAGGAGCGGGAGCGCCTTCGCCTCGTCTGCGCCGAGACGGCGAAACAGCTTCTCGTAGCGACGCCCGGTCTCTTCGAGCCTCGACGCGGTGGGGATGATGACGATGCGCGCCCCCTCCCCACCTGACACGTGCAGGAACTTTCGGAGGATGTCCGACGGACCTTCTTTGTCCTCGGCGCCTCCGATCGGGACAATGAATCCGCGCTTCTTGTCTGGCTCGACCTTCGCTGGGCTCATGATGGTGTCGCTGTCTTCTCGGTGCTGCTGCGGCTCGTCGACTCGAACATTCCGAAGACGCGAGGTTCGTAGCTTCGAACGACGAATCGTCCGCGTGCCATGACGTCGCGTATCTGGTGGTTTTCGTCAAGCACCACGAGGTCTGCGTCCTCCGAGACGGCGAGCCGTCCCTTTCGAGGTAGCCGCATCGTCGTGGCGACGTTGGACGTGAAGATCGGGAGCACGTCGGCGAGCGACGCGCCGCTGGCGAGCAGCTCGCGCAGCGTGGCGGCGATCGCGCTTGGCTTGCCGATATCCATCGCGATCATGCGCCCGTTTGCGTCGAACGTGGGGAGGCAGCCGCCGCCGTCGGAGCTGCAGGTGATGCGATCGCGTGGAGCGCCTTCGGTGGCGAGGTATCGACGGATCGCGTCCGCCGCGGAGTAGGCGTCCTCGCCGTCGTCGACAGGAAAGGCCGTGACGTCGATCGTGCATCCACGTTTTGCTAGGGCGATCGCCTCCTCGAAGAGCGCCTTTCGTCGATTGACGTGCGTCGGGTGGAACATGCTCGCGGGGAGCTCGGTCTCGTCGATCGCTCGACGCACGAGGTCGAGGCCGCGCGGCCCATCGCCGAGATGAAGATGAAGGACGCCGGCCTTGCCGCTCATCATCCCCGCGACGTGGCAGTCGGCGGCGACACGCGTGAGCTCGTCGAACGTGGGCTGCGACGATCGATGGTCGCTGATCGCGAGCTCGCCGACGCCGAGGATGGGGTCGACGAAGACGATGTCGCTGCGCACGTTGCCGGTGAGCGTGATCGGCGGCACCTCGTAGCTGCCGGTGTAGCACCACGCCGAGAGGCCTTCTTCGCGGAGGGCGAGCGTCGCGGCCACGAGCGACGCGACGTCGCGCGTGGTGCCGTCCGTGCCGAGCGTGCCCACCACCGACGTGATTCCACCGAGGGTGAGCGCCGAGAGCATGACGCCAGGGACACGCGTCGCGGGACCCGACTCTCCACCGCCGCCCGTCACGTGCACGTGCGCGTCGATGAGCCCCGGGATGACGCGGGCGCCTTGGAGATCGATCTCGACGGCGACGCTCGATGGCAGCGCGGGGAGCTTCGCGTCGATCGCGACGATCGTGCCGCCCGCGATCATCACGTCGCGCCGACCGCGCGGAGCAGGGTCGAAGACCTCTGCGTTGCGAAGGATCGTCAGCGGCGTCTTTTCGTGCACGGCAGCAGCCTGCTTCTAGTCGACTCGAACGGCGAAATCATCCCTCTCCTCCCGCCCGACCCATGGATCTTTTGTCCTCGGCCCGCGCGCCCGCGCCCTCTGGCCCGTCCACCGCATCACGGGATTGGCGGTTGGACGCGCCACGTCAGGCCATGGTGCGGTTCTTTCAGAATCGACGTTCGACCCGCTTTTTCGAGGGGGTCAGACACCCGTGAGCGCTTTCCCCATCCTTCTCTCGTGCCTCGCCTTTTTCGCCGCCCTCGCCTCTTCGGGGTGCACGGCGAGTCCTTCCGCGCCGAGCGATCCGTCCCCCGCCGCCCCTGCCCCATCGAGCTCCTCCTCAGGATCGACGGGCGGTACGAGCGAGCCCGACGACCCCGTCATCACGCCCGTCACCGGCGAGATCAACGGCGGCTGCGCGCCCGACGGAGCGCCCGGACATCAAACGAAGCGATGCAAGGTGGACGGCGTGGAGGTCGCCTTCGATGTCGACGTACCCGAGCGCTGCGTCTCGCGGGTGTGCGGAGTCATCGTCGACGTGCACGGCTGGTCGATGAACGGACCGATGCAGGGCTTGCACACGCGCCTCTCGGAGCTCACGAAGGACGAGCGCTTCATCCTCGTCCATCCGACCGCGCCGGGCAGCCCGCCCTCGTGGGGCAAAGGGAAATATCCGTTCAGCCAAGACTTCGCGTACGACGACACGGTGTGGGGCTTCGCCGTCGCGACGCAGACGCGCTTTCACGCCGACGACAAGCGCCTCCATGTCACCGGCTTCTCGCAAGGCGCGATGATGTCGTTCCGTCTCGCATTCGCGCACGCGGACCGGATCGCGTCGATCGCGCCGATCTCTGGCCCTTCGGGGTTCGCCGATCCGTCGCCGTTCGGCGGCGCGACCCCGACGAACGACGTGCCGTCACGCAAGGTCCCCATCCTCTACATCCATGGCACGAAGGACAAGGAGCTCGAGTTCGACAAGAACGCGATCGTCCTCCGTGACGAGATCGTGAAGACCTACGGGCTTGGCGTCCCCGACACGCTCCGCTCCGAGACGAGCCTCCGCGCCTACGCGTACCGCGCGGGTCCCGGCGCGATCTTCGAGTTCTGGGAGCACGACTACGCGACCACCAACCAGAACACCGTCGGCGGCCACTGCGTGCCCGGACCCATCGAGGCGGGCGACGGCGTTTTGGTCGCGAAGCCCCCTTCCGCGCGGCCGTTTCGCTGTGTCGACCCGAACCAGACGCTCGACGCCGGCAAGGAGATCCTCCGCTTTTTCAAGGAGCATCCGCTCACGTAGCGACGAAGCGCCCCTGTCTCGAGCGGAGGCGCGTTGCGCCACCGGCCATCGCACGCTATGCCTCCTCGGCCTTATAGGGAGGGCGTGGTGTGGCGCGTTCGCTGAGTCGTGCATCGAGGCGAGTCGTCAGCGCGTTTGCGCTGGGCATCCTTGCGTGCGCCTCCGGAGCCGGATGCACGGGCGACTTCGACACGAGCCGCGCGACCACGCAGCGAGGCTCGCTCGGTCGCGAGATGTACACGCTCGTCTGCGATCGCGTCGGGGCGCAGGCGCTGCGTGAAGACATCACCGGAGGCTCCTATCACTCCGTCTGCCACGCCGACGCGAAGGGCGAGTTCGGCGCCACCGTCGACGCGTCGCTGCTCCCTCCGCTCGATCCCGCGGCGACGAGCTCGAAGGGCGAGCCTGTCCCGCTCTCGACCCAACAGGCCAACCGCGCGCATCGCATCGCGCGCGTCGAAGCGATCGGGCGTCGCCGCGATGACTTGATCGCGGCGTTCGACACCGCGTTCGCGAACGAGCCGATCGCCACCAAAGATCTCGCGAACCCCGACCCGGTGAAGTCGTGCGATCCGCCGGCTGGCGTTAGCGGCGAGCGTGACCTCCGCACCGAGCTCGAAGGCACGCTCGGTCGCATGACCGACCTCTACAACGACGACACCGTCCCGCACCTCACGCGCGCGCTCGCCCGTGTGATGACGGACGTCGACAAATCCAAAGAGGCGCAAGACGCGCTCGCGCAGATCGACGCTCGCAAGGGATACCGCCCCGAAGACATCGCGATGGGCGCGGTCCGTCCCACGCTCGCCTATCCACGCATCGTGGAGCTCGCCAACGCGCTCCTTCGCTTGATGTCGGCCGACACCGATCCGCTCGGCTTGGCCGCGGAGGGCGGGTCGGCTCCCCCGAAGAAAGCGGGCGATCGCATCGCGACCGATCGCGTGCCCGGCAACGCGCACGCCGCGATCGTCGATCTGCTCGCCGCGATGCGCGAGGAGATGCGCGCGAGCAAGGTCATCCCCACACCTCCCGCGCTCACGATCACCCCCGACGCACGCGACGCGAGCTTGCTCGTGCTGAGTCGCCCGCGCGGCAACCTCGAGATCGCACGCACGCTCCTCCTTCATGAAGACGCCGCGTTCAGCGCAGGTCAGGCGCCGCGATGGGTCGTCCGTCGTGACGCGCGGGGCTTCGCGACGGTGAAGACGAGCACGGACGGCAAGATCCCGCTCCCGTTCCTCGATCTGACGGGTCCTGACGGCAAACCCGACGGCCTCGCCGACATCGACGCGCTCGGTCGCTTCGTCACGAAGGACAACGTCGAGGTGGCGACGCCCTTCCGCGACATGTTCGGCGAGGTCCCGCCCACGCGCACGGAGAACAAGGCCTTCGGCCGCGACGCCGATGGTCGCGCTGTGCTCGTGAGCACGAAGGCGCCGGCCTACGAGTTCGTCGACGTATCGTCGACGTTCCTCACCGCGTTCGCACGCGATCTCGTCCCGCTCCTCGAGCCCGATCCGAAGCTACAGCACGAGACGGTGATGGATCTCCTCGGCGGGTTCACCGTCGTCGCGGGCGCGCGCGAAGCCGAGCCGAAGACGGACAAGGCGTACCCCGATCCAACAGGCAACGCGAACGACACGCACCTCAAGTACCGCGCGTTCCTCGAAGATCAGTCGCCGGTGCTCGATCTCGTGTACGCGGTGGGTCAGGTGCTCGCCGACCGGCAGACCGACGACACGCTCGCGCTCCTCCAGAAGCTCGCGACCGACAAGCCGCAGGTGCTCGCACGGCTCATCGGCGTCGGCCTTCAGATCAAGGCGATCGCGGATCAACATCCCGAGGCTCGGATCCCCGCCAACTCGATGCTGTGGGACGAGATGCTCGATGTGCTCACGACGATGGCGCAGAAGCCGAAGCTCATCGAGGACGTCATCCGCGCGTTCGGTGACGACGCCACGCTCGACATGCCGCGCTCGGCGGTCGCGTACCTCTCGATGCGCGACGAGCTCACCTACGATCGCAACAACCTGAACGGCCCCGCGTTCAACCTCACGACGAACAAAGTCGAGACGCTGAAGACGCCGGTCGATCGCACGAAGCCCGACACGGGGAGCAACCGCAGCGCCTTCCAGCGATTCCTCCAGGCCCTTCACGACACGAACGGCATGAGCGTCTGCACGAAAGAGGGCGCCGTCGCGCATATCGTGTGGAAGGGCGTCGCGATGGACTTCCCGAGCTTCACCGCGAAGGCCGCATGCGTGCTGCTCGGCGCCGATGCGCCGGCGGATCCGCTGCCGGTGTGCGGCATGCTCCGGATCAAGAACATCGCCGAGGAGCTCGTGAACGCGGTCCTCGGCGCGGTGAACCTCGATGTGCGCGACGACTGCATGCGCAAGCTGATGGTGTCTCCGCTCACGGGCATCGTCGGTGGCCCCGACGCGTTCCTCGAGGAGGTGTCGGGGATCAAAGGCTTCAACACGAAGCCCACCGTGCCCGGGATCAACCGGCTCGTGTTCTTCGATCTCCCTCACGATGGGACGAGCGGCGACACGAAGAACCCGAAGACGCTGAACTTCCTCCGCGATCTCTTCGACAATCCGCCCACGCTGGCATGCCCGGCGGTGCCGTTCACCGACAAAGACGGCGCGCAGCTCAACCTGCGCCAATGCAGCTCCTACAAAGACTCGCTGCACGGTCGCGATCAGAACGCGCTCTTCCCGATCGAGCAGCTTGGCTTCCTCGAGTCGGCAAAGCCGCTCGCGAGCGCGTTTCATCAGAACGACTCGAACCTCCTCTTCGTGAACCTCTTCGACGTGCTGCACCGCCACTGGGGCTCGGCCGCGCAGTCCAAAGAGGAGTGCGACCCATCACTCCCGAAGACGAGCGCGAAGTGGTGCGCGCAAGACGGCGCCGTGACGTACGAGCCGCTGATCGCCGAAGCGCTCGCGACCGATCTCTTCGCGGCCCTCCATGACTCCGTCAAAGAGCTGTCGCAGATCAAGATCGCACACTGCGACACACGCGACGGCAAGGGCGTGTGCACGAAGCAGACGGAGTGGGACGGCGTGAAGGTGCTCGCCGAGGCCGTCAACGATCTCGTCGATCCCGCGAAGAACAAGGGCCTCGTCCGGCGCGACGGCAACGCCGCGGTCACCCGTAACGACGGCAGCACCAACAAGCAGGTCACGCCGATCTATCTGCTCATCGACGCGCTGAAGGGCTTCGACGCGCGCCTGGCGGATCACGCCGCGAAGAACCCTGCCGACGATCGCACGCCGTCGTGGCGTCGCGCGCGATCGCAGATCGTCGATCAGCTCTTCACCGTGAGCGGAAAAGGCAAAGACGCGAAGCTCGCGAACCCGTCGATCGAGAAGATGATGCCCGTCCTCGTCTCGACGCTCCGCTCGCAGATCGCGGCGCACTGCCCGGATCCTGCGAAGGAGTGCACGTGGGCTCGCGCCGACCTCGCGAAGAACATGAAGGACGTCGTGACCGGTCCCACGTTCGCGGGCGTGCTCGACGTGCTCGACGCTGTTCGAGCCGATGCGCCCGCGCGGATCGAGCTCGAGAAGCTCCTCGTCTTCCTTCTTCGTGAAGGCCAAGAGGAGGCGTCGCGGAGCACGCTGACAGCCCTCGCCGACATGATGCAGGTCTTCGAAGACGACGCGAACATGACCGCGCTCCTTCGCGCCACCGCCGAAGCCGCGGCCCCGGAGGTCGTCAAGGATGGCCGCGTCGAGTCGCGCGGGCTCTTGCTCGCGACGATCGAGGTGCTCTCTCGCGTGCTCGGCGAAGCGCACGCCAAGAACGGCGACCGCCTCTGCAGCAAAGAGATCGATCCGAACCGCACGATGGCGGTCGTGCTGAGGAAGCTCGTCACGCCGCCTGGCAACGGGAAGCCGCCGCCGATCGAGGTGCTGATCGACGTCATCGCCGACGTCAACCGCCTCCACCCCGAAGAGGCCGCGAACGGCACGAAGCTCGAGGGGCCTGATTACGGCAGCATCGCCCGCGAAACGGCCGATTTCTGCACACATCCTTCGCGCGGGCTCGAGCAGGTCTACACTGTCATCAAGCAGGCCACGAAAGACCTGTAGACCTCTCGCATCGCCACGGAGTCCACCATGATCGTTCGCCACGTCTCGAAGGTCGGGCGCGTCGTCGCGTTCTTCAGTGCTGCTCTCGTCGTCACGATCGTGGCGTGCGGTGGCGTGTCGAGCACCAGCATCGGCAATCCCGACGGCGGCTCGAGCGGAAGCTCGGGCTCGTCCGGCAGCTCCGGCTCGTCCGGCAGCTCGGGCGGCGCGTGCACCGGCGCCTGTCCCGAGATCGGTTGCGGGCCTGGCACCGTCTCGACGGTGCACGAAGGCCAGTGCTGCCCGACGTGCGATCCGATCAAAGACCAATGCGCAGGCACCGCAGACTCGTGCTCGAACAAGAAGGGCTGCGGAAACGGCTACGAGCGCTTCGAGTACGCGCCGGGCTGTTGCGACTGCCGCCTCTCCAAATGCACCGGCGTGGCTTGTCCGCAGTTCGTGCCGTGCGGAGTCGGCGAGCACGTCGACCTCAGCGGATGCTGCGCGGCGTGCGTGAAGAACGACACGTGCAAGAACAACGCGACGCCCTGCGACACGTTCACGTGTCCTCCCGGCTACAAGCCGCTCGGCCTCGCGTCGGACGGCGCGGGCTGCTGCAGCTCCTGCGAGCCGGATCCGAACGCCTGCGACGCCGAGCGCAAGGCTTACGACGCTTGGCTCGAAGGACGCCTCGCGCAAGCGGGCGCGCTCGATTGCCAGTCAGCCGATGACTGCCAGGTCACGAGCATCAACACCGTATGCCGCCAAGACTGCGGACACGCGGTCGCGAAGAAGCAATCGAACGCGATCGTGAAGGACGCGAACGACTACGCCGATCAGCACTGCAGCGGTTGCCCGCCCCTGCAGATCGGATGTCCCGCGGTCGTCCTCGTGCCCAAGTGCGATCCCATCAAGCACAAGTGCACGCTCACGCTCTGATCGGCTAGCGCTCTTCCCAGCTGATCTCGAGCGTCCACGTCGCCGGGTCGCGGAGACGTCCGCCATCACGACCGCACGCGACGTAGTTCGCGACTCGCGTCGGGACGTTGATCCCCACGATCGTCGGATCGGTCGTCGGCGGGGCGATGTGCCAACCGAAGCGCTGGGTGTCGGCGATCCCCGAGACGGTGTAGAGCGCCCAGTCGCTGACGTCGCCGTAAGGCGCGACCGAGGTACACACGCTGCCGACGCGAAGCGCCCCGACCTCGGTCGGCGCGGACGCATGTGGGGTGAAGAAGACGTGACGAACGCGCGTCTTCTGGCGTGAGTCGAACGGCAATCGAAAGAGGATCCAGTTCGCGTGGGTCTTCGCGCCGAGGCCATTCAGCCGGACCCGGCTCGCGGTCACGGTGACGGTCTTCCGCGTCCAGGTCGCGTCAGCGGGTGGCGCGTCCATCGGAACGGTGCTGACGCCCCGCGGCAAAGGCTCCTCGAGGGGAATTTGTTGGTTTGGAGGGATGGTAAGGCAGGACAAAAGCGACAGTCCTACACTCCGCGCCCAACTCATCCAGGACCAGACTAATCGGATTTACGCCGAGCCGCGTGAAAGCGTTCCTCCCACGGCAGATCCCTCGAATGGAGCGCTGTGCACGAGATTGGGGCGCTCATTTTCGAGCGCCGCCGTACGGGAAGGTCGATTGGCTCAAATACGTGCGCGTGGTCCGTTTGATGCTCATGCTGGTCCTCGTGAGCCTGACGCCGCCACCGTCCTCGCCTCCTCGCTCGAGCCTTCCATCCCCCCAACAAAGAAACCGCGGAACGATGCTTCCGTGGAGCCAGCCGCACGTCTCCCCTGGCCAGCGCGACGACCAGATCCGTGTCTTCGCAGAGAAGATGCGCGCGCTGGCTTCGAGCCCCGAGGCGGCCTACGCCGCCTGCGTGGAGCTCGAGCGGAGCACGCCCGCGAGCCACGAGGTCGGCTATCGACTGTACGCCGTTCACCAGCGCGTGGTCGTGGGCGCACGCACCGTCACGCTCGGCGACGACCGCAACGCGAACCACCTGGTGATCGGGCGGCATACGAGCTGCGATTTCGTGATGGGCGAGGCGATGGAGTCGAACGACGTCTCCGGCGTCATCTCGCTCCGGCACGTGATCGTGCGCGTGTCGCGGCTCGATGACGGCCTCATCCTCCTTCACGTCCTCGATCTCGACTCCGGGCTTGGGTTCGAGCTGTCGGATCGATCGACCCAGCACGCCATCCTCGCAAACGGACCGATCGTGTTCCGCATCGGCGCGATCTGGATCGTCGCCCTGCCGATGAACACGCCGCTGCCCGACACGCTCGAGGCGCCGATCGTTCGCCACGCCGACGCGGGATCGCACGTCGTCGGAGCGCGTGGCTACATTCCAGCGCCGATCTCGCAGGACCCGAGCTACGCGCGACCTAAGTCCGACATTCATTCCATCCCCGGCGCGTATTCTCCGCACTCCCGATCGCGTCGCACGAGCGAGATCTCGATCCTGCCCAAGTCCGTTCGCTTGTCGCAGACGACGGGCAACCAGCCCTTGCCCGGCGGCGGCGTGCGCGGCACCTACGCGATGGTGTTCTCGATCCCACCCGACCACGGCACGATCGGTGGCCGGCAGGCCGGCATCCTCCTCTCCGAGCAAGACCTCGATCATGGCGTGCTCATCGGCCGCGACGAGCGATGCGTCGATGCTGGCATCCGCGCGATCTTCGACGTGGGCGTGTCGCGTGTCCACGCGCTCGTCATTCGAGAGCGGCGTGGCATCGTGCTCTACGACATCGCGTCGATGAACGGGATCTCGGACGGCATGGGGCGTGTTCGCTCGATGATCCTGGCGGACAGTGGCACGACCGGATACCTGATGAGCCGGTCGCGCATCATGTTTCGCTGGCGAGGCCTCGGCCAAAGCAGCTAACGCGTTATCGCGTTATCGCGTTCGTTATCGCGTTATCGGGTTATCGCATTATCGCGCTAAAAGCGATATTCCGCGCCAACGCCAAAGAGATCGGCGCTCGCGGCGTAGCGGCCGCCGTTGACCGCCTCGAGCGGCGCGTTGCCCGGTAGTGGGTTCACGCGCGGAATCTTCGCGGTGTCGGCCGAGACGTCGACGCTACTCGCGAAGAGATGCGCGATCGTCGCGTCGAAGCGCCAGTGCTCGCCGACCCGCACGCCGCCGCCCAACGCGATCGTGATTTTGTCCATGTCGATCGTGAGGAGCGAGAGGTATTCGGGCGGTATCGCGCTCGTCTCGTAGCTGAAGCCTCCGCGGAGCGTCATGTCGTAGCCCCAGAGCTTGAACGCGTATTCGCCGCCGAGGCGATACGAATTCGAGTCTTGAAACCCGCGCTCGAAGCGAATGGGCGGCAGGGGCACGTGCCGCGGGAGCCCTGCGATGCCTTCGATCGCGACGCCTTCGGGAGACAGCTCGAGCGCCTCGTGGATGCTCCAAAACTCACGCACGTAGGCGGCCTCGACGCGGAGGTCGTCGGTGGGGCGAACCTCCACGCCCGCGCGGAGGATGGACGGGAGCTTGAAGCGCACGTGCGCGTCGTGGCCGGTCACCGTCGCGGTGTCGAAGACGGCGGACGACGGCAGCTTCACGTCGAAGCGCGTGTGTGAGCTCACGACGGTGGGGAGCTGAAAGCTCGCGCCGACGCGGAGCTCCTTCAGCGGGATCCAGATACCGCCGAGGCTGCCGGTGGGCGCGAAGATGGGCCCGACGCGAAAGCGGCTGTTCGCGTCAAACTCGGGCTGCTCGGGCGCGGCGATGAGGCGGTCGGGCGGGCTCACGCTGAACGTGACGGTCGATTGGAAGACGCCGACGAGCGCGCCGAGGCCGATCCCGACCCGAAGCTCGGGGACGGGCTTGTAGGCGAAATAGGCGCCGGTGAAGATCAGCGCCGAGCCGTCGAACGAGCCGAGCGCGTAGCGAGACGGAGAGGGCTTGCCGTCGACCGTCTCGGGATACGTCGCGATCGCGGCGTAAGGCGCGTACGCCGCGCCCGCGATCGTGAACCGATTCTCGGGTCCGAAGGCATACGACGCCGCGAGCGTCGGAAACGGAATGACGGGTGAGTTGCCCGATACGGTGGGGCTCGTGACGTGCCGGACGGTGTCGTCGGCGTCCACGATGCGGAGCTCACGCGTGTAGTCTGCACCGAACCGCAGGAACGAGAAGTCGGCGAGGGCGCTCGTCTGCGCGTCGGCGATTCCGGCCGGGTTGTACCAGACGGCCCCGAGGTCGTCGGCGCCCGCGACGAAGGCCCCCGCCCGCCCCATCGGGCGCACGCCGCGGTCGGAGAAGTAAAGGCCTCCTGCCTTCGCTTCACTTGCCGAAAACACGAGCGCCGCCGCCGCCAGCCAACGCGCCCTCCTCCCTCGCCCAACTCTCATGTTCCGCACGCGTCTTTTACCTCCTACCCTCCTCGCCGTCATGGCTGATGACAAACCCATCAAGCAAAACACGATCGAGCGCTCCAAGTCGGCACGTGCATCCTGCAAGGATTGTGGTGGTGTCATTGGAAAGGGCGAGCCGAGGTTTTGCCTCGTCGACTTCGCGTTCTCCGAGCACGGCAGCTACAAATACTTTCACATCGCGTGCGCCAACCGCCGGAAGCCACGCGAGCTCGCGCAGCTCATGGCCGAGAAGGGCGACGAGCTCGAGGTGCCGCGCGCCGAGATCGAAGCGCTGATGAGCGGGGCGAGCGCCCCTGTCGCTCCTGCGGGCGCGGCCTCGTCGTCCCGCGCGTCGTCGTCGAAGAAGGGAGCCTCCGCCGCGGCGGCTGCTTCCGAGCCCGTCACCTCCGCGCCGCCGATCGCGGCGCATCCCGACTGGCTCACCAAGATCAAGACGAAGGGCGAGATGCCCGCGTGGGCGGACGGCGTCGGGGCGCCGCGCACGAAGGACGGACACGTCCTCGACGAGGCCGCGACGACGAAGCTCGTCATGACGATGAAGGCCTCCTCTTCATTTATCGGCCGCGGCTCGCTGCCGCTCCCCGCCGCGTCCGACGGCCCCTCGAAGCCCAGCCCGCATCTCGACGAGTTCGACGCGTGGCTCGATCCGGTATCGCTCCGCGACTTCACGTGGCGCATCTTCGAGAAGTGGGCGCGCGAGAGTGGTCACATGCGAGACAAGTGGCTCTTTCGCAGCCTCGGCCGCACGCTCGACGACGCGGGCGCGATGCGGCTGAGCGACGTGCTCGAGGGCTGGATCAAAGGCAACCGCAAGCCCGCCGCCGAGGCCGGCCTCGAGATGCTCGAGTCGCTCGGGACGCAGAGCGCGCTCCTCGTGATCCAAGGGCTCTCGCAGCGGTTCCACTACAAGGGCGGCTACAACATCGCCGCGCAGGCGCTCGCGCGGATGGCGAAGGCGCGCAACATGACCGTCGACGAGCTCGAAGACTGGCTCGTCCCGACGCTGGGCCTCGACGAGAACGGCTCGCGCATCTTCGACTACGGGCCGCGGAAGTTCGAGCTTCGCGTGTCGAACGAGCTGCGCGTCGAGGTCGTCATGGAAGACGGCAAGTCGACGCTTCGCGGCCTTCCGCCGTCACGCCAGAGCGATGACCTCGCGAAGGTCGACTCGTCGAAGCGCGCCTTCGAGCTCTTGAAGGCCGAGCTCGAGAAGACGCTCCGCGTGCAGTCGCGCCGGCTCGAGCTCGCCCTCTCGAGCGGCCGGCTCTGGGATCCCGAAAAGTGGGCGCAGTACCTGTGGAAGCACCCCGTGCTCAAGCACCTCGTCCGGCGCCTCGTCTGGGGTACGTACGATCAAGGCGACAAGCCCGCGCTGACGTTCACCGTCGACGAGAGCGGCGATCTGATGAACGTCGACCTCGAGAAGATCGATCTCCCGGAGAACCGCATCGGCCTCATTCACCCGGCCGAGCTCGACGAAGACGTGCGCGCGCGGTGGGGTACCGTGCTCTCCGACTTCGAGATCATCCAGCCCTTCTTGCAGCTCGGTCGCGCCGTGCGCAAGGTGCCGGCGTCCGACGCGAGCGGAGATGCGCTCCGCGACTACCCGAAGTCACCGATCGGGCCCGGCCCGCTTCACGGCGTGCTGAACCGCGCGGGCTACATCAAGGCCATGCCTGACGACATGCGCGTGATGCATTTCTACAAACGCTTCGAGGCGCACGGCGTCACCGGCGTCATCCAGCTCGATCCAGGTCTCTGGGTCTCGGGCGGCGACGACCCGCAGACCGCCTCGGAGGCCTTCTTCATTCGCCAAACGAGCCCCGACTACAACGCCGATCGCCTGTCGCTCACCGACGTCGGCCTCGTCCCGATCAGCGAAGTGCTCAGTGACCTCGAGGCGCTCGCCAACGCAGGCGACGCCACCTCCGACGAACGCGGGATGTGAGCTCACGACGCGACGATCATCACGGCATGTCGTCGATCATGGCCTGGATGATCGGGATGAGCCCCGAGACGATGTGCACGCCCGTGATGTGATTCATGCCGTCGAACGTCGGGTTGTATTCCATCCAGTCGGCGCCGATGAGCGGCGTGCGCGCGTCACGAAACGCCGCGAGGACTTCGGAGATCGCGTCGAGGCGGAGCCCACCTGGGATCGGGTAGCTGACGGCTGGCAAGAGCAGCGGATCGAACCCGTCGGTGTCGACGGTCAGGTAGACCGGCATGCCGGGGATGAGTGACGCGCGGAGCTGCTCGAGCGCGATGCCCTTGATGCGCCTCGGCGCCTCCGGGACGAACGAGCTAAAGCCGCGCACGCCGATCTGGAGGACCTGCGCCGCGAGCTCCTCGGACGCGACGAACGACATGAAGGTCGCATGCGTCGCCATCACCGTCGGCGTCGAGGCGTAGTCGTGGTGGGCGTCGATTTGCACGACCTGGAACGAATGACCGGCGCGCGACAGTCCCCGAAGCGCAGAGAGCGTCACGAGGTGGTCACCGCCGAGCAGGAGCGGCCTCTTCTTCTCCTGCGCCACCACCCGAATCGCTTGGGCGACGAAGTCGAGATACGAGATGTCGTCGCGCTGGTGAAGGCGGTGACGGACATCCCCGATGTCGCTGAGGTCCTTGCCCGCGAAGAGCGGTCGACCCGACGCGAGGTCGAAGAGGTCGGCCCGCGCGATCCGCTCCTCGGGCCGAGAGAGCATGCGAAGCGTGTTCGGCGCGTTCGCGCAGCCAGGATGGTTGTCGGTGCCTCGATCGTAAGGGACGCCCACGACGACCACCTTCCCGCCCCCGCCGGGCGCGCAGCCAAAGAGCGTCGGGTAGCTGTTCACGAACGGTGCAGCGGACATGTTCTCTTCGTCTCCGGGCTTTGAAACAGGAAGGAGGCCCAGCGGAGCGCACGTCGTGATGCGTGCGCCCCGCCAGCGATGCTTGGTCAGACCTTGCGACCGTGGTTGCCGCCGACGGTGCGCGGGCCGCTTTTGCCGCCCCACGCGAGGTGTCGGAGCTCGTCCTCGTTCAAAGTCTCGACGAGCTCGTCGAGGTTCGTGACCTCGTCCTCCGTGGTGATCGACTCGTTCTGCTTTTTCTCGTTCATGGTGGTTCCTCCGGCCCTTGCGGGCGCATCGACCATCGCAAGAGCAGGGCCACGGCCTGCACCTCGAATCGACGAGAGATCCACGAGCGGTGTGTGGGTTGGTCGACCTCGAGGGAGCACACGCTGTCCACTCGAGTGAACGTTCGCTCCCCTCTTCTCGTGGGCAGAAGGGCGGACGGCGCCGGGCACGCACGGTGCTTCGCGCGGATCCATGACCGATCGAACCTCGCCCCTCGTCGACGCCCGCGCCATCCTCGACGACGTCGATGCGCCGGAGCCGTTCTCGCTCGCCGAGCTCGAGCGCGATCACCTCACGAGCGAGCACCCGCTCGGCCTCGCTGACTGCTTCGGCGACGGCGTCCTCCTCGCTCGATCTCCCATTTTGGATCGATTGCGCCGCGCGCTCCTCGGCCACGGCTATCGGTTCGTGCGCGACGATGACTTCTCGGGCGACTACGACATGACGCCTTTCCTCCAGCTCGAGGCGATCCTCGCGCACAAGACGATCCCTTACCGGCCCACGGCGCGCGCGGTCCGGCGCATCCTCGAGCGAGCGCCGTCGATGCGACTCGACCACTTCGCCGTGCGCAACGTGTTCGCGCGCAACTGCCCGCATCACGAGAGCGCGCACGCCCTCTTCTACGAGATCGCCAAGGGTCACGAAGGCGAGCTCGCGGGAGAGCGGCTCGTCGACGTCCTCATCGCGAGCGAGGCGATCACGGTCGCGGTCGAGTCGTTCGTCGCGCTCCTCTCGCGGCGCCGGAGCACCGCGCTCTTCCTCGCGATGAACGCCGACGCCGATCCGTATCTCTTCGCGTCCGCCGAGCGCAGCGCACCAGGCGTCCTTGCTGCCGCGTCGGAGCTCGCCGACCACGATCCCGCCGCGTTCTTCCGCTTTCTCGCAGGGGCATTCCTCATCGCGAACCTGCGGCCCGCCGCGGTCGTCGCGAAGCCGGCGCTCTCCGATTGGCTCGCTTCTCACGCCGGGATCCCGACCCATCTCCACACGGCGGCGCGCCAGCTCCTCGGCGGGCTTGGCTTCGTCGTCTGCGTCACGTTTCGCACGCAGCTCGTCCCTGCCTTCTTCCGCTATCTCGAGCTCGAGGAAGCGTACCTCGCGGCCTCTGCGCGTCCGCTCGCCGAGGCGTTTGCCTCCGGCTCGCCCTTCGCCGAGTACCTCGCTCCCTTCGTCGACGCGCTCGATCTTCCTGCAGCCAGCCGGCTCGCGTCGGTGGCCTCGTGATCGCGCGGGACGCCTTCGATGGGATCCTCGACGACGACATCGGCGGAGAGCGACTCTTCGCGCTCGACACGCTCGCGCGCGTGGCGGCACCCGAGGCCGAGCAGCCGTTTGCGATCGCCGACTGCTTCGGAGATGGGCTCCTCCTGTCGCGCATCCCGCATCTCGCGCGCCTCCGCGCACGCGTCGGCGAGCTCGGTTACCGCTGCGTGCCGGATGACGATCCTCTCGCCGGCGATCGTGTGATTCCGCTGCTGCAGCTCGAGCACATCCTCACGACGCGGACGATCGCGTTCCGTCGCTCGACGCCATCGGCGCGCGCCATCCTCGCGCGCTGCCCGGCGATGCAGTTCGACGATCTCACGTTCATCGATACGTTCGAGGCGAGCCACGTGTTTCACGAGGCTGGTCATGCGCTCGCGTGGGAGCTCGTGCGCGCGGCCGAGGGTGAGCCTCGCGGCCGTCGCCTCGTCGAGACGCTCGTCGCGAGCGAGGCATTCACGATGGCGATCGAGGCGCTCGCCGCGCTCGCCGACCTCCGTCGCTCGACCGCGCTCCTCCTCGCGATCAACGCCTACGCGCATCCGTTCGCGTATCGATCGCAGGAGCGCGCAGCGCCGGGCTTTCTTCGACGCGCGCATGGGCTCGCGCGCGCTCAGCCGCGCGAGATGTTCCGCTTCCTCGCCGGCGCGTTCCTCGTTCCGAACCTGCGACCGGCGGCGGTGAGAGCCGACGCGCGGCTCGCCGCGTGGCTCGCCGATTGGTCCAGGCTCGACGCCGACGCGCCGACGGCGGAGTCGCTCGTCTCCCTCGGGCTCGGCATCTGCCTCGCGTTTCGTACCGCGATCGCGCCGACGTACTTTCGCTATCTCGGCCTCGAGGCCGACTTCCATGCACTCTGCAAGGAGCCCATGGGCGCGAGCTGGCGGCCGGGAGCGGTGTTCCACGACCACGTCGATTCGATCGCCAGCGTCCTGTTCAACGGACCGTGAGGTCGGCCGGCGCCGGCGAGCTGGAATCAAAGCCGTCCTCGGATCTCGCGGGAGTCGCTCGCGGAAGATTCGGATAGATTGGACGCGAATGCTGCCGTCTCAGCCCGAGGTCCTGAAGACGCGCGTCCCGTCGTCGACCGACCGGGACGGCCGCGCAAACGACATCGGGACGGCCTCGACCGAGCTCGCGCGCGTCTTCACCGACGAGGCCGATCACGAGATCGTCCAGCGGCGGCTCGGCCTCCTCTATGGGGTGCTCGGCGCGATCGTGATCGCGATCTTCATCGTCGGCGTCGTGAGCGTGGGCTTGGCGATGCCGGACCGCTTCTGGACGCTCCACAAATCGTGGCAGAAGGCGATTCATCTCCTGCTGGGCTTGGGATTGCTCGG
>JBGAFW010000074.1:0-54139 GCA_044227045.1 Labilithrix sp.
CCGTCGTGCCGGAGCCCGTCGTCGACGAGCCGCTGCCCGTCGTCGATGACCCAGAGCCGGTCGTGCCCATCGAGTCGGTCGAGGACCCAGACGTACCACCCGTCGTTCCGGTGGTCGGTGACGTGCCGCTGCCCGTGGTGCCGCTTCCACCGCTGCCCATCCCACCGTTGTTCGTTCCGCCCATGCCCGAGCCAGCAGGCGTCGACGGCGTGGTCGTGGTGCCGGTGGTCGCGCCAGCGGGCGTTGCGTTTGGATCGTTCATCGTGCCGGAGGTCGTGTTCGGGTCAGGTGTCTTCGACTCATTGCCGCCACCGCACGCGATGAGTGCGGACGTGACGACCGCCGTGAGAACGAGATGCGAAATGTTCATTAATGGCTCCACTTGTTGAGGTGAAGAGGAGCGACTGCTCATGCATCGCGACGGAAGGCCGCAACGAGCCAGTCACCCTTCTTTGGGTGCGCGGCCCTCTGCAGTGTGTATGCCGCCCGCGACCCGACTCGCCGAATATTCCCCGAAGCGTCGACCGTCACATGACATTTCGGCATACCGCTGCTGCCTTCGATTGCGACACGTATTCACAGCAAACGTGCGCATGCGCACAGTTCGCTCCCGAACGTAGCGTTGTTCCCCGCGAGCCAATGTCGCGCGACGTCACCTCTCAAGACTGCGCCGCCGCTCCGCACGACAGCACGCGCGCGCACAGGCTCATGCGACGTCCGTTAACCCTCTCGAGCCAAGCCCATCGAAGAGCCCCATCCTCTGCGCTTCGTCCCACCACTCCACGGGATTCTTGGGCGGCTTCCCCGCCGCGGCGAGCTCGGCCTGCAGCTCGTCGAGCCGACGCTGCAAGTCGGCGATGACGGCCTCGGCGCGTTCGCGCTCGTAGCGCCGCTCCCACTCGAGCTTCTGCTCGACGAGCCGCCGTCGGTTGCTCGCGACGAGCGCGACGGCCTCGCGATGGCGCGGTCGATCCGAGTACGCCCGCAGGGGCCGTCGAGACACCCAGTAGTCGTGTCGCGTGTTGTTCTGAAAGTCGTCTTCCCATTTGAAGACGTAGAGCTCTGCTCCTTCGCGAGGCGGGCTGCCCATCGCCTCGGCAAAGGCGGCCATCTTGTCGACGTACGCGGACGTCTTGAAGTGCGTCTTCCAACGCCTGCGCGTGCTCTTCGGGCGGTAGGGCGCAACGAACTTCTCGACGCGATTGGCGACCTGACGCCCATTGTGAAGGATCCCGAGCGCCTCGTGGTAGAGGCGCCGCCCCAGCGCCGTGAACCAGATGTAGTGGCAGCGGCGGTCGATCAACCGTTCATGACGAACAATCCTCAGCACCCCGAGCTCGATGAGGCGCTCCACCGTCTTGTTGACAGTGGACTTGTGGAGCCCGAGGAGCTTGGGCAGCTCGCTCTGCTTGCACGAGTACGGCTCCTCCCCCGGTTCGCACGTCGGCGGCACGAGCAACTTCCCCAGCACGATCATGGCGCGCAGCAAATCGAACCGCGCGGGCGTGATGATGGGCAGCGCGCGCGGGTGCCGCTCTGCAGCGCCGGCGTCCGCGAGCACCTTCTTACCGACCTTCACGATGGAAAGGTGCAGGCGTTTAATCTGAAAGGTGATCGGATGCATGCTTCTCCTTCATGGAGTGATGGAGCTCGCGCTCGTGGAGATTCCGTGACGACAGTGCGGACGACGACGACGACGACCGACGACGAGCACGCGCTGACGACCCACGCTCGACTAAGCAATCCAGAAGCCAACGCGACCCCGCGACGAAGCGATCGCCAACAGCGCGCAACGGCGTCACTTTCAGGGTCTATCCAAATCGGAACAGTCACAAAATCCCTGGCCCGCGCCAGGCCCAAGCCTGTGCTCTGGTCCATTCGTGAGTTTCGTCGGGAATTTTCGACGTGAGCGATCGCTTGCCTGTGCTCTGGTCCATTCGTGAGTTTCGTCGGGAATTTTCGACGTGAGCGATCGCTTGGCGGGGTATGCAGACAGCCAGCAGGGCGTGGGCGTTCGAGGAGTTCGGTGGAGCACGACTCGGTGACCGGCGACGCATAGCTCGACTCGTCGCGATCGCGGAGGACGTAGCTCTGTCCCCGGTGTCGATCGTTTCCGACGCGCTTCGGGACGACGCAGCGAGGCAAGCGGCCTACGACTTCCTTGAGGGAAAAGCCGTTCTCAGCAGTGCCGTCGAGGACGCTGCTGGGCGGAGTTGCGCGGAGCGCTGCAGCGATTACCCCTTTGTTTTCGTGCCGGTGGACGGCACAGGCATCTCGCTGTCCGATCCGGCGCGAAAGAAGGGGATCGGTCCTCTCGGCCCAGCCGAGCAAGGACGGGGGCTGAAGGCTGTCAGTGCGATGGCTATCTCGCCCGACGGTGTCCCTCTCGGCCTAGCAGGACAGCAGCTCTGGATCCGGGAGGCGCGGCATCACACGTCTCATGCCGAGCGGAAACAAGCCGATCGTCGCAGACCGCGTGAGGAACGCGAGAGCGAGCAGTGGGCAACCCTCATCAAGCGCGTCGGAGGACGACTTCGCCACGCGAAAGCGAAACCATGGTGGATCATCGACCGTGAGGCCGATGCTCAGACAGTCCTCTCCGCGCTGTGGGAGACGGAGGGCTTGTTTACGGTACGGGCCAACCATGACCGCATCGTTGGCAAGGCCCAAGAAAAACGAGGTACCGGACAACGGGCGCACCCGTTCCTTCGACAGCGACACTTACGCACTGAGATGGGCCGCCGGCGCTCGATCGGAAAGTATGAGATCGATGTGCCTGCAAGCCCGAAGCGCCGAGCCCGTCGTGCAAAGCTCGCCGTGTATGCGCGTCGGCTCACCCTGCGTATACGCATCGGCCATGCGCGCAAGCTCGACGTGATTCCGGTGAACGTCGTTTGGCTGCGCGAGATGGGAACGACGCCGATGGGCGAAGAACCGCTCGATTGGATGCTCTACACGAATCACCCAATCGATACGGCCGAGGACATCGACAAGGTGGTGCACTCGTACAAGCAGCGCTGGCTCATCGAGGAATTTCACAAGACCTGGAAGTCGGGCGGCTGCAACGTCGAGCGCGCTGCGCTGCGTGGAACGGAGGCCCTGAAGAAGTGGGCTACGATCCTCGCCGCCGTGGCCGTCCGCATTGAAAGACTGAAGGCTCTTCCTCAAGCGCCGCAGAAAGAAGCGTACAGAGACGATCGTCGACAACCCTTCGATCGCACTCGCAACACGTTGGATCGCCGACCTTGGTGGCTACAGCGGGACGTCGAGGGCCGGACCACCTGGCGCGATCACCATAGGACGTGGGCTCGAACGCGTCCTCCTTGCCGCGCAGATCTTTGAGGGCATCGACCGGGGCGAGGTCTGATCGGACCAGAGCACAGTGGCCCGCCCTGGCCCGGGCCAGCTTTGGGCCACCTCGGCGTGGGGATTTATTTTGCGGGACCTGGCGGTGGAGGTCGGGTTTGGACGCGCCGACCGCTTGGTGGCGGGCATGGTAGAAGGCGCGGCATCCCATGTGCGGCGTCATTGGACTCGTCTTCGAAAACTCTCGCGATGATCTTGGGCAGGTGGCGGCGGAGCTGCTTCGGACGCTCGAGTATCGTGGATACGACTCGACAGGCGCGGCCATTCAGGGGGACGAAGAAGACGTCACGTTGTTGAAGGGCGTGGGCGCTCCGTCGGTGATGGTCCACGACCTCGGGATCGTGAAGATGCGCGGGCGAGCCTTTTGCGGGCAGGTTCGGTGGGCGACCTTTGGGGCTGTCACGGAGGTCAACTCGCAGCCTCACGTCGTGCGGTGCAAGACGTTCTTGTATGGTGCACACAACGGGAACGTCACCAACTGCGACGACCTCAAGGCGTGGCTCGTGTCGGAGGGGCACAACGTGCTCTCGGACAACGACGGCGAGATGGTGGTCCACACCGTCGAGCACTTCTTTGCGCGCGAGCTCGCGAAGCTCGCTGGGTCGCAGCGGGATCTCTCGCTTGGGGTCGCTGAGGAGCGCGATCCCGAGCTTCGACGACGTTGCATGCGCGCAGCGATCGTCACGGCGGCGCAGAAGCTCGAAGGATCGTTCGCTGCGGTCATTGTCGATCCCGTGACGCGCGTGATGTGGTCGATCAAGCAGGGGTCGAGCCTCTACTTCGGGCTTGGGACCCACGAGACCGGTGGGCGCTTCGCGATCGCGTCGTCGGATCTCTCGAGCGTGCTCAAGCTCACGCGGGTGGTCGTTCCGATCACCGAGGGTGAGGTCGTCGAGTACGACGCGATGAGCCACCGGATTTACTGCGTCGAGGACCGGTCGCTCAAGATGGCGAACGGGACGATGCTGAAGCTCTCCGCAGGAGACGTCGTCGAGCGCGAGCCTGTTCGCAGCCGGCTACGCGCCAAGGACACGGCCCTCGTGCCGCCCTTCGAGACGTTCATGGATCAGGAGATCAGCGCGCAGGAGCAGACGGCGCGCGATGTCGTGACGATGTTCCTCGGCGGCTCCGAGATGGCGCGTGCGCTCGCGGCGAAGCCGATCGAGAGCATGCTCAACGCGATCGACCTCTACGAGATCACGTCGCGGCTCGACGTGCTGCGCGATCAGTACGACGACGAGCGCATTCGGAAGCTCTTCTACGACCTCGTCGACATCCCGGCATTTCGCGGGCTCCTCGCGAATCCGAACGTCGCAGGGCTCTCCGGGCTCACCTTCACCGCGAGCTCACCGCTTCACTCGGCCGAGGCTGGCTTCTTCGCCGATCTCTTGCCGATGGCTCGCGACAAGGCCGACGCGTCGGCCGTACGCCTCCTCGACGCCATGCTCGAGGCCAACGAGGTGCGCGAATACGCCGAGGCGATCCAGAAGTTCGGGGCGATGTGCGAGGACGCGATCAAGGCGCGCGGTCGCATCTACGTCATCTGTTGCGGCAGCTCGTACCACGCGGCGAAGGCCGCGGCGCTCTTCTTCAACGAGCTCGCGCACGTCGAGCTGACGCCCACGTTGCCCGGGGAGTTCCGCGGGCAGTCGGCGCGGTCGCTGATGGATGGCGACCTCGTGATCGCCGTCAGCCAGAGCGGCGAGACGAAGGACCTCATCGACGTCTTGAACGACGTGATCGCGTCGGGGAAGAACATCGCCCGCATCGCGCTCGTCAACAACGTCAACTCGACGCTCGCGCAAGAGAAGAGCGACCTCGTCATTCCGCTCCGCTGCGGACCCGAGATCGCCGTCCCCGCGACGAAGAGCTTCATGAACCAGATGGTGGTCTTCTACTGCCTCGCCCTCCACCTAGCGTCGCTCCGCCTTGGGGCGCTCGGCGCGACCGACAAGGAGCGCGATCGCCTCGCGGGTGAGCTCGCGGTTCGCCGAGAGAAGCTCAAGGCGCTGCCGGATCTCGTCCGCGACACCGTCGAGAGCACCGAGGGCGACGTCGAGGTCGCGGCGAAGCTCCTCTACCTCGCGCCCAGCATCCACCTTCTCGCCACCCGCATCTCCGCCGTCGCCAAGGAAGGGGCGCTCAAGATCCGCGAGGTCGTCCTCAACCATACCGAAGGCTTCGAGGCGTCCGAGTTCAAGCACGGGCCGAACACGATCCTGGGCTTCAACACCGTGCTTGGGCCGCGCCGCGTCGACGCTCTCTTGAAGCGCCTCGGCTACACCTTGCGGAGCCTCGTCGATCGCGCGACCGACGCAGGGCTTGGCGCAGACTCCGTGCAGCGTCTCATTCAGGCCGCGACCGACGGCGTGCTCTCTCCGTCCACCACGCCGTTCTCTCTCAGCGACAAGGAGCGCGCGATCTTCGACGCCGCGTTCGACCGCGCCGAGCTCGTCGATGAGCTCTACATGGACTACCCGCTCGTCTACATCACCGGCCCTGACGAACGTGACGTCGCGCTCACGGTCTCGCAGATCAACACGCACAAGATCCGTGGGGCCGCGACCGTCGTGTTCGCGGAGGACCACCCGGCCCTTCGCGGAGCGGCGTCGAAGGCGCCGGCAGACAACCCCGAGTACAAGTCGGTCTTCGTGGCCCTGCCGCGGACGGGCGACACGCTGATGGCGACGTTCTCCGCCACGGTCGCGCTTCAACGCCTCGCGCTGAAGATGAGCCTCCTCAAAAAGAATTACCTCGATCGACTCAACATCGCCGAGCATGGCGTGCATCCCGACGTTCCGAAGAACGTGAGCAAATCGATCACCGTCGACTGAGGTCCAAGCGCAGAAGGCAAAGAGAGAGAGCGACGACCATGGCCGCTGCACACAAGAAGACGACGACGCCCGCGCCGCGGATCACCAACCCGATAGTGAAGACCATCCTCGCGCGTCCTTGCCGCCTCTGCGGGAGCGCCGATCACACGCACTTCCCCGAGATCGCGGTCGAGCACGCCGTCGGCGCGAGCTCCTACTGCTTCGAGATGGTGGTGTGCCGCAATTGCCAGTGCGTCGACTGGTTCATCCCGAAGCGCGAGAACGGCTTCAACCTCGACACGCTCGAGAAGACGCGCACGCATCGCATCTACCGCGCGCCGCCGACGACGCCCTACCGAGGCTGAGCAAGAGCGGAGCGGCAGAGCGCGGCAGAGCGGGCGCAAACGGCGACGTCCTCGAGACGCGCGGTTCGCCCGAGATCTCGGGACGAGCGCAAAGGCCGCCCTCGATTTCAGTTTTTCGGGCGGACGCGTCCGCTACTGACCGATCCCATGGGCCATCCCGCGGATCCGTTTCGGAACCAGATCACCCCTGGATTTCCGGTGATTCGCCAATGTAGGCCTCCGGAATACATCATGCAGACGACGTCCCGTATGACCGCTCGCTCACGCCTCGCCGTGCTCCTCTCGATCGTCACCCTCACCCTCGGGGCAGGCGCCTGCACGGGGTCGGCGGATGCCGAGGACGACAGCTCCGAAGCAAGCCAGGACGAGCTCGTCGCGACGTTTCACCAGACGAGCAACATCGACCTCGCGAAGACCTCGCGCATCCTCCTCGTCGGTGACTCCGACGAGCTCGGCGAGCTTCCGCTCTTCGCCGCCACGACGCGCGCACGTCGCTACTCGCAGCTCTACCCGAACGAGCAGATCGTCCTCTTCGTCACGAAGGACGTCGCGAGCACGGACGTCGTGCGCAGCGGCTCCACCGTCGTCAAGCAAGAGCCGTTCGGGCCGAACGTCGCGCTCTCGGATCTCTCGCGCCTCACCACCGAGAAGCTCGTCGGCGCGCTCGACCGTTTCTCGCGCATCGCGAGCATCGACTTCTTTGGCCACTCGTCACCGTTCGGTGCGCTGCTCGAGGCGAGCGGCAGCGATCGCGTCCTCGCGCCGGGGATGCCGGGCAACATCGCCGTCCTCAAGGACAACTTCGCGCGCGACGCGAACCCGTACATCACGCTCAACGGCTGCAACGGCGGCGCGTCGGTCGCCGCGCAGCTCTCGAAGATCCTCGAGCTGCCCGTCTCAGGCGCGCTCACTGGCACGAACTTCCAGGTGCTGATGAGCGATGGCCGTTGGTACTACAACGACGAAGGCTTCTTCCCGCCGAACCTCACCACGGTGAAGCGCAACGACCGCACGTTCGGCGCGCTGCCCACGCTGCCCACCTGCCTCAACGGCGCCTGCGTTCGCATGAAGCCGCAAGACTCGCCTTACCGCGGCGTCTGGGCGGACAAGCAGACCGGCTTCCAATACGGGCTCAACTACTACAAGTTCTTCTGCGACTTCCCCGACGCGGCCGTTTGCTCGAAGGGCATGGCCCAGAGCCTCTTCGCATGGCCTTCGATCAAGCCGATCGACAAGACGTCGTCCGACGCCGACATCAAGGACGTGCTCGCGGACTTCTTCTGCTCCGGCAACAAGGACGCGACGTGGTTCGACACCTGCAAGACGAACCTCTTCGCCGCCGCGGCCTCGGGCGCAGGGTTCTCGCCGATGAAGTCGTCGAACGACTTCTCGCACGAGTGCAGCTTCACGGGCTGCGAGCAGAAATTCCGCTGCAAGATGGTGAGCGGCACCCCGCAGAAAGGGACGTGCGTCTGGGTCGATCCGTCATGCCGTGACGATCAGTCGGCCGCCTCGTGCCGCCTCAAGAACACGAAGAAGCAGACGACCACGACCGAGCTGAAGCGCTACCTCGAAGGCGTCGCGCTCCTCCGTCAATAGAGCGCGCTACACGTTCATCGTGAGCGTGAACCCCGCGTCCTTCGACGCTTTGACGAACGGCGCGATCGACATCTTCTGACGTCCACGTTCGAGCATGTCCTTGTTGCGCTGGACCCGCCCGTTCATGACCAGGTCGACCGTCTCGAGCTCTAGCCTGCCGAGGATCGGCACGAGCGTCGTCACGTGCTGCGGAGAGAGCGAGTCGAGGATCAAGCGGAGTCGCTTTGTTGTCAGATCGAGATCGAACGTGATCGGCTCGGTGCTGACGATGAGGCGTCCGAGCTGAGCGCTTCGCCTCTTCGCGGAGAGAAGGCCGACGACGCGTTCGATCTCGATCGCGATATCGAGCGTGCGGACCTTCGGCCACTTCGACAAGAGCGCGTCGATGTCGCCGTCCGTCACCTGCGGGATCGTGCCGCTCATGGAGTGGCGAAAGAGGAGCGTCGTCACCGACGGAAACGTCTTGCCGGGCCCCTTGAGCAGTGGAGCGGCGTAGCGCGACCAGTCCCACATCCGAAGGCCGAGCGTGTGCCAGGGCATCTCGACGTTCGCCTTCACGATCGCGCCGATGTCCTCCGAGCCGAGCCCGACGACATAGCGCATCGATCGACGCGCCGGCGCGGACAGGAGCATCTCGTGGCTGCCGGAGACGTAACGGCTCGCGTAGGAGCAGTCGACATGGGTCACGGTGGACCACTCCGGCGCCGACAGCGCCGCCTTCTTCGGCCCCATCGCGCCGCCCTCGAAGCGACATCTCGAGACGAAGCCGCGCTCGAACACGACGCCGGTCTTCATCACGACCGGCTCGATCGCGCCGAGCCACTTCCGCCCCCACGTCTCCTCGAGCTCACGTTCGCGCGCGCTTCGCGGTTTGTCGGTTCCATGACGGGCGAGCTGCAGCGCGATGAGCTCACCACGCGGGTCGCCTTGCTGCTGGAGGAGGTCGCCAAGAACGGCGCGTGCTTCGTCGTCGTCGGGGTTCTCCCATACCTTCGCGTAGAAGGTCTTCGGATCGCTGTTCGATGCGCCGGCTCCTGCCGACTTCGTCGCTCCGCCGCCTTTGCGGACGATCTGCCGGATCTCGTCGAGCGCCGCACGCTCCTCGGCGGAGAGCGCCGGCGGCTCCATCGACCCGAGCACCGACGTCAGCTCGACGAGCGGCTTCCAGTTTTGCATTCCGATCCGGGAGATCGTCGACGAGCGCTCCGTCGCGGGCGTGATCTTCGCGAGCTCGGGCAGATGGCGGACGTCCTTGTTACGCGCGAGCTGCTTGATGACGCCGCCGTAGAAGCCGCGACGGCGCGGGCCGTGGATCGGCGGCGTCCGCATCCATGTCGTCGCATACGCGGTGAAGCGCGGATCGGGCGGCAGCTTCGCGAGCGCCTCGAGGCGGAGCACGCGATCGTTTCCGTCGGGCAACACCTCGAGGAGGTGCTCGATCATCACCGAGCGCCCTTCGGCGACGGCGTGGTTCCACGCTTTGCGAGCCGACGTGCTGCCCACCGCAGCGATCGGCGGCTCGCGCTCCGAGAGCATCTTGCCGAGCTCGTCGATCGCGTCGGCGATTGCTGGCGTCCGCGTCCTTCGCCAGGCGTCGAGGAGTGTGTCGAGCGCCCGCGCTGGATCGCCTCCTTTCAGCTCCGCGAGCGCCGACTCGATCGGGTTATGGGGAAGCCCCGATTCGATCGAAGGGCCTGAGCCCTTTGCTTGCGCCTTGCCAGCTCCCGCCGCTTTCTTCGCTGCCACGACGCCATCGCAAACGCATCGCGCGCGAACGTCAACCCCGAAGGCGTGGCGCTAATTGCGGTCCTTGAGGAACGTGATCCGGACGTTCGCGCTCGCCGCGGCCTCGCGCAGCGGACCGAGCGCCAGCCGCTCCCATTGCGTCAGGACGATCATGTCCCCCTCGACCCGCGCGCTGCGATTGTTCGGGACAGTGACGTGCACGTGCTCCACCGCTCCGCGGAGCGTCTCGAGGACCGACCGAAGCGCCACCGGCAACCCCTCGGTGGTCCTCCCCCAGAAGCTCTCGACGAGCACCGTCAGCTTCTTCGAGCCGGCCTTCGGCATGATCTCGAAGCCCCACCCCTCGCTTCGAATGGCGAGACGCTCGAGCCTCTTGATCGCCTTCGACGTGACGACCGACGCGATCTCGTCTTGCCCGACGGACGCGGTGAAGTCTTCGACGTTCGGCCACGTCTCGAGGATGCGGAGGACCTGCTCGGCGCTCGGAGACTCCGACAGCGAGGCGATGATGAGCCGCCTCACCTTCTCGAAGGTCGACCGCGATCCGTCGAGCATCGGCGCGAGCTCGGCGCGGCGCCAGCCGGTGACCCCGAGCGTGGTCCAGCGAAACGCGATGCCGCTGTCGTAATACTTCGCGACGTCGTTCAAGTTGAGCCCGATCACCTGCTCGAGCGCGCGCTGGGTGGCCGGCGCGGTGAGGAGCGCGTAGAGCGCGTCGCGCTCGCGGCATGTCGTGACGTCGAGATGGGTGAACGTCGCCCACTCCTCGCGCGTGGCGTGATCGATGAGGCGTTCGTTTTGCGTCGCGTACGCGAGCTTGCAGCGCGAGGGGAAGCCGCGCTCGTAGACGAGGCCGTCCTTCTCCTTCATCACGAAAGGCGCCAGCGGACCGACCCAGATGCGCCCCCACTTCGTCTCGAGCTCGCGCTCGCGTGGCGTGCGCGCCTTCTTCGTCCCGTGGCGCGCGAGCTGGAGCGCGATGAGCTCACCGCGCGGGTCGTTCTGCTCTTGCAGCACATCGCCGAGCACGGCGCGCGCCTCGTCGTCGGCCGGGTTCTCGTACACGCGCGCGAACAGCTCTTGGGGATCGATCGTCCGCGCAGCAAAGGCGGGAGCCGCGTGTCCGGTCGCGACGCTTCGGATGCGGTCGAGCGCGGCGCGGTCTTCGTCCGTGAGCGCGAAGCGACCGTTGGCCTTCGCGGTCCCTTCGAGCATCGCGTAGCGCGACGCGAGCGCGACGAGCGGCTTCCAGTTCTTCGCTCCCATGCGGCGCACGGTGTGGTGACGCTCTTCCTTCGACGACAGCGAGAGAAGCGTCGCGACGAGCCGCGTGTCCTCGGTTCGGTCGAGGACCTCGAACAGGTGCTGATAGAAGACGACGCGGTTCGGGCTCGTCAGCGGCGGCTTCGTCGTCATCCATTCACGCGCGAAGGGCGTGATGCGGGGATCCGGGTCCCACTGCGCGAGCGTCGTGATGCGACCCGGGGCCTGGCTGTTGAACGGCACCGACTCGAGCAGCCGAGGATACGCCGCGGGGCGCTTCGACTCGAATGCGTCGGCCCACGCTTGACGCTCCGACGACTTGCCCACCGCAGCGATCGGGGGCTCGTGCACGAGGATCGCCGTCGAGACGTCGTCGATCGCGTCCGCGATCGCGGGGACACGAAGCACACGCCACGCCTCGAGCAGCGTCGCGAGCGCGCGCTCGAGATTTCCGCTCGAGGCCTGCTCGGCGGCGAGCGCGATCGCGTCGCTCTGCTTTTCGGTTCGCTCGGTCATCTCAGCCTTGGCGGATCCGAAAATAGCAGGGAGCTGTGACAAAGATCTCGCGCTGCCGGTTGGTCTTTCCTTCGAAGAGGTGGTGTATGCTGCGTCCCCCTTCGCTCCGCCCAAGAACTCCGCATGAAACGCATGAATTTCCGTCCGTCCTCGGCTTGCGCCGTCGCCGCGGCTTCGCTCGTCTTCGTGACCCTCGGCGTCGCGGGCCTCGCGGGATGCGAGAGCTGCAGCCCGAAGCCTCAAGTCTACGGGGGTGACGGCGCGCCCGTGGCCACCGTCCTCGCCGACGCCGAGCCGATCAACATGACGCCAATCCCGACCGCCAGCGTCGCGGCGGCGCTGAACCCCGATCACCTCCCTGCGTATGCGGGGCCGACGGGATCGGTCGAGGGCACGATCTACGTGAAGGGCGCAGCGGCCCCAGAGCGCGCCGCCGACTTCAGCAAATGCGCCGACGCCTCGAAGACGTTCGGCAAGGCGTTTCGCGAAGGCGAGGTGAAGTCACCAAGCGAGCAGCGCTGGCTCGCGGACGCCGTCGTCGTCGTGACGGGTTACTCCGGCTACTTCATCCCCGAGAAGGACGAGTCCGAAGAGCTCACGATCGAGGGATGTGCGTTCTCGCGGCGCACCGTGACGCTCACCTACGGGCAGCGGCTCGACGTGAAGAACCTCTCGAAGGAGTTTTGGACGCCCGTGCTCCAGCAGCCTGGCGGCGTCTCCACCGTCTGGATGATGGCGACGCCAGGCGGAGATCCGGTGAAGCTCTATCCGAAGGTCCCCGGGCACTATCACCTCGTGGATCACGATCGGAAGTACGCGGTCGTCGACGTCTACGCGTTTCTTCACCCGCTCCACACTGCCTCGAAGATCGGCGGCACCTACCGCATCGACAACATCCCGGTCGGCAAGCTGAAGGTCAACACCACGCATCCCGAGCTCAAGAACGCCGCGGCGTCCGCCGAGGTCGTGATCGAGGCGAACAAGACCGCGACGGTCGACCTCGTCCTCGAGAACAAGGCGCCGGGCGCGACGGACGCAGGGGGAAACCCCGACGCGCCGTACTACCCGCCGCTTCACTGACCGACGACGTCGTTCGCGAGCGCGCGCTCGGCGGGCGTCCGCGCGACCGCCATCAACCGGGCGCGCGCCGGCGGGACATCTTCGGCCCGCCCGCCCTTCTTCGCGAGCTCGACGGCGACCGCGAGCAGCAAAGGGTGCGCGGGCGACGCCGCGATCGCCCGCTGCACCGGCGCCCAGACGTCCGACTTCGGCGGCGCGCTGAGCGACGCGAGCGCCGCGCGGGCGAGCGCGAAGCCCACGATCGGATCGCGATCGGATGCATTCTGCATCTTCGCGAGCAGCGATCGTGCAGGCGCGCCGGAAGGGTCGACGAGCACGTGCCAGAGGAGAGCGTGCTTCGAATCGACGCCGTTCGGGCGGTTCGGTTGATCGATCGCCGACGGGTCGACCGCAGGCGGCGCTTCGCGGCGGCGTGCGGCGAGCTCGAGACGTAGCTCGAGCGGCAGCCCATTGGGCGAGACGACGCCTCGCGCCGCGAGATCGACGGCGAGCGGACCGAGCAGCGGATCATGCGCGCTCATCGGCGTCGGGCTGATGCGGGCGATCCACGCGCGTGCGAGGTCGGCGTTCGCGGCCCCGCCGAGCGCGGCGAGTCGTTCGGCGAGCACGAGCACACATGCAGCCGGCGGGCGATCGGTCGGCCCCTGCCCTCCGCGTTGGGCGGCCGCGACCGGCGCCTTTCCTTCGGCGGTGAGCGCGGCGAGCACCATCGCGGCCCCGCCGGACTGTGGATCGGCGGCGAGGACGGCGCGCGTGACCTTCGCGGCGTAGTAGGGGCGCTCGAGGATCAAGGCGCGCGCGGCGACCTCCGCGAGGGGCACGTGCCCGCGCGTGGCTCGTCGCTCCGCGCGGACGTCGTTCGCAGAGAGGATCGCTTCGTCGACCGCGAGCCTCGCCACCGTCGCCTCGGTTGGGCCGCGAAGCCCGAGCTCCGCGGGAGAGTCGGCGAGGCTCGCCGCGACGCGACGCGCGAGCGCGATCTGCCCCGTGCCCACGAGCTCGAGCACGCCCGCCTCGACCTCCGGAGAGCGCATCGGGGCCACACGTGCGAGGTTCTCGAGGCCACGCGCGAGCAGCTCGGCGTCGTTCTTCGCGCGCGCCCAGGTGATGAGCGCGTCCCACGCCACCGGCTCATTGCCGCTCGCGAGCGTGAGCGCGATCGCTCGCTCACGCGTGCGTGCGTCGGCGCGTGCGTCCGTGCGCTTCGACGCCATACGCACGAAGAGCGACTGCATCGAGGCGTTCGTGCCGTCCTCGGCGGCGGCCTTGTCCGCGAGCGTCATCGCGTCGGCCGCTTGCCCGCGAAGCGAGGCGCAGTGGGCCTGCGCGGCGAGGACAGGTGCATACGTCTTGTCGATGCGAAGCGCCTGCGCGAACGCGTCGTCGGCGCCGCGGCTCTTCGGATCGAGCTTGCAGCGAACGTCGCCGATGCGGGTGAACGGCTCCGGATCTTCGTCGTCTTCGCGAATGACCTGTTCGTACGCGGCGAGCGCCGTTCGAAGGTCTCCTGCCTCCTCCGCGAGCACGCCCTTGAGGTAGGCCGCGTACGCGTCCGACGGGACATACGGTCCTTCGACGATGTGCCCGTGGTCATAGACGCGCACGACCTTCGGATCGCTTCCGCATCCAACGGCCAGCGTCGTGAGCGTCGTGAGCGCGGTCGCGAACAAGAACGTTCGAAGGGGAAGTCGCATCGCAGGTCGAAGATCCGAAGAGAAGCCCATGTGTCTACGCGCGGGAGCAGTGGCGAAGCGCGTCGATCAACGCGTCGTTCTCGCTGTCCGTTCCGATCGTGATCCGAAGCTGCGTGCCGAGGCGGCCGCCTGACGCATGAAAGCTCCGCACGAGCACGCCGCGCTCGATGAGCTTCTTCCAGATCGCCTCGGCGGGCCCCGCGGTCTTGACCCACAAAAAGTTCGCGTCGCTCGGCGTGACGGAGAAGCCCTCGAGCGCCGTGATCTCCTCGGTCATCTTCGCGCGCGCGTCGATCACGCGATCGACGTCACGGCGAACCTCGTCCCATGCGTCTTCGAGGACGGCTGCGGCGGCGGCTTGGCTCGTGGCCGACAGGTTGAAGGGCTGCCGGATCTTGTCGATCTCGTCGACGAGCCCGCTCTCGGCCTCGAGCCACCCCACGCGGAGCGCCGCGAGGCCGATCTTGCTGACGGTCCGGAGGACGCCGAGGTGCGGGTAGTCGTCGCGCCATCGCCGGATCGATCCGCCCTCCTTCGCCTTCGTGACGTAGTCGACGTACGCCTCGTCGACGATCACGAACGCCGACGACGCCGCCGCGATGACCTCGCGAAGACGGGCCTCGCTCATCCGGTTGCCCGTCGGGTTGTTCGGGCTCGCGATGAACACGACGTTCGGACGCATCATCTCGATCGCCCGCTTCGTCATGGAGGCGTCGAGGTCCCAGCTCGCGTCGAGCGGCACCTCCACCGGCTTGTGACCGTGCCCGCGCGCCGTCACGCGGTACATCACGAAGGTGGGCACCGGCGTCAGCACGACCGGTTGGGGATTCTTGTCTCGCGGCCGCGCGAACGCGGTCAAGACGAGCGAGATCACTTCGTCGGAGCCGGCGCCGATCAACAGATCGCTCGGGCGAGCCCCGGTTCGCTTCGCGATCGCCTCCTTCAGCCGAAGCGCTCGCGGATCGGGGTAACGCTCCATCGCGACCGACGCCACGCCGCGAAGCACCGCCTCACGGATGGCAGGCGACGGCGACGGCGGCGCCTCGTTCGCGTCGAGCTTGACCCGAATCCCCGGCGGATCGTGCGGTACGTACGCCCGCAGCTCTTCGATCTCGGGCCGCAACAACCCCTTGAGCTCGATCTCGGAGACGGCACGCCGACTTGCCTGTGGCTCGCTTGCGACACTCGAATCACGCGATGTTTCCGTCTCGGTCGACATATCGAAGAGCCCTCAGCCTACCATTCCTTCACGCGAAAGGCTTCGGCCCGCTATCGTGGAGGAAGACAACGTGCGGCCTGGCGACGACGACAAGAACGACAAGCGCGAAGGCGATCGAAGCCGTCGCCAGGGCCTCCCCGAGGTCCCGTACGGAACGGTCGTCGGCAACGACTACATGGTCGTGCGACCGCTCAGCCGTGGCTCGATGGGCGCGCTCTACGTCGCCGAGCAGCTCAGCACGTCGTCGAATCGCGCGCTGAAGGTCCTCCGCCGTGAGTACGTCTCCGACGCGACGCTCTACAAGCGCTTCGAGCGTGAGGCCCAGGTCGCCGCGAAGATCCCGAGCGACCACGTCGCGCAGGTGATCGCCGCCGGCGTCGACCGCAAGCTCGACGTCCCGTGGATCGCGATGGAGCTGCTCGAAGGCCAGACGCTCCGTGACTACGTCGACGAGAACGGCCCGCTCCCCAAAGACACCGTCCGTCGCTTCCTCGAGCAGATGTGCCATGCCCTGCGAGCCGCGCACAAGCTCGGCATCGTGCATCGCGATCTCAAGCCCGCGAACATCTTCCTCAGCGAAGCGAGGCGCGTCGGCGAGACGCAGATGGTCAAGGTGCTCGACTTCGGGATCGCGAAGATCCTCGCCGAGAGCGTCACGTTGCAGGGCGCCCCGCTCGGCACGCCCGCGTGGATGGCGCCCGAGCAGACGATGAGCGAGCAAGCGACCACCGCCACCGATGTCTGGGCGCTCGGGTTGCTTGCATTCTACATGCTCACCGGCAGATCCTTCTGGCTGTCGGCGATGCGTCCGGACGATCACACCGGCATCGTGAAGGAGATCCTCCACGACCCGATCCCGATCGCGTGGGCGCGTGCGATCGAGCTCGGCGCGATGGACCGCATCCCGCCCGGCTTCAACGAGTGGTTCGCGCAGTGCGTCGCACGCGCGCCCGGTGACCGCTTCGTGCACGCGGGCGCAGCCTACGCCGCCCTCTCGAGCGCCCTCGCCGACTGACGGCAAACTGCGCAACGGCGCGCACGTCGCTGGGGCGCCGTTTTGGCAGCAGACAGCGGCTTCGATGCATCATGCAACCCGCGGGCGGAGCTCCGTCTGCGCGGAACTTCACGCGAATCGTCGTGGCGGCGCTGCGCCTGGATCGCGATCGAGCCAGGCGGCGCGAGCGGCGAAGCACGTGGCTCGGAGCATGCAGCCTGATCGGTAGGCTCGTCTTCTCGTCGCCTGCGCATCGCGCGTTGGCCTTGCTTCGTTCTCGCGGCCGCACCCTCATGAGTCCGTCGTATTCGTCTCTTGAACCGATGCCTGCCGAGATCGACGTCCCGATCGACGTCGACGATCCCGAGCTCGAGCCGCTCTCCTCGTCGACGCGGAGCGTAATGCCGCTGCCGCCGGTGATCATCGCCTCGACGCCGCTGCCGGTCGCGCGCGCGGTGTTCGTGGATGAAGACAGTGATGCTCACGCGGAGACTCTAGATGACACCGACGGCTCGACGAAATCCCTGCCGGCCCGCCCGGGCTCGACGACCGAGCTCGATCTCCTCCGACTCGGGCTGAAGAAGCGACGCCTCGTCTCTCCACGACGCATCGTCTTCACGATGTCGCTCCTCGCGATCCTCACCGCGATCGCCGCGGGGGCGATGATCCTCGCGTCGCCCGGCGCGCCGAAAGCACGCCTCGCGCGCACCGTCGTCGCGACGGCGAGCACCTTCGAGCGGACGACGCCGGCCTCGTCTCTCGTCGCAGCGCCCAGTCAACCCGCCGCGCCGACACCGACCGCCGTCGAGGCCGCGCCGACGAAGAAGCTCGCGGCGAAGTCGAAGGCGAAGCCAAAGACACCGGTGAAGGCGAAGGCCCCGCGCGTGAAGGCCAAGGCGAAACCGACGGCGAAATCCCCGTACGCGCCCGACTGACGCGACGCAGAACCCCTCGACATCCCAAACGTTTCGGTCCCGGCGGGGATCGACGGTTGCCGGTACCAAGTGGCGTGCTAACCCACGGCCCGATGCGTTCCGCGATTCTCATGGGGTCGTCTGCTCTCGCGCTCGCGATGTCGATGCTGGTCGGTGGTTGCGGGCCGATGGGTCCCGTCAACTACGGCGGCGGCCCGAACGCGAACAACGGGACGAGCGCGCAGTTCTCGCCGTACAGCGCGATCCGCCCCGAGCCGTCGACCGCCAACGCCGTGCGCGTGTACGAGGGTGACAAGGCCATCCTGCGGAGCGCAGGCGCGACGTTCGTGGGGGATCTCGACGTCGACACGCAGCAGCATCTCCAGCTTCCGTTCGACAGCAAGAGGCCGAACTACGATGGGCTCGCTCCACGCGCCGCGCTCGAGGCGGGCAAGGTCGGCGCGACGCACTTCATCCTCGTCGACGCTGGCGTGGACGTCACCGAGTACACCGTGCAAGACGCCCACGAAGAGACTGAGACGCAGGTCGGCTACGACCAGTACGGTCGCAAGCACGTGCAGTCGGTCACGACGCATCGGCCCGAGAAGACGATCAAGACCGCCGCGCAGCGCGGGCGCTATGCGCTCTTCCGCGTCGACCCCTCACGCTGGGGTGACCTCCCTCCGCAGCTTCGTCCGCTGCCGCTCGACGGCGTCGCCGTCGGAACGACGACGCTCACCGCCGCGGCGCAAGAAGCGAAGGCGCAGCAAGAGCAGCAGCAGGCGCAGCAGCAACAGGCGCAGCAGCAGCCCGTGACGCTTCCGCCGCCAAACGCCAAATCGAGCTCGAAAGCGGCGATCAAGAAAGCCGGCTACTGAGCCGGCGCGTCAGCCGATCGTGATGCGCGATCGGTCGTGATCGTGACAGCGATCGTGATCGTGACAGCGATCGTGATCGTGACAGCGATCGTGATCGTGACAGCGATCGTGATCGTGACAGCGATCGCGACGGGCGATCGCGCGCGAAATCGGATCGTGAACTTGGCCGCGGCCGTGCCTGGCCCTCACCCCTGGCACGGGGCCACTGGGCCACCTCGACGCCGTGGCGGGAGAGGTCGGACGCATGCCGCCGAATTTTCGACTTCCACGTCTTGCGAGGTTCGGGGTGATGGCCCGCGCTGGCACGCCGGTCGGTCGGCCCGCGATCTTCGTAGGCTTTTCTTCCTGGCCCTCGGCCGGCGCGGCGATCGGTCGGGCCAACGCAGGCCGAAGTGGAAAATTCGGCGGCATGCGTCCAAGATTGTGCGGTCAGGGCTGCGCGCGCCTCGAGACTGGCCCAACGTGGCGCGCCGATCGGTCGGGTCCTCCGCGATCGTGACCGTGATTGTGACCGTGATCGTGGCCGTGCCCGTGATCGTGACCATCGTCGTGATGGTGATGGTGATGCGGGGGACGCTTCGCGGCGCGCGTGCGCAGGAGATCGGCGCGCTCGGCCTCGAGCCACGCGACCCACTCCGAGATGCCGTCGCCGGTGCGAGCGGACACGGCGATGAACCGTGGGTCGGGCATCACCTGCGCGAGCGACGACGCGATCTCGCGGATCGACACGTCGTCGAGATGAGGTAGCAGATCGATCTTCGTGATGACGACGAGGTCGGCGCGCTGGAACATCACCGGGTACTTGATCGGCTTGTCGACGCCTTCGGTCACGGAGAGCGCGACCACGTTCTTCTTCTGCCCGAGGTCGTAGATCGCGGGGCAGACGAGGTTGCCGACGTTCTCGATGAAGAGACCATCGACGGGCGGCGATCCCTCTTCTCCGTTGGCGGCCAGCGGCTGGTTTCCCGCCATCCACGGCGCGTCGTGAAGCGCGTGGTGCACCATCGCGGCGTCGAGGTGGCAGGCCGAGCCGGTCGTGATCCCGAGCGCGGGGATCCCGGCGCGGCGAAGACGCTCCGCGTCGCGATCGGTCGCGAGATCGCCGCTCACGGCGGCGAAGCGCCGTTTTTCACCGGGGCTCGCGGGCGAAGCATCGAAGGCACGCGCCGTCGCCTCGAGGAGCGCCGTCTTTCCGGAGCCGGGCGAGCCCATCAGGTTGATCGCGAGCGTCCCTTGCGCCTCGAAGTGCTCGCGGTTGTGCTGCGCGTCGCGATCGTTGGTCGCGAGGATGCGCTCGTGAACTTCGACGGGGACGATCTTCGTGTCTCCGCAGCCGCAATCTTCACACATCGGGGACCTCCATCTCGATTCGACTGAGCACGATCTCGTCGCCGCGCGCGAGCGTGGCGGGGACGTCGCATTGTGGGCACCGAAGCCCACTCGTGAGCGTGCGCGAGCAGCGACGGCAGACCCACGCCGCCGGGACGCGCTCGAGCTCCATCGGCGCGCCTTCGCAGATCGTCCGCTCGCGGAACATGTCGTACGCGGTCGCGAGGAGCTCCGGCTCGACGCCCGAGAGCTCGCCGAGCGCGACCCACAGCTTCACGACGCGCTTGGCGCCGCGCGCCGAGGCTTCTTCCTCGACACGGGTGAGCAGCGACTGGACGATCGAATATTCGTGCATCTCACGTCCCGCGTCGGAAATGGGCCGGACGCTTCTCGAAGAAGGCGTTGATCCCCTCGGCGAAGTCCTCTCCGTCGGCGACCCGCCCGAGCTCGACGAGCTCGCGGTCGAGGTGGTGATCGAGCCGATCGACACCCGCCGCCTCGTTCATCAAGCGCTTGGCGGCGGCGTACGCGCCGGTCGGACCCGAGGCGATGCGTTCGGCGAGCGCGAGCACCGCTTCGTCGAATGAGTCGGTCTCGAAGATCTGGCTGACGATGCCAGCGCTCTTCGCCTCGTGCGCGTTGAGGCGTGGGTTCAGGAGCGCAAACGATGTCGCGCGTGCGAGCCCGAGGATCTTCGGCAGGAAGAACGTCGAGCTCTCTGCGCCGCAGAGGCCGCTCTTGAAGTAGGCGTATTCGAACGTCGACCGCTCGGAGGCGATGACGAGGTCGCACGCGAGCGCGAGCCCGAGGCCCCCGGCAGCGGCCGCGCCGTCGACGGCGGCGATGAACGGCTTGGGCGCGCGACGGATCTCCGAGATCGTGCTGTGGAGGTACTCGAGGATCTCGCGGAAGATCGCGCCGTAGCCCGACGGCACCTTGCGATCCTCGGGCTTGAGGTAGCCGAGATCGGCCTCCTCGCCTCCCGCGCGGATGTATTTCAGGTCGGCGCCGCTGCAGAACACGCCGTCGACTCCGCGGATCACGACAGCGCGGACGCTCGCGTCGCGTGCGAGCGCGAGGCCGGCCTTTCGGAGGTCGCGCGCGGTTCGAACGTCGAGCGAGTTGAACCGCGCCGGGCGATCGATCGTCAGGACGCCGACCTTCCCTTCTCCGCATCCGGTCGGGACATGCTCGACCTTGATGTGCGTCGGCGCGAACGTCGCTGCGCCAAGGGCGCCGTCCTCCGCGTTCTTTTGCGCTTCGGCGCTTCGTGAGCTCATCGCTTGGCTTCTTTCTTCTCGTTCATCGTTCACGTGGGGTGTTCAACAGATGCGTGGGATCGGCTCGCCCTCGGGCTCGCTCAAGAGCCGCCGGCCAAAGCCGGTGTCGAGCACGATCTTTCCGGGCCGATCGGCGGTGCACGTCCCGATGATGCGAGCGTCTCGGCCGAGCGGATGCTCCCGGAGCGTCGCGAGGATCGCGTCCGCGGCCTCCGGCGCGACGCCGAGGAGCGCCTTGCCCTCGTTGGCGACGATGAGCGGATCGATCCCGACGAGCTCGGCGGCGCCGCGAACGGCCGCCGAGATCGGCAGCTCCCTCTCGTCGAGGGTGACGCCGACGTTGCTCTTCTTCGCCATCTCCGCGAGCGCGCTCGCGACGCCGCCACGCGTGGGGTCCTTCATCGCCGTCACCGCGTCGCCGTGGCGCGCGAGCACGAGGCCGATGAGGGAGCCGATCGGCGCCACGTCGGAGCGCAGGTCGCCGTCGAGGCCGAGGTCGTTACGCGTCGCGAGGATCGCCATGCCGTGGTCGCCGATCGTGCCCGTCACGATGATCCGATCGCCCGCGCGGAGGCCCGCGTCGCGGACGACGTGGTCGGCGATCGCGATCCCCGCGGTGTTGATCACGATGCCGTCGATCTCGCCGCGGCCCATCACCTTCGTGTCACCCGTCACGATCGGCGCCTCTGCTTCCTTGCAGGTTGCATGGATCGACGCCGCGATGCGCTCGAGGTCGGCGCGAGGAAACCCCTCTTCGATGATGACGCCGCAGGTGAGGCCGAGCACGTTCGTCGCGCCCATCATCGCGAGGTCGTTGACGGTGCCTGCGATCGCGAGGCGACCAATGTCCCCGCCGGGGAACACGATCGGCGAGATGACGTGCGAGTCGGTCGTGATGACGAGGTAGCGGCCGCCGCCGATCGGGATCGCTGCGCCGTCGTCCATCGCGCCGAGCCCGACCGATCCCGAAGGCAGCGAGCCCGGCGCGTCGCGGATGAACACGTCCTCGATGAGCGCCCGCATCGAGCGACCTCCCGCTCCATGCTTCATGAGGACGCGATCGACGGGCGCGGACGAGGACGAGGACGACGACGAGGACGACGAGCGGCTCATTTCAACACCTGGAGCAAACTGCGGCGGCGGTCCATGCCGCCATATTCGTGCCAAATCCTGCAGGTGCCCTCGGTCGACACCATGCACGCGCCGACCGGCGAATCCGGGACGCACTCCTTGCCGAAGAGCGCACATCGGTCGGGGGAGGAGGTGCCCGCCATGATGTCGCCGCAGATGCACTGGTGAGCGAGCGGCGACGGCGCGGTCGCCCAGAGCTCGGCGAGGCCGACGCCCACATCGAAGCGACGCCGAGTGTCGACGCCCGCAAGCTCGTCTTGCAGGCGAAGGTTTCCGTTCGGCACGTGCGCGATGCCGCGCCAACGGCCGCCCGTCGGACGAAACACGCGCCAGAGCTTCGCTTGCGCGGCGCGGTTTCCTTCGCGCGTGACGCAACGCGGGTACATGTTCTCGACAGCGGGCTTTCCCTCCGCGATGAGCTCGACGAGGCGGAGAAGACCCGCGAGGATGTCGAGCGGCTCGAACCCGGCGACGACGACGGGGATGCGATGCTCGGCGACGAAAGGCTCGAACACGCCCCAGCCCGTGATCGTCGCCGCATGACCGGCCGCGAGGAAGCCTTCGATCCGCGTGCCTGGCATCTCGGCGACGATCTCCATCACCGGCGGGATGTACTTGTGCGCGGAGAGCACGGAGAAATTCGGCGGCGGGTTGTCGAGGATCGCCGCGGCGGTGGCGACCGCCGTCGTCTCGAAGCCCGTCGCGAAGAAGATGACCTCTTCGTTCGACGTGCGCGCGAGCTCCACCGCCTGATCGATGCTGTATACGACGTCGACCTTCGCCCCTTCTGCGCGTGCCTCGGCGAGCGAGAGCGCCGTCCCGGGGACACGCAGCATGTCGCCGTACGTGACGACCCGGTGACCTTGACGCGCGAGCGCCACCGCTTCGTCGACTTCGGGCATGTCGGTGATGCACACCGGACAGCCAGGGCCCATGATGACATCGAGCGTCTCGGGGAACCGCGAGCGAAGGCCATAGCGCGCGATCGCTTGCTCGTGGCTTCCGCACACGTGCATGACCGAGACCGGAGCGCGTCCGATCTTCGCGGTCACGCGCTCGAGCGCGTCGGCGAGCTGCGCCGCGCGCGCCGGGTCGCGAAAGACATCGAGGGACGCCATCGAGCTCGCGCTCATCGCATCCCCTTCTTGTCGGTAGGCTCGTCCTTCGACGCGACGCGGGCCGCGACGATCTCGCCGCGGACGTCGGCCGCCATGAGATCGCCGTCGCTCGGCGCTGTCGCGAGCAGCTCCTCGTAGAGCGCCAAGGTCGCGCGCACGTCCTCTTCGGGGATGCGGCGGATCGCATACCCGACGTGGTTCAGCACGTAGTCGCCGATCGAGACGGGCTCGTCGACCACGTCGAGCCGCACGTGCTTCTTCACGCCCCAGAAATCGACGACCGCCATGAGCCCGTCGACCTCGATCACCTTGCCTGGTACGCCGAGGCACATGCTCGTCACGCCTTCCCTTCTTCGTGTCGTGAGGCCCACGCCGCGGCGATCGCGAGCTGGCCGAGGGCGACGCCGCCGTCGCCGGGTGGCACCTCGCGGTGGACGACGGGTCGCATGACGTTCGACTCACCGAGCGCCCGCACGAGCGCCTCCGTCAGCCGGGCGTTCATGAAGCAGCCGCCCGTCAGCACGACGGGGACATGCTCGCGACGACGCCGCCGCGCCACTTCACGCACGGTCTCGGCGAACGCCATCGCCATCGTGTCGTGGAAGCGGCTCGCGATCTCGGGTCCCGCGGCTTCCTGGCCTTGGGCGGCGAGCTCGTGGACGACCGCGCGGGTCATCGGGCGCAGATCGATCCGCCACGGGCGAGACTCCATGTCGATCGCGAAGGGATATGGGCGCAGCGCCCGCCCCGGATTCATCCAAGCGATCTGCTCCCACGCCATCGGCAGCTGCGCCTCGAAGCGCGACGTGCGCCTCGCGAGGCCGAGCGCGCCGAAGGCGTCGAAGTAACGGCCGGCCCCGCTCGCGCGCGGCGTGTTGATGTCCTTCGCGAGCATCTGACGGACGACCCGGATCTCGTCGTGCGTGACGTGGCCGAAGAGCTCGAGCTTGTCGAGCGGCGCCTCGTCGGGGCCGAAGGCGTCGTCGAGGAGCGCGAGCGCGATCCTCCACGGCTCGCGGATCGCGAGGTCGCCGCCAGGGAGCGCGACGTTACGGAGCGCCGCGACGCGCTCGAAGTCGAAGAGATCGGCGACGAGCACCTCGCCTCCCCAGGATGTGCCGTCGGTGCCGAAGCCGGTCCCGTCGAGGGCGACGCCGATGACCGGCTCGCCGTACAGCCCGTGCTCGACGATCGCGCTCGCGACGTGCGCGTGATGATGCTGCACCGCCACCGCACGGAGGGCGCCGTTCGAGCGAGCCGCGCGCTCGATCGCATACCGCGTCGAGGCGTAATCCGGATGCATGTCGTGGACGATGACGCGCGGCGTGCGATGAAGGAAGCTCTCGAGCCGCGCGATCGAGCGCTCGTAGTCTTCGAACGCGCTCACGTCGTCGAGATCGCCGATGTGAGGCCCAAAGGTCGCGCCCGAACGATCGCCGAAGCAGAACGTGTTCTTGAGATGCGCGCCGCACGCGAGGATCGGCGCGTCCGCGAGCGTGCTCTCTCCCGGCATCCCTGCGAGGGAGATGCGTCGCGGCGTGTAGCCACGAGACCGGCGCACCAAGACCGGAGCGCCGTTCACGACGAGGGCGACCGAGTCGTCGGCGCGCGTCACGATCGCGCGGTCGTGAACGAGGAACGCGTCGGCGATGTTCGTGAGGCGAGCGAAGGCGTCTTCGTCGCGGTACGCGATCGGCTCGTCGCTCGCGTTGCCCGACGTCATCACGAGCGGCGTGCCTTGCAGGTCGCCGAGGAGCACGTGATGAAGCGGCGTGTACGGGAGCATCACGCCGAGCCTCTCGGCGCGAATGTCTCCGAGCGAGCGCACGACCGACGGCGCGATCGCGCAGGCCTCGGGCGTGTCGAGGCGTCGCGGCGCGATCACGATCGGATGCGCCGGGCTCAGCAAGAGCGCGCGCTCGGCGTCACCGAGCACGACGAGCGCTTCGGCCGCCCTGAGGTCGCGCACCATGATCGCGAGCGGCTTCTCTTCTCGTCGCTTACGACGCCGAAGCTCGCGGACGGTCGCGTCTCGCGTCGCGTCGCAGGCGAGGTGGAAGCCGCCGAGCCCCTTGATCGCCACGATCGCGCCGCCTGCGAGGAGCGCGGCCGTGTGCGCGATCGGATCCACGTAGTCGTCTTCGCCGTCGAGGGTCCGCGTCTGCGCGTCGACGAACCGAAGCGTCGGGCCACATCGCGGGCATGCGTTCGGCTGCGCATGGAAGCGGCGGTCGGCCGGATCGTCGTACTCGCGCTGGCAGTCTTCGCACATCGCGAACGGCGCCATTGTCGTCGTCGCGCGATCGTAAGGAGTGTCCTCCGTGATCGTGAAGCGAGGACCACAGTGCGTGCAGCTCGTGAACGCGTAGCGGTAGCGGCGGTCGCGCGGATCGGCGATCTCCGCCGCGCACTCCTCGCACGTGGCGAGATCGGCAGGGATCGCGGGCTCGCGCTCACCTTCGCTCGTGCTCGCCGCGATCTCGAAGCGCTCGGGGACGATCGTCTGGGCGTCGATCGCGATGTCGGACCACGACAGGTCGTCGATCCGCGCGGCAGGAGGTCCTTCGGCGCGGAGCCGGCCGACGAACACGTCGAGCAGCGCGGGGCCGTCGTCCGGTGCGGTCGCGAACGCGTCGATGATGACGCCGCGCGCGTCGTTGCTGACGTACCCCGTGATCCCGGACGCGCGCGCGAGGTTGTACACCCAAGGCCGGAAGCCCACGCCTTGCACGATGCCGCGGATCTCGATGTGACGGCCGACGACGCTCATCGTCGTGCCTCCGCATCTTTGCGCGGGACGAACGTGTACCCGAGCCGCGCCGCCTCCTCGATCGTGAGCCTCACGAGATCGTCGAGGCGCGCCTCGACCGCCGGCGTGCAATCGACCGAGAGCCCCGTGTCGGCAGGCACGACACCTACGAGACAGATCTCCTCGGGGTAGCCGCCGAGGAGCCGCGCGCCGTCGAGCAGATCGGCGACGCCCACCTGATGAACGGAGAGCCTGGTCGCCGCGGCTGGGCCCACGTCATCGCCAGTGAGCCGCACCAAGGTGCCCGGCGGGGCGTCTGCGCCAATCGCGTCGACGAGGATCACCCGACGCGACGCGCGCAGGTACGGAAGCAGCGAGAGGCCGAGCGTGCCGCCGTCGAGGACGAGCACACCTTCAGGGGCGTCGTAGCGCTCGCGAAGGCGATGGACCGCCGCGACGCCGGCGCCGTCGTCGGTGCAGAGGACGTTGCCAAGCCCAAGGACGAGCAGATCGCAGACGACGTCTTCCTTGGCGCGGTCTGCGCCAGCGTCTCCCCTCGTCGTCGCCGCCGCTGCGGTCATCCGCCGGCTCCTCGCGTACGGACGTGTCGGCCTTCCTTCTTAGCCTTCGCTTCAGCCTCGGCCCTCGCCTCCTCCGCCAAGAGATCGCGCGGCACCCACTTGTTGCCGGTGAAGATCGACTCCATCGTCCCGTTCTTCTCGACCGACGACGTGAGCATCGCGCTGTAGACGTGATGGACGGCAAAGCCGAGCAAGAGCCACATCGTGACGTGATGGATCCACCGCGCCGACTCCGCGCCGCCGAAGACCGTCAAAAAGCCCGCCGCCCACGAGACCGGGCTGGTCGTCGCGTCGACCGCATACATCCCAAGCCCTGTCGTGATCATGACGAGGTAGAGGCAGAAGATGATCGAATAGACGAGCGCGGCGAGCGGGTTGTGACCCACCACCGGGATCGGCCGAGGACGCGCGAACAGGTAGAACGCGAGCATCGGCCCGATGCCGGCTCGCCTCTCACGCGCGACCGGGATGAGCTCTCGCCACGACGAGTGGCCCTTGCTCGCGAAGAGCCACGTGATCCGCGACAGCACCGCGAGCGTGAAGACGATCGCCGCGTAGAAATGGACCGTGCGCACGGTGCCCATCACGAAGTGCTGCCCGGCCTCACCCGAGACATCGATCAGCGGCCGGCCGATCATGAAGCCCGTGACCGACAGCAACACGGTCGAGAGCACGATCGACCAATGCGTCGCGCGCACGAGGTGGTCCCACACGCGCACGCGCACGAGATGCCGTGGCTCGTACGGATCGCCCGCCGCGGCGGGCAGCGGCTTTCCCGCGGCGGTGCCATCGGGGCTCATAGCGCCCTCACCTTCACGATTTCGTGGCCGAGCGGATCGACCACGTGAACACCGCAGGCCATGCACGGATCGAACGAGTGCACCGTGCGCAAGATCTCGAGCGGCTGCTCGGGGTTCGCGACGGGCGTGGCGAGGAGCGCGGCTTCGTAGGGTCCGCGTGCGCCGCTCGCGTCACGAGGCCCCGCGTTCCACGTGCTCGGGACGATGCACTGGTAGTTCGCGATCGCGCCATCTCGGATGTGCACCCAGTGCCCGAGCGCGCCGCGAGGCGCCTCGTGAAAGCCTGCGCCCATGCAGTCCTTCGGCCATGACGACGGGTCCCACTTCTCGTTGTCGTGAATGCGCAGGTCGTGGCGCCCCATGTTGTCGGCGAGCGCGTCCACCCACGTGCCCATCTTCTCGACGAGCACCTGCGTCTCGATCGCGCGCGCCGCGATCCGGCCTAGCGTCGAGAACAACGCCTCGGGCCCCACGCCGAGCTTGCCGAGCACGGCGCCGACGAGCTCCTTCACGCGCGGGTGACCGCGTCCATACGCGACGAGCATGCGCGAGAGCGGCCCGACTTCCATCGGTCGATCGGCGTAGCGCGGCGACTTCAGCCAGCTGTACTTCGCGTTCGTGTCGAGGTGCTCGTACGGAGGCTTTGGTCCGGTGTACTTCGGTTTTGTCTCGCCCGCCGACGGGTGAATGCCTTTGCCGTCTCCCGCGCCGTACTCGTACCACGAGTGCGTGACGTACTCGGTGACCTTCGCCGGGTCGAACGCCTCGACCTTCGTGATCTCCTTGTTCCAGATCACGCCCGAGGGCAAGTAGAGCGCTGGGCTCGGTCCGTCGTCCTCCGGGTACTCGCCGTACACGAGGTAGTTGCCGACGCCCGCGCCATGCCCCGCCCAGTCTTTGTAGAACGACGCCACCGCGAGGACATCGGGGATGTACACGCGCGTGACGAAGTCCTTCGCCTTCGCGATGAGCTCGTGGAGGCGCGCGATCGTGCCGACGTTGATCGACGCCTGCTTGTCGGGATCGACCGGCGTCGCCATGCCGCCGACGAGGAAGCTCTGGAGGTGCGGGTTCTTTCCTCCGAGCACGGCGTGGAGGCGGATGAACTCGCGTTGGAAGTCGAGCGCCTCGAGGTAATGCGCGACGGCGAGGAGGTTCGCCTCGGGCGGGAGCTTGTAGGCCGGATGTCCCCAGTACGCGTTCGCGAAGGGGCCGAGCTGCCCTTTGTCGACGAACGACTTCACGCGATCACGAACGCCGGCAAAGTACTTCGTGCTCGAGAGCGGCCAGTCGCTGATCGACTCGGCGAGCGCGGAGGTCTTCGCCGGATCGGCCGAGAGCGCCGACACGATGTCGACCCAGTCGAGCGCGTGCAGGTGGTAGAAATGGACGACGTGGTCCTGCACCATCTGTGCAGACATGATGAGGTTGCGTAGAAGACGCGCGTTCGGCGGCGGCTTCGCGCCGATCGCGTTCTCGACCGCGCGCACCGACGCGATCGCATGCACCGTCGTGCACACGCCGCAGATGCGCTGGGTGAACACCCAGGCGTCGCGTGGGTCGCGGCCGAGCAAGATGAGCTCGATCCCGCGGAACATCGTGCACGAGGACCACGCGTCTTTGACCGCGCCGCCTTCGACTTCTGCCTCGAGGCGCAGGTGGCCTTCGATGCGCGTGACGGGATCGACGACGATGCGGCTCACGACGCACCTTCTTTCTCTTTTTCTTCGGTCTTGGCGGGTGCAGCGGGCGCAGGCGTCGGTTTGGGCGCGCCGCCCGACAAGCGCCTCCGAACGAGCTGAATGAGCCCGTGCGTACCGAACGCGGCGCCGACGGCGGCGGTCGCGGCGACGCCGACCTTGTCGACGTCCGATCCGATCCCGAAGCCGGGCACACCCGAGAGGTGCCGGTAGAACGGCGTCATGCGATCCCAGAACTGAGGCTCCGCGCAGCCGATGCACGGATGCCCGCAGCCGATCGGCCAGTTGGTCCCGCCGTTCCAGCGCACCACCGGACAGTTCTGGTAGGTCTGCGGGCCTTTGCAGCCCATCTTGAAGAGGCACTCTCCGTTGCGGTGGCCTTCATCACCCCAGGCCTCGACGTACTGACCAGCGTCGAAGTGAGCGCGCCGCTCGCAGTTGTCGTGGATCGTCTTGCCGTATGCGAAGAGGGGTCTTCGCTTCGCGTCGAGCGGCGGCCATCTCTTGTACGTGAGGAAGTACACGAGCAGCGCGGTGAGGTTCTCCACGTTGGCCGGGCAGGCCGGCAGGTTGATGAGGTTTCTGACGTTCGGAATCGCGTCCGACACGCCGAGCGCGCCCGTCGGATTGGGCGCGGCCGCCGGGATGCCGCCGTACGCGGCGCAGGTCCCGACCGCGATGACACCCGCGGCGTGCGCGCAGGCGTCGGTCGCGATCTGGAGCGCGCTCTTGCCTCCGATCGTGCAGAAGGCGCCGTTCTCGCCGGTCGGGATCGATCCTTCGATGACGACGATGTACTTGTCCGCCTGATCGTGGAGCGTCTTCGCGAGCGCGCCCTCGGCCTGCTTGCCCGCCGCCGCCATGATCGTCTCGTGGTAGTCGAGGCTGATCGCGTCGAGGATCACCTCGGCGACGGTGGGCCGTGTCGCGCGCAGCAGCGACTCGCTGTTGCCCGCGCAGTCTTGAAACTCGAGCCATACGAGCGATGGCTTCGAGGTCTTCTCGACCGCTTGGACCATCTCCGCCGCCGCGCTCTTCGGTAACGCGAAGTACGTCGCGATGCCCGCGCAGAACTTGACGAAGTCTCGCCGCCGAACGCCGCGCCGCGTCAGCTCTTCCCCGAGCCAGCTCTTGTCGGACATCGCGTCCTCCCTGAGGTCGTCGCTGCAGCAATGTGCGTACCTGGATGGTGCACCGCCAATTGAGCTGCGAACGATGTTTCGACGCGCATGCTCGACGGAGACAGGGCGCGAGAGTTTCGCGCCAGGTGCACGATCTGCACGCGTGAAGATTTGACGCGCGAAGAGGCCGCGTCGCCACGGGCACGACGTGAGGGAGCTCTTCTGGCGCATCGCTTGCTCCTCGCGGAAGCACGATGAAACGAGTCCTGATTCTCGGTGCAGGAACCGGCGGGACGATGATGGCGAACCGACTCGTCCGGGCGCTCCCCGACGACGCGTGGCGAATCACCGTCATCGATCGCGACGACATCCACCTTTACCAACCTGGTCTTCTCTTCCTGCCGTTCGGGAAGTACCGGCCCGAAGAGATCGTCAAGCGACGCCAGCATCTGCTCGATCCACGCGTCGAGCTGGTCTTCGGTGAGATCGATCGCATCGCGCCCGACGAGCAGAAGGTTCGCCTCAAGAAGCCCACGAACGGCGGCAAACAAGGCGCGACGTACGACTACGACGTCCTCATCATCGCCACCGGAAGCCGCATTCTCCCTGACCAGACCCAGGGGCTCACCGGCGAAGGCTGGCAGAAGACCGCGTTCGACTTCTACACCCTCGAAGGAGCGCTCGCGCTTCGCGGCGCGTTCGAGAGCTTCAAGGGCGGCCGCGTCGTCGTCAACGTCGTCGACATGCCGATCAAGTGCCCGGTCGCCCCGCTCGAGATCCTCTTCTTGACCGAGGCCTTCTTCACCGAGCGCGGCATGCGCGACAAGGTCGAGATCGTCTACACCACGCCGCTCGAAGGCGCGTTCACGAAGCCGCGCGCCTCCGCCGCGTTCGGGAGCATGCTCGCGGAGCGCAAGATCGGCGTCCTCGGGGACTTCTCGCTCTCGGAGGTCGACGGGCAGCGGCGCGTCCTCAAGTCGTACGACGGTCGCGAGACGGGCTACGACCTGCTCGTCACGATCCCGCTCCACGGCGGAGCGCAGGCGATCACCGACTCGGGCATCGGCGACGCGGGCGGCTGGGTCCCGGTCGACAAGCACACGCTGCAGAGCAAGAGCTTCTCGAACATCTTCGCGCTCGGCGACGCGACCGACGCTCCCGCCTCGAAGGCCGGCGCCGTCGCGCACTTCCAGAGCGACGTGCTGATCGAGAACGTCCTTCGTTTCCTCGGCAATCAGCCGCTGCTCCCTGCGTTCGACGGTCACGCCAACTGCTTCATCGAGACCGGCTACGGCAAGGCGATGCTGATCGATTTCAACTACGAGACCGAGCCGCTCCCGGGTCGCTATCCCCTCCCCGGGGTCGGCCCGTTCACGCTCCTCGAAGAGAGCGCGACCAACCACTGGGGCAAGCTCGCCTTCAAGTGGATCTACTGGAACGTGCTCGTCGCGGGCAAAGAGCTCCCCCTCGACCACCGCATGCTGCTCGCCGGCAAATGGAGATAGCCATGGATCCGACCACATCACAGCACCACACGGTGGCGCCGCACAACGCGACGATGACGGAGCGCCTCGCGGAGATCGACGCGAAGCTCGCCTACCTCACCGAGCGGCAGAAGAAGACCGAAGAGCTCATCACCGAGATGACGCCTGTCCTCCGCGAGGTGATGAACGTCGCGACGGCCCGCCTCGACGAGATCGACAAGAAGGGCTACTTCGACTTCGGACGCGAGATCGTCAAGATCGGCGATCGGGTCGTGACGAGCTTCACGCCGGACGACGTGCGCGCCTTTGGCGACGCCGTCGTCGGGATCCTCGAGACCGTCCGCGCCCTCACGCAGCCGAAGGTCCTCGAGATCGCCTCGAGCGCGTCGGAGGCGCTCGAGCAGGCCGACAAAGCGGAGCCGATCGGCCTCCTCGGCATGGTGAAGGCGACCCGTGACGACGACGTGCAGAAGGGCATGGCCGTGATGATGGAGGTCATGCGCCACGTCGGCCGCGCCGTCGTCGCCGTCCGCGAGCAACGCGCCGCGGATCCCAACGAGCTCAAGAAGGCGAAGCTCGCCGCCGCGATCGGCCCGCGCCGAACGAAGCCGGCCGCGCTCGGCATCGAACGCACGCCGCCACGGCCTCGCCCCGCTCCTCCCGCGCGCGCGAGCAAGGAAGCGGCACCTCCGGCCGCCGCTCCGCCGGCGATCGAAGGCGTCGCCTTCAGCGCCGACGGCCACCTCGCCGATCCGGCGGCGTGGTCACCTGACCTCGCCGCCAAGATCGCCGCCATCCAGAGCGTCGCGCTCGACGAGCCTCGCTGGGCGGTCATTCGCTTCGCGCGCGCCGAGTTCGAGAAGACCGGCGCGTCACCCAACATCCGCCGCCTCACGCAGGGCACCGAGCTCGCGACGAAGGACCTCTACGCGCTCTTCCCGAAGGCGCCGGCGCGCACGGTCGCGAAGATCGCCGGCATCCCGAAGCCCGTGGGATGCATCTAGCAAACGCACGAACGCACAAAGGAAACGAGCCATGGAAACGAGACGTAAGGTCGCCATCATCTGCTCCCACGGCGGGCTCGACGAAGCCTACCCCTCCCTCATCCTCGCGAATGCCGCGCGCCAGTCGGGCATCGACGCGTTCGTGTTCTTCACGTTCTGGGGGCTCGACGTCATCACGCAGTCCAAGGTGGATCACCTCCACGTGAACCTCGCGGGCAACGCGTCCTCCGGGATGCCCACGATCGTCGCGGGTCTGCCCGGCATGGAGAGCCTCGCCGCGTCGATGATGAAGAAGACGATGACGGAGCTCGACCTCCCCACCGTCCGCGAGATGCTCCAGATCCTGAACGAGTCGGGCGCAGAGCTCTACGCGTGCGAGCTCGCGATGAAGATGTTCAAGCGCTCGCGCGAGGACCTCGTCGAGCAGGTGAAGGACGTCATCACCGCCGGCGACTTCTACGACCTCGCCGACGGCGCGCAGATCATCTTCACCTGAGCGTCGCGCAGCGAGACGAGCCGGCTACGTCCTCGAAAGGGCGGGAGCCGGCTCGATCTTTTCCTACACTCTCGCCGTCAGAGGTCTACTCGGCGAGCGTCGAGAGGTCTCCGGCGTCGGTGCCGAGCGACTGCGCCTTCAGGAGACGCCGCACGATCTTGCCGGAGCGGGTCTTCGGGAGCGACTCGCGGATCTCGATCTCCGCCGGCGTCGCGATCGGCCCGAGCTCTTGCCGGACGTGATCGCGGAGGCTGGCGATGAGGCCTGGGCCTTGATGCGCGCTCGCGCGAAGCACCACGAACGCCTTGATCCGCTCGCCCTTCACAGCGTCGGGCAAGCCGACGACCGCGCTCTCGATCACGCTGTTGTGACGCGCGAGGCTAGCCTCGACATCGGCGGTGCCGATGCGGTGCCCCGCGACGTTCATCACGTCGTCGGCGCGGCCGAGCACCGAGAAGTATCCGTCGCGATCCTGCGTGGCGACGTCGCCCGCGAAATACGCGTTCGGGATCTGCTCCCAATAATGCGTGTATCGTGCATGGTCGCCCCAGATCGTCCGCAGCATGTACGGCAGCGGCCTCCGGAGGACGAGGAGCCCGCCCGTGTCAGGCGGCAGCGGCCGGCCGTGCACGTCGACGATCTCGACGTCGGCGCCGGGCATCGTCTTGCCGACCTTGCCGGGCCGCGCCTCGAACGTCGGCAAGGTGCCGAGCACCGGCGCCGCGATCTCCGTCTGCCACCAGTTGTCGACGACCATCCCGTTCTTGCTGACGAGATGCTCCTGCGCCCAACGATGGGCCTCGGGGTTGAGCGGCTCGCCCGCGCACGCGAGGAGACGCAACGTCGAGAGGTCGTAGCGGTTTGGCGCCTCGTTGCCGTGGCTCATCCACATCCGCACCGCCGTCGGCGCGGTGAACATCACGTTCACGCCGTAGCGCTCGACGAGCTCCCACGTGACCTCGGGCGACGGATAGTCCGGCACGCCCTCGCGACAGAGGATCGTCGCGCCGACCGACAGCGGGCCATACACGATGAACGAGTGGCCGACGATCCATCCGATGTCGGAGGTGCTCCAGTACACGTCGCGCTCGCCGATCTGGAAGAACGCGCGCGAGAGGTAGGTCACGCCGACCAGGTAGCCGCCGGTCGCGTGCACGACGCCCTTCGGCTTCCCCGTCGTGCCCGAGGTGTAGAGGATGAAGAGCGGATCCTCCGCGTCCATCGTCTCGGGCGCGCAGTGAATCTCGCGACCTTCTTGCACGTCGTAGAAGTCCTTCTCGCGCTCGGACTCGAACGCATACGGCGCGTCGCCGGGGCGCGACCCGCGGCGATGCACGATGACGTGCTCGACCGAGCCGAGGTCGCGCACCGCCTCGTCGACGATCGGCTTCAGCGGGACCTGCTTGCCACGACGGAACGTGAAGTCCGAGCAGATGACCACCTTGGCTCCGCAGTCTTCGATGCGACTCCGGAGCGCCTGCGTGCCCATCCCGGCGTACACCACCGAGTGGATCGCGCCGAGGCGCGCGCAGGCGAGCATCGACACGATGCCCTCGGGGACGAGCGGCATGTAGATGATGACGCGGTCGCCCTTCTTCACGCCGAGGCGGCGGAGCGCGTTCGCGAAGCGGTTCACCTCACGGTAGAGGCGGGCGTACGTGTACGTGCGTTCGTCGCCGTCTTCGCCGAGCCAGATGATCGCGGCGCGGTTGCGGCGATCGCTCCGCACGTGCCGGTCGATGCAGCTCACGGTCGCGTTCAGCTTCCCGCCGACGAACCACTGGTGATTCGGAAGCTCGAACCTCGACACCTCGCGCCATGGCTCCATCCACTCGATCACCTTCGCGCGCTCGCTCCAAAACGCGTCGGAGTCGGCCATCGCCTCGGCGCGCTCGAGCGCGTCGTTCGCCAAATAGGCGCTCTTCGCGAGGCTCAGCGGCGGGGCGATCACGCGCTCGTTGCGGGCCGCGCGCTCGATCGTCTCTTGCTGCGCTGCGCTGATCTCGAGCGACGCAGGCCCGATCGACGGTGAAGCTGGAGACCCAGGAGGTGCAGAAGGCACAGGTGCGTTGGCCATCCCGCGGAGCCAGCAAACGGCGCGCCCACGCTGCGCGATGGTGCATTCCGCGCACGAGCGCGCGGCGTGCTACGCAAAGCGTTCGCGCACGCGCACGAACCGCGTGACGCGCCGAGTCGCTACTTCGTGCGGAAGTCGCCGGCGTCCGAGAGGTCCGCGTGGCTGACGTCGTCCATCGATCCCGGCGCCGGCGGGATGTGGCCGTGACCTTCGGCCTCACGGAGGCGCTCGGCGATCTCGATGATGCGCCGCTCGACGCGACCAAAGACGCTGCCGGCGGGGAATCGCCCCGACGGATCGCGCTCGCCGGCAGGGACGCCGGTGAGCACCTCGACGCCTTCGGTCACGGTCGCGACCGCGTAGAGGTTGAATTTGCCTTCCTTGATCGCCTGGGCGACGTCTTCACGGAGCACGAGGTGCTCGAGGTTCGCGCGCGGGAGCATCACGCCCTGGCGTCCATTGAGGCCGCGCGCGCGACAGAGCTCGAAGAAGCCTTCGATCTTCGCGCACACGCCGCCGATCGCCTGGATCTCGCCGAGCTGGTTGACCGAGCCGGTGACGGCGATACCTTGATCGATCGGCACCTCGGCGAGCGCGGAGAGGACGCCGAAGAGCTCGCTCGACGAGGCGCTGTCGCCGTCGATCTCGCCGTAGCTCTGCTCGAACGCGATCTGCGCCTTCAGCGAGAGCGGGCGCTCTTGACCGAACATGCGCGCGAGGTACCCGCGGATGATCGCGACGCCCTTCGTGTGGATGGCGCCGCCGAGCTGCGCCTCGTGCTCGACGTCGACGATGCCTTCGCGACCGAGCGCGACGACGGCGGTGATGCGCATCGGCTGGCCGAACTCGACGTCACCTGCAGAATACACGGAGAGCCCGTTGACGACGCCGATGCGGAAGCCCTCGGTGTCGAGCGACACCTCGCCACGCAACGTGAGCTCGCGGATATGACGCTCGGCCGCGCCGGCGCGCTCGCGTCGCTCACGCCATGCGATCTCGACGTCTTCGGCGGTGACGATGCTGTCGTCGCCGCCGACGCTCGACGCACGGAACGGTCGCGGTACCTGCGAGGCCGGGCCTGCCTCGGACCAGTCGTTCTCGCCCGCCTCACGCGCCGCCGCGAGCGCGCCCGCGAACGCCGCCGTCTCTTCGAGCGGTGAGAGCGAGAGGCTCACCTTCTGGCGATCGCCCGCGAGGCGCGTCGCGAGATCGAGGAGGCGCGCGCGGGCGCCGCGATCGAACTTGCCCCACTCGCGCACCTCGGCCATCGCCATCAGGTATGCGTCGAGCGCGCGGAGGTTCTCGTGCGTGCGCGGGATCGACTGCTCAATCTCCACCTTCACGCGGAAGAGCGCGGCGAAATCCGGATCTGCGTCGAGCAGCGTCGCGTAGACGTCGGGCGCGCCGACGAGCACGACACGCACGCGAATCGGCACCGGCACGGGCCGGAGCGTCGTCGCGTAGAGCCCGAGCGGGCCGAGCGGATCCTCGGCGCCGATCCGTCGTTCACGGAGCACGCGCTTCATACGCTCCCAGATGATCGGATCGGTCATGAGGTCGGTCGCGCGGACGACGAGCACGCCGCCGGATGCGCGATGGAGCGAACCGGCGCGAATGCGCGTGAAGTCCGTGAGGAGAGCGCCGAAGCGTGCGCGTCGCTCGAGGTAGCCGAAGAGGTTCGGGTAGGTCGGGTTCGTCTCGTAGATGACGGGCGGTGCCGACTCCTCTTCGTGCGCGACGAGGAGGTTCACCTTGAAGCGGCTGAGGCGCGTCGCGTGCTCCGGATCGTGATCGGCGTGCTCGGCCTCGATGCGCTCGACGCCTTCTTCCGTCTGCACCATCTGGTGCGGGAGCTCGACGAAGTCGCGCCAGTCGGCGATGAGCGCCTTCTCGCTGCCGTCGAGGTATTGCTGCACGTCGTCGCCGAAATCGGTGAGGAGCTTCTTCAGCTCTCCGCACGCGCGCGTGATCACCGCCTCGGCGAGACGGCTCATCGCCTCTTCGCGCGCGGCGTCGAACTGCGCGCTCTGCTCGCGCACGCGGTTGGCGGCCTTCTCGACCTCTTGGGTGAGCCGATCTTCGGCCTCTCCGAGCGCGCGCTTCGTCGATTCGTCGAGCGCGCCGAACTGCTCGGCCGAGAGCGGCTTGCCGTGGAGGATCGGGAAGGTCTGTACCCCTCCCTGCACGGCGCGAATGCCGAAGCCGAGGCCCTTCGCCGTCGTCTCGAGGCCGGTGAGCACCTCTTTGTTCTTCGACTCGAGGTCGCGCGCGAGCTTCTGCGTCGCGCGGCGCACCTCTTCGTGCTGGGCGATGCTCGGGATCTCTTGCTTCAGGCGATCGATGAGCGCGTCCATCGCGGCGACGAGCGTGCCGCCGGATCCTGGCGGAAGGATGAGCGGCTTCGGCGCCTCGGGTCGATCGAAGTCGTGGACGTAGACGAGGTCGGGCGGCGTCTCGCGGCCTTGCGAGAACTTCTCGGCGAAGCGAACGACGTCGTCTTCGATCATGACCTCGGGCTGCGCCGAGACGAAGACATGAAAGGAGGGCTCTCGCGCCGCGAGTCCGAGCGTCAGCGCCCGACGCGCGATCGTCGGAAGGAGCTCGAAGAGGCCGCCGTTCTCGCCGGGCTTCTCGGGGAGGATGGTGGGATCGGTATGTTGGGTCGCGAGCTCAGCAGAAACGCGGAACGGGTCGCGCCCCGAGCCCGGCTGTGGGGCCAGGTTCGCGTCGAGCCACGCCTTGACCGGCGCCTCCGGCTCGTTCGAGCTGCTCGGCGCCTCACCGATCTCGGTCGCCTCCTTGGAGACGTCGGCGCTGCTCCCTCGCCCCCCACCGCGACCACTCCGTGCTTTTCGTGCGGGCGCGGCGCCGGCCGGCGCGGCCTGCGCGGAGGTGAGGTCGTGGCTTGCCTTGTTTCCACCCGAGGAAGAAGACGTGCCATTTTGGCGACGTTGGGCCATTTCTTGGATCGTATCAGGCTCTCGGCGCCTCGGAGGCACCAGATGATCGGACGGGCGCGATCCGATGCTTGCATAAGGGATGGGTTTCTAGACCCCAAGCAGATTTGGCGTGAATTTCGAGCTTTCGAGTCGGAATCACGGCGCTGCGAAACAACACGCGCCGGGCGACGGATTCCCTCTGTCCCACCAGGAGAAGGTTCGTTACCATGCCTGTCGGATGGCGCGTTTGATCCTCGCGACCGCTGAGGGACAGCAGGCGATCGAGCTGCGGCCCATCAACAGCCTCGGACGTCATCCGAACAATTCCATCCAGCTCCTCGACAAGATCGTGTCGAAGGAGCACTGCATCCTCGAGCAGCGCGACGGTGGCTTCGTCCTCCGCGACCTCGGGAGCTTGAACGGCACGTACGTCAACGGCGAGCGCGTCCGTGGCGAGATGATGCTCCGTCACGGAGACGAGATCGCGCTCGGCTCGACCCGCGCTCGTTACGACGACGGTCACGGCGCGCCGCTCGACTTCAACGCGCCGCTCCCGCACGGCGGGCCGGTCGCTCCTCACATCTCTCCGGGTGCGATCCAACATCCGCAGAACCAGATGCCTCCGCATCTGTCTCCGCAAGGCAGCGCGATCCCCACGCCGTGGACGCCGAAGGGACCGAGCGTTCCGCCGCCGACCCACCAGCAAGGGATGCCGAGCGGCGCCCTTGGACCTGGCGGTCCGCCTCCTCCTCATCAAGGCCCGATGGGTACGATGGGGATGCCGAGCCAAGGTCATCCGGGCGCACGCAACTCCCCCGGCGGCGGCTACCCCGGCGCCGCGCCGTATGGAGGTCACCCGCAGCAGCACGGCGGGATGCCTCCGTATCAGCAGCAAGGGCGCCGCCCGCCGAGCTTCGGCGGAACACGCGTCGACGTCCTCGACTCCGCGCGCGCGATCGGCACGCAGATCAACGCGCAGGCGAAGGGCTTCGTCCCCTTCGACCAGCTCGCGCACGACCCGCAGCAGCTCCGCGTCGACTACGAGCGTCTCCGCCTCACGTGGGAGCTCACGCGCGACATCGGCCTCGAGCGCGATCTCGATCAGCTCCTTCACAAGATCTTGATGTCGCTCTTCAAGTTCGTGAACGCGGACCGCGCGGTCATTCTCCTCCGCGAGAACGACGGCTCGCTCGCGCCACGCGCGGCCCATCGCCGCGACGGGACGGAAGCGCCGATTCAGGTCTCCTCGACGATCCTCAACCACGTCATCACCGAGCGCGCCTCCGTGCTCACGCACGACGCCTCGATGGACTTCGCCTCTTCCAAGGGCAAGTCCATGATCTTGAACCGCATCTCGAGCGCGATCGTCGTCCCGCTGCTCCACGAGAAAGACGTGCTCGGCGCGGTGTGGCTCGACTCCGAGTCGCTCGCGCAGTTCCAGCAGAAGGATCTCGAGCTCGTCACCGCGGTCGCGAACCAAGCGGCGATGTTCATCGAGAACAACTTGCTCGCGAAGAAGATCGAGCAAGAGATCGTCAACCGCGAGCGCTTCAGCCGTCTCCTCTCACCGAACGTCGCCGAGCAGGTGCTCAGCGGCAAGCTCGAGGTGAAGAAGGGCGGCGTTCACGTCCCGGAGTGCACCGTCTTCAACTCCGACATCCGCGGCTTCACGCGCATGAGCGAAGGCGCGACGGCAGGCGTCATCAACGACTTGCTGAACGAGTACTTCGAGCTCATGGTCGAGACGATCTTCAAGTTCGAAGGCACGCTCGACAAGTTCATGGGCGACGGCATCATGGCCTTCTGGGGCGCGCCGGTCACCCACCCCGACGACGCGATCCGAAGCGTGCAATGTGCACTCGATCAGATGGAGGTCCTCGGCCGCTTCAACCGGAAGCGCGTCGAAGGCGGACATCCTCCCCTCGCCGTCGGCATGGGCCTCCACACCGGACCGCTCGTCGCCGGCTACGTCGGAAGCTCGAAGGCGATGAGCTACACCGTCATCGGTGACACCGCGAACACGAGCGCTCGCCTCTGCGGCATCGCGCTCGCGGGCCAGGTCATCGTCAGCGAGTACACGCTCGCGCGCCTCGGCCCGCGCTTCGAGGTCGAGGAGCTCCCGCCTGCGCACTTGAAGGGCAAAGAGAAGCCGCTCCGCATCTTCAACGTGAAGCGCGAAAAAGCCAGCGCCGTCGCGAAGGTCGGCTAGTCAACCCGTCCGCTGCTCCGCTCGACGTTGGGCATCACCACACGCGCGCGCGTGCTTGGATGAACGAGTAGAAGAAGACGCTGTTCGGATCGCGGGCGACGCGCGCGAGCTCCGTTCGCATCGCGTCCACGGTCGCCTCCGAGACGCGGCCCGCGGCGAGGAGCGCCGGCGCGCCCGAGAGGAGGAGATCGGTCCAGTACGCGAGGAACTCGGCGCGCTCGGCGGGCGCGCGGTTGTCGAGATGAAACGTCTTCACCTCGGTCGTGACGTCACGAAGCCCCACCGACTGGAGGAGGTTTCCAAGCTTCGCGCCGATGAACGGGTCGCCGCCCGAGTCGATCTGCTGCTCGTTGAACGCGGTCCAATAGCGCAGCGTCTCGGGGCTGTACGGATCGACGAAGAACGTCGCGTTGAGCACCTCGTTCACGACGATCGGCGAGCCCGGCGCGAGCATGCGCCTCACCTCGGACAGCACGCGCAGCGGATCGCCGACGTGCTCGAGGATCCAGCAGAGAAACGCGGAGTCGAACGACTCCGCGGGGAGCTCGATCTGCGTCGCGTTGCCTTTGACGATCGAGAAGCGGTCGGTCGCCCACGGCACCGTCGCGAGGAAGCGCCTCGCCTCTGCGATCTGATCGTCATTCAGCTCGATCCCCGTGACATGAAGCTCTGGGAAGTGACGCAGCAAGATCTCCGTCTGCGCGCCGACGCCCGAGCCCACCTCGAGGAGCTTCTTTCGCCGCCGGTACGGCAAGCGGTCGTGCACCATCGGCTCGAGGAAGCGCGCCTGGAAATGCAGCCGCTCTCGTTCGCGCTCGCTGTAGCCGTGAAGGTATCCGGTGCCCTTCGCTCCGCCGATCGGGCTCTCGTCCTGTCCGCTCACGTCACGAGCGTATCGCAGCTCGAGCATGAAAAACCGGCCGTGAGCACCACGTCGCGACGCCTCAAGCCGACACACTCGGGGCATTGTGCATCGTAAGACGCAGCGAGATTCGCCTCTTGCCCAAAGAAAGGCGTTCCGTGGGCGCCGGTACGCATGATGCACGAGAGCCTCGCATGATGATTTCACAAAAGAACATCAACAAGGTCCTCAAGGGCGTGATCGCTGCGATGCCAGCGATCCCTTACATCATGAAGTCGCGACAGCGAACGTCGGTCTCGGCGTACGTGCTCGGAGGTGTTGGTTTCGCCATCGCCGGCGGGATCGCGGCGCTCATGTTCTTCTCGCCGCGCACGCGTACTCGCGCGCTCACGGTCGCGAAGGACACGTACGGGAAGGTGAACGACAAGATCAGTCACCTTCGTGACACCACCAAAGACGGCGACCATGCCGACGTCTCGCCGATGTCGAACGGCCTCGTGAACCACGACAACCACGACTACGGCACCACCACGGGTCTCTGATCCACGCGAACGCCACCTCACATCGACTCGATCGCTCGGTCGCCACAGCGTCAGGGGACGCAGTCGATGTGAAGGCGTCCGTTTCTTCTCCCAAACGCCCCCCCCAACGATTTCCACCAACGAATCTTCATCGGCCACCGTGGCCCCAAAGTCGTCAACATCATGCATCGCCAGCGTCTGTCTCTCTCTTTAATCTCCGAGCTCTATGACCTCGAAGAAGACACCCACCGGCTCTGTTGCCGCGAAGCGCAACGCATCGGCTTTGGACCGCCTTCGATCGCGCTCCGCTCGATCGCCGCACATGCGAACGAGTCCCTCGAAGAGCTGCGTACGCTCACGACGGTCCGCAACGTACGGATCGGGTCGTTCAACGCGCTCCTCGGCGACACGTTCCGCCGCGTCCGCGACGCGGTCACAGCGCAGCTCGTCGACCACGAGCATGCGTATCGTCACGCGCTGACGACGATCCACTCCGGCGTCGACCTCGTCCGCCTCACGCAAGCCGCGGCGAGCGACGAAGGCGACGACGAGCTGGCCGAGTGGTGCGCTGCATGGCTGAGCGCGCGCGAGCGCCTCGCCAAGGACGCGACGAACGAGCTCGATTGGTTCGCCCGTCACCCCTTCTTCGCGCGCCTCGCCGACTACTCGCCGACGTTCGGCTGATCCACCGACGCGACGACACGCGGCGCGAGGTCTGCTATCCCGGGCGCTGTGAAGACGTCTCTCACCGGAGGTGCTGCGATCGCCACCGTCCTCACCGCGGCCCTCGGCGCATGCGGCGGTCCGCCCGCGCGAAGCGCCGAAGGGAAGCCGGCCTCGACACCGTCGTCGTCACGCCCCGCTACGCGACACGAGGTCGCCCCGAAGGCGCTCGTCTTTCGCGCGCCGGGCTTTCCGACGGTGGACGCCCCGCCTGTCGACGATCACGTGCTCGACGTGGCGCTCGATGGCTTGCCGGTGCTTCGCGCCGACTCCCTCGCCGAGCTCACGACCCATCTCCGCGTGCATGACGTCTCGGTGCTGGTGCTCCCTCATGGAAGCGCGTTCCCGGTCGACGCGTGGCCCGAGATGCGCGCCTTCTTCGACCAAGGCGGCGGCCTCGCGGTCCTCGGCGGCGCGCCGCTCCATGAGCCGGTCGCCTTTCAAGCGAGCACCGGAACGTGGGCGCGCGGGCCGCGGCAGACCGTGTTCGCGCACCAGCTCCTGATCGGTCCCGCCGAGCCGATCTCGCTCGCGACCGCAGGCTGGAAGACGGTGCTCACCGCGCCAGCCGCGATGGCGGGCTTCTCGCTCGACGACGGGGCGTTCCCCGCGGGCAAGACGACGTGGTCGCTCACGCTTCGCCTGACGAACGACAAGGAGCTCCCCGACGAGCATGGGTCGGCCGGCCCGCGTTCGTCGGTCGCTCGCCCGCTCCTCCATGTGCTCGATCCATCGGGCACACCCCGCGGCTGCCCGCTCCTCGAGATCGATCGCCTCGAGGGACCTTCGCGCGGCGCGCGCCTCGTCTTGGCGACGACCGACGCGAAGCTCGAGGCGCCCATCATCCGGCGGATCGTGTCACGCGCGCTCGAAGGTGCGAGCGAGCTCCGCGTGGTGCCCGAGAGCGGCGCGTCCGTCTCTGGTCCGACGAAGCGCGTGCGCCTCGCGATCACGGACGGCCCGCGCGCTGCGTCGTCGAAGCCGCGCCTTCGGGTCACCGTCTCGAACGACGCCGGCGCGCGCCAGATCGAGGCCGACACCGGCGGAGGCATCTACGAGCTCGACGCGAGCGCGCTCTCGCCGGGCCTCTACCACGTGCTCGTCGAGGACCGCGACACGAAGCGCGCCGCTCGAACGGGGTTCTGGGTGAAGGACGAGAAGCTCCTCGCCTCCGGTCCGAAGCTCACGGTGGGCCGCGACTGGCTTCGCCGAGACGGCAAGCCGTTTCCGATCGTCGGCACGACGTACATGGCGTCCGACGTCCATCGCCACTTCCTCTTCGAGCCGAACCCCGACGCGTGGGACGTCGACTTCGCCGAGATGAAGAAGCGCGGCATCAACTTCGTGCGCACCGGGCTCTGGACGGCGTGGTCTCGCGCGGCGCCGCGCGGCGACGTCGATCCCAACGTGCTCTCGGCGCTCGAAGCGTTCGTGCAGACCGCGGCGAAGCACGACATCGTCGTGTGCTTCAACCTCTTCGCGTTTCTTCCGCCGTCGTTCGGCGGGACGAACGCCTACCTCGACCCGCGCTCGATCGCCGGGCAGGAGACGATGGTGAAGGCGCTCGCGAAGCGGTTCGCGAACGTCTCGTGGATCCACTGGGATCTCATCAACGAGCCCTCGTATGCCCCGCTGTCGAAGCTATGGCGCACGCGTCCGATCGGCGACGAGAGCGAGAAGGCCGCGTGGCGGTCGTGGGTCGCCGCGCGCCACGCGAACATGAGCCAAGGCGAGCTCCGTGCGCTCTGGCGCGTCCCCGAGGGTGACGTGCTCGCCGTCCCGCGCGACGACGACTTCACAATGGCGGCGGTGCAGATCGATCGGCGGCCGCGCAAGGCTCGTGACTTTCGCGAGCTGACGGAAGACGCCATCACCCAATGGGCGGCCACGCTGCGAGGCGCCCTCCGCGAGGCGGGAGGACCCAGCACGCTCGTGACGCTCGGGCAAGACGAAGGCGGGATCTACGAGCGCGCCACGCAGCAGCTCATGGCGCCGTCGCTCGACTACACCGCGGTCCACACGTGGTGGAAGAACGACGACCTCCTCTGGGACGGCGTCGTCACCAAGGTGATCGGCAAACCAAGCCTTCACCAAGAGACGGGCCTCATGCGCCTCGAGGACCTCGACGGCACGCCATGGCGCACGCCCGAAGAGGCCGCCCATCTGCTCGAGCGCAAGCTTGGCTACGCGTTCGCCGGTCGAGGCGCAGGCGTCGTCGAGTGGGTGTGGAACGTCAATCCGTACATGCCGATCGACGAGGAGTCGACGATCGGCCTCTTTCGCCCCGATGGGACCGCGAAGCCCGAGCTCGACGTTCTCGTGCAGTATGCATCTTTCTTCGGCGCGCACGCCTCTCGCCTCGACGACTTCGAGCCCGACGACGTCGTGCTCGTCATCCCGCACGCGCGCGCGTTCCTCGGCATGACCGGCGCGATCGACGCGACGAAGCACGTCGTGCGTGCGCTCGCGGAGCGCTACGGCGTCGTGCCCGCCGCGGTGAGCGATCTTCGCCTCACCGCCGCCGCGCTCCGTGGCGCGAAGCTCGTGCTCGTGCCATGCGCCGATGTCCTCGACGAAGGCGCCGCGCAGGCGCTCGTCGCCGCGCTCGCGACGGGGACGAAGGTGCTCGTCACCGGGCCGATCGAGGGCGACTCGTACGGACGCCTGACGCCCTCCCTTCGCGCGCTCGGCGTGGTGGGACGTACCCGGCCGGTCGCGATGCACGAGCGGAGCACGTGGAGCACGACGGGGTTCGTCGCGTTCGAAGGCATGCTTCAAGAGACCGCACGTCGCGCCGACAAGGCGTCGCTCACGCCCGCGGATCTCGCGTCCGCTGCGGCCGCCAAGCAGGTGTGGCACGAGCCCCTGCCCCTCGAGCTCGCGCGCGATCGCGAGCCGCTCGTGAAGCTGCTCGGCGCCGCGCTCGCCGCCGCGAAGGTCACGACGTCCCCAGACGACGGCGCCGGCGGTGTCGCGGCGAGGGTCCTCCTCGCGCCGCGCGTCGCGATGATCGTCGTCGTGAACGAGCGCGCAGAGGCCGCTCGACGCAAGGTCCTCGTCGATGGCCGCTCGATCGAGCTGAACGTCGGCGCGAAGCGAACGAGCATCCTCCTCGTCGATCGCCCCTCCGGTGCGATCTCGGCCCGCAAAGACAGCCCCTAGCTGTGCAGGCTCGCGACATGCACGCGAGGGATGCATGTGGGTCTTGCTTGGTTGGCGGAGGCAATGCGCGGTGATCCTCGCAGGCGGAACGTTCGCGACCGTCTCAGCGTGTCAAAACGGCACGTCGCCGTCCGCGCCGACCGCTCGAGACACGGACGGGACGAGCGACAGCGGTTCCTCGGGCGCCGGCGGGGACGCGTCGTCGTCCACATCGCCGAGCGGCGGCTCGTCGTCGTCCGGCGCGAGTGGGGACGCGGGCGATGCGCCGCCGGCGCCAGCAGTCCCGTACGTCGACTTCGCGATCAACCACATCCTCATCACGGGCCAATCGAACTCCGTCGCGCTCGAGGGCAAGCCCGTGCTCTCGACGACGCAGCCCTTCGGCAACCTGATGTTCAACACCGGCGTCATGCCGATGACCGAATGCGACGGCGCGGGCTGCAAGACGTACGACACGCCGTCGTCCTTCGTCCCGCTCGTCGAGGGCGACACGTTCTTCTCGCCGGTCGAGACGGCGAGCTCCGGCTTCGCGAACGAGATCTCGCATCTCGTGACGACGAAGTACGGCGCGCTCGCCAGCGTCAAAGACCTCCCCGCGAAGCACGATCTGCTCGTGAGCCTGCATGGCCGGAGCGGCAACACGTACCAATGCCTCCGCAAGGGCGGATGCAACTACAAGCCGGGCTACCTCGCGCCGTTCGATCAGGCGATGAAGGAGGTCACGAACGCCAAGGCGATCGCAACGGCGCTCGGCAAATCGTACGTCGTACGCGCGGTCGCCACCATCCATGGCGAGAGCGATCACTACTCGTACACCGCCGGCAGCCAGGAGTTCCCGATGCCCGGCACCGACGGCACGCCCGGAAAGATCCAGACCTACGCGGATGGCCTGATCGAGTGGCAAGAGGACTACGAGACCGAGGTGAGGAAGATCACCGGCCAGACGATCCCGATCCCGCTCTTCGTCTCGCAGATCAGCGGCTGGAACGACGCGCCGACGAGCAAGGTGGCGCAGTACGAGCTCGAGGCGCACGTGCGGGCGCCTGGAAAGGTGATCCTCATCGGCGCGAGCTACGATCTCGCGCTGAGCCAAGCCGACTGCAAACACTTCACGAGCGACGGCGAGCGTCGGCTCGGCGAATACTTCGCGAAGGTCTACACGCGGGTCATCGTCGAAGGAAAGGCGTGGGAGCCCGTGCGCCCGAAGACGATCACGCGAAGCGGCGCGGTCGTCACCGTCGTGTTCCATGTGCCGGTCGCGCCGCTCGTAATCGACACCCAGCGCGTCCCCGCGATCGAGAGCTTCGGCTTCACGTACGCGGCCGACGCCGGCGCTTCGCCTGCGATCGCGAACGTCGAGCTCACCGGTCCGGATAGCGCGCGGATCACGCTCGCGGCGGCGCCCTCGGGTCCTGGCCATCTCCGCTACGCGCAGAACCAGACGCCGAACAGCTGCATCGGCGCGCCGAACGGCGCACGCGGTAACCTTCGAGACTCGGACCCGACGCCATCCAAGTCGGGCTACGAGCTTCACAACTGGGCTGTGTCGTTCGACATGCCGGTCCCCTGAGCGGAGGGCGCGCGACATCCTGCCGCGACGTGCTACACCGTTCGATGTGGTGTGGCCGCGGCGCTTGCGATTCGAGTCGCGTCTCTTTCTGCTCGGCCCCGCCCTCGCGGTCGGGATCGCCGTAGGTTGCGGAGGCGATGACGGCGTCGCCGCGACGACCACGGATCCCGATGGCTCGGCGCTCGGCGGTGACGGCTCGACCACGACGAATCCCGACGGCGGAGGCACACCGGCGCTTCCTTCGTACGTCGACTTCGACATCAACCACGTGCTCATCACGGGCCAGTCGAACTCCGTGTCGAACGGCGGGACGCCCGGGATCTCGAAGACGCAGCCGTATGGCAACCTGATGTTCGACACCGGGGTGATGTCGATGAAGGGCGGCTTCGTCGATCCGACGAACCACGCGAGCGGCGCCAAGGAGACGTGCGACGGCGAGGGCTGCACGACGTACGAGGAGCCCACGAAGTTCGTGCCGCTCGTCGAAGGCGACAATTACTACGACTACGACGTCGAGACGTGCGCCTCGGGTTACGCGAACGCGATCTCGTTTCTCGCGACCGGCATCTACAAGGGACGCATCGCAGGTCTCCCCGAGAAACACGACGTGCTCGCGAGCCTCCACGGCCGAAGCGGCAACACGTACCAATGCCTCCGCAAGGGCGGCTGCAACTACAAGCCCGACTACCTCCTCGCGTTCGAGCAAGGCCTGAAGGAAGTGACGAACGCGAAAGCGATCGCGGCGTCGATGAACAAGTCGTACGTCGTCCGCGCGGTCGCCGCGATCCACGGCGAGAGCGATCACTACTCGTACACAGACGGCACGACGGAGTTTCCGTTCGCCGGCACGGACGGCACGCCAGGCGCGATCGTCGACTACTCGGACGGCGTCGTCGAATGGCAGCGTGACTACGAGACCGAGGTCCGCAAGATCACGGGGCAGTCGCTCCCGATCCCGCTCTTCATCTCGCAGATCAGCGGCTGGAACGACGCGGTCACGAGCAAGGTGGCGCAGTTTCAGCTCGACGCGCACATCAAGGCGCCGGGCAAGGTGTTTTTGATCGGCCCGAGCTACCACCTCGCGATCGCGAGCGACTGTCTCCACTACACGAACGAAGGCGAGCGCCGCCTCGGCGAATATTTCGCGAAGGTATACGCGCGCGTCATCTTCGAAGGCCAGGCATGGGAGCCCGTGCGCCCGAAGACGATCACGCGCGACGGCGCCGTGATCACGATCGTGTTCCACGTCCCGAAGCCGCCGCTCGTCATCGACAACGATCAGGTCGCCGCGGCGCCGAACCTCGGGTTCACGTTCGAAGACGAAGGCGGCACGGCGATCACGAAGGTCGATCTCGCCGGCCAAGACACGGTGAAGATCACGCTCTCGCAGGAGCCCAGCGGCGCGACGAAGCGGCTGCGTTACGCGATGAACCAGACGCCCGGCACGTGCATCGCCTCGCCGCAAGGCGCGCGCGGAAATGTCCGCGACTCGGACGACACGCCGTCACGAAACGGCTACCCGCTTCAAAACTGGGCCGTTCAGTTCGACGTGCCCGCGCCCTGAGCTCGTCCGATCGCGACCGCGAGGACTCTTCGACTCACCCGCGCGCGTGTTGAGCCAACGAGGCCGCACACCCGCGATGGAATCTTCTGCCCGTGGGTGTACAGGGCGCCCGATCACCGCAGCTTTCCGCGCGTCATGTGCGGTGGCCTCGCCCTTGCTGATGTTCGTCACCATGCGCGATCATGAACCCCTCCACGCCTCGTTCGAAGCAAGCGAAGGCAGCAGCACGAGCCTCCCCGCAGCGCCGCCCTATGAGTCCGTTCGCGAGCTCGAAGCCGAGGTCGCCGAGCGCTACTCGCAACCATCACTCCGCTACATCGACATCCACGAGCGCCCGACGCTGATCCCCTGAACCAGCACCCGCGTGAGGTCGCTCAGCGCTTGCGCGGTCGCGGCAGGCCATACTGCTCGATTCGCGCGATGAGCGCGCGGCGCGACATACCGAGCATCTCGGCGGCGCGCGTCTGGTTGCCTCGACACTGGTCGAGCGCCGCCACGATGCGATCGCGTTCGTACGCGGTCATCTGATCGCGAAGGCCGCCCGCGCTCGCCGAGGGCGGCGGGCCTCCCGATGGATGCGACGACGGCGGCGGAGCCGGCGCGGTCGGCGCCTTTCGCGGATCCGGCTGCATGCCCGAGAGGAACGGAGCACGCGGAGGCGCGGGCACGAACACCTCGTCACCGCCCGGCATCGCGTCGGGCGGCTCCGTCGGCGCGATCGCGGGGAAGCGACCGCCGAAGGTACGCATCGCCGGCGACGCCACCGGGATCACCGGCACGCTCACGCTGGTGCTGCCGCTCTTCTGCGGCGCGCCGGGCGGGATCGACTCGAAGAACAAGTGCTCCGGGCCGATGAAGCTGCCGGCGGCGAGTATGCACGCGCGCTCCATCGAGCTCTTCAGCTCGCGAATGTTTCCATAGAACGGATGGCGCACGATCATGCCGATCGCCTCGTTCGAGAGGCGCGGCGGCGGCTTGTTCGCTTGCTTCGCCGCTTCGTTGAGGAAGCGCGTCGCGAAGCGAAGGATCTCACCTGCGCGCTCGCGAAGCGGCGGAATGACGATGCTGATGCCGTTGAGCCGGTAGTAGAGCGCGAGATCGAACGAACCGTCGCGCGTCAACGCGAGCAAGTCGCGGCTCGTCGAGGCGATGAAGCGCACGTCGAACGTGTAGGGACGCGTCGCGCCGGCACGAACCGCCTCACGCGTCTCGATCGCGGAGAGGAGCTTCGCCTGCGTCGACATCGGCATCTCGCCGATATCCTCGAGCAGCACGGTGCCGCCAAGAGAGGCCTCGAGCGCGCCAGGCTTCGTGTGCGTCGCGCCGGGGAACGCGTTGCGCTCGTAGCCGAACAGCTCCGCCTCGAGCCTCTCGGCGCTCGTCGCCCCGCAGCTCATCATGCGAAGTGGCCCGCGTGCGCGCGCGGAGCGTGAATGGATCGACTCGGCCGCGTGCGATTTGCCGACGCCGGTCTCTCCCATGAGGAGGACCGCGAGATCGCTCTGCGCGACGACGTCGATCAAGCGATCGACCGCCTTCATCGGATCTTCACCGCCCGAGGAGCGGTACGCCGTGGCGCGGGCGATCGCTCCTGCCGAGGGCGCGCCGTGATCGCGCGGAGGGTGAAGCACGACGATCGCGCCGCCGAGCTCGATCACATCTCCGACGCCGACGGGTACCGGCTGGTTGAGCGGGATCTTTTGGCCGCGCACGCGGACGCCGTTCATGCCGCCGACGTCTTCGATCGTCGCGAGCTCGCCGTTCGGCGCGAGCCGCGGCGATCCCGTCATCCGCGCATGCCGGCGTGAGACGCTCGGGAGCGTGACGAGGACCTCGCATTCGCTGTGACGGCCCACCGTCACCTGCTCGCCAGGCCGGAGCAGGTATGTCGCGCTGCCGGTCTCCCACACCACGAGCACGCGCGTCGCGCTCGCCATCTCCTCGACGTTGTCCTCGAGCGAGCCCCGGCTTGGACGATCGTCAGACGCGTCGCTCATGGAGCTCCGCGTCGCGCCGTGTCATGCGGCGTTCGGATCCTGGCAAGAGGGGTTGAGGACACGCGGGCACGCCGATCTTAGAACCGTCCGGCCAGCGGGTAAACGCGCTCGGCTCACTTCTTCTGCGCGGGTTTGGCTGCGGTTTTCTGCAGGGGTGTCTTCCAGAGATAGACGTAGTGCTCGCGATCCTTCGTCTTCTCACGATGATCTTTGGCGATCACCGTCCACCACTTCTCCCACTGAATGCCTTCCATGTCGAAGTCGTGCGAGATGACACGCGAGCCGGCCTTCAGCTTCTCGAGCTGAGGAATGAGCTGCACGTTGAGCTCTGGCAACAGGTAGAGCGTGACGACCGACGCGGGCGTGAGGTCGACCTTGAAGATGTCCTTCTGCTCGAACGAGACGAGGTCCTCGACGCCCGCCTTCTTCGCGTTCTCCTTCGACTCGCGAATGCGCTGCGGATCGAGATCGAAGCCCTTCGCCTTGATGCCGAACTTCTTCGCCGCCGTCACGACGATGCGACCGTCGCCGCAGCCGAGATCGTAAAGCACGTCCGTCTTCTGGATCTTGGCGACCTCGAGCATCTTGTCGACGACGTTCTGCGGCGTCGGCACGTACTCGATGTCCGGCACGCGCTCCATCGGCATGTCCCCGCCCGTCGCGGTGGCCGCCGCTGCGCCTCCATCCGAAGCGGAGCTCGCCTGCGTGGAGGCCGACGGCGCCGCGGAAGGCGCCGGCGCCGACGCCGCGCTCGAGGACGGCTCGGCGCTCGGCGTCGGACGAGGCGCTTGCTCCTCCGGCGGACGCGCATCGCGCGAGCAGGCCGTGATCACGAGCGCGAGCGCGAGAGGCAGTGCGGTGTGCGAAGTGGCCATGCCGAGCTTCCCTTCCCTTCACTCGCTCTCGGTCGGCTTGAGCGCGACGGTCGTCTCGTCCTTCGTCTCGGCGTTCGACGGGTCCTCGTCCGCCGGGGTCGCAGGCGCCGCCGCCGAGGTGCTCGCCGGCTTCTTCAGCTGCGGCATCCGCTCGCCGAGACGCGCCGCGAGCTTCACGAAGTCATAGCGCTCGGGACGGCCGCCTTCAGGAAGACACGCGATGTCGTACGCGACCGCCGACGCGCGTTTGCGGATGCTCTCGGCGAGGCCCATCTTCTCGCCGAGCACCTGCATCACGGTGTGCTCGCTCGTCGAGAGCACGCCATCGAGCTGCGCGAACCACGCCGCGAGCGCGTACGTCATCGCTTGGTCCCAGAGGCTCATCCCGGAGAGATCCAGCTCGTCGAGCTTGATCTGCTTCTTCGTCGCGCCCTCGATCTCGGCGAGGTCGGCTTCCGAGAGGCCGGACTCCTTCGCCGCGCGGAGCAGCCCCACCGCTTCGATGCGCTGCAGAGAGCCATCCGCCCAACCAACCGCCGAGAGTGCGAGGAACGATCGCTTGTCCAACGAAAGAGCCATGGCGCTGTCTTACACCTATTTTTGCCTCTCGTCGTGGTCATTGCGGCCAGCACATCGGGCCCACGCCCTTCCAGCCGGCGCGGCACGTCGGGTAGCAGAGGAGGCCGTCCCGCTCTTCACCGGCCGCGCACGAAGCCGGGATGCGACCGACGCCGCGGTTGTACTGCGTCTTCGAGATCGCCCTCGCGTCGACGCGGCAGGTGCAGCCGTCGTTTTTGTAGCCCGACGGACACTTGGAGCATCCCTTCGACAAGGTGAGCCCACACTTGTCGTACCAAGGGCAGGAGCGGTTGTTGGCCGAGATGATCTCCGCATCACGGAAGCACGTGAGGCCGTCGTCGCGGTACCCCGAAGGACAAGCCTGCGCGCACACCATCGGGAAGAGATAGGGCGCTGCGTAGCCAGGCGCGCAGCGCGTGTAGCAGAGCCCGTTGATGTTCTCTTGGTCCGGCGAGCACTTCAGCGGAGTGCCAGCGCCGCGGCCGTAAGGACCGAACGCGTAGCTCCCCCACGGCGTCTGCTTGCCGATGTTGCAGCGGTCGAACGAGACGTCCTGCACGCCGTTGAGCCGCAACGCGACCTCGTAGACGCAGCTCTCTTCGTAGAAGTCGACCGGCAAGATGTTGATGCGCTTGTTTTGCCACTCGTCACGCACCCACCCGAGAAAGACGGGGTTCGTGTCATCGGCGAGCTCGTGGAGCGACTTCGGGAAGTTTCCGAGCGGGTCGATGCTGCTCGCGATGAGCTTTCCTTCTTCGTCGGGCGTCGACGGCGCCGACGTGATGAAGAACTGACCGGCGTGCGCCGGCGTCGCGGCGTTCGCGAATCCGGTGAGGATCGACTGCTTCTTCGTGTCCTTGTCCCACGTCTCGACGTACGAGTTGAAGACGGAGTCGTCCGTCTTCGGGAAGAAGGCCGGACGTGCATGGCTCGCCGGATAGAGGACGAGCACGCTCTGATCGGGATGCTTCGTCCACACGTCCTCGAGCGTCATCGCCGGTGACACGTCGCCGGCCGCGTAGTCGATGAGGCGCGTGCCGATCCGCTGCTCGATGAGCTGCCCGGCCGCCGCATGCCCAGCGTCGTCATCCATGCCGGCGAAGCCGCCGACGCTGAGCAGCACGACCTCCTTCGGATGCGCGTCGGCGAACGCGCGCACTTCGTCGAGCAGATCGCCGAGCTTCGGACCGTAGAGCGCGTGGCAGATCCGGATCGTGCCGTTCTTCTCCTTGCACGGCCGGAGGTCGATGTAGCGCATGCCTTCGTTCAGCTGATCGGTGATCGACTTCGCCTGCGCCTTGCCCCATTTGTCGGCGAGGTGGACGAAGCCGCCGGTGCGCAAGATCGGATCCTCGGCGTCGGGCGCGAAGACATCGTCGACAGGCCGGTCGTACGTCGAGATGAGCCCATACGTCCCGGAGTCGTGCGTGCCCGGGATGACGATCTGGTTGAGCGGCTTCTTGCCGAGGCCAGGGATACGCGCCATCCAATCGGAGCGCGTGAGGCCGGCGAGCTCCACCGCGCCAGGTTCCATGACCGCCCCTGGCATGCTGATCGACGGCGCCTCGTCAGCGGCGCTCGGCTCCTCGTCGCCGGTCTCGGCGGACTCTCCGCCGCCGTTGCTCGTCGGTCCAGCCGCGACGCCTCCGCCGCCGAGCGCGACGCCGCCGAGATCACGTGGGTCGTCGTGGTCCGCGCCGTTGCCGTTCGAGACGTCGTCGCCGGTGTTGGTGCCGCACGCGACGAGCGCGAGGAGAGAGAACGCGAGAAATGCTCTGTGGATCGCCATGATGACGATCGGCAGTGCAAACGCGCGACCAA
>JBGAFW010000075.1:0-53050 GCA_044227045.1 Labilithrix sp.
TCGTAGACGACGACGTGATCGCGCTTCGACGTCAGCGTGTCGCGGTGGCGATGCGTGTACTCGAAGCCCGCCGCCGACGGCTCGTTGAGCATCGCGATCGGCTGGAGCTCGGCGCGACGAAAGGCGTCGAGCGTGAGAAACCGCTGCGCGCCCGACGCGTTCGCCGGGACCGCGACGACCGAACGAATCTCGACCGCGCCACCAGCCCCAGCACCCGCCACGCCCTTCTTGCTCTTCTTGGCGGGCTCGCGCGCGAGGGTCGATCGCTCGAGCACGGCGTCCCGCACGTGCACGAGGAACTTCGTGATGAGGTCGTCGATCGTGATGACGACGGAGCCGATGCGCACTTCGTGCCCGAGCTTCGACTCGCTGTCGGCGAGGAGCCGCTTGAACGATCGAACGACCCGCACGCCGTCACCGGCCGCGGCCGCGGCGATCGCGTCGAACCCGAAGAGCAGCGTGCCGTCCTTGTCGCAAGCGACGGACGGAATCCAATCGTGGGAGTCACCGGCGTCGTCCGTAAAGGAGAGGAGGGGATAGTTGCCGCGATCCGCGCACGCGACGACCGTGCGCGTCGTCCCGAAGTCGATGCCGAGTTTCATCACGATGGTTAGCCTTCCCGCCCGCCGATACTGCCCAACTCGCCCGCGGAAGGCAAAGAACCAGCCCGAAAAGTCAAAATTCCTGCAAATCAGAGAAGAAGGACACCCTCATGGAGGGCGCGTCGGGTGACGCAGCGCTCCGCGGGCGGACAGGTCCGTCGTCGCGCGCGCCTTGGAGACTTCTGTCTCAGGGGAAGACCTTGGCGCCCATCGCGACGCTCAGGTTCGGGCCGGCGAACACCCGCTGGGTGCCTGCTTCGAGGGCTTCGGTTCGCCAGCCGATCATGAATCCAAGATCGACGATGACGTCACTCGAGACGGCCCAGTCCGCGCCCGCGAACGGAAAGCGATGCCGGAGCGTGACGAACGATGACGTGAACGCGTAGCGCCAGACGTCCGTTCGCGTCGAATTCGAGGTCGCGCCTCGCCGGTAGAAGCCGAGAAAGGAGATGTCTCGCAGCAAGGACAGCTGCCACGACCAGCGCCCGCTCTTGCCGAACGAGTGATTGCGCTGCCAGCCGCCAAGTCCGCCGTTGGCAGCCCACGAGAGCTGAGAGAGACCCCACGTGTTCTTCGCGACCGCAAAAGGAAGAACGAACAGCGGCTCGAGGATGGGGAGGAAGACGAAGGGGGCGCGTATTCGACCATAACCTCCGAGAAACGATTGCGACTCGAGCGGGTTCTGGTTGTCGTACTGCTCCGCGACGAACCCCCCGTCGAGCAGGAGCTGATCCTCCATGTCGGTGGTGGCGACACCGCCAAGCCCATAGCCGGCGCGGAGGCCTGCGCGAAAGCGACCTCCGAATCCGCTCGGTGGACGATGGGGCAGGGCTTCGGAGCGGTTCTGCCATGCATGGCCACCTTCGAGCATGATGCCGGGGCCAAAGAAGACGCCTTCTTCGCCGCGAAAGCGGGGCGCCTCCGGGGACCGCGCGCTCGGGATCGGCTCGAGCTCGAGGACGCTCTTCACGAGCGCCCGCAAGCCAGGGGACGAGATCCTGGTGCCGATGTGCTTTGGGACGTGACGCTGCGTGCAGATGTCGAACGTGCGCCCGTCGGCGAGCTCCTTCGTCAGGGCGCTCTCCGTCGGTGGTTGGGGGGACCGAAACACGACGGCGACCTGCTCGAGGCTCGCGGCGACGGCTTCGGCGACGAGCGTGAGATTGACGGGCGGGTCGGCGGCTCCCTTGAGGCTCAGCTCCTTGTTGTCTTTTGGCCACGAGAGAAAGGCATCACCGTACGCCGCATACGATCGTCCGGACCACGTCATCGCGTCGATGCCGCGCGTCGAATAGGCATCGTGCGTTCCGAACCGGAAATCCTCCGCACCCCACGTGCCGACGAAGTGTCCCGACGAGAAGGAGTCTTCGAGGAAATGCAGCGCGAAGCTCTCGGTCGCGAGCGTGTGAAGCGCGGTCGTCGCGCAGTCATCCGCGGCTCCCGTCGTGCATGCGTGACGAGCGAATCGCGCAAGTGCAAGCGCTGCGAGGTGATACTGGATGTAGAGCGCCGTCGCGTTGGTCTCTTGGTCGTCTTGCGTCGATTGACTGATGTACTCGTCGAGGGTCGGTGCATGCAGGTCCGCGGCGCGTGGTGAGCGGGCGAGCTGAAAGTGGGCGCCGTTCACCTGCGCACGCGCGAGATACTGCTTGTCGACGCCTTGAAACATGACGTGCGTTCGACGGCGCATGTCTTCACGTCCGGCGATGCCCGTCGCGTTGTCGAGCTCCTTGCCCAGGTCTTCCGCTGCCTTCAGGACATCGAGCACCCACGGCAACGGGAGATTGGCGAGCAGATCTTCGCTCGAGCACGAGTGGTCTGCCGCGATGGCGGCGAGTGAACCGAGCCCGAAGCAAGTCGCGCTGTCGTCGGAGATCGATGGGCATAGTGGATACGAACGAGAGCTTCCACGTGGGGTAGCGCGCTTCGCGTGACTCCAGAGCACGAGCAGCGACTGGTTCGCGTCTGCGCGCGGTGTCTCGGGTGAGCTCGTCGCCAGCTGCTCCAAGCTGGCCTGTCCGATTCGTATGTGCTCGGGAAACGTCCACGCGCTGCCCGATGCGGCGTGAAGCGTGACGGCGAGAAACGATCCCAGGGCGAGCACGTGCTGTCGGAGAGCCATCGGACCTCGACGATCCTCAATTCCCCGAGCGGCTGCCATCACCCCAGAGGTGGAGGGTGAATTATCCCGACGGATGGAAATCGGGGTACGCCTCTGGGGTGATGGTGCCGGCCGAACGAAAGGGGGAACCTCGGACGAACCGTGGCCTCCGACTCTGGAATCAGCCGGCGCAGCTTCCTCGGTGAAGCGGCGCTCATCACGACGGCGAGCGTGCTGGCTCGCCATCGTGCGGCGGAGGCATCGCCACCGACGTGCGCGTCCATCCCGAGCACGCCCCCCTGCACGGGGAGCGCCTCGTTCGTGGACGGAAGGCTCACGTCCGCCGAGTGGAGAGCGCTCACGCTCGCAGCGAAGGTGATGTTACCGCGGCCGCTCCCTGCCGATGGACCAAGCTACGAGGACATCGTCGGCAATCTCCAGCGCTTCGTCGGAAACGCAGACGAGGAGGCGCTCGCAGACCTGAGGCAAGGGCTTCGCGCGCTCGGCGCGATCGCACCCTTCCTCGAGAGCGACATCGAAGGTGCTGCGCGGGCGATCGACCGCACGCTGCGCCAGCGGGAGTCGTCCGAGATCAAGACGCTCCTCGATTCACTCCACAAGGTCAGCGTGCTTGGCTACTACGCCCACGCCAAGGCTCACACACGCGTTGGCTATCGGCGGCCAGACGTCAGGCCACTCAACAACACCTGCCTCCCCGTACGTACGCGGCCAACGAAGCGTACGTTCGACGTTGCCATCGTCGGAGCCGGGATCGCGGGCTCGCTCCTCGCCGAGCGATTGACGGCGCAAGGCAAGAGCGTCGTCTTGCTCGAAGCCGGACCTTACGTCGCGGAGAAAGAGATCGACCAAGACGAGCTCGTATGGATTGCACGTCTGCAGAGAGGATCGGGTCTTCAGCAGGCGAACGCCAATACCGACTACGCGCACAGCGTGCGGACGTTTCCGGTGCTTCAGGCCGCCTGCGTCGGAGGCGGCGGAATGATCAACAACGCGGTCTGCTTTCAAATGCCGGATTTTCGGATCGAGGCATGGACGAACGCGGGCTTTCCACTTTCGAAGGCGACGCTCCGAGCCGCGTATCGGCATATCGGAGCCGAGCTACCGATCGTCACGGTCTCGAAGGCCATGGACGCGATGGGAATCACCAATCCATCGCTCGGCTATGTCGATCTCGGCCCAAGCCACCCCTCCTCCGTCGACGAACCCCCAAAGCCGGGTCTTTGGGAGTGCTTGGTCAATTTGACGTGCTGCACCGGCTGCGGTCTTTGCAATACCGGCTGTGGATCCGAGCGCAAACGCAACGCGCTTCAAGTCTACTTGCCAAAGGCGCTCGCTCGGTCGGGCCTCTGCGAGCTCGTGCCGAATGCTCGCGTCGAACGCATTGCGCTGCGCCGTCGAGTCTTCGGCGCCCCACTTCGTGTCGCAGAGCTCGAGGTACGTCATGGCAAGAGCGGAGAGCCCTTCACCGTTCGTGCACACGAGTACGTCTTGTCCGCAGGCGCGATTCATACGACGGCGCTTCTTTTGCGATCTCCAGATGTTATGAACGCCACGCCGCACCTTCCTTTTGGCGAGCGCTTCTACGTCAATGTGGCGTCACCTGTCTTGGGGTTCTTCAAGAGTCCCATCATTCATACAAAGCCGAGTCTCCAGCTTACGCACTTCTATTATCCGCCCGATCCGAACGACGCTTTCCTCATCGAGGACCTCTACAATCCGCCGGGGCAGGCCGCGCTCGTCATGCCTGGTTATGGTGCCAAACACGCGGAGCGAATGCGGCTCTACCCGTATACCACGCTGACAGGCGTGGTCGTTCCAACGACGTCGCTTGGCAAGATCACGATCGACAAGCGCACCCAACGTCCGCTCATCTCGCTGCCACTCACGGAGGAGATGCCTCAATTCAGAAAGGCGCTCACGACGCTGGCGAAGGCCGTGATTCGCGGTCGAGGCGACGTAAAGCCGTTTGCGGCGATCGCAGGAGTCCTTGGTGGGGGGACGGAAATGACGAAAGAGAGCGACGCCGACCGTTTTGGAAAGCAACTAACTCGTTTTGATGAAATTGCGCTCTCGACAGGCCATCCGCAAGGCGGAAGCGCGATGAGCGAATCGAAGATCGGTGTGGTCGATAAAGCCTTTCGAGTGCGGGGTTTTGCCAATCTTCGAATCTGCGATGCGAGTCTCTTTCCGCTCGTCGCCGGTGTGAATCCCCAATGGACCGTCATGGCGCTCGCCCATTGCTGCGCTGACGTGATGAACGGCGTCACCCATCCCTGAACGCAGGCGTGAGACGAATCATGGCCAAGATGAAGAGACTGCTCGCGACCTTTGCAGGACTGCTTTGTTCCGCCTTCTCGGGCGTCGCCTACGCAGAAGACGGACCCTCCGAGCCACCGGTCGCGCCGGTGCCCGTGTTCGAGTTTCGGGGGCCGCTGGAGGTCGGGCAGGGGGTCCTGATCGGCCATCCGCGTCCAGGGGGATACACCGGCTCGCTCAAGCTTTTGCCGGGTATTAGCGTTTGGAATCGATTCGAGGTCAACGCCCTCTTCGACTTTCTGTATTTCCGCAATCCAGGCTTCGATTTCGGAGCTGGAGCCCGCGCGCAGGTCACGGTCTTCTCCGTACTCCAAAACGTGGTCGCTTTTCGTCTCGGAGGTCAGGTCGCGCACCTCTTTCGCGCCGAGACGCAACGTCTTGGCGCAGGCGTGATCATCACGGCGGCCAATCTCGTCAACGTGGGTGTCTGGCCGTGCCTCGACCTGGCGACGCCCGAAAGTGGGGGCACGGGGACAGCGAAGCAGTTCTATTTGTCGACCGCGTTGGGCGTCAATCTGTGGGCGCTCTTCACCGATCCGGTTGGAAACATCTTGCGCTCTAGCTCGATGGAGGATCTCGGCCATGGGGGCCAATGACTCCGCAGGCACGACCACCGCGAGCCCGTGTGGCGGATGCAAGCCCGCCAAGCCCATCTGGACGAACCGCGCGGCCAACCAAGACGTCCACGCGCGCTGCCTCGTCCGACCTCGAACGCTCGAGGAGCTTCGTGAGGTCATTCGCGAGGTGAGCGCGCGGAAGGGCCGCCTGAAGGCCGTCGCGACCGGGCTGTCCTTCTCTGACATCCTTCAGACCGATGACACGCTCGTCGTGCTCACGGAGCTGCTCGCCGAGACGCAGCCGACCGGGCTCTTGCCGCTCGAAGACGACCTCTTTCATGCCGGTGTGCCCTACGTTCCTCGCGTACGTGTCATCGCTGGCGCGCGGATCCGCGAGCTCAACGCCGCGCTCGCGCGAGCCGGGCTCGCGTTCGCGAACCTCGGCGGGTACGACGGTCAGACGCTCCTCGGCGCCATCTCGACGTCGACGCATGGCTCAGGTCGCGGCCTTGGACCTCTCCCCGACGCGGTCGTGTCGCTCGACCTCATCACGACCGACGGCGTCATGTATCGGATCGAGCCGACTGCCGGCATCACCGATCCCGTGAAATTCAGCGCGCGCTATGGCGCGACGAGGACGCTCGTGCAGAAAGACGAGTGGTTCTATTCGGTGCTCGTCTCTCTCGGGACCATGGGGGTCATCTACTCGGCGGTCGTCACCGTGCGCCCCGCCTATCAGCTCTTGGAGCACCGGCGGCTCGAGCCGTGGAGTGCGGTGAAGGGCAACATGCTCGCCCGCTCGTCGCGCTTTCGACACTTCGAGGTGTTCGTGAACCCATACCGCCGTCGAGACAGCCGTGAGCACATGTGCCTCGTGACCGAGCGAGACATCGCGCCGGCCCATCAAAAGACGATCTTGCGACCGAAGAGCTCCGTGTCGGCGGAGCGGTTGGTCTTCCGGCCAACGACGCAACAAGGCGTCATCGATCTCTCCAACGCGACACCGCGGATGATCCCATTTCTTCTCGAGCAAGGCCTCGAGGCGCTGGTGTCACCCGCGTCGGGTCATTGTGAGGAGAGCTTTCGAATCTTCAACGTCGGGCTCATCAACGACGCGAAGGTGCTCTCTGGCGAGTACTTCGTACCGCTCGAGAACGCCGCAAAGGCGATTGACACGTTGATCGGTGTCATCCGAGACAACACGCGCCACGGCATCTTCCAAACCGGTCCGCTTAGCTGCCGGTTCATCAAAGCAAGCGAAGCCTATCTTTCGATGATTCACGGCGGCGATCGAATGTCGATCGAGATCGCGCTCTTCATCGAGGGGCGCGGGACCCTCGATGCCCTCGACAGTTACGAGCAGGCGCTCTACGCGCTTGGCTCGCGACCCCATTGGGGCCAGATGCATCGCCTCTCGGGAGCTCGTGGATGGATCGATGATGCGTATTCGAAGATGGGTATCTGGCGAGGCGTTCACGCGGCGTTGAATCACAGGGGCATCTTCAACAATGCATTTACCGACCGATTGCATATCAGCTGAACGGGGTTAACACGCGATGGGTGCACGAATCACGAGACGAGGACTCTTGGTGATGGCGCCGACGACGCTCGTTTGGAGCCTTGCGCCCACGGTGGTTGGCGCGAATGCGTGCGGCAAGCCATTACGCGTTTGGCATGGCGTGGACGTGACGAGCGGCCAAGAAGTCGCCCTGCGCGCGACCACGATGCCCGAAGGTGTCACGTTCACGGGCTCGTACCTGTCGCCGCACCTTGGTCTCATCGCGCTGGTGCAACGTGACCATCATGTGGGTGGGACGTACCGTGGATGCGAGCAGTGCCCGAGCAGCGTCACCGGCCGGATCGAAGGCGAGGTCGTGGGCAACCTGGCTGAGGTCTCTTGGACGGAGGTCGACGGAGAAGTGACGCGCGAGGGGACGGGATACTTTTTGATCGACGTCGACGGTGGACGTGGTCCCGTGCGTCTCTTCGGCGAGCGAGAGCTGTGCCGACCCACGCACACGGCTCCTCGGACGTGGACGGCGCATCGGATCTGATCAAAGCATGCGAAGCTTCACCCCCATCGCGCTCGCTTGCATCGTGAGCATGAGTCTGTCCGCATGCATGACGGCCCCACGACGTCCGGTGATGCAGACGACCGACGTGCGTCTCGATATGGTGGCGCGATCGCTTGCGCGTGCCGAGGAGGCGTACGCCGATCGGTGGCACAAGGACCCCGCGCCGAACAGGACCGAGATGGACGATCTCGAGCGGTCCTTGGCGCAGGCGCAGGACTCGTTACAAGACGCCGAGCGCGCCGCGGACGCATGGCGCGATGGAGATCACCGTCCATGGATGCGTGTTCGGTCGTGCCTCGCGGAGGATCTCGCGAAGGTCGACGCGGCGCTTCAGCGGGTGGGGCTCCTTCCGCAGCCCGGTCTCGTCGAGGCCATTCCGCCGTCCGAGCCGTGTCGACGCTGACCGCGACGGCCGGTGGCTCACGTGACGGCGTGGAGGACGCGGTCGTAGGAGCGCTTTCGTTCGTCGTGGTCGTGGATGGCGGTCATCACCATGATCTCGTCGGCGCGGGTCTCTTCGTGGAGCTGGCGCAGGCGGTCGGCGACGGGTGAGGCGGTGCCGGCGATGTGGCGTCTCGCGGAGGCGGCGCGGAAGACCTCCTCCTCTTCGTCGAACGGGTACGCGCGCGCCTCGGAGGCGCTTGGCATCGGCAGATCGCGGATGCCTTGGCCAAAGCGCAGGAAGCCGATGTCGGCGGCGCGGACGAAGTCTTCGGCGGCGCGCTCGTCCTTCGCGCACATCACCGAGACGGCGAGGATGGCGTAGGGCTCGGACTGGAAGCGCGACGCTCTAAAGTGCTCGCGGTAGTCCTTCATCGCGGCGACATGATCGACCTCGCCGCCGATGTGGTGCGCGAACGCGAAGCCGAGGCCCAGGCGCGCGGCGTGCGCGGCGCTGTCCTTGCTCGAGCCGAGCAAGAAGACGGGCGGCGGCGGGACGTGGATGGGCACGGCCTTCACGGGGCCGAACCGCTCGCCGAGATCGGGCTCGTAGACGAGGAAGGCGAGGAGCTCGTCGAGCTGCGCGGGAAATGCGTCGGCGCCGAGCAGCTCGCGCGCTTGGCGAAGGAGGAGCGCGGTCTTGGGATCCGTCCCGGCGGCGCGTCCGACGCCGAGATCGATCCGGCCCGGATGAAGCGCGGAGAGGACGCGGAACGTCTCGGCGACCTTCAGCGGGCTGTGGTTCGGGAGCATCACGCCGCCCGAGCCCACGCGGATCGTCGAGGTGGCGGCGGCGACCGCCGCGATCATGATCTCGGGGGCAGGGCATGCGAGCGAGCCGGCGTTGTGGTGCTCGGCGAGCCAGTAGCGCTCGAGGCCGATCGCCTCGGCATGCTTCGCGAGATCGATCGTGTTCGCGAGCGCCTCGGTCGCGCTATGACCCGACGGGATTGGGGAGAGGTCGAGCGCCGAGATCTTCATGTCGCCTTTGGCGGGCGCGGCGGGGCGCCGGTCTTCCAGTTCCAGGTGAAGTGATCGATGAGCATCGGATCACCCTTCGCGAAGACGTCGTCTTTGCCGATCGCCCACGTCTCGACCGTCCCGTCGGGGTGGATGCACAGGCGAACGAAGTGCTTGTAGCCGGGATGGCCGAGCACGGTGAACGCTTGCTGATGCTCGAGGCCGAGCAGCGCGAGGATCGTGAGGTACACGCCGAAGAGAAACGATCCGAGCAGCGCGCACGCGAGCAGCACGACGCCTTCGGAGACGTGAAACGGCAGCTGGGGCACAGCGACCTCGAGGCCCATCGGCAAGAGGCCCATCGCGAGGCCGAAGGGGACGGCGAGCGCGGCGCGCTTGGCCCGCGTGCCGTGACCTTGCAGCGCGATGAAGTAGAGGAGGAGCGCGAGGCCTGCCGAGACGAGGATGGACGTGACGAGGAGCGCGCTCGTGGCGCTCGACGCGCCGAGCTCGATCGAGCCGAGGACCCCAAGCGCGAGATGCACGAGGAGGCCCGCGCGGCCGATCATCAGCTTCCAGGGCACCTGGAGCGCGAGCTTTCGCGTCGCCGATCCGTCGGGATACACCGCGTCGGGAGCGCCCGACTCCACCGGGTAAGGCGCGATGCGTGTACCATGCAAGAATGCGCCGCCGCCGCCAGCGATGACGTGGATCGATTTGTTGATCGTACGTCGCTCGTAGTGGTGAAAGTCGCCGGCGAGGAAGAGGACGCGATCGCGCTCCATGCTGAGGCGACACGCGGCCAGCATGCGCGCGCCTGGCTCGTTGCGAAGGCCGTAGGCCATCGCCGGATCGCCGGCGACGAAGAGCACCGCTTGGTTCGGCTGCTGCTTGCGGCGGCGCGTGAAGAACGTTCGCTGGCGGAAGTCGACGCGGCCGAGCTGCCGATCGGCGCCCCAGAGGTCGAGCCCTGGCGCGAGCGGGAACGCGAAGTAGCTCGCTTCTTGGATCGGCTCGTAGCCGCGGAGCACGAGGCGGCGTCGTCGCTTGATCGTCGTTCCACGGAAGAACGCACGCACCGAGCGCACGAAGCCGAGGAGCAAGCCGTAGAGGCTACCGACCTCGTCGAGGTGAATCGTGCGCGCGACGAGGCCCACCTTGCGGCCGGCGCGCTTGCGGAGGCGCTTGCCGAGCTTCGGCGTCGTGTCGTGATCGTCGGCGCGGAAGGGCTCGTCGACGCGACGCCGGAACAAGCGACCGAAGCCGTCGAGGCCGTCGTACCAGTCGTGGTTGCCCGGCGCGCCGAGGAGGACACGCTTCTTCGCGCTCGCGCCGACGCGCCTCAGCTCTTCGTTCCAAGGAAGGACGAGCCGTTTGTAAATCTCGTCGGCGGTCGCGACCGGATACGAGACGTCGCCGCCGAAGATGAGCATGTCCCCGCGAGGGAGGAGCAGACGTCCCCCTTGCCCGTCATCGACGTCGTAGGTCGATGCGAGCATGGCGCCGACCTGGGCACTGACATCGCGATCGTCGCCTGTGTCGGCGACGAAGTCGATCCAGATCGGCCGGCCGAGGACGTCGAGGAGGGTGCTTGCCTCGGAAGAGGAAGAGGAGGAAAGAGCGCGGTCCTTTCCCGGGAGGAGCACGCGACGCGCCGCTTGGAGGAGGTCCTCGGGCTTGTTCGGCCTCATCCAGTCGCGTGAATCGACCGATTCGGTGGCGATCGCCCGCGCTACGAAGTTACGCAGGTGGCCGAAGAGTGAAGTGACGCCGTACCAGCGGATGCCGAAGGGCGGATGGGCTCCCTGACGGAAAACGAGCGGATCGGGCCGGTCGCCTCGCTTCTCGAGAACGATCGGAGGCCGGAGCAGGATCGAGCTTGGGGGCGGCGGGTCGTCTTCGGGGTCTGGGGAAAAAGCGGCCCCAGATGAGCCGCTAGCGCTCCCGGGCACTTCCATATCTGCCTCTTTTGCGAGGGTCGATGCCCCCGCACCACCCCCGTCGCCAGAAGATGCCCCGTCACCACCAGACAGCACATGGAAGAGGATAGCGTTTTTGGGTTACCCTCGTTGCCGATCCATGAAGCTGACAACGTTCTGCATCCCGCTCGGGTTGCTGTTGGGGCTCGCGCTGCTCACGACGTCCGGCAATGCTGGGACGCCAAACGTCAAAGGAAAGATCACCGGTTACGAGAAGCTCGTGCCGGAGGTCTACGCCGAGGCGGCCAAGCCCGAGGCGAAACGGTGGACGTGGCGCGAGCCATCACCCTCCGTTGCGGCGCAATTCCGCGCGCTGTCGGCCAACCCCTCACGCGACATCTGCATCGCGGCGACCACGGGGGCGAACCAGGAGAAGCAGGAGTTCCGGATGACGGTCACGGGAGGGCGCGTCTTCCCGACCACGATCGTCGTCACGCCGAACACCGGGCTCGTGTTCAAGAATTTCGATCCGTTCAAACACCGCATCTACGTTCAGAACGCCAGCGGGCAGAGCATCCTCAAGGCCGAGGATCTCCAGCCCAACGCGGTTCGTAACTGGGCTCCGCAAGGGGCCGGACGATTCGAGGTTCGTGACGAGCTCTATCCGAGCGTGCGCACGTACGTCGTCGTCGATCCGCAAGTCGTTCAGGTTGCTTATCCAGGGCGCGACGGCGCGTTCGTCTTCTCGCTCCCTGCTGGAGACTACGTGCTGAAGGCTTTCTTCAACGGACATCCCGTCGGCAAACAGATCCCCGTTGCCGCCAAAGACCGTGGCGTCGTCGAGCTCAAAGAGCCGCTCAAGCTCGATGAAGGGACCGAGACCAAACCATGATGATCCTGTCCCGTATTTGGTACGTGATCCTGGCCATCCTCTTGGCCGCTGCGTACTACATCGTCGCGCTCGCGGTCGGTCAGTACAACCGCCGCAACCAAGCGGCGATGGAGGAGACGCTCAAGGCCGACAGCCAGGTGGTCAGCTGGGCGATGCAGGTCGATGCGCGTCGAAGGCTCGACGTGCTGCTCCTCGCGGCGGTCGATCCCGCCATCGCCAAGTCGATCCGCGGCGCGAACGGCAAAGAAGCCGTGCCGCCTGCGTCGAAGGAAGAGGGCGCCAAGGCGCTTCGTGCCTTCAACGACAAGCTACCTGCAGAATACAAGAATGACGTCCTCTTCATCGCGGACCGCGAGGGGCGTCTCGTCGCGCAGGTCGGCTACGACGCCGTCAACGGCTTCACCGAGTTCGAGCTCGGCGGTTACCCGGCCGTGTTCGACGCGCTCCACGGATTCCTTCGTGACGACACGTGGGTGTGGGGTGGCAAGATCGCGCGCGTGGTCACGCGTCCGGTCGAAGACGAAGTCGGCCAGCCGCCGCTCGGTGCGGTCGTCGCGCTTCGATGGATCGATCAAGCGTTCACGAAGGAAATCGGCAAACGCACGCGAACGAACATCGCCTTCTTCGCGCTGAACCAGCGCGTCGCCTCGGCGGCGACGACCGAAGGCTTCGACGAGAACTCGCTCGAGGCGCTCGGGAGCGATCTGGCGAAGGTCTCCGAGGACAAGGGCTTCAAAGAGAACGGTCGCACCGACGTGCGTCCGCTCGGCGACGACAAAGGCGGCGCGCTCTTCGTGCGACTGCCCGGTGAAGCGTGGGAGCTCGGCGGAGGCTTCGCCGTCGCGCGCGCGAAGGTCGCGATCAACTCGCCGACCGGGTTCCTCTCGGGCGCCGACGACACCGACAAGAAGAACGTGAAGTTCTGGCTCGTGGGCGTGATCGCGGGCGTCGCGATCCTCCTCGGCTTCCTCTTCTCGTATCTCGAGCACTCGATGCCGATGAATCGCTTGGCCCAAGAGGCCGCGAAGCTGAAGAAGGGCGAGACGGACGTCTTGCAGCTCCCGAGGCTTCGCGCGGGCTACCGCGCGATCGCCGGCGACATCAACGCGGGCATCCAGCGCGTCGTCGAGAAGGGCGGCGGCACCGCGCGAAAGCCCGCCGACCTCGAGTCGATCCTCGGCCCGGTGCCCGCGCAGCCGAACATGAGCGCGTTCTCGTTCCCGCTCCCCGACGGCTCGGCGCCGCCTCAACAGGTCCCGCAGGTGCCGCCGGGAGGATTTGCTCCGCCGTCGTCGCCGGGCTCGAACACGGCGAACAACCGGCCGTTCCCAGGTGCGCCGGGTGGTCCGCCCCCTCCGAACAACCCCGTCGCCGCTCCGCCTCCTTCGGCGGCACGTGCCGGCGGCGGTCCCCCTCCGCCGAACGCGTTCAACCAACCCGATCGCACGATCGCGATGCCGGGCGCGCCTCCGCCTGCTGGTGGATACCCGAGCAACGCGGCGCCTCCGCCCACGCCGGCCGCGGGCACGCCCAACGCGCCTCCGATGCCGTCGCCCAACGCAAAGCTCGCGAACGCGCCGACCGCGCCCGCTCCGTTCCCGACGGGCAGTGGACCTGCGGTGCAGCCGAAGAAGCTCGGCAAGGACGAAGAAGAGCAGACGATGGTCGCGCAGCCCTCGGCGGACTTGATCAACGCCGCGAGCGGTCAACATCAAGCGGTGCAAGACCCGGCGGCGGAATGGCAACAGGTCTACGAGGAGTTCATCCGCACGAAGCGCGAATGCGGCGAGCCCACCGATGGCCTCACGTTCGAGAAGTTCCAGCAGACGCTGAAGAAGAACCGCGACGCGCTCATGCAGCGGCATGGATGCAAGCGCGTGAAGTTCTCCGTCTACGTCAAGGAAGGCCGCGCGTCGCTGAAGGCCACGCCCGTCCGCGACTGAGGCAGCTCGGCTCTTTTCTCGCGCCACCCAAACGCGCGTAGCCCGGCTCGAAGGCCGTATTTTTAGGCGTTTTCATGAAGCGACAGCCGGGCGGACCTCGGGTACCCGTGTTGCAGTGCTGGCCTCATCATGGATGCGCCCGCGCTTCACCTCGAAGTCCGCAATGCCCTCTCGCTCTCGGACGAGCTTGGCCGTCACGAGCACGCGCTCGGAAATGACACGTTCGCGGGGCAGCTCGCCGCGCTTCGCACGGCGCTCGCCGACCTCGAGAAGCTCGTCGGCCTGTCGCACGCGCGGAGAGCCACGCCGAACCCGGTGCTGATCGAACGCATCCATCACCTCACGAGCGCGCTGCGCGACGAAGCGGATCGGCTGCCCGGCGTTCTTCGACCGCGCCTCGGGCTCTTGCTCGACGCGCTCGATCGCATCGTCTTCGCCGAGCTTCGCCCCACGGAGGGCGTCCCGTCGAAGCAGGTCCTCCGCCGGAGGCTCCCGCTGAAGCGCCTGATCTCGCAAGACGTCCACTCGATCGGCGACTACGTCGGCGCGGGCCTCCTCTTCTTGAGCGCCTACGTCGCGCGGACGCGATCGGCGCGCCGCGTGGGCCTCGTCCTCGGCGCGAAGCTCGCGGGCATCTCGCTGCTCACCGACTGCCGCCTCTCACCGGTGAAGGCGATCGCGATCGAGACCCACGAGCTCGTCGCAGATCACGCGCTCGGAGCCGGCGCGGTGCTCGCGCCGTTCGCCCTCGGGTACGTCCGGCGCGACCGCGCGAGCGCGCTCTTGCAGATCCTCGCAGGGAGCACCGCGATCGCGCGCTCTCTCGTCACCGATTACCGCGCCGCGAAGGGCGTCGGCGCTCCCCGGCTACGATCGAAGGGCGGCCCGATGCAGCCGGCGCGTCGCCACAAGAGCCTCGCCGAGACCCTCCTTGCTCCTCTTTGGGGGGTCGGCCCGAGCCTCCTCGAGGCCGCCGGTGTCATCCGCCCTGGCCAAAAGAAGGCGATCGGCGCGAGTCGAGCGAATCGAGCGAACGGAACGCAGCGCCGCGTCGCCTCCGAGGTGCAGCGGCCGCTCGAGGGCCTGGCAGGGCCGTCGCATCTCTCGCCGCTGGATCTCTGAGGCCGTCTCGGCGGCGCACGATCTCGCGCCGCCAAAGATGACTGCATTGCTGTGGTTCACCACTCGGTTTAGCGTGGCGCCGAGTGATGAACCGGGGCGGCTGGTCGCCGTCTGGCCTTGTTCGTGTTTCGAAGGGCGTCGCGCGGGGAGCGTTCCTCGTCGCGCTCGTCTGCGCCGCGCGCACGAACGCGTTCGCGTCGAACGTCACCGAGGTCCCGGACAACGGCTCCGAGCAGATGGGGCGCGGCGGCGCGTGGGTCGCGCGCGCGAGCGATCCGCTCGCGACGACGTTCAACCCCGCGGGGCTCGCTGGGCAGCCCACGCGGCTCACGCTTCAAAACAGCTTCCTCTTCCAGCACACGTGCATGACGCGCCTCAAGGCGGCGAACGACACGAGCCAGACGCAAGGCATCGTCGACGCCACCGGGCACTTCCCGCGCGTGTGCAACGACGTCGAGATGACGTTCAACCCGCAGATCGGCGGGACGCTGCGTGTCACCGAGAAGCTCGGCATCGGCCTGCTCGTGATCGGGCCTGCGTCCGCGGGCGAGAAGAATTTCCCCGAGCTCGTCGAGGACAGCACCGGCGCGCGAAAGGCCGCGCCCCAGCGGTATCTCCTCACACGCCAAGCGGGCCTCGTCTTGTTTCCGACGCTCGGCGTCGGCTACGAAGTGCTGCCGAACCTCCGCATCGGCGCGAGCTTTGGTTGGGGCATCGCGAAGCTGAAGAACGCCGCCTCCACCGTCGCGCTCGCGAACGATGGGCAGTCCCCCGACAACGACGTGCAGGCGGTCCTGCAGGTGAAGGACTACTTCATCCCTCGCATCAGCGCCGGCGCGCTCTTGAGCCTCACCCCCGAGCTCGACTTCGCGGGCTGGTACCAATGGACCGACACGATCCGGGCGACCGGTGATGTCGGCAGCGCGACGAGCTACTACACGCAAGCGGTCGCGCGCGGTGACAAGAGCGGCGTTCGTTACGCGGACACGATCTTCGAAGACTGCGGCACCGGCCGCGCCCAAGACGCGGGCAAATGCGGCAGCGGCGACAACGCGAAGGTCACGTTCGTGCTCCCGATGGAGGCGAAGCTCGGCATTCGCTACCACAAGCCGCGCATCTCGCTCGAAGAGGCGCAGTCGGGCGAAGGCGGCCCGATTCAGCCGGGCTACCGCCGCGATCCGCTCGCGAACGACATCTTCGACGCCGAGCTCGACCTGACATGGGCGAACAACTCCGCGATCGACGCGATCGAGGTTCGTTTCCCGAGCGATACGACCGGCGCAGGCAAGCTCCCGGTCGCCGGGATCAACTCGACGATCCCGCCGAACGCCGATCAGCCGAAGCAGTACAAGGACACGTTCGGCGTGCGCGTCGGCGGCGACGTCAACGTCATCCCTGACAAGCTCGCCATCCGCGCAGGTGCGTTCTTCGAGTCGTCGGCCGCGCGCGAGCAGTTCCAGCACATCGACTTCGCGCCTTCGCAGCGCATCGGCTTCGCGCTCGGCGGCACCTACCGCATCCGGCTGAGCAGCGACGTCGCCAAGACGAACGCGATCGAGATCATGGTCGGCTACGGCCACACCTTCTTCGCCGACCAGTCGCGCGAAGATCCGAACGCGAGCGGTATCGGCGCCATCGCTGGAACGCCCTGCCCGGGTGACGCGACCCAGACGGGCCCCGGCAAATGCAGCGACGGCAGCCAGCCCTACCGTACGCGGTGGCCGGTGAACCTCGGAACGATCACGAATTCACTGAACGTGATCAACGTCGGCGCCTCGTACCGCTTCTAGCGCGGGGTTTGGGGCGGAGCCCCATCGTGATGAAAGATCCTGCCTTCCGAAGACCTACCTTTGGAGTCGGTAGCGATTTCATCTGCCCCCGTTTATGCTGAGGCAACCATGAGCGAAGAGACTCGTAAGGTCATCATCATCGGCTCCGGACCTGCCGGGCACACCGCGGGCATTTATTCGGCACGCGCCAACCTGAAGCCCCTCATGTTCGAAGGGCTCACCCGCGGAGGCATCCCCGGTGGTCAGCTGATGATCACGAACGACGTCGAGAACTACCCTGGATTTCCCGAGAAGATCGCCGGACCAGAGCTCATGAAGGCGTTCCGCGATCAGGGCATCCATCAGGGCGTCGAGCTCCGCACCGAAGACGTCAACAAGGTCGATTTCTCGAAGCGCCCGTTCACGGTGTGGGCCGGCGACGACAACAAGCCGTACACCTCCGAGACGATCATCATCGCGACCGGCGCGCAGGCGAAGTGGCTCGGCATTCCGAGCGAGCTCGCGCTGCAGGGCAAAGGCGTGAGCGCATGTGCAGTCTGCGACGGTGCATTTTTCCGCAAGCAGCACGTCATGGTCATCGGCGGCGGTGACACCGCGATGGAAGAGTCGATGTACCTCTCCGGGCTCTGCTCGAAGGTCACGCTCGTGCATCGCCGCGACTCGTTTCGCGCCAGCAAGGCGATGCAAGACCGCGTCTTCAAGAACCCGAAGATCGAGATCCTCTACAACACCGAGGTCGACGAGATCCTCGACGTCGCGAAGGGGGAGGTCACGGGGGTGCGCGTCCGGAACAACAAGACGAACGAAAAAGCCGTCGTCGATGTAACTGGGTTCTTCGTCGCGATCGGCCACACGCCGAACACCGACCTCTTCAAGGATTTCCTCGAGCTCCACGACAACGGCTACATCAAGACGAAACCAGGGACGACCCAGACCTCGGTGGTCGGCGTCTTCGCCGCCGGTGACGTCCAGGACTTCGTCTACCGCCAGGCCGTCACCGCCGCCGGCACCGGCTGCATGGCCGCTCTCGAAGCCGAGCGCTGGCTCGCCGCCAACTCCTCGCACTGATCCCAACCGCGTCACGCCCGGTGCGGGCCTCTGTTTCGGGCGAAACCCGCGCTTAGCTGGACGCATGCGTCGTTCGGGAGTTACGCTCCGGCCGTGTCGTCTGACTCGGCCACCGTAGATCGCGCGTCGAACGCCGGAGGCGGTGCGTCGGACACGCCAAGCGCCGAACGTGAGGCGCAGCTCGCGAAGGTTCCGTTCTTCGACGGCCTGACGCCCGAGGCGCTCGCGATGATCGCGAACGTGACGACCGAAGAGTCGCTGGCCTATGGCACGCGGCTCTTCTCGTACGGCGATCCGGGCGACAAGCTGTACATCATCCTCGAAGGAAAAGTCCGTATCTTCCGCGAGGTCGGCGGGATGGGCGAAGAGGCGCTCGCCGTGCTCGGACCCGGCGAGGTGTTCGGCGAAATGTCGCTCCTCGACGAGTCGCCGCGGTCCGCTGGCGCGCTCGCGCATGAGCGATGCCGGCTGCTCGTGATCACGAAGGACGCGTTCGACGATCTGCTCTTTTTGCACAAAGACCTCGCCTACGAGGTCCTCTGGAGCTGCGTCCGCATGTTGGCGACGCGCCTCCGCGAGACGAACGACAAGCTCACGTTCCTGTCGACGACCGGCCGCTTCTGATACATCAGGGCGCAGCGATATGCGCTCCGCCCGATCCTCCACACGAAGCTCCTCGGTCTTTTCTTCCCTGGTCGCGTCGACGTCGTTTCTCGTTGGATCGACGCTCGCGGTCGTCGGTGTCCTCGGTGCATGCGGTCCCGAGGGAGGCGGCCAAGGCGGACCGAACACTCCAGCGACCACTGCTCCTTCCTCCTCGAGCGTTCCTTCCGTGACGCCCTCGGCGAGCGCGTCGGCCTCGAGCGGACCTAGCGCCTCGGCCTCGAGCAGCGCGACGCCGCCGAAAGCCGAGCCGATGAAGCCGATCGCTCCGAGCGCGATGGAGGCGAAGCTTCGCGAGATCGGGCTCGATCCGAAGGCGCTGCCACCCCTGAACAAGCTGGACTTCAAAAAGCGAAATGAGGTGATGAACACCTTCACCAAGGCGCTCGGTGTTCAGTGCACGCATTGTCACGTCGACGACAAGAACTTCAAGGCGCCGACGCCGAACAAGCAGATCACCACGCACATGTGGAACGACTACACGCGCGCGCTCGCGCTGAGCGACGGCGCGCTCTATTGCGACAGCTGCCACCAGGGCAAGCCCACGATCCTCGATCGGAAAAACGTCACAGCTCTCAGCACATGGATGCAGGAGAACTACGTCGACAAGATGAAGCGAGCCGACAAGAAGGACCACGGCTGCGAGACCTGCCACGGCGACCCGATGGAGCCGAAGATCTTCGCGAGCGTCTGGAAGATCACCCGGAAGTAGCTCTCACGCGCTCTGCCCATCTGCGCGCCTCACGACGCAGCGCATCCATCCTCATGTTGATGGATGCGGCGCGTTGCGATGGATGCGATGCGTCGTGGGAAGAGCTCGCGGTTGCTTGTTTCTGTTCGTGATTCGAGGGAAGAAGCGAGGACGATCGGCCTCGCTTTTCACCACCTTTTCCACAACATCCACCCACTTCCTTCACCTCGAAAACCCGAGCAATCCCAAGCGGTCAGCGGGTCATGTCCGACTTTTCATGTGCACTTCCTTGACTCGGGTACGCGTGTTCAGTACGCTGAACAGCGTGCAAGGACTCACTCAGCGTCAACAGATGGTGCTCGACTTCATCCGCTCGTCGATTGCCGATCGCGGTTACCCGCCGACGCTCCGTGAGATCGGCGCGCGGATGGGGATCCGATCGACGAACGGCGTCAACGATCACCTCCGCGCTCTCGAGCGCAAAGGCTACCTCACCCGCGAGGACATGAAGTCGCGTGCGCTGCGGCCTACCGCACACGCGAACAGTAATGGCGACGCGAGCGAAGGCGCGCGCGGCGACGACGAGTCGACCACGCGTGGAGACATCGTCGCGAACCTCCGCATGCTCAGCGACGACGACGACGTCGTCGACGTTCAGGTCCTCGGCCGCGTCGCGGCGGGCCTGCCGCTCTTCGCCGAAGAGCACGTCATCGACACGGTGCGCGTCGACCGCGGCCTGCTCAAGGGTGGTCGCGAGGTCTTCGGCCTCCGAATCCAGGGCGAGTCGATGATCGAGGCCGGCATCCTCAACGGCGACTACATCTTCGTCCGCAAGCAGCTCACGGCCAACCGCGGCGACATCGTCGTCGCCCTCATCGGCGATGAGGCCACCGTGAAGTACTACTTCCCGGAAAAGGACTACGTCCGCTTCCAGCCGGCGAACAAGACGATGGCGCCTATCCTCGTGCGCGCAGTCGACTTCAAGCCCACGATGCTCCTCGGCGTCGTCGTCGGCGTCTTCCGCCGCCTCTGAGCACGCGCGTGCCAAGACACGCGGCCGACGCACGCGCCAGAAAGACCTTGTCTATCCACCCAGCACGCTCGTAACGTGGGTGACGTCCGATGGGGAAACGACTGCTGGCGGTCGCCGCGGTGCTGGTCTCGACGCAGCTTGGCTGCGGTGGCGTCTATTACGCCGTCTCCGTGAACGCGGCGTCGTCGCGGCTCGAGCAGGCGCGTGAGATGGGCGCCGAGCAAGCGGCACCGTACGAGTATCACTACGCGCGCGAGCATCTTCGCGAGGCGCAGCTCCAGGCCGCCGAGGCGAGCTATGGAGATGCCGCGACCTACGCCGAGACCGCCGAGCTCTACGCGCAGAAGGCGATCGACCTGATCCAGGCTTCGAAGCGCACCGACACGCCGAAGAAGGACGAGAAGAAGTCGTCCGACTGGAGCAGCGACAAGTGAGCGGGTCCGCTCACCCACGCACGATTCGCGCGAAGGCGATCGTGGCGTCGGCGATCGCCGCGCTCATCGCGACGACGTCGTGCACGGCCGGACCGGTCATGCGCGGGCGCATCGACGGCCTCAACGCGGTCGTGAAGAAGGCCGAGACGAACGGCGCGATGCGGTGTGCGCCGAGGGAGCTCGCGCTCGCGAAGTCGCACATCTTGTTCGCGCAGGTGCGGCTCGATCAGGGCAAGCTGAGCGACGCGCAAGGCCATCTCGAGATCGCCGAGCCGAACGCGCAGGCGGCCCTCGCGCTGAGCCCGGGCGACAAGTGCTCCGAGGCGCCGTCGCTCGCGCGCGAAGGCGATCGCGACGGCGACGGGATCCTCGACACGTTCGACTCGTGTCCGGATCAGCGCGAGACGTACAACGGCTTCGAGGACATCGATGGGTGTCCTGACGATCCCGACACCGATCATGACGGCATCCCGGACTCGAAGGACGCCTGCATGCTCGAGCCCGAGGACAAGGACGGTTACCTCGACGACGACGGCTGCCCCGACACCGACAACGACGCGGACGGCATCCCGGACGAAAAGGACAAGTGTCCGAACGATCCCGAGGACCTCGACGGCTTCCAGGACGACGACGGCTGCCCCGACGAGGACAACGACAACGACACCGTGAAGGATGTCGACGATCAGTGCCCGAACACGCCCGGCCAGCCCAACGCCGCGCGGCCAGGCTGCCCGAGCCTCGTGGTCGTCACCGCGAAGGAAATCCGCATCACGCAGCAGATCCAATTCGACTTCAACAAGGCGACGATCAAGCCGGTCAGCTTCCCGATCCTCGACGCGGTCAACGACGTCCTCGCCGCCAACCCGAAGATCACGATCGAGGTCCAGGGCCACACGGACAACGTGGGCCAGGCGGCCTACAACACGAAGCTCTCGCAGCAGCGCGCCGACTCGGTGAAGGCGTACCTCGTCAAGAAGGGCATCCCCGACAGCCGCCTCGTTTCCAAGGGCTACGGAATGTCCCAGCCGCTCGTCCCGAACAACAGCGAGGCGAACAAAGCGCTCAATCGGCGCGTCCAGTTCATTCGGACCGAGGGCAACACGCCCTGACCCAGGCCCGACCGCGTGCAGATTGCAACGTTCGCGGCGGCGGGAAAACCCCGACGACGTGAGCACTGAGGGAACGGCTCCCCGAACCCTTGCAGCGAGAGAGAGAGAGAGAGACCGCGAGGCGGCTGCCGCGAAGAAGCCCGCGCGCACCGTTCCGCCTCGCCGCCTTGCCGCAGCACCCGCGAGGTGGCTGGCCTCGCGCCTTCGGACGACGGCCCTTGCCGCAGCGAGTGACCCGCGGTGGCTGGCCTGCCGCGAAGACCGCTCGCGCCCCGTTCGCCTTCGGACGACGGCCCTTGCCGCAGCGAGTGACCCGCGGTGGCTGGCCTGCCGCGAAGACCGCTCGCGCCCCGTTCGCCTTCGGACGACGGCCCTTGCCGCAGCGAGTGACCCGCGGTGGCTGGCCTGCCGCGAAGACCGCTCGCGCCCCGTTCGCCTTCGGACGACGGCCCTTGCCGCAGCGAGTGACCCGCGGTGGCTGGCCTGCCGCGAAGACCGCTCGCGCCCCGTTCGCCTTCGGACGACGGCCCTTGCCGCAGCCGAGTGACCCGCGGTGGCTGGCCTGCCGCGAAGACCGCTCGCGCACCGTTCGCCTTTTGGACGACAGCCCTTGCCGCAGCGAGTGACCCGCGGTGGCTGGCCTGCCGCGAAGACCGCTCGCGCCCCGTTCGCCTTCGGACGACGGCCCTTGCCGCAGCGAGTGACCCGCGGTGGCTGGCCTGCCGCGAAGGAGCGCGAGGGCGAAGCCCCGGGTGTACTCACCCGAACCCTTGCCCGCAGCGGGTGTACTCACCCGCGAGGAGGGAGCTCGAGGGCGGAGCCCTCGAACAAGACAAGAGGGAGCTCGAGGGCGGAGCCCTCGAACAAGACAGAAGGGCGGAGCCCTCGAACAAGACAAGACAAGAGACGCTGCGGATATGTGCTTTCTCAGCCCCAAAAATCCGAAACCGGTGTAATGGACCGCCCGTGAACCCCTCGGCTTCGTGGATGTTCCTGGCTCGGAAAAAGCCCGGCGCTCTCTTCGCTACGGTCCTGTCGCTCGGGATCGCGCTGTTCATTCTCTCCGTTGCGCCTTCGGCGAGCGCGCAGCCCAAAGAAGCAGCCGCGAAAGCCCTCCAGAAGAAGGCGATGGAGGACGACTACCTCGCGACCGACTTCGCGAAGGCGGCGCAGAAGCTCGAGAACGCGATCGGCCAGTGCGGCGCGGACAAGTGCTCGGCCAAGCTTCGCGCCCAGCTCAAACGCGATCTCGGCGTCGTCCAGATCGGCGGCGGCATCGACAAGGACAAGGGCATCAACAACTTCGTCGAGGCGATCAAGATCGACAGCACGATCGCGCTCGATCCCGACATCAAGACGAAGGATCTCGAGCAAGCGTTCGCCGAGGCGAAGAAGCGCGCGGCCGGCGGCGGCACGAGCGGTGGTACGAGCGGTGGCACGAGCGGCGGCGGGGCGACGAGCGGCGGCCAACCCCAAGGCGACTTCGCGCACACGCCAGCGGCCGAGCAGCAAGTGCGCACGCCGATCCCGGTCTACGTCGAGTACGGTGGCGAAGAGCCGCTCGTGAAGGTGATCGCCCGCTACAAGGGCTTCGGCATGACGGACTGGAAGACCGTCGAGCTGAAGAAGATGGGCGACAAGGGCTGGGGCGGTCTCGTCCCATGCGCCGACGTCCAGCAGGGCACGACGCAGTACTACATCCAAGGCTTCAACTCGGCGAACGATCCCGTCGCGACCGGCGGCGATCGCAACAACCCCTACAAGGTCCCGGTCAAGACCGAGAAGGTCGCCGAGCCTCCGCACCTTCCGAACGCGTCCCCTCCCACGCAGTGCCAGGACACCGGCGACTGCCCGCCGAACTTCCCCGGTTGCAAGAAGGGCGGAGGCGGCGCCACCGGTCCCGAGCAGAAGGTCGAGCCGCAGGGCAAAGACGGCGGCGAGTTCTGCGAGGAAGACACCGAGTGCAAGAGCCAGAAGTGCAACGCGAACAAGTGCACCGACTACGAAGGCGAGAAGAAGGGCCCGAAGATCTGGGTCGGCGTCTTCGGCGCGCTCGACTACACGTTCGTCCCGAGCGCGGACAACGTCTGCAAGTTGAACGACCAAGCGTTCCCGCAGAACGACAACAACTACTACTGCGTCAACTCCGACGGCGCAGACTACCCGTATCGTCCGGCAGGGCAGGGCGACACGAACCCGCGCAAGGGTGAGAACGGGTCGCTCGTCGACTCCGCGCAGCGCGGCTCCGACAAGGTCAGCGGCGGCGGCGCGCTCGGCAACATCCGCATCATGCTCGCGCTCGACTACGCGGTCACCGGCAACGTCCTCATCGGCGGTCGCCTCGGCCTCGTGCTCAACAGCTACCCGGGCGAGGCCGCGGGCGTCGACGGAAACCGCTTCGCGGTCCCGATCCACCTCGAGCTTCGCGCGACGTACATCCTCGGAAAGGATGCACTCTACAAGAAAGGCTTCGCGCCGTTCTTCTTCGGCGGCGCAGGCATCGGCCAGTTCGAGACGCACGTCCCCGTGCAGGTCATCGAGGCGCCCACCGGCGCGCAGCCGATCAAGAAAGACGTCGACGCTTGGCATATCGCCGGCCCTGCGTTCGTCACCGTCGGCGGCGGCGGTCGCTACGCGGTCTCGTCGAAGTTCGCGATCATGTTCGGCCTGCGCGGCAACCTCGCCTTCCTGAACTCGTTCGCGCCGAGCATCGGTCCCGAAGTCGGCGGCCAAATCGGCTTCTGAGACCGGGCGAAAGGTGACAGGCTGACAGGGTGAGCACCAAGCTTCCCCTGTCCGATGTCGCGCGGCGCATTCGGCCTGCGGTCTTCGCGGAGCTCCAAGCGCGCATCGACCGCATGACGGCGAGCGGGCAGGAGCTCTTGCCGCTCCACATCGGCGACACGCATCTGGCGCCGCCCGAGGCCGCGCGCGCGGTGCTTCGCGACCTCGATCCGAACGACGTTGCGCTTCATCGCTATGGCCCCACCGCAGGGCTCGCGCCGCTCCGTGACGCCGCCGCGGGCGTCTTGAAGCGCAGGCTCGCGCGAGACGAGGTCTCTCTCTCCGGTGTCGGCCGCGGCTCGCTGCCGCTCGCGGCCTCTCTCGACCTCGATCCAGCCGCCGAGGTGCTCATCGGCAACGGCGGGACGCACGCGCTCTACTGCGCGGCGTGCGCCGTGCTCGGCCCCGGCGACGAGGTGATCCTCGCCTCGCCATTTTGGCCGCTCGCGCCGGGCGTCTTCACCGCGTGCGGCGCGACGCCGGTCGAGGCGCCGCTCACGCAGCGGCTCTACGCCGATCCCTCGCTCGATCCGTTCGATCTGCTCGAGGCCGCGCGCACGGAGCGCACGAAGGCCGTCTACTTCATCTCGCCGAACAACCCCGACGGCAAGGTGCTGACAGCGCGTCAGCTCGATCGCATCGCCGACTTCGCGCGCACGCACGATCTCTGGGTGTTCGCCGACGAAGTGTATGCGGACGTTTGCTTCGGTACGTCCCCTGCCGGCTCGATCCTCACGCGCGAAGGGATGCGCGAGCGGACGATCACGCTTCACTCGCTGTCGAAGAGCCATGCCCTCGCGGGGATTCGCGTGGGGTATGTCGTCGGGCCCGAGCGCGTCATCACCGCTGCGCGCCGCGTCTCGACGCACACGGCGTTCAACGTGTCGCTCGCGATGCAGCGCGCCGCCTTGGCCGCGCTGAGCGATGAGGCCTTCCCGAAGGACGCCACGGACGTCTACCGCGAGGCGCGCGACGCGGTGGTTCGCGGTCTGTCCGGCGCGCCGATTCGCTTTCACGTCGCCGAAGGCGCGACGTATCTCTTCCTCGATTTCTCCGCGGCGCTCGAGTCGGCGTCGGTGCCCGACCGAGAGCGCACGCTGCTCGCGATCCTCGAGCGCGCCGTCGATCGCGGCGTGCTCCTGGCGCCGGGTGATGCCTTCGGCGTGCACTACGCGTCGTTCGCGCGTCTTTGCTACACCGCCGTGCCGCTCGATCGCGTCGTGCTAGGCGCCGCGCGGCTCTGCGAGGCCGTCGACGCGTTCGTTCGCGGCAAGCCCTGAGGTCATCGAACGACGTAGTCGATGTTCGTCGGCTTACCGTTTCGCACGATGTTGATCGTGAAGCGATCGATCGTGCCGGAGCGCATCCTTGCGTAGGCCTCGAGCATACGCTCGGTGCTCGTCACCTCGATGCCGTTGAGGGCGACGAGGCGATCGTTCGACTCGAGGCCGAGCGTGGCGAGCACGCTGCCGGGTTTGATCTTCACGAGACGAAATCCGACAACGTGATCGCCTTCTTTCTCGGGGACGAGCGGCGTCTTCATGAGCTCGGTCTGTGCTTCGAGGATCATGTTCACTGCTCCGCGATCGATCTGAAACTCGTTTGGACCTGTCTTGACGATCTTCTTTGCGACCTCCTTTTCGAGGGGGCTCTGTTGGGAGTTGGCTGAGGGCTTCTGTTTCTCTTGTGGGTCTTGGCCGAGAGACGCTCCCATAGGCTGGGGTTTGTCGAACACGCGCGCCTGGCAGAGCGCGCCATTCTTCGTGAGCCACACACGATCTTCACCGATGTACACGACACGTGTGCTCGCCTCGATGTCACCTCCTCGCTTCTGCAGCACACGCTTTCCTCCGACGTCGAACGACGCAAACGACGCCGTCGCGTCTGCCGCCCGCATGGTCACGACCGCGCGGACGCCATCGCACGAAGGCGCGAGCAGCACGTTCGCGAACGTGTCCTCGTCGCTCGCCGCGGTCGCGATCGCCGTGTCCGTGGGACGAAGGGAGCCCGTCACGTGATCGAAGACGTTTCGATCGAGGATGACGCCGGCCGACTTGCCAGGCGTCGAAGAGGACATGGTCGAAGAAGTCGTCTCGTTCGCGTTCGCGATGGACGGCAGGATGGGCGAGCCTACCGTCGTCGCGCTCTCGGTCCCATTCGCGAACCCGGCCTCGATGAGCGATCCGATCGCTCGGGCGTGGAGGAACGCCGAGGCAGCCAGCGAAGCAGGGACAGCGAGCGAGACGAGCTTCTTCAAGACCACGGAGCTCGGTCTTGCGATCGCCGTGCCGCAGAGGGCGTGCTCGATTTCTCTCGAGAAATTCAAGGAGCGCCACCCACGGGGGGAGCGTGCCGGACGTTTTGTCGTGGCCGAGCGAGCCCGCCCTGCCGGCCGCTGCCAACCTGACAACCCGTCGTCCCGGGCTCGACGCTCCCGAATGTCTCCGAACGAAGGGAGCGTTCTCGAGCCGCCGTCTTGCCGCCTCTTCTTCCTCGCCGGATTTCGGGTTAGAAGCGGCGCCATGCGCATGCGACTTCTGCTCTCGTGTTTGCCCGTCCTCACGGTGGCCCTCGGCGTGGCGGCGTGCGGTGACAGTCCTCCGCCGGTGACGCCCTGCCCGAAGTGCGCCGAGCCGCCGGCGACCACGCCTCCGCAGACGACGCCGTCTCCGCAAGCGGCCGCCACGCCCGAAGAGGCGAAGAAGTTCATGGAGCAGGTCGACAAGGATCTGCGAAAGCTCTGGGTCGCGCGCGATCGCGCCGGCTGGGTCAACCTCAACTTCATCACCGAAGACACCGAAGCGCTCGGCGCCTCCGGCGAAGAGGCGACCGCGGCGTACGTCACGAGCGCGATCCAGAAGGCGCGTCGCTTCGACAACGTGAAGGGCATCGATCCGGTCACGCAGCGGCAGCTCATGCTGCTGAAGCTCGCGCAGGTCATCCCGGCGCCGTCGAACGCGGACGAAGGCGCCGAGCTCGCGCAGCTCCAGACGAGCATGACGGCGATGTACGGCAAGGGCGAGTACTGCGCGCCGACGACGTCGCCGCTCTTCAAGACGGTCAAGAAGGAGGACCTCAAGGTCACGAAGGAGTGTCCCTCCGGCGCGCACCTCAAGCTCGACGACCTCTCGCGCATCTTGAAGAAGTCGAAGAGCTACGACGAGCAGCTCGAGGCGTGGACGAGCTGGCACAAGATCTCGATCCCGATGCGCGAGAAGTACGCGCGCTACGCGGAGCTCGGAAACAAGGGCGCCAAGGAGATCGGCTTCGCCGACGTCGGCGCGCTCTGGCGATCGGGCTACGACATGAGCCCGCAAGACTTCGAGGCCGACATCGAGCGCCTCTGGAACGACGTGAAGCCGCTCTACGACGACCTTCACTGCTATGCGCGCAAGAAGCTCCGCACGAAGTACGGCAAGGACAAGGTCCCGGAGAAGGCTCCGATCCCGGCACACCTCCTCGGCAACATGTGGGCGCAGCAGTGGGACGCGCTCTACGACATGTTCGAGCCGTACCCGGGGCAGGGATCGCTCGACGTCGACAAGAAGCTCGTTCAGAAGAAGTACGACGCGCAGAAGATGGTGAAGCTCGGCGAGGCGTTCTTCACGTCACTCGGTCTCGACAAGCTGCCCGACACGTTCTGGGAGCGCTCGCTCTTCACGCGCCCGAAGGACCGCGAGGTGATGTGCCACGCGAGCGCGTGGGACGTGACGTGGAACAACGACCTCCGCATCAAGATGTGTATCGAGCCGACGGAGGAGGATCTCATCACGATCCATCACGAGCTCGGTCACGACTACTACTTCCACTACTACTACCAGAAGCCGATGCTCTTTCAGGCCGGCGCGAACGACGGCTTCCACGAGGGCATCGGCGACACGCTCGCGCTCTCCGTAACGCCCGACTACTTGAAGACGCTCGGCCTGCTCGACGCGGTGCCGAAGGGCGACAAGGGCCGCATCAACTTCCAGATGAAGATGGCGCTCGACAAGGTCGCCTTCCTTCCGTTTGGTTTGATGATCGACAAGTGGCGCTGGGATGTCTTCAGCGGCAAGACGCCGAAGAGCAAATACAACGAGGCGTGGTGGGCGCTCCGTACGAAGTACCAAGGCATCGCGCCGGCGTCGCCGCGGAGCGAGCAAGACTTCGACCCGGGCGCGAAGATGCACGTGCCGGGATCCACGCCGTACATCCGTTACTTCCTCGCGCGCATCTACCAGTTCCAGTTCCATCGCGCGCTCTGCAAGGCGGCGGGTCACAAAGGCTCGCTCGACACGTGCTCGATCTACGGAAACAAAGACGCAGGCGCGAAGCTCAAGGCGATGCTCGAGCTCGGGCAGAGCAAGCCGTGGCCGGAGGCGCTCGCGGTGCTGAGCGGCGAGACCAAGGCGGACGCGAGCGCGCTCGTCGAATACTTCGCGCCGCTCCGCGCGTGGTTGAAAGATCAAAACAAAGGCGAGCAGTGCGGTTGGTGAGCTGTTGCTTGGGCAGCACCGCCTACACGCTCGAACCTGCATCACTGCAACATCTTGCTCACGTTGAAACGCGCCTGATCTCGGTGCGTGTGCGTTCGTAATCAAGCTTGGCAGTTCGCGTGATCCACCCTCGGCGTCGCTTGGGGGTGGAGACCCACGCTGGCGTGGATCGAAAGACGGCGCCGAGACGTTTGTGCTCGGCTCGCAACGTCGACAATCCCTCGAAAAAATAGGCAAATCGTCAGGTCGCGACCTTTCCTCTTCGAGCCCTTCCGCTATCTTCCATATGGGGGCCGCGAACGAGACCGAGAGGAGAGGACGTCCTGCAGCTCACTTCGGATTGCCCGATACAGATTGGAGATGTCGTCGACAAGTATCGCGTCGAGCGTGTGCTCGGGTTCGGCGCGATGGGCCTCGTCGTCTCGGCTCGCCATCTGACGCTGGACCAAGTGGTCGCGATCAAGTTCCTCATCGCGCATCGCTTCGGCACGCGTGAGGAGTCGATCGCGCGCTTTGCCTCCGAGGCGCGTGCCGCCGCGAAGATTCAGTCCGACTACGTGTGCCGCGTCTCCGACGTCGGCATGATGCCGAACGGCATCCCGTACATGATCATGGAGTACCTCGAGGGCAACGACCTCGAGGAAGAGATCGTTCATCGCGGACAGCTCGATGTCGTCGAGGCCGTCGACTACCTCCTGCAGGCGCTCGACGCGATGGCCGCGGCGCATCGCCTGGGGATCGTTCATCGCGACCTCAAGCCCGCCAACATCTTCCTCGCGCGCCGCCCCGATGGGTCGCGGCGCGTGAAGGTGCTCGACTTCGGCATCTCGAAGGCGACCGACGTGGGGATCAACGGCAAGCAGCGCATCACGAAAGAGACGCGAAGTTTCGGCACGCCCGCGTACATGCCGCCGGAGCAGATCCGCGATCCGATGAACGTCGATCATCGCGTCGACATCTGGGCGCTCGGCTGCATCCTCTACGAGGCCATCACCGGCCAGATGGCATTCGTCGGCGAGAGCGTCAAAGAGGTGCTCGATCGCGTCCTCACCGAAGCTCCCTGTCCAATCTCGTCGCTACGCCGGGACGTGCCGCCGGGGCTCATCGCGATCGTCGAGCGCGCGCTCTCGCGCCATCGCGACGAGCGCTTCTCGTCGGCGGCGCTCTTCGCGCGTTCGCTCGCGTACTTCGGATCGTTCGGCGTGCTGAGCGGCCTCGTGAACATCCAGAGCGAGGTCGGCTCGCTCTCCTCGATCTCGGCGGTACCGCTCGCGCGGCCGCTCACGCCGGCCGCGGCGTATGCCTCGGCGCCGTACTCCTCGATGCCGTATCCCGCGGCCTCTCCGAGCGTCGAGCCGATGGTCGTTCATCACGGGAGCGCTCCGCCGTCAGCGGCGCGCCGCGCGTTCACCACCGAGCCCGACCCCACCGAGATCAGCCGCCGCCATCACATCACGCAGGGACACTTCGCGGCGGCGAAGCGAAGCCGGCAAGCCAAGTCGGCGGTGATGGCCACGGGCACCGTCGTGCTCGTCGCGGCCGCGGTGGCGATCCTCATCCATCGCCTCGGCGTCCTCGAGGCCCAAGAGCAGCGGCAGACGGAGCAAACGGTCGCCGCCGCCGCGCCGCCGCCGCCGGCCGCGCAGCCGTTGCCGCCGGCCGCGCCGTCACCACCATCTCCGCCGAGCGCGACGCCTCCTGCCAACCCGGCTGTAGCTGCCGCTGCTCCTGCCGCCCCCGCGAAGCCGGCGCCCGCGCCGCAGCGACCGGCCGGCACGAACGTGCATCCTGCATCTAGTTCTGTGCATGTTACACGTAGCTCGTTGGCTGCTCCGCGGTCGCGCCCACGCTGATCACGTCGCGTTACGCGCCGATCGATAGGTCGATCGGCCTGCCCATCGGGGCGCATATTAAACGCCTCTCGCGATCCGAATTCGACATCGCGTCCACAGGTCGCGTGTCCTGTCAAAGGCCCCGACCGCCTGTTTTGTCGGCATTTGAGCTCTTTTTTCGCATCCGGCGTGCGTGTGAACAAAACGTGATCGCGGACGCGAACCGAGCGTAAGATAACCGCCATGAACCAACCCCCCGGTGGCAACTATCCCCCCGGCTATCCGCCCGGCGGCGGAGGCTACCCTCCACAACAACAAGGTGGCTACGGTCAGCCGCAACAACCTGGCTACGGTCAGCCCGGCCAGCCGCAACAAGGTGGCTACGGACAACCCGGCCAGCCTCAACAAGGTGGTTACGGTCAGCCCGGCCAGCCTCAACAAGGTGGTTACGGTCAACCGGGTCAGCCGCCGCAACAGCAAGGTGGCTACGGTCAGCCTCCTGGCGGACAACAACCTGGATACGGACAACCGGGTGCACCTCCGGGTGGAGCACCGGGTGGCTACGGGCAACCGGGTGCGCCAGGTGCGCAGCCGGGCTACGGCCAGCCGGGAGCACCTCCGGGGCAACCGGGTTACGGTCAACCTGGCGCGCCGCCTGGCGGAGCACCCGGTGGTTACGGACAACCGGGCGCGCAGCCTGGGTACGGCCAGCAGCCGGGACAGCCTGGTTACGGCCAGCAACCTGGTGGTCAGCCCGGCTACGGCCAGCAGCAGCCCGCCGGCGGATTTGGCGGCGCGATGCAGGGCGCGTTCGGTCAGATGCAGCAAGGCATGCAGGGTATGCCCGGCATGGGCTACGGCGGCGCGCCCGGCGCGAAGCCCACGATGCGCAATGCCTTCATGGTCGGCATCATGCCCGAGCTCGTCATGATCTTCGTTCCGCCGATCTTCCAGACGATCGCGAACATCACCGAGATCTACCCGATCGCGTACGTCGGAAGCCTCGTGAACCTCGGCGCGCTCATCTGGTGGTTCATCAACATGATGCGCGCGCTCGACGAGATGAGGAACGCCGCGGGCAACCCCGCGTTCCCGCGTTGGCCGGTGTTCATCCCGATCTACAACCTGATCTACTGGCTCACGATGGTCCCGAAGGAAGTGCAGAAGGCGAAGCAGATGCGCGGCATGCAGCCGACGAGTCGCAACATCGTCCTCTACTTCTTGTTCCCCGTCTTCGCGTTGCAGGGCGACCTCAACGACATGGCGGGCGGTCCGTAACGACGAACGAGCCTGCGTTTCTCGTGTGATCGGCCTTGGCCGAGAGACGAGTAACCGCTCCACTTACCAGCGCGAGTCTCGGCCACATGTGGGCGAGGCTCGCGTCGCGTTTTGTGCGAAACACGCGAGGCTTTGTCTCGATTGTCGCGGTCCTGATAGGCTTGAGACGCTGTGTCATCCGAAGCCAGCGCCGAGAAGAGCGAGTCTTCGAACGACTCGGCGCACAAACGCCCGAATGAGAGTGGGGTGACGGATTCGGCACCCGAGCCGCTCATCATTGGTCGCTACGCCTTGTTCGACGCGCTCGCGTCCGGCGGAATGGCGACGGTCCATCTCGGACGCCTGCTTGGCTCGGTCGGCTTTGGTCGTACGGTCGCGGTGAAGCGGCTGCACTCGCACTACACGAGCGACCAAGACTTCGTGACGATGTTCATGGATGAGGCGCGCATCGTCGCCCGCATCCGCCATCCGAACGTCGTCCCGATGGTGGACGTCATCGAGTCGAGCAAAGGGCTCTTCCTCATCATGGAATACGTCCATGGTGAGTCGTTCTCGAAGCTGCTTCGAACCTGCCGCGCGTCGAAGCAGACGGTCCCGATCAAGCTCATCACCGCCATCATGCATGGTGTCCTCCTCGGACTACACGCCGCGCACGAGACGAAAGGCGCGAACGGCGAGCTCTTGAACGTCGTTCATCGCGACGTGTCTCCGCAGAACATCATCGTCGGCGCGGACGGCGTCGCGCGCGTGCTCGACTTTGGCGTCGCGAAGGCCGCCGGTCGCGCGCAGGTCACGCGTGAAGGCCAGATCAAGGGAAAGCTCGCCTACATGGCGCCCGAGCAGATCCGGGGCATGGTCGATCGACGCGCCGACGTGTTCGCGGCCGCCGTCGTCCTCTGGGAGGCGCTCGCGGGCCGGCGCCTGCACGAGGGCGCCAAGGACGTCGAGATCGTCACGCGCGTCGTGCAAGGCACGTGGCAAGCGCCGAGCGAGCTCCGGCCCGACGTCCCGCCCGAGCTCGACGCGATCGTGCTGCGCGGCCTCGATGTCGATCCGGAGAAGCGCTACTCGAACGCACGCGACATGGCGCTCGATCTCGAGCGGAAGGTGGGGCTCGCGCCGCCGAGCGAGGTCGGCGAGTGGGTCGAGAAGAACGCCCCGGAGGCGCTTCGACATCGCGCCGAGCGCGTCGCGGCGATGGAGAAGGTCTCGGGTGACCTCGTCCCGATCGACTCGGTGCCGCCTCCGCCGAACGAGCTCGACGCTCCGTTCAGCGACGACATCCGTCCACCGCTCGCGAGCACACCAAACCAGGAGTTTACGAAGCTCATGGATGGCGCGCCGCCGCCGCCTGCGTCGAGCGACGCCGGTCTCGCTTCGCAGACGAGCACGAGCTCGCAGTCGGGCGTGAGCGGTGTGACGAACGGAACGCCGATCGGCACCGCGATGCCGATCCCGCTCGCGCCAACCCCCACACCGCGCCGCGACCTCGCGCCGATCATCGCGCTCGTCAGCTTCTGCGGTGCGCTCGCGCTCGTTGGCGCAGCCCTCGGCGCGTATTCGCTCTACGCACGAAGCACTGCGGGCGCCGCGGCGCCGTCGGCGACGGTCACGGTCCCCGTGCCAAGCAGCGCACCCTCCGCGACGCCACGACCCTCAGCGAGCGCGGGGACCCAGACGTCGCCGGAGCCCTCGACCAAGCCGACGCAGGTCGCAGCGCCTGCCTCCGCGTCGCCGAGGTCGAATGGATCGGCGTCGCCCGCGGCGGTCCCGTCCGCGACGGCCTCCTCGTCTCCGAGCGCGCACCCGACGACGCGACCCGCGCCTCTGCCTTCACCGGCGCCTACGCCCACGCCCACCGCGGCGAAGAAGGCCAACTGCGACCCGCCGTACACGGTCGACGAGCAAGGGCACCGGCACTACAAGCTCGAGTGCATGGACAACCCGTGAGGCGCGGCCGTTAGCGGGCAGAGGTGTTTACGTAGAGGAGCGCGCCGCGCGTCGTGATCGCCTGCTCGATCTGGCGATCGAAATCCTCTTCGAGCGACGCGCTGAGGCTCGGGCCTTGATCGTGCGACGCCGGGGCGTTCGCGGCGGTCGCCCAGCTGTACGGTATGTTCTTCGAGCTCTTCACGTGGATGTCGCCTGCGCACGAGACGCGGTGCTCGGCGAAATCGTAGACGTATGCCCGCCCGATCGCCTCACCCGGATCGAAGCTCGTCGCGCCCGCTGGCTGCGGATGCTGGAGAAGCGACGTCGCGAGCACGACGTCGTACTTCAATCGACCTCGCACGTCGCTCAGCGCGTTCGAGTAGAGGATCGCCTCCATGTGACGGCCCTGCCCGAACTTCTCCTCGGCGCGATGAATGTCGGTGAGCACCCGCGCGAGCGAGGGGCTCGGAAGGACGCGATCGGAGCGGTCGACGCGAAGAAGAGGCAAGCGGCTCGATCCGATGCCCGATCGGAACGGGACCCGCTCGGGAAAGCTCACGTCGCAGAGGCGCGAGGGCGACGCGCCGAGCTCCGCCAGCGGCGAGCCATCCTGGATCGCCGCGCGCATCGTCTCTTCGAAGCGAGCTTGCTCTTCTTCGACCACCTTCGTCGCGGCGGCGACACGAATTCTCGCGTCTTCGATCTTCTCGGCCGCGCGAGCTTCGGTCTCGCGACGCTGCGTCGCGGCCTCTTCGTCGACGTGCTTCGATCGCTCGACGGACGCGAGCGTGGAGAGCACGCCAAAGCCCGTGATCAGCCCAACCACCGCGTGCTTCGTGCGGCGAGCACGCAGGCGAAGCCGAGCCTCGTACTCATCCGCCTGGTCCGGCCCTTCGGGCTCCGGTCGAGCGGACACGCGATACGGTGAGAGATGCTGCACCACCCTCTACAGTAGGTAGAGGGGCTCTCTCTGGCAACGGCCAGCCCCTCGCCCAGCTCTTCTCGCCCAGCTTTCTTGGGGGTACGGGAAGCTCAGCCAAACCTTCGCGGGCTTCGCAAATCGCACGGGAGACGTGATCCGCTATCCTGAAGCCCGCTCCGAACGTGAGCGGCGTCGTCGTTGACCATGTCGAGAGAGGGACAACAAAAAGAGCCGGCGCGTGCGTCATGGCGAGGCGAGGACGAGGTCCTTCTCCAGCGTCTGGAAGACGAGACGATGGCGGAGCGGCTCCTCGGGCTCTACACGCGTGCGCCTACGCCGGCGTCCTCGGCGCTTCATTCGCGCGCCGGCGGGATGGTCGCCGAGCTCCGCAAGCTACCGAATGGAACGAAGGCGGTGCGCGCGTCGATCGACGACAACGACCCCACGATCCTGGCGCGCTTCATGGACGCGCTCGTCCTTCGCGACTGTCCGCCCGAGCTCCTTCATCACATGGCGCTCTTTCACGCCAAGGGCGCGGCGGCGCTCGAGCGCAGCGAGCCTGACATCGCCGCGACGGCGTGGGTCCGGTCGCTCGCCGCGTGGATCGCGTTGGCCGAAGAGCGCACGTACCTCGCGAAGCTCGAAGACGCGATCCTGAAGGGCGCGCAAAAGAACGGAGCAGGCGCGAACAACCGCGTGCGCACTCCCGACGCGACTATCCCTCCCGAGCGCGTTCCTCTCGAGGTGATGGCGGACATCGCACGCCGCGCGAACGCCGCTGCCCGTGAGCTCGGAGCCCAAGGCCGCGCGTCACTGATCGCGCTCGCTCGCGCCGACGAGGCGCTCAAGCTCGCGGGCGCATCGCCGCAAATGTCGCAAGACGTTCGATCGTCGGCCGAGCGTCTCCGCAACAAAGCGATCGAGTCGGCGCTCGCCGTGATCAGCGAGGGCCTCGATGAGGCGAGCGTGCGCGGTGAGCTCGCGACGTCGGGTCGCGTGCTCCTTCTTCGCGCGGTGCCGGTGTGGACCTGGACGGGAAACGACGAGGCGGTCGAGCACTTCGTCGTCGAGCGCGTCGACAAGATTGGGTGGGAGCTCTATCGCGCACGCAACTGGGACGCGCTCCGTTACTTGCTCGATCCGTTTCGACCGATGTTCGACAGCCTCGCGTCGCGGATCGAACGTGACCCATCGCGCATCGCCTACGCCGCCGGGTGTGCGCAGATGTTCGTCTTCATGGCCGAGGTGGATCGCGACCTCCCGTCGAAGCTCGAGACGGCGGAGCGCGCCGTCAGGATCTGCGAGGCCAGCCGCAACGGTCGCCTCGTGCTCGCGTCGGCGCTCTGCGACAGCGCGATCAGCGCGATGCGCCAGATGGTCGTCTTCGCGCGGCGTGATGAGCTGTCGCGCGTCGAGAAGATGATCGAGCGGGCCGAGGCGCTCTACCCGACGACGAGCGAGCTCCCCGAGGCGAAGAATCTGCTCGAACGCGTCAAAAAGGGCCGCATCACGGTCTGATTTGTTCGCCGGCGCCGCGCGAGCAGCGTTAGAAGTGAGACAAGACAAGGAACACGAAGATGGCTGCCTTCGAACGTTACGAGCACTGCATGATCGAGTGGTACTGGTCCGCGCCAGCAGGTGCAGACGCAAAGACGTTTCAGCCGTCGTTCACGCTCTTCTTCGCGAACAACAAGAAGGAGTCTCGCCTCGGCGGGAGCGCGGAGCTCACCACGCTCCTCAACCAGCTCGGCGGTGACGGGTGGTCGATCTCGTCCTCGGTCACGTCCTCGAACTGGATCCTCTGGACCTTGCAGCGCAAGGCTCACTGAGCAGACGTCAGCGTAGCCAGCCGATCTCGCGCGCGGTGACCTCGCCGACGCCGAGCTCTTCGAGCGTCTGCGGCACGGCCTCGGCGCTCGATGAGACAGGGCGATTGCGCGCCATCACCTCCGCGAACGCCTGCAGGTAGAGCGGCTGGCGATTGGGCTCGACGAGGCCTGCCGGCACGACCGCGCGCCCCGACGCGTCGTATTTGTCGGTCGCGCCGAGCGTGTGCATCAGCTCGTGCGCCACGACGAACAACGTGAGGTCCACCATGTCGAGCGCGAGCTCCACCGCCACCGCCCCGACGCGGCCGTCTTGCTCGCTCGCGCCCTCGACAAAGCTCCGGTCTTGCGATCGAGGCCGCTGAATCGAGACGTAGATGCGCGTGTCCCAATGCTCGGGGATCACGCCTGCGCTCGGATCGACGCCCGTGAGCCACGTCTTCATGTTCACTGTTTGCTTCGCGAGATCGACCGGGCTGTCGCTCGCCGGCGTCGGCGGAGGCGCATGAACCTCGATCGGTCCGAACACGCGGATCCGAAACGGCGCCTTCACGTCGGGGTGGCTCCAGCGAAGGCGCGTGGTCTCCGACGTGAGGCGCGCCTCGAGCACCGCCGCGCGTTCCTTCAGGCTCTGGATCGCCTCGGGATCGATCGCGTCGCTCGACTCGACATGAACGAGGACGACCGCCACGTCGAGCGTCCGCGTCCACTCGTTGCGTGCGCGGCGTGACCAGACGTCACGCACGGCGTAGAGCACGACGATGAAGAGGATGAGGAGCAGCACGCTGACGCGCACGTAGAAGAACGTGCTCCTGCGCGGCTTCTTCGGGTCGCGTGGGGCCGGCGGCGCCGCGGTCATGGTGCTACGATACGTGAGGTGGTGGAGGACAACCCTTTCGAACGCTACGACCTCGATCCGCGCGAAGGCATCACTGCGATCACGCAGCGCCTGAAGGAGCTCGCCGAGGACGCGAAGGACGACGCGGAGCGGGAGCGCATTCGCGCGGCGTGGGAGGAGCTCACGCTTCATCCCGCGCGGCGTCTTCGCGCCGCGCTGTTCGCGCACCCCGAGTCGAGGGCGCCGCTTGGCATGCCGCCCTCCTTTCCCCGGCGCCGCATGGCCCCGGCCCATCCCGGCGAGACCTCTCCCATAGCGGAGCTTGGACTCCGGGATCTCGCCGCAAGACCAAGCGTTTTGGCGACCCTCGCCGCCCGTAGCGTGGGAGGTGTGGAAGGCGCGCCGCGTGAAGACGTTCCGCCGAGCCCGTCGCGATCTCTCGAGGAGGACCCTGTGCTTCGTGGCCTCAAGTAACTACTCTTGAGCGCCTACGACCATGCCCATCCTCGATCGCGCCGTCGGCATTGACCTTGGTACGACCAACTCCGAAGTCGCGTGGCTCCCGCCTTCGGAGAAGGACATCCTGATCTACGCCGACCGCTTCGGGCGTAAGACGGTGCCCTCGGCCGTCTCGTTCGACGAGAAGGCGCAGGCCTTCGTGGTCGGGCACGCCGCGAGGAGCAAGCGCGGCAGCGCCGAGTCGCCGATCGAGTCGATCAAGCGAAAGATGGGGCAGAAGACGACGGTCAAGGTCGGCCCCCACGATCTGACGCCCGAGGAGGTGAGCTCGAAGATCCTGATCGAGCTCCGCGATCGGATGAAGGAGACGCTCGCTTCCAAGGGCCCAACAAAAGCCGGCGCGACCGCGTTCGAGCTTCCCGTCACGCGCGCGGTGATCACCGTGCCTGCGTATTTCGATGCGCCGCAGGTCGAGGCGACACGCCGCGCCGGTGAGCTCGCGGGCCTCGACGTGATCGGCATCCTGCAAGAGCCCACCGCCGCCGCGATCTATCACACGTGGAAGAGGCGTCTCGATGACGGCAACTTCCTCGTCTACGACCTCGGAGGCGGCACCTTCGACGTGTCGATCCTCCGCTGCGTCGGCGGCGAGTATCAAGTGCTCGCGATCGACGGCGACAACTACCTCGGCGGCGATGACTTCGATCGACGCTTCGCCGAGCATCTCCGCAAGCAGCTGGTCGACAAGGGATACGCGCTCGACCTCGACGTGAAAGGAAACGAAGACGACCGAAGGCTCTTCGGCCGGCTCGTCCACCTCGCGCAGGAGATCAAGGAGTCGCTCTCCACGACCGAGGTCGCGCACATCAGCAAGAACGACATCGCGAAGGACAAAGCGGGCGAGAGCATCTCCTTCGAAGGCGACGTCGGCCGCGCCGACTACGAAGAGGTGATTCGCGATCTCGTCGAGACGACGATCGCCTGCTGCGAGCGCGCGCTCGCGCGAGCACGCGAGGTCGCCAACATCGGCGCGGAGGACATCGATCACGTGATCCTCGTCGGCGGGTCGACGCGCGTCCCGCTCGTCGTCAAGCGCGTGACCGAGGCGTTCTGCAAGCGCAGCCCGGAGCCTTTGCGTGACGACGTCGACACGTGCGTCGCGCTCGGCGCCGCGGTGCACGCCGCGCATGTCGGCGGGACGGTCATCAGCGATCAAGGGCTTCGCGTGCGCGTGAGCTCGCCGCTCGTGGCGCAAGGATCGAAGCTCCGGCTGAACCTGCAGGTCGAGGAGGCGCCGAAGAACGCCGCGCATCTCGCGATCTGGCACGGCGAGCAGGCGCTCGCGGAGGCGGCCCTCGGAAAAGAGACGAAGGAGCCGCTCCGCTTCGAGGTCCCGCTCGGCGAAGCAGAGGAGACGGTCGCGACGCTCGCCCTCCAGACGTCGGTCGGCGCTCCGATCGTCGAGCTGCCTCTCGCGCTGCATCGCGGAGATCTTCGCCCCAGGCCCACCGCGCTCTCGCGTGCGTCGGTCATCGCGAAAGACATCGCGCTCGAGGTGGTGCGCGGCGGAAAGCGCGATCGCAAGGTGCTCCTCGCGCGCGGCACGGGTCTCCCGGCGCAGGTCACGCATCTGTTCTTCACCGCCGATCAGAGCGGCGCGGTCGTGCTTCGCATCTTGCAGAACAGGTTGCCGATCAAGACGCTCGCCGTCGACGTCCCGAAGGAGCTGCCGGTCGGCTCGCCCGTCGAGGTCGTGCTCCGGTGCGACGAGTCGATGCGCCTCGAGGCGCAGGCCACCGTCGGCGCGCAGCAGATCCAGGCGCACATCGAGCCGCCACCGAGCCCCACCGGCGAGACGAGCGACGTGGAGGCCTTGCTCGATCGCGCCGACAAGGCAAAGCGCGCGCTCTGGGGTGGCCTCGGCTCCACCTTCTCGCAAGAGGCCGATCGCCTCGTCGTCGGCATCCGCGAGGTCATCCACACCGACCCCGACAAGCTCGCCGCGCTGTGCGAGCGGCTTCGTCACCTCGTCGAAGAGTTCCACGGCGGCGTCGGTGAAGCGCTCGTCCCGCCGATGGCGCGGATGGAAGAGGAGTTCGACGGCCTCCGCCGCGTCGTCTACCGCGCGAGCGGCATATTGATGGGGATGGATCGCAGCGAGTGGGAGAAGCGCATCGACGCCCTCTACGACAAGGCGATGGGAGCGCACTCCGCGAGCGACGGCCCGACCTGGCGTCGCGTGTACAACGAAGTGCAGGCGCTCTGCGAGACGGCCTACCAAGAGGAGTTCTCCCGCGTGCGCCTCGACGATCCCGCGTACATCACGCGTCGCACGCTCTCGCTCGGCTTTCGCGCGCAACGCGTCGAGCAGACGCTCGCGGAGCTCGTCCCCAGCACCACCGACGAGATCCGCGCGATGCAGGCGGCCGAGCAAGCGCGCATCGAGCGCTGGCTCTCCGACAGCGTCAAAAAGCCGCTCGCATCGGTCACGAACGACGAAGGAAAGCGCGAGGCATCGCAGCTCCGGCGTGCGCTCGAGCAGGTCGACGCCGAGATCGAGCGCATCGAGGCGGCCGTCGAGCGGCTTCCCAGTATCGGCCTGGTCACCGACCGTGGTGGTGGGCACTAGACGGAGCGAGAGAAAGAGAGCGCTTGCGCCGAGACAACGATGAACGTCGCCTCTTCTCTTGCCGTCGCGGTGGCCGAGCGTGTCGAGCGAACGGGCGGGCCTCGCGCGGGGCTCGTCGCCTGGAAGGCGCTCGCGGGCAACTCCACCGACGGTGAGATCCGAGGCAAGGCGCTCCTCGCGGCGCTCCGATGTGCGGTCGCCCTTCGCGAGGACGGCGCGATCGGGGAGCTCATCACGCTCTGGGGCAACGTGGATCGCGGCGTCTGGGACGTCTCGATCGCCGTGCTATGCAAGGAAATGACACGCGCTGGTCTGCTCCGGCGCGCGACGGAGCTCGCGCGCGCGGAGGCGGAGCGACACCGGACGGCGCTCTCGCTCTACGTGCATGCGCGCTGCCTCGACGTCGCCGGGGACGATGCCGCGGCGGGCGCGTTTCGATCGGTCGTCGACCGCGCGGTGAAAGAAGGCGCGAAGGACATCGCGCTCGCTGCGCGCGTGCGTCGCGCGACCCTCCTCGCGCGGTCGTGGGACACGATGAGCGAGGCGCTCGAGGAGGCCACCCAGGTCGACATCGCGGCAGCGCCGCCGGAGTCGAAGCTCGCGCTCGCACGTGTCCTCCTCTTCTCGCCGAGCCGCTTCGTTCGCGCGGGCGCCATCGGCGTGCTCGACGACCTGGCCTCGTCGTCCGATCCGGAGACGGCGTCGTTCCGAGCCAAGGCGCTGCGGCTCGCCGCGACGTGGGCGGACGACGTCGGCGCGGCGATGACGCCGCTCGAGAGTGATCGCCTGATCGCGATGTTTGGTCGCGAGCGCATCGCCAAGGTGGCGCCGCATGCGAAGGAGGTGCTCCGTGCATGCGAGCAGATCACGCGCGCACGTGACGACGCCGAGGTCGAGGCGCGCCTCGAAGCCGCCGCGAACGCCGCGTTCGCGTCGCCCGAGCTCGCCGCACAGCACACGCGCGCGCGTGAAATCCTACGTGGACGTTACGAGCCACAACGAGAGGGCGAGCGGCTCCCCGCCGACGAGACGAAGCGACGAGCCTTTCGGCAACAAGAGATCCTCGACGTCGCCGTCGCGATTCGCGACAAGGCGCCTGCGCGCGCCGCCCGCACGCTTCGCCTGCTCGCCGAGGCCGCGGAAGCCGGAGAACATCTCCCGCGCGAGCTCGACGCGGTCGCACACCTTGCCCTCGAGCGACGTGCCGAGCCTGGCGACGCGGAGCTTCGCGACGCCGCCGTTCGCTTCTTCGCGGCGCGTCTCTCACGCGCTTCGTACGGCGCGCCGCCGCGAGGTTACCTCGCGCTCGCCGACACGCTCGCGACGCTCGACCAGGAAGCGCTGTCCAAGAAGGCACGCCGCGCCGCCGTCACCGCGAAGGAGCCCGGCGCGGCCGAGTCGCTCGGTATCGCGCTCGCGCGCCAGGGCTGGGAGCTCGCGCGACAGGGGGAGCGCGCCCGCGCCATCGAGCGGCTGCGCGAGGCCAAACGCTTGCTCGACGGCACGCCGAAGACCTGACCGCTCCGTGTTGACGAAGCGCGGGTGAGGCGAGATGTTCGTCCCATGAGCGACTCGTCTTCGGCCTCCTCCAGCGCATCTGCCACCGGCCTTCCGCTGAGCGTCGTCAGCCCCGCGAGCGTCTCGCGTCCCGGGCTCGTCCTCGGCTTCGCGGTGCGCGATGAGAAGATCGTCGCGGTCGGCGGTCAGGGCTTCGATCTCTTCCTCACGTCGACCGACGGCAAGACGTTCAAAGAGGGGCGCTCGAGCGGTCGCGGGCTTCGCGGCGCGTGCATTCGCAAGAACGGCGAGGTTTGGGTCCTCGGCGAGTACGGCTATCTCGCGAAGTCGTCGGACTTCGGCGGGACGTGGGAGGTCGTCCCGACGAAGACGAAGGGCTGCCTCTTCGGCGTGGTCGAAGACGACGACGACCAGATGTGGTTCGGCGGAGACGGCAAGTGGCTCGCGCTCTCCACCAACGGCACGACGTTGAAGCGCATCAAGGGCGTCGAAGAGTCGATCGCGCGTATGCGAAACAGCCCGCTCGGTGTCCTCATCCCCACCGACACGTCCGAGTCGGAAGGCTATTTGTATATTGCACGCGGTAAGAACGTGAAGAAGACGAGCGCCGCGCCGAAGGCGGGGATGATGCAAGCCGTCGTCACGCCGAAGGGAACGCTCATCGCGGTCGGGATGAACGGCGCGATCCTTCGCTCCACCGACGCAGGGGAGTCGTTCGAGACGATCGCGCTGCCGAGCGGCGTGAGCCCGGTGATGCTCACGAACGTCGACCACTTCGCCGACGGGCGCGTCGTCGTCGTGGGCGATCGCGGGCTCATCCTCCTCTCACAAGACGACGGCGCCTCGTTCGAACGCATCGAGCAGCACGAGTCGAGCGGCACGCTCTGGTCGTGCGCTCGCTATGGAGACGCGATGCTGATCGGCGGGCAGCGCTCGCTCATCATGATGCTCGGCGAGCTCAAGGCTCCCCCCGCGGCTCGCCCGTCTGCGTCCCAGGCAACCGCGAGCGCCGCGTCGTCCTCGACCGAGGCGCCGGCCGTGCCCGCGAATCCAGCCTGGGCCGCGCCGCCGCCCTCGACCTCGCGCCAAGCGTGGTCGCCGCCGCCGCCCGCGCCGGTCGAGATCGTGAACGGGATCTACGTGACGCCGGAGCTTCGATCGCTGCTCTATCCGCGGCGCGGCGGCATCGCCACGCCGATCCGCCCGGTGCCTTCGCTCGAGGAGGCGTGGGCCGAGCTTCGTCGCCTCCTTTGGGCTGCGGACCGCACCGGGATGAACGTCAAGAGCCGGCCGAGCGGAATCTGGGACTACGTCACGACGACATCGCCAAAGACGCGGCGCCTCATCGGCGAACGCCTCCTCGACGTCGCGCCGCGCGCCGGCACCTTCGAGGAAGACGTCGCGCTCGTGTCGCTGACGTTCGAGCGCTACCAGACGTTCATCGCCGACTTTCACGACGCGATCTACGACGCGACCGCAGACTTCCTCGTCGCGTCCATCGGGCTCGACGAGGCGATCAAGCGATGTTACCGCGGCCTCGACGACGAGCTCCCTTACACGAGCGTCGGTCCCTTCGGTCGACTTCGCGAGCTGCTCGCGATCGCCTCGGACGACGCGTACGCATCGGCGCGAAAGACCATCCTCGCGACGTGCGACGAGGAGGCCGCGAACCCGGAGAACGATCGCGATCGCACCGCCGACATCTTCTGGACGACCACGTTCTTGTTGCCGCTCGACAAGAACGAAGGGGCGAGCGACGAGCGCGCCGCGATCCACGAGAAGGCGCTCGGCTTCGTGACGAAGTTCGGCAGCTTCGGCGTGCATGCCTGCGGCCTCGCGGCGGGCAACCTCGACACGCTCGCGCGATACGTGAAGGCGAACAACAACGAGACGCGCCACGAGTTCTTCTCGCCGTTCAACGGACGCATGTATCTCGCGTCGATCTTGGAGCTCGAAGGCGCCGCCGCAGGGCCTGCGTTCGCGCGACTGAAGCCCTCGTCGCCGTGGGAGAACGACGAAGGAAAGAACACGATCTGGTGCCGGCTCATCGCGCACATTGATCACGACGACGTGCTGAGCGCGCTCCATCGAGAGCACGAGCAAGAGGGGCGTGTGTGGGGGACGACCGGGCTCATCCTCGCTGCGCGCGCGAACCCCGAGCGCGTGCTCGCCTTCGCGAAGAAGAAGAACGACAAGAACCTGCTCGCCCTGCTCGAGAGCGAGCTGTCCCGTCCTGCGCCGCCGTTCGCGCGTCCTCGCGTGACGCCGCCGGAGGAGCTCACGACGCCGATCCCGTACACGCCGCCGAAGGCGCCGGTCGTGATCGAGATCCCGGCCTCGCTCGAGCCAGAGGCTGAATGGCGCGATGAGGAGATCGCGATCGCGCAAGACAGCGGCATCTACGACGACGCGGTGAAGATCGACGACGTGTCGCTTCGCAAGGCGACGCCCGAGATGCTCGAGCGGTGGATCGCGCACCGCGAGAAATGGGCGATCCCTTCGACGATCGAAGACTTCGCGCTCGCGCCGCGCGCGCTTCATCCTCGTCTCCTGAAGCTTGGATTCAGCCTGCACAGCTACTGGGTGGACCATGGCCTGCTCGGGGTGATGTACAAGGACGGGCTCGAGCTCCTGCCGCTCCTTCGCGCAGCGCTGCAGAGTGAGTCGTGGGAGAGCGCGCTCGTCGCGGCGCAGCCGTTCGGCGACGTCGCCTTCGTCCCGGCGATCGCCCGCGCGTTCGGCGGAAAGAAGAACAAGTCGGTCGCACGCACGTGGATGCTCCGTCATCCTCGCCACGCGATCGCCGGTGCGCTGGACCTCGCCTTTGCGGGCGCGCCGTCCTCGAAGAAGGACAAGGACGCGCTCGATGAAGATGCGCGCCGCATGCTTCGCTACCTCGATGGTCGCGGGCATCGCGCGTCGGTCCTCGAGCTCGCGAGCGCGCGTGGAAAGGACCGCGCGTCTGTGCTCGCGATGCTCGATATGGATCCGCTCGACGCGCCGAAGGTCAAGAAGCCGGTCTTGCCGAAGTGGCTGTCGCCGTCCGATCTCCCGCCGCTCGTCCCCGTCAAGTCTGCGGGGAAAGGCGACGCGAGCGCAGCCGACGTCACGACGCTGCTCGTTCAGCTGGCGTTCTCGAACGCAGACGAGGTGCATCCCGGCGTGACGCGCGCGAAGTCGCTCTTCACGCTGGAGTCGCGTGCGGCCTTCGCCTGGAACGTCTTCGAGACCTGGCTCGCGAAGGGCGCCGACGCGAAGCAAATCTGGTGCATGCACGCGGTCGGCTTTCTCGGCGACGACGAATGCGCGCGGAAGCTGACGGCCCTCGCCAAGGTCTGGCCGGGCGAGAATGCGAGCGCGCGCGCACAAGCCGCGCTCGATACGCTCCTCAACATCGGCACCGACTCCGCGCTGATGAACATCAACCTCCTCGCGGAGAAGTCGAAGTTCCCGGCCTTCAAGGCGGGCGCTCGCGAGCGCATCGACACGATCGCCTACGCGCGCGGCCTCACCGCCGACGAGCTCGCCGATCGGCTCGTGCCGACGCTCGGCCTCGAAGAAGACGGCGCGAACAAGCTCGACTTCGGCGCGAGGTCGTTCGAGATCGTCTTCGGCGAAGATCTCTTGCCGAAGGTGAAGGACGCGGATGGCAAGCTCCACGCCGACTTGCCGAAGCCGAACAAGAGCGACGACAAGGACTTGGCGAAGGTCGCGAAGACGCGGCTGTCGGCGCTGAAGAAGGACGCACGGATGACCGCGTCGCTCCAAATCGCTCGCATGGAGCGCGCGATGCGGACGATGCGGCCGATCGCTGGCTCGGTCTTCCTGACGTGCTTCGCGACGCATCCGTGGATGAGCCACCTCGCGCGGCGGTTCGTCTGGGGGGCGTTCCCGAGCCAAGACGCGCTCACGTCGTCTTCACGCGGCGACGGCGCTTCGAAGACGAGGATCAAGACGTTCCGCGTCGCCGAAGACGGCTCGCTCGCTGACATCGAAGACCAGCCCTTCACCCTCACGCCAAAGAGCGTCGTCGTCTTGCTCCATCCGCTCGCGATCGCGAAGGAAGAGCTCGAACGATGGGGACAGATCTTCGGCGACTACGAGATCCTCCAGCCGTTTCCGCAGCTCGCGCGGCCGGTGTTCACCGTCGACGAAGGCGAGCGCAAAGCCAAAGCGCTCGAGCGCTTCAGCGGACGGAAGGTGGGCTACTCCGCGCTTCGTGGCCTCGAGTCGCGGGGCTGGGAGCGATGGAACGACGACGTCGTCCAGATGGCTCGTCGTCTCGGCGCGAAGACGTGGGCCGTGCTTCACACCGAGCCGGGCTGGCATCCTTCGCAGACGGTCGACGACATCGAGCCGCAATCGATCGAGCGGCTCCAGCTCCACTCGTCGGGCGCGAGCGGCGAGGATGGATTCGGCGCGCTCTCCCCGCTGGTGTTCTCGGAGCTGGTCTACGACCTCGAGACGATCGCCCCGGCGTGACCGGCGCTCAGATGCCGAGTTTCATGAACGTGACCGCCGGAATGACCAACGAAAAGGAAGTGGCGTAACTCATGTCTGAGTTACTAGCTCACTTGCCGCGGATGTCAACTCAGGGGAGGGAAGGTGCCTCGCCGGGACGCAGCTAGACCCGCGCCGGGACGGGCTTTTTGCTCTTCGGGGGCCGTGAATCGGGACGCGCAGGAGCCACGCGCGGCGCGGCGTTCGCCTTCGCCAAAACCCCGCCATCTTCCGAGAAACGGTTGTGGGCGCTCGCGACGTGAGGAGCCCAGCCGGTCGAGGTGATGAGCCGCGCGCCTCGCTTGTACGAGAGATACGACCACATCCACGTGAAGAGCACCGAGACGCGGTTCCGAAATCCGATCAAGTAGAAGATGTGGATGAAGAGCCACGCGAGCCACGCGATGAAGCCGTGCATCTTGATGCCGCGAGCCCATGCGATCGCGCGCGAGCGACCGATCGTGGCCATCGACCCTTTGTCGAAGTAACGAAACGGTGACCGCGGCGGCGCGCCGTCGCTCTCCGCTTCCCAACGGATGAGGCGCGCGACGTAACGGCCTTGCTGCATCGCGACCGGGCTGACGCCGGGCAGGAGCTTCCCGTCCTCTTCGAAGTGCGCCATGTCGCCGATCGCGAAGACCTCCGGGTGGCCGGGCACCGAGCAGTCCTTCTCGACGATGACGCGCCCTTGGCGATCCTGAGGGGCGCCGAGGCTCTTGGCGAGGTCGTTCGCTTGGACGCCCGCTCCCCAGAGCACCGTGCTCGCGGCGAGGCGCTCGCGCTCGCGTCCTGCGCCGAGGCCAGGCACTTCGTCGGCGCTGTCGCCTTCGAGCTCGATGCCGTCTTCGTCGATGCTGACGACCCGCGAGCCCGTCTGCACCTCGACGCCGAGCTCGGCGAGCTGATCGACCGCGCTCTGCGCGAGATCCTCCGGGAAACTAGGCAAGATGCGCGGCCCGGCTTCGATCAGCACCACCTTCGCTTCGCGAGGATCCGCGGCGCGAAAGTCCTTCGACAAGACGTAGCGCGAGAGCTCCGCGATGGCTCCGCACATCTCGACGCCGGTGGGGCCGCCGCCGATCACGGCGAACGTGAGCAGCTTCTTGCGCTCGCGCGGATCGGTGATGCGCTCGGCGCGCTCGAACGCGACGAGCACCCGCCGCCGCACCTCGAGCGCGTCTTCGATCGACTTGAGGCCCGGCGCGTGGCGCTCCCATTCGTCATGGCCGAAGTAGCCGCTCTTCGCGCCGACCGCGACGACGAGCCAGTCGTACGACTCATCGAGATCCTGCATCCCGGTGGGATCGGCGATGTGGACCTTCTTGTTCTCGAGGTCGAGCCCGGTCACCTCTCCGAGCACGACGCGGACGTTCTTCTGATCGGCGAGGATGCCGCGAATGGGCGACGCGATGTCGGCGGGCGACAAGCCCGCCATCGCGACCTGATAGAGCAGCGGCTGGAAGAGGTGGTAGTTGGCGCGGTCGACGAGCAGGACGTCGACGTCGACATCCTCGAGCGCCTTCGCGACCTCGAGCCCACCGAACCCCCCGCCGACGATGACGACGCGGCGCTTCTGGTTTTCACGAAGATGCGCCGAGCCGGAGGTCGTTTTCTCTAGGTTTGCCATGTCGTCGCTACACAGGAGATGGGGTCGCCCAGGAGGGTGTCAAGGTGGAGGGAAGTCTCAGGTTTTTCCGAAGCGACACCTGCGCTCCCCATACCTGCAACATCCGCGTGAGACGTTGAGGCTGGGGAAGAGGAGACCACCCGCCATGAGCACCATCGAAACGATCGCCATCGTTGCCGCGGTGTACGCGGTCGTGTTCGTCGCGCACCACGCCTCGCGCGTCGTTCACCGCAGCCGCACCGAAACCTGAGGCCGCCGGGCGCTCGCCGGCCGCTCGCCGCCCGAACGCGCGAAGAGCAATGAGACGTGTCCGCGCGCTCACCGCCGCGCTGCCTCACACGAACAAGTCGCTGGAATCAAAGGCCTTGTCCTTCAAAAGCTGAGGCTTGGCTCACGTTCCGGCGGCGCCGCGCGTCTCTTTACTTTACGGTGTAAAAGAGACGTGCGCCGCGGCGCGGTCGCGCTATTCCGCGTGCGTGAAATCGACACGTTCGCTCCTGCCGGGCCTGCCCCTCGCGGTCGTCTCTCTCGTCGGGCTCGCCGTCCTCGGCGCCTGCTCGTCCGAGGGGACGAGCACGACGACGGATCCCAACCCAGCGACCGCGAGCGACGCTCCGCCTCCGCCGGCCGCGAAGTGCGCCGCGAACGCGAGCGCGCCTCTCCCTGCGGACGGATGGTTCACCGACATCACGGCGGACGTGGGTCTCAGCGACGTCGAGGCCGTCCGCGTCTCTTCGGCGGACATCGACGGCGATGGCTTCCCCGATCTCGTCCTCCACACGATGGGATCGAAGCGCGACACCGCCGAGGCTCCCTCGAAGCGCGTGTTCCTCAACCGCGCTGGCGCTCGCTTCGAGGAGATCACGAAAGACAGCGGCCTGCTCGACTCGCGTGACGGTCCGGGGACGGGCCGGCTCAGTCACTTCAGCGTGTTCGCCGACGTCGACAACGACGGCGACCTCGACCTGTTCGACGGCGCGTACATCGACGCGAACACGGACGCGGTCGCAGCGAAGGGCGACCGCGCCGAGCTCTTCTTGAACGATGGCAAAGGCCATTTCACGATGGCGCCGAGGTCAGCCCCGTCGAAGCTCGCGCTGCCGATGGCAGGCGGATCGTTCGCCGACTACGATCGCGACGGCCTCGTCGACCTCTTTGTCGGCACGTTCTACGCGAACGGGACGAGCGAGGGCGCTGGCAATCGCCTCTTCCAAGGACGTGGTGACGGGACGTTCGGCGACGTGAGCACCGCGTCGAAGGTGCTTCGACCGTCGATGACGGACAACTCCGTTTACCTCAAGGGCGACAATCGCAAGCCGGCGTATGGCGTCACCGCGTGCGACGTCGACGACGACGGCGACGCCGACTTGATCGTCAGCGCGTACGGTCGCAGCTACAACGAGCTCTGGCGGAACGACAACGGGGTCTTCACCGAGGTGGGCTACGGCACGCCCTTCGCCGCGGACGACGACGTCGACTTCAAGTCGGACAACGAATTTTACCACTGCTGGTGCAGCGAGCACACGACCCAGTGCACCGTCGAAGACGCGAAGCCGAAGGTGCAGTGCGATCGCTACTCGTGGACGCCCGGCTTCGACGATCAGCCCGCGCGCAACGCCGGCAACACGTTCACGACGGCGTGCGCGGATCTCGACAACGACGGCGACCTCGACTTCATCCACGCCACGATCCGTCACTGGCACATCGGGCAGTCGGCCGATCCGTCGCAGATCGTCCGCAACGATCTCGCGGGCGGCAAGCTGTCGTTCACGCGCATCGCCAACGACGACAAGAGCCTCGCGCGCAAGCACGACATCCCGGATTGGAACGACGGCGACATGGACGTGGGCGCCTTCGACGCCGACAATGACGGGAAGAAGGACATCTGGCTCTCGTCGTCCGATTACCCCGACACGTGGGGCTCGCTCTTTCATCAAGAGAGCGACGGGACGTTCACGAACGCGACCAAAGCAAGCGGCATCCGTCACTACCACGCGCATGGATTCGCGGCGGTCGACATCGACAACGACGGCGACCTCGATCTCGTCGTCGCGACGAGCCTCGCGCGCTGCAGTGGCGACAAGGACTGCCCGCCGAAGGGCACGGTCAAGGTCTACCGAAACAACATCGGCTCCTCGCGCAACTGGGTGAAGCTCCGCCTGCACGGCAAGGGCGAGGGCTTCTCGAACGCCGCGGCGATCGGCGCGAAGGTCACGGTCGTCTCGGGCGGCGTCCGCCAAGTGCAAGAGGTCGGCGGCGGCTACGGGCACTTCGGCTTGCAGCACGACACGACGCTCACGTTCGGTACTGGCGCGACGTGCGCGATCGACTCGATCGAGGTGCGCTGGCCAAACAGCGAAGGCACCGTGCAGAAATTCGCGAACGTGCCGAACGGCCACGTCGTCGAGATCACCGAAGGCGATGCCGCTCCGAAGTACGACGCTGCTCTTCCGGTCACGAAGTAGCTGGTATGCTCCGCGCAGGAGCTCATGTCGAAGAAGAAACCAGCGCAGGCGAGCGCACGAGCGCTGCGCCGTGAGCGAGACCGCGCCGTCGTCAAGCTCGCCGAAGCGCGCATCAAGCTCTCTCTTCTCGAAGCGGGCGGCGCGACGGATCGGCCGATCGAGGTGACGAGCGCGTCGGTGATCGAGCCGCATGCGCTGAGCCTCGGATGTGCCGCGTGCGGCGAGACGAGCTCGACGAGGGTCGAGGAGCACGCCGCGATCACGACGCCCGACGGCAAGCCGCTCCGCGTCGCCCGCATGCTGTGCTCGCGCTGCGGCGTGCGACGCGAGATCTGGTTTCGCATCGGCAGTCCGCTTCCAAGCTGACGGGACCACTTCGCGCGATAGCTGCTAGCATCGTCTCGAAGCCATGCCGTCGCTGCTGCGTCTGCTGCGTTCGCCAGCTCGCTCCCTCGCGCGATCATCATTTTGGGGGGCGCGACTTTCCTTCGGAAAGATCGCGCGTTCGGTCGCGTTCGCGATCACGGCGGGCGCCGGCCTCGCGTCGCTCCTCGTCTTCGCGTGCAGCAGCGGCGATGACGACGGCACGCCGCCGCCCTCTTCCTCTTCGGGCGGAGATGGCGCCGTCGACGCGACGTTCGCGACCGACGTCCTGCCGCCGCTGCCCGAGGCCGAGCCACCGGCGGGCGACGTGTGCGGAGACCGCGCCGGTTACGAGCCCTCCTCGGTGTGGCCACTTCGCGGCGCGTGCCCAACGCGTGCAGGGTGGGCCGGTCTCGCGGGCCCACAGAGCTCGACGATCCGATGGATAGCTCCGCTCAAGGTCGGCGGCGGCGGCGAGAGCTCGCCCGCGATCTCCGCGAACGCAGGCATCTTGTGGGTCGGCAGCGTCGACGGCGACATCGTCGGAATCCTGAACGGCAATCCGCGCTGGGGATATCGCACCGGCGGCGAAGTGCGGTCCTCCCCCGCGATGGACGCGAAGGGCAACGCCGTCGCCGGCAGCATCGACGGCACGCTCTACGGCATCATGCTGGGCTCGTTCGCGATGGAAGATGGCGGCGTCGACGGCGGCTCACCGTTGCCTCCCGCGCGTCTGATGTGGAGCATCCCGCTCGGCGGCCAGCTCGTGAGCTCACCGGTGATCGCCGCCGACGGCACCATCTACGTCGGCTCGACGAACGGAAAGCTCTTCGCGATCACGGTCGCGGCGAACAACGTCGCGTCCACCAGGTGGAGCGCGACGACGAACGACGTGAACGGCTCATCCCCGGCGCTCGGCCAAGACGGAACGGTGTACGCCGGCAGCTCCGATCACAAGCTCTACGCCTTTCATCCAGACGGCTCACCCGCGTGGAGCGTCGATCTCGGCGCAGAGGTGAAGGCCTCCCCGGCCGTCGGCGGCGAAGGCACGGTCTACATCGGCACCTCCGACGGCAAGCTCCACGCGATCGACAAGGCGGGCAAGGAGAAGTGGTCCTACGCCACGGGCGGCCCGATCACGGGCACGCCCGCCGTCTACGCCGGCAGCGTCTTCATCGGCTCCGAAGACAAGCGACTCCACGCTGTCTCCACCGTCTCCGGCGCGAAGCGATGGATCTACGAAACGCAAGGCGCGGTCGGCACCCCCGTCATCGCTTCGGACGGTGTCATCTACGTCGGCGCGACGGACGCGCGCCTCTATGCGATCACCGCGAAGGGCTCGCTCTTCTTCGCCACGAACGTAAAAGGCAACGTGCGAGGCGCCCCCGCGATCGGCACGAGCGGCGACCTCTACGTCTCCACCGACAACGGCATCGCCGCCGTCGGCCCCTAGTCAGGTAGCGAGCGGCCCGCGCCCTTCGCCCTTGTCGCCCTTCGCCGCGCCAACCAGCGCCTCAGTCGAAGGGGTTGTCAGGAATGCGGTAGAGCATCGGCGGCACGAAGTGCTTGTCCGGCCGAAGGACCGCGCGCCGAAACACGTACACGATCCCGTAGCTCCGCTCGAAGTGCCTGAGCAGCTCGTCGTCGGTGCGAAGGAGCCTCGTGAACACCCCCGCCACGACGCCCTGCTCGAACACGACGCGAAACGCGCGCTTGAACGCCTTCAGTCCCATCCGTGTAAACTGCACGTAAACGCGCCGCCGGTCCCAGTCGTCGCCGAAACGCCGCACGAACCCAAGCTCCGCGAGCCGCCTCGCCATCTTCGAAATCGTCGAAGGATGAAGCCCCAAGTGCTTCCGCAGCTG
>JBGAFW010000076.1:0-51094 GCA_044227045.1 Labilithrix sp.
AAGCTCCGCACCGTCGCGCCCGACGTGAGCGAGCCGTTCGCGCGCGTCGTCGATCACGCGCTCGAGTTCCGGCGCGAGGATCGCTACCCGAACGCGGCCGCGATGCGCGCCGACGTCAGCGCCGCGCTCGACTTGTTGCGCGGCACGGAGTCGACGAGCCTCAACGTCCTCTCGGCGATGCCCGTCAACGGCGCGAACGCGAACGCCGCGATCGCGCTTGCCGACACCGTGGTCGGTCACAAAGCGGCGGCGATCGCGAAGGGCGAAGCGAACGCGGTCGTCAGTCGAGCGAACGTCGCGCCGTCGTCGATGCCGCCGCCGCCGTCGGCGAAGGAAGGGTCTGCCGCGGAGGACGAACCGCCACGCGGCCTTCCGATGCGAACGTTCGCGCTGTTCGCGCTCTTGACGATCGCGGCGCTCGTCGTGTGGAGAAACTCCACGACGATCCAGGAGTGGCTCTCCGCCGCCACAGCGTCTTCGGCGTCGCTCTCCTCGTCCACCACGAGCGCGAGCGCGATCGCGAGCTCGCCTGTCATGACGACAGCAGACGACGCGTCGGCGGCCCCGGCGAGCGACGACGACGCCTCGACGAACGCGAACGCGGATGCCTCCGCCACGATCTCGCTCGACGATCTCGACGCCGGGCCGAGCGGCGACGGCGGTGAAGACGACGACGATGACGAGGAGGACGATCTCGACGCCTCCGCCGACGCGTCCTCGTCGGCAGCGAACCCGACGCACCGGCGCGTCACGCGTAGCACCACGCCGCGCAAGGGCACGAAGAAGGCGCCGCGACGTCCAGGCGCCCACCCGCGCAAGAAGCGCTGGCACTGGTAAGCGTCAGCGTCAGCGTCGGCGCCGCGTCACGAGCATGAGCGCCCCGAGCAGGACGAGCATGCCCGCCGAGCTCCGCGACGAGGAGCCGGTCGCGCTGCATCCGCTGTCCGCGGGATCCGGAGGTGCGGCCGATGATCTTGGCGCCGCGGCGTCTTCGCTCGCCGTCGGCTCGGGCTCCGCGCCCGCGTCCGGATCTGTGGGAGGCTCTTCGGGTGGACCGGCGTCGCCTGTGCCTCCCGCCCACGTCGGCGCGGAGTAGCTCCCGGCCTTCGCGGCCTCGACGGCGCCGTCGACGAGGAACGCCTTGAAGGCGTCCGTTCGCGTGTAGATCGCGTCGATGCACTTCGTGCCGTCGTCCGACGCGCGCGACAAGACGCCGATGACCTCGGGCGTCGACGCGAGCGATGCGGTGACGAACGCGCCCGAGCCGGAGTCGCCTTCGCAGAGGCCGTCCCCTGCAGCGATCTCGGTCGCCGTCATCTGGTAGTCGGTCGGGTTGCAGTCGAGCGTCTTGTCTCCCGGGATGCATTGCAGCGGGACGCCGGCGAGCTTTCGACGCGAGCCATCGTCGCCGCCGCCAGGAGCTGTGGTGCCGTAGCCGATCGCGGTGATCTTCGCGCCGTACGAGGCGGTCGCCGACGCGTCGATCGCTGGCACCGCCGGCTTGGCTTCGGACGAAGGCACCTTCTTCGTGAGGATGATCAGCGCGATGTCGTTGCCGCAGAATTTGTTGCTCGACGGGACGAGCACCTTCGCTGCCGCGTAGGGCGAGTCCGCGAATGTCGCCGAGGCGCCGGTCGAGACGCGAAGCGAGCTCGGCGCGACCGGCGCGTTGAAGGTGTCCTTGCTGCAGTCGACGAACGAGCCGCCCGTGTCGGTCGCGACGCAGTGACGCGCGGTGAGCACGAGGTTCGGGGCGATGAGCGTCCCCGAGCATGTCTCGTTCGACGGATCCATCACCGCGACGCTGAACGTGTCGGTCGCATCCGCGGCGCCGCCTTGAATCGCGGCCGCCGTCTTGCTGACGCGCTGCGAGGAGGGCGCGCTCCGCGAGCACGCCACGCCCCCGAGGCCAGGCGGTCCGACGAGCGCGACCACGCACATGAGGACGAGAGAGCGCTTGAGAGACGTGGCCATGGGATCCGACGCGATTTCCTATCGACTCATGGTCACTGCCTGCGGGTCACTGAAACCGAATCGGCCTGCGGTCGGGGCGCCACGTGTTGTCGATTTCGCCGTCGACGACGCGGAGCGAGTCGGTGGCTTTGGCGGCCTCGAGCAGAGTCTGGTAGCTCGGCGCCGAGCCGTCGATCAGGCGCGAGATGAACTTGCCTTCGGCGTCGCCGCTCAAATACTCCGGCGCCTCGATCCCATTCGTGATCATGTCGAGGTCCTTCGAGCCGTTCGGCTTGAGGGTGAAGAAATCCTTCTCGTAGTAGTTGTAGGAGACGCAGCTGTCGAAGAAGAGGATCTGGTAGCCGCGCGTGAAGCTCGTCGTCTTGAAGTTCGACGGATCGAGCGGCCCGTAGCCGATGTACGAGTGTCCGTTGTAGATGACGACGTCGCCGCGTGAGAGCGCGCGTCGATGCGGAGCCGGATCTTCGTCGGCGCCGAACTGCGTCTCGATCCGAATCGTGAGCGGCTTCGGGGCGTCACCGCCGATCGAGACCATCGTCTTCTTCTCGAAGGTGACCCAGTGGTTGTCGAGGCGATCGGCGATCGTCTTCGCGAGGTTGTCGCGGCTCGACGTGGGCATGCCTGCGGGGTATCCGCGGCCGTAGACGGTCCACTGGATGAAGTCTTTGAAGCTGAGGTTCTTGTACTCCTTGCCCTCTGCGCTGACGTTCGTGACGTTCTCTTGCGGCTCGATCTTCGTCATCTCGAAGTCGGGATGAGCCGTGAACACCGCGTCGAGCGCGCTCATCCACTCGTAGTAGCCGTCGTCCTTGCGTGCCTCTTTGTGATCGTGCGCGAGGCGTCCGTTGAGGAGGACGATCGTGAGCACGCCGGACTCGTTCGCGCCGCTGTAGAGGCGATCGTATTCGGGGTACGTCGCGCGCGTCGCGTTGTCGGCGCGATTGAGCTGCATCGTGACCGGCAAGAACATGCGGTTCACGCGTGAGAGCGGCACCATCTTCTTGCGATCGGCGAGCGCGCCCGACTCGTCGTCGATGGTCTTCTGCTCCTTCTCCATCGCCCGTCGACACGTCGCGCGCTGAGGTTCGAAGTCGTACCAGAGCAAGCCGCCGGCAGCGTCGTCCCGTGCTTCCTTGTCGTTCTTCGTGCAGATCGCGACGACGTCCTTCTCTTTTCCTTCGGCGCCTTGGCCGAGCACCATCAAGGAGAGCGCGGTCTTGCGGGACATCGCGACCGGCACGATCGCGTTGTCGCGGTACACGTAGCGGACCTCGAGCATCTCCTTGCCGGGATCGTTCGGCTTCGACGCGTCGACGACGGTGACCGTTCGCTTCTTGAAGCTCGCCACGTCGACGTTCTGCACTTCGCGCGATTGAACGGCGACCTCGGCGTGAAGCAGCGCCCCGAATGCGGTCTGCGTCTGCTTGCGCGCGACCTCGAGGATCTTCTCGTCGGTCGAGCCGACCGGTACGTAGACCATGCCCTCGAAGGAGAGCTGCCGCTGTCGGGCGGTCAGGCTGGTGAGATCGCTCTCGTCGCCCGCCTCTCCGGCCGCACCTTCGTCGGCGGAGCACGCCGCGAGCGCGGTTAAGAGAGAGAGGCCGAATCCAACACGAAGAGCAGCTCGATGAAGCATGGCGCGAAGTCCCCTTGCAAACGTGTGTGCAAGGAGCGCACCTACCTACATTTGGCTACCCTTCGCGTAGTTAGCAAGCGCTGGGAATCGCAGCGGATCACCAAATGGGATCGCCCGCGATCCAGATTTCGACGGCGCTCAGCAGCCGGCGAGCGCGATCGGCGGCAAACCGAGGAAGCGCTTGCGGCGGACGCGACGGACAACGCTCGAGAGGAAGCGAAACATGATGGGCCCCGAGTAATGGCAGCTCGGCCGGAGGTCAAGAAAGATGCTCCGTCACGAGGGAAGGTTCTTGTCGGCCTCGTGGGCAGAGGCGCATGGGTCGCACGAGGCGGGCGACGCGGACGGCACGTTTGCGTTGGCGGTGACGGCTCCCGACTGCACCGCGACTACCGCGACCACTTCGGCAGAGGCTTGGCCTAACCCTCTGCCAGCGATCGAGCGCGAGCCCAGTGAAGAAGCTCGTGATCTCGCGGATTTCTTACATTGTCTTTCGCGGCGGAGCCTTTTTCGGCGCGCCTTTTAGTATCCGCGCCGATGCAGACGGCGCGATTTCAGGTTCCCGTTCTCCTCCTCTCGATGTTGGTTGGAGCGGCGTGCGGCGATGACGCGAGCTCGAACAACGGCGCGAGCAGCGGCGGCGCGAGCAGCGGCGGCGCGAACAGCAGCAGCGGCGCGAACAGCAGCAGCGGCGCGAGCGGAGGACCGACCGACGGCTCCCCTGCGACGGAGCTCACCGGGGTCTGGTCGGTCTCCGGCAAAGACGCACGAGGCGCCTACCACGGTAAGGCCGAGGTGCGCCTCGACGGCGGCAAGACGACGTTCCTCCGTTCGGTGCAGTACGACGCGGTCACCGTCGAAGACGGCCGCGCGCTCAACGTCACGTGGATGGGCGAGGCGAAAGGCGATCCGAAGACGTCGCTCACGATCGACGTCACGCTCGATCCGCGAGGGTTCATCCCGAAGCGTGACGCGGTGGAGCACAAGCTCACGGACGCGACCGTCAAGGTCAGCGGGACGATCACGCTCGCCAAGGGCGCCGGCTCGGCGAGCTACGCCGGCACGAACATCGACGGCGCCGAGACCTGGGAGAAGAAAACCCCAAACGGCGCGACCCCGATCTTCACGACGTCACGCACGATCGTCCCCGGGCACGATCCGCCGAGCGCCGCGATCAAGACGGGCTTCTTCTCGACGTACAGCTCCTTCCAAGAGCTCCCCGAGGTGAAGCCGTATGCGTCGCGTCCCGAGTTCAACGCCGCGATCCACGGGTTCATCATCGACAAGACGGACTTCGACTTCTACCGGCAGAACCCGAACGTCCTTCGCGTGGTCAACAAGCCGGTCGACGCGATCAGCACGCAAGAAGCGCTCTCGCGAGCGAACGCGTTTCGCAAGACGCTCGCGGACAAAGCGGCCGGGTTCGACGCGCAGATCGACACCGACTTCATCGATCCGACGACGGGTATGCTGCTCGACGCAGCGCCGGATGGCCAGCCGAAGCAGGTGCACATCTCGGCGGCCCTCTGGACCGGCGTGTACATGGCGAGCCAGGTCTATCGCTTCGAAGCGACCGGCGACGCGAAGGCAAAGGCGAACGCGCTGAAGACCCTCGACGGCATCTTGAAGCTGCAAGAGGTCACCGGCGACTGGAAGCAGTTCGCGCGCGCGATCCGCGTCGCGCAAGGAAACCCGCAGCCACCGTGGCATGCCGGCGCGGGCGCGCTCTCGGGCCTCGAGTGGCTCGAGGGCGGCAACAACGACATGATGAAGGGGCTCTACCTCGCGTACCTCTTCGGCAACCGCCTCGTCTGCACGACCACGCCGAACGATCCGCTCTGCGCGCGCATCCGCACGAACGCCAAGCATCTCTCCGACGACATCAACGTCGACCGCGGAAGCGACGAGCTCGACTCCGCATGGCTCACCGCCGTCGTCACGACCGATCCGCTCGCGAAGATCCAATACAAGGCGAAGGCAGACGCCGCGTGGGTCGCAAGCAAGCCCGTCATCTCCAACAACACGACGCTCTACTCACAAGGCACCGCCGACTGGAGCGGCCTCAACCTCGGCTTCGTCGGGCACGTGTTTCACATGCTGCTCGCCGAGAAGTACGACGTTGGCGGCGACGGCAAGTCGACCTACCAAGGCGTGATCTCCGACAGCTGGGGCGCGTTGAAGAAGCAGCGCTTGCCGCTCTGGAACTTGCTCGGCACCGTCTACGGCGGGCAGCCCCAAGATCCCGCGCTGATCGACGACGTGCTCTGGCGACTTCGCGAGATGCCGTTCCCGAAGTCGATCCACAAAGTCGACCATCGGATCCATCCCGAGTTCTGCATGTCGCCGTACCCGTCGCTTCCTTGGAAGAACGACTGGACGACGACCGATCGCACCCAGGCGCTCCGGAGCGTCCCGCTCTTCGAGGAGGCGCTCGACATCTACCGTTTCCGGACCGAGATGCGCTACGCCGGCAGCACCGACGCACGACCGCCCGCTCCGGAGTATTTGATCGCGTACTGGTTCGGCCGCGCGCATCAATTGATCCCGGCGAGCGAGTAGCGAAAGCGCGGGTAGCGAAAGCGCGCCCGCGCGTGCATCATGGTCGTCACCCGCGACATGACGACGACCGGTACATCGACATCGGAGAAGACCTCACAGACGAAGCGCGCGCTCGTCGCGTCCCTGCTCGCCAAGCTCGAGGCCGAGCTCGACAACATGCGCCGCGCCGCGAAGGACGCGCGTGAGGCGGCGACACACGAAGAGGCGAAGCCGGAGAACGACAAGGACACGCGAGCGCTCGAGGCGTCGTACCTCGCGGGCGCGCAAGCCGCGCGTGTTCGCGAGCTCGAGGGAGCGATCAAGGCGATCTCGTCGATGGAGATCCTCGACTTCCGCGAGGGTCGCGTCATCCAAGCGTCGGCGATCGTGGTGCTCGAAGACGACGACGAAGTGAAGACGACGTTCTTCGTCACGCCATTCGGCGGAGGCACAGTGCTGTCGGCCGGCGATCTCTCCGCTCAAGTCGTCACGCCGCAATCCCCGCTCGGCAAGGCGCTGCTCGGTCGAACGCAAGGCGACGTCATCGAAGTGCGCGGCACCGACCTCCGCGGCAAGACGAGCATGCGCGAGATGACGATCGTGTCCGTTCTTTGAGGAGGGCTCTGCCGAAGTGGCGGACTTCGGCGAAGACGTGGGCTCTGCCGAAGTGGCGCGGACTTCGGCTGTCCATTCCACTTCTGAGAGAAGAAGAAGAAAAATCACAGGGAGACAGGAAGACAGGGAGAGGATTTGATTTCTCTCACGTGCGCTGCTTCCTGGTCACGTGTCTCTCTGTCTCGTCTGTCGTTCGCGGGAGGATTTTCACGGGATAGGGAGACATGGATGGCTCAGGACATTCCCTCCCTTCAACAAGGCATCTCGGCGCCCCCATCGCGAGCTGTGACAACGGGCTACTCGTTTCAACAAGGCGTCCTCGGCAACGTTCCGGCGGCGACCTCGTGCACGACAAGACTTCGGCAGAGAGAGCGCGTTGGCCTCTGCCGAAGTGGCGTCGGACTTCGGCAGAGGGAGCGCGTTGGTCTCTGCCGAAGTAGCGTCGGACTTCGGCAGAGGGAGCGCGTTGGTCTCTGCCGAAGTGGCGTCGGACTTCGTGCAGAGAGAGCGAGTTGGGCTCTGCCGAAGTGGCGTCGGACTTCGGCAGAGAGAGAGCGTTGGCCTCTGCCGAAGTAGCGTCGGACTTCGGCAGAGAGTTGGGCTCTGCCGAAGTAGCGTCGGACTTCGGCAGAGGAGCGAGTTGGTCTCTGCCGAAGTGGCGTCGGACTTCGGCAGAGGAAGCGCGAGAGTGCAGTCGCCTCACGAATAGGCTTCGGCGGGGACCTGAGACGCGAGATGAGACGCGCACGGAAATGCAGGGATTTGCGGCCTATTTGGACAGCGGCAATTCTTTGCAGGTGAAAGAATCCAGATTCACTTGAACCGGTAGGCCGAGGTGCTACATGGGCGCACCTCCCATGAAGCTTTCAGCCCTTCTTGCCCTTTGCCTCTCCTCCTCCCTCCTCTTCGCGTGCGCCGCGCAAAGCGATGACGCCGCGTCGACTGACGACGGAACCGAGGAAGAAGTCGACTCGACCGAAGACGCCATCACGAGCGGCCCGTCGAACTTCGGCTACTTCATCGTGACGCGTCGCGATTTCCGCAAATGCATCTCCCCCATCTGTGGCGGCTTCTTCGTGAAGCGCGTCAACCAAGCCAAGACGATGTGCGCGAGCGGCAAGCTCGAAGCCGAGTGCTACGTCTCGTCGATCGAGCTTGGCGGCGTCGGGCTCTCCCAGCGTGAGCAAGACGAGGCGCGCAAGTCGATCGAGAGCGGCCAAGGCCTCATCAAGGCGCGCATGTACAAGAAGACCTTCAGCAGCCTCAAGATCGGCGTGCTCAAGGCGAACGAAGCGTGGATTGGCGCGACCGGCTCGCCCGCCGACGGAACGTTCTTCCGCATCGCCGACAACGGCATCCGCTGCATCAAGGCGCCGTGCCCGTCGACGACCGCGTACGATCTCAACAGCTCGGACAAGCACAACATCATCGCCACCGTCCTCGATCAGACGTCGACGCCGGCGAGCCAAGAGACGATCGACCGCGCGACGAACGACATCGGCGCGAGCAAAGACGGCATCCTCGTCGCGGGCGGCCTCCTTCTCCCGAAGTGCCTCCCCACCGCAAACTGCGGCCCGAAGGTGATCGCCTCCGAGATCTACCTCAAGATGCAGCCCACCGAGGGCAAGTCGTGCGGCGGACACACCGTCTTCCAAACGCACTGCAACGCCGGTCAGTTCTGCAACTGGGCCGTCGGCGACATCTGCGGCGCGGCCGACGCGCCCGGCAAGTGCGCCTACAAGCCCGAGGCGTGCATCCAGCTCTACCAGCCCGTCTGCGGCTGCGACGGCAACACGTACGGCAACGCGTGCTCGGCGGCGTCTGCGGGCGTGTCCGTCTCGAGCAACGGCGAGTGCGCGAAGTAAGCCTCACGTTCGCTCGGCGAAGAGCTCGGCGATAAAGAAGCTCGGTCTGGTCAGGGCGCGTTGAAGAAACGCCTCGCGCCCTGATAAGACTCCGCGCGTGCCGTCGCGCTCGCGCACCGGAAACGGTCAACCTCGGCGATTGAGCCGCCGCGCAGGGGTTCGTGTCGCGACGTTCGCCGCCATCATCCTCTGCGCGCTCGCGCTCGTGTTCTTCGCGCGACGCCCGAAGCGGCCCCGCAACCCTCCGCACACACCGGCGGGAGGCGCCGCGGCGTCGGCGGACGATGATGACGACGGCGCCGACGTGGCGTCTGCGCTGCTTCGTGCGGACGCGCAAGCCCACGCCAAGAAGGCGGACGCGCTCGTCGAAGACGCGAGGCGCTACGCCGTTCGTACGTGGTCGTTCGACCTCGATCGCTACGACGTGCGCGTGGAAGATGCGTCGATGTCGACGGCGCTCGACGACGTCTTGAAGCGCACGGAGTCCGCGCTCGTCATCAACGCGGGCTTCTTCGATCCGTCCGGCAAGCCGGTCGGGCTCGTGATCTCCGACGGCGTCGTCCTCTCGAAGCTCGCGAAGAACCTCTCGGGCGGCGTGCTCACGCTCGACACGAACGCGGAGGGCAACGCGCGCGCGGAGCTCTTCGCCTCCGAGGGCTTCGAGCTCCCCGACGGCGGTCGCTTCGCGCTGCAGTGCAGGCCGCGGCTCGTCGTCGATCGAACGGCGAACGTGAAGAGCGACGACGGCAAGCGCGCCGAGCGGACGGCGCTCTGCGTCCGCGACGCCGGAAAGACGATCGACGCCGTGATCGTCCGCGGTAGTGACGACGGCGAGAGCCCGGGGCCGTCTCTCTTCGCGCTCGCCAAGCACCTCGCGGCGGTGGGCTGTGAGTCTGCGCTCAACCTCGATGGCGGGCCATCGACCGGCGCCGCATGGAAGGAAGGCGAGGCCGTGCGGCTTCTCGCGCCGCGCGGCCCCGTTCGTCATGTCGTGACGTTTCGTGAACGACCTTGAGGGTCGACGTCGTCACTTCGACTCGCCGTTGTCCTTCGCTTCGAGGTCATGCCCGAGCTGAGGAGCAGCGGCCTTCTTCGACGGAGCGATCGTGATCTTGCGCGGCTTGGCCTTCGGCATCTGCGCGACGCGGACGGTGAGGACGCCGTCGGCGAGCGTGGCCTCGAGCTTGTCGGGATCGACCGTGTCGGGGAGCGTGAAGGAACGCGAGAACGCGCCGTAGCTCCGGCCGAGCCATACCTTGTCGTTGCCGTTGCCTTCGTAGCGCCGCTGGCCCTTGAAGGTGAGCACGCCTTCCTCGAGCGTGATCTCGAGGTCTTCCTCCTTGAGCCCCGGCACATCGGCGGTGAAGACGATCTCCTCGCTGTTGGCGCGAACGTCAATCGCGGGGCTGAAGCTTCGCGTCGGAGACGAGGCGCTGCCTTGCGCGAAGGCGGTGCCCGAGGCGCCCGTCATGACGTCATCGAGAAGGCGATCGAGGATCGGAAACGCAGTCCATGCAGAGCTCATGAGAATGACCTCCAGAGAGAGAGGGGCTTGGGTTTTGGGTGCGAGCCAACACGCTTCGAACCACCTCTGCGAAGGTGTTCGTGGCGTCGGCTTGCTTGATGCAGTGAGAATTAAGCTCGCTCTTTTTCGCGTCAAGGGGTGTTCCAACAACCCCGTGACCGTCGAGATTTTGCGGGGGCGCGCTTGCGAGCTGGGCCAGCACGCGACACGGATGTCAGTCGCCGAGGTCGCGCTCGCCGTCGAACGCCGCGCCGAGACCGCCAAATTCCAGGGCATTCGGCCTATGCTCGAGATGGCGCACGCGCTTTGCTAGGAGGAAGAGCACCGCCGTGCGCGGCACAGCCATGCGACTTCGCTCACGCATCTTCTCGACGTTCTTCGCGATCGCTCTCGCCGGCGGGCTCGCGGCCTGTCCCTCGTCGTCGAACGACCCGACGCAGCAAGGTGACGCGTCGATGGTCGTCGGGCTCCAGTCGGATGACTTCGGGACGATCGTGAGCACGCTGCACATCGTCGTCAAAAAGGACGGCGCGGTCGTCTACGACGAGACGATGCCGTCGACCGCGAAGACGGCGACCGGGGCCATCGCCGGCACGACGAAGGAGCTCCCGATAAGCGGCATGCCCGGCGCGAAGATCGAGGTCGTCGCCGAGGCGATGCCTGCCGGTGGTGGGGCTCCGATCGTGACGAGGCTCGCCGCCGCGCGGCTCGTCGCGGGTGGAAAGAAGCTGCTTCGCGTGTACCTCGAGGCGCGATGCGTGCAGCTTCCGCCGATTGGCAATCAGCCGGGCGCAGGCGTGTCATGCGCAGCGCCGCTCACGTGCATCTCGGGCATCTGCCAATCGGGAGACGTCGGCGACGATGCGATCGAAGACTACGAGCCCACGTGGAGCGTCGCTCCTCCCGACATTTGCCGGCCGGCGAAGCATGGACCGCCCGAGGTGATGATCGGGACCGGGCAGACCGACTACGCGACCTTGAACGAAGGGCAGACCTTGCAGCTCGAGCGCGGACCTCAAGGCGGTCATCACGTCTGGATCGCCGCGCGCATGAAGAACTTGAGGCAGTCCGGGTCGACGACGACGATCACGTCGAGCATCGAAGGGGATCCCGAGCCCGTGCCGCCGGTGTCGTTCGTCTTCACGTTCGATCGTGACGAAGGCTCGTACTGCAAGGTGTGGGGGCTCCGTTACCAAGTCGACGCAGGCGCGGGCGATCTCCGGACCGCCTACAAGCGGTTTCTCGGCAAGCGGCTCAAGGTCACGGTGGAGATCGCCGACTCGACGGGCGCGAAGGCGCAGTCGACGCACACGATCCAGATCGCCGACAAGCTGCTCTGCCCCGACGGCACGACGGACACCTGCAACACGCCGTAGCCGTCCGCGGGCGAGCGCGACGGGGTGGCGCGGAATACCTCGGCGACAGCGGGGGCAAGCTGCGACCGTCGAAGACGAATCCGACGAGTCGTTGATCCGAAGAGAGTTTGGCGCCCACAGGCATCGTATGAACATCGCCGATCGCTCTGCCACGAGGCTCGTCGGGCGCGAAGAAGAGGAAACCCGCTGCGACGACCGCTGCGATGAGCTCGAGATCGTCCGCTTCGCGCTGGCGCTTCATCTCGAGGCCGAGCCGTACGAGATCGAAGAGCACCAAAGGCTCGAAGAAGATCTTGGCCTCGATCCCCTCGATCTGGTGCTGGTGGTCCTTCGCCTCGAGGAGCTGGGTGAGGTCGAGTTTCCGGTCGCGGATCTCGAAGGCATCCGCACCGTCGGCGATCTCGTCGCCGTCGTTCGCCGGTGGTGCGGCGAAGAAGACGAAGAAGAAGAGCGACCGGCACGAAACCAAGACCGCATCCGCACGATCCCCGCGCCGCGCCCGACCGAGCCGGAGCGGCGCAAGTCGTCGGGCATTCATCTGCGCGGCGGTCAGCTCGGATCGCCCATGGTGCGTCGCGTGATGGTTGGCTGATCCCGCGTCAGAACGTCGCGTGGAGCGTGACGCTCGCGCCGTTCACGCCGGCGGCTGGAAGGACGCGTGCTCGGACGCTCGGCGCCTGCGCCTTGTGATCGTCGACGTGGTCGTCTCCGGAAGGCCAGAGGAGCCATGCCGCCACCGTCGCGCCCGCGAAGACGCCGCTCGCGACGAAGAACGTCGTCGCGGCCGCGTTCTCGCGGTTGGCGGCGGCGGACGCGCGATCATGATCTGGACAGATCGAGCCGCCGGTGGCGCAGCTCTCGCCGCCGTCGCGAATCTTCGTGTAGAGCCGCTCCGCCTCGGCGCGATCGGACGCTCCCATCGACGCGAACACGACGCCGCCTGCCGCGCTCACGACCGCAGCGCCGCCGAGACCAAGGAGCGTCCACATACGCGCTCTCTCGTGCGCGTGGGTCTCGCGAGGGCGTGGCGTTGTCGAGCTCTTCGGCGAGGCGGGCTCGTCGGGCGCGATCGTGCGTAGCGGAGGCTCGATTGGCGGCGGCGCAGGCGTCTTGACGAAATCGACCTTCGTCTCGATCGCCGAGGCGACGTTCACGATGCGCGCCTCTTTGAGCGCGCCGAACGTGATCCCGACCGCGTGGACGCCGGGCTCGACGTCGAGCACCGGTGAAGCGACCGCGACGCCGTCGACGTCGATGACGGCGCCTTCGGGGGCGTGCACGGAGAGATGCCCCGTCGCGACGACGAGCTCCGGGATCAGCTCGCCCTCCGCGAGCTGCTTGCGATCCGCGCGGGCCGCCTGGCTCGCGACGTAGAGGCGAAGGTGACCGAGCGCCTCGACGTGCCGATCGAGACCGCGCTCGGTCATCGCGAGGTTCCACAAGATGTCGACGCTCGGCACGAGCGCATACGCCGCTGCGAAGCTCCGGCGGGCATCTTCGAGCTCGTTCTTGCGTGCTTGTGACATCCCGCGCGCGAACGTCTGGCGGGCACGCGCGACGTCGTCATCGGCCGACGCCGTCTCTGTGACGAACATGGCGCTGAGCGCGACGCCCAACGCGAGGGTAGCGATCGTGCCCTTCATGGCGCCCCCACGCGAAACGACGGCTCGAGATCGTCGAGGAAGCGCGGCGGGGTGGTGGGAGCTGCGGCGGCTACGACGACGGGCTTCTCCGCGCGGGAAGGTGAGAGCGCGCGCGCCTTCTTCGCCGGCGTCTTGATCACGCGCTCGGACGGCGACGCCTTCGTCTCGCACGACGTGCCGATGAGGACGTGGGGCGCGTCGTCGTCGTCGTGTGCGAGGCGCGGCTCACGCGTGCTCTTCGTCGCGTTCCGAGAGCCCGTGAGCTCCGCGCGAACCGTGTGCGCGCCTGCGAGCCCGAAGAAGAACGACGCCGCCAAGAGCACGATGAAGCTCGCGCGACGTCGTGAGCGCGGCCAGCGCTTCGAGGGCGCTGGGATCTGCGATGCGTCCCATCGCTTCGATGTGTGCTGCGTCACCGCGTGAACCTCTCGGATCCCTTCCGGAGCCCACGCCCGCAAGGTGGGCTCGTCATGAAACGCCAGCGCGGGCTCGTTGAGCGAGAGGGAGGTCCCGCTCGGCGTCAGGGGCTCGTAGCCAATCTTCGTTGAAATCCGCATCGTCTTTTCTCATGTGCAGCCGCCGTGCCCGCCGGTCAGGACGCGAAAGATCGCGAAATGTCGAAGGCGTTGTTCACCGCCTGAACAACTTGCACAGTCTCGGCGCTGGACAGCGCGATCAAGAAGGCCAGCCCACGGTCGTGAGCTGGCTCTCGTCTCGATGTGTGCCTCGTCCCGACTACTCGAGGCCCGCCCTCCGGAGGATCGCGCTGAGCTGCGCGGCGGTGGGCTCGCCGGCGGCGGGGTTGGCGTACTGCCAGATCTTCGTGTTGACGACGCAGCTGTCGCCGCCTTGGGTCTGTCCGTTGCGCTTGAGCGTGCAGGCCTCCATGTCGAACTCGAGCTTGTAGTTGGTCTTCATGCGATCGCCACTGCTCTGACCGACGTTGAAGTCGCCCGCCTTGACCGTCGCGATCGAGTGCGCCGGATAGCGGAAGCCGGGGAACGAGGGCGTCGATTGCGCATAGGAGTAGAGGGCGTTCCACTGCATACCGAGGCGCATCAAGCCGAGCGCGCCGTGGTCGCCGTCGTCACGCGTCCCCTTCTGGAACGGAAAGGAGTCGGCGGCGAGGTTGCCGCCTGGGGTGATGGGGCCGGTCGTCACGTTGACCGAGAACGTGTTGGGCTGGAGGCAGCCGATGACCGCTTGCTTTGGGTTGCCACCGCCGCGTGCGCAGCGGCTCTCGGAGTGGACTCCACCCTGAAACCCTACGGTGCCGCCTGGGCGGGACCCGATGTCCATCGACCCGTTCACGCCCGCGTTCCAGCCCGTGACGTCCGTGCAGTCCGATTGGACGAAGAGGTCTTGCTGGTTGCGAACGTCCGACGCGACGTGCGTGAAGCCGTCGGCGCCCGTCCCGGGGCCGAAACACGTGTAGTCTGCATTGACCTCGGACTTGTAGCTCGACTGCCCGTAGTCACGAACGTACCGGCTGCTGTCGCCGTCCTCGAACGTGTTGAGGATGACGGAGTAGGGCAGGTTCATGACAGGCGTGACCCTCGACGACACGGTGACGGTGTCATTCGCATCGTTCGAGCAGAGCGCGGGGTAGGTGGTTCCGTCACGCGTGAACGTCGCGACGTTGCTCGTGTTGTTGACCCAGCCGACGGGCGTGCCCGGCGCGGCGCCCGGCTTCTGGTTCGCGTTCCAGATCCAGCGCGGCACGAACTTGACGTACGGGACCCAGCGCATCTGGTAGTTGCCTGCGAGCGTGCGCGTTTGTTTGTGGCAGATCTTCGTGGTCTCGTTGTCGATGTTGAGGAGGTTGTCGGGGTACGTTCGCCGCCCCGCGTTCGCGTAGGCGTAGAGATCGAAGGTGGTCCAGAAGGCCGACATCGTCGACGCGGCGCCGTAATAATCGATGTCGCACTGGTAGCCGCCGCCTTCGGTGCGCTGCTCCGCGGGGTTCATTCCGGTCGACCACGAGCCGTACGCGGCGTCGACGACCGCCTTGCAGTTGAAGTCCGGCGACGCGGGCGGGCAGCCGGGCGAGTCGGCCTTCGTCGTGATGGCGCTGTCGAGCTGACAGTTTCCGTTCTTGTCGCAGCGCGGAAGATCCTTGGGGTAATGCTTCGGATCCTTGTCGATGGGGAGCGAGAGGACGACCTTCGCGCAGTCTTGGAGGTGCTGCGAGGCGGCGGGCAACGCGTCCGCCTGAAACGCTTCGTCGAGGTGGGAGAGCTTGTCGAGGAGCAGCGTCTGCGTGGCTTGCTCGGCGAGCGTGAGGTAGGGACCGCAGCCGGTCGTCTGTCCCTCGACGCATCGGGCGGGCTTCAGCTGGCTCGACAAGATCTTGCTGTAGTCGGCACGTGCCTCCACGAGCTCGAACGAGCACTTGTCGATCGAGAGCGCCTCCTCTCGCGTTTTGCCGTGAAAAGGCGAGTCAGAACCGCTCGTGCCGGACGATGGAGTCGAACAACCCACGTTGAACGCCCCCACCCCAAACGCAAAGCACACGAGAACGAGCGAGCTCCGACGAACCAAACTTCGCATGATGACAATCTCCTCCAACCTTTTTGAACGAAACGGACCGACGTGATGGGGCACGCACCCGCGTGCTCTCTTGCGAGGGGCGTGTCCCGAGACCTAGAGAGTCCGAACGATGACGTTCGTTCAGCACGAACGATCAGCGAGCGAACGAGAGCATCGTGACGACGTGATCAGCGGCCGCGCGGACGCGGGCGCGGACGATCGGGGAGGCGTCGCGGATCCGATCCCGGCAGGCCCGGATCGGCGTCGACGGGACGCGGGCGCTCACCGCGCGGCGCCGGACGCGTGATCGTGTCACGCTCGAGCGCACGGCGCGCGTCTTCGATCTCTTGCTGGCGAGCCGTGCGCGAGGTCACGAGCTCGAGGTAGCGGCGCACCTCACCTTCGGTCGGATCCGGCGGACCCACGACGGCGGGCTGGCCCGGGAGGCGCTCGGCCTCGAGCTTACGACGCTGCTCGCGGCGCTTCTCGTAGACGTCGGTGACCTTGGTGCCTGCGTCGACGAGCTTCTGGCCCATCTGGCTCACTTGCGGGGCGCCCATGAGCGCGCCGGCGAGGAGGAGCGCGTAGCCCGTGCCGATCGTCGCATGTCCGAGCCGCTCTCCCGTCGGCGTGCGATCGTTCGCGTTCGCAGGCTCCGCCATGAAGTGGATGGTGGCTTGTGCGTTCGGCGCACCGCTCGGCGGCGCCGGGTTCAGGCCACCGCCGCCACCGGCGGAGAAGCCGCTGGGCGAGCCTCCCGATCCGCTGCTCAAGAAGCGATCGCAGGCGTGGATCTCGGACGGCGCCATGCCCGCCGGGACATCGTAGAAGTCGCAGCAGCTGTAGTCGGCGTTGCAGTCCGCGGCGAACGTGTCCGGCGCGTTCATGACGAACGTGCCGTCATGGTGGCGCTGCCCGTACCACGACGGCGAGGTGAGCCACACCCAGTCGCGGGCCGCGTCGTAGATGTTTCCGCAGCCCGGCACGGCGTCGACGCAGCGGTTGATGAGGATGCCCGTCGCGTCCGCGCTGACATAGCCAGCGGAGGCGCACGGATCGGGCGACTGCGGGATGTCGACCGACTGAACGTTGCACGAGTGCTTGACCCACCATTGACCGAGCGCGAGCGCGTCGGTCTCGGCCGGCATCGGGTCATCCTTCGCCGCCGCGTCGCACGTGACGCCGAGGATGTTTACGCCGTCTGCATAGAGCTTCCACTCGAACTGCGACGTGCACGAAGCGCCTTCGACCGTGCCGGAGGTGTATTGCGTGATCGGCATGTCGTCCGAGCACGTGAGGCTGGGATCGGTGGGCGACATCACGCCTCCGCTTCCAGTTGTCCCGCCCGATCCGCCTGGCCCCAGCGCGGACTGCTCACTCGATGTCGACTCCGGACTCGAGGAGCACGCTGCAACCATCAGCGCAGCGATAACGGAACACTTTGCGATCGACGCGTTCTTCATGACGACGAGACCTCCTTAGGCTTGGTAACGGCTCGGTCTCGGTCATACGCAGCGCACGTGCCATCCGGCTTTCTGCGTGGTTTTGCGATCTCGCCGCGCAGACCCGCATCAAGTTGTTCAAGCGGTGAACAAGCTGCTGCGTCGCTGTTCGATGCGTACAGCCGCTTCGCCCGCGAGCTCGCAAATTCGCGAGGAATTCGAGATGGCGCGGCGCTGGCAGAGGGAGAAGACAACAACGCGCAATTGGTCAGCGCGATCAGGAGGTCGATTCATGCGTAGGTCGAAGGTCTTCATTCTAGGTTGTGGCGCTCTCGCTCTCATGGCGTGCTCTGCGGCCGCCGATGACGTGAGTGATTCCAACGCGAGCGCGTTCGCCGGAACGGAGACTACGTGCGGAGATCCAACGACGGATGTCTGCACCGGTACTCCTCCTCCCGCGACGCAGTGCCAGATGGTCGTGTGCTCGGGAGGCTCGTGGTCGTTCACGCCCGGCGATGAAGACATGCCTTGCAGCACGGGCTCGGGCGCCGCGGGCTCTTGCCATGACGGCGCGTGCGTCGCGGCGCCGACGTGCTCGACCACGCCGCCCGTGGTCGATCCGTGCGTCGCTCTCTACTGTGATCCGATGGGGTCATGGATCGAGGACACGCAGGCGTTCAACGGAATGGCGTGCTCGATCCCTTCGAGCGGCGTCGTCGGGACGTGCTCGAGCGGCACGTGTGTCCCTTCCACGACGAGCGATGACGGCGGCACCGGCACACCTCCCATCATCACGATCCCACCCGGCGGCGGTACGGGTGGCGGCGGTGACGCGGACGGCGGAACGACGACGCCGCCGATCGGCACCGGCGACGGTGGCGCCGGCGGTCCTGGACCGGGCGGAACGCAAGGGCCTCCCAACGCGCGCTGCGACAACAACTTCTCGTTCCCAGAGTGCCGCGGCCTTCTCATCGGGCAGGTCTCGGCGAACAACAACATCTGCGCGAGCGGCGGGCCGAGCTTCCCGGACGGATCGTGGGACTGCAACATCCTCATCCCGAAGCCGAACCCGAACCCGAACCCCGTCGGTGACGCGGGCGTGACCGACGGCGGCGACGCTCCGGACACCGGGACGGGGACCATCACGACCGACGCGGGCGCCCCGCCGCCACCGGCTCCGCCTCCCGCGACGACCGCTATCCCGAAGCCCGTCTACAAGGCGTTCACCATGTTCTGATCGACGCTGACACCCGCCACAAGAGAAAGGTCAAGGCAACAACGAGCGACCCGCTTCAACCGTGAACCGAGCACAAACGCGAAGAGGGTCGTGCGAGCTATCGCACGACCCTCTCGCTGTTGTCGGAGCGTCGCTACTTGAGGCTGACGGCTTCGGTCTTGCCGTCGAAGTTGCACTTCATCGCGGCGTAGAACTTGTCGGGCTTCACGAACTCGTTGAAGCGGACGACCTCTTTGCCGCTCTTGTCGAGCATGATGACGGTGGGGAGGCCCACGACCTTGTACTTGTCCTTGATCGCGTTGACCTCTTTGTCCTCGTCGTCCGTGGCGTCGATGCGGAGCGCGACGAACTTCTGCGCTTCGGTACGAACGCTCGGATCGGGGAAGGTGTGGTGCTCGAGCTCTTTGCAGGCGTCACACCACGACGCGCCGAAATCGATCATGAGCGGCTTGCCTTCGCTCGTCGCCTTGGCGAGCGCCGTCTTCTCGTTCGTGAGCCAGGTGATCTCGGGCGCGTTCGGGTCGACGTTGTGGTTGAGGCCAACCCACGTGAAGATCATCGCGGCGCCGGCGACCGCCGGGATGATCGACGCGAGCTTCATCGGCTTCGACAGGTGAGCGATCGGCGATTTGCGTCGCTCGGCGATGATGTGAACGATGCCGAGGATCGCGCCGATGAGGAGGACGATGCCCGCGAAGGTGCCGAAGCCGTAGCTCGGGTGATCGACGAGCCTGCGGACCGGCTCGAACTTGTCACGGATGTACGCGAAGGCCATGTACGCGAGGCCGACGCCGCTGACCCACTTGATGCCCATCATCCACGCGCCACCCTTCGGGAGGTTGACCGCGAACGCGCCGGCGACGAAGAAGACGACGCCGAGGCCGAGGGCGAAGGAGAAGAACGCCGCGCATCCGAGCGCGATGCTCTTCGTCTGCGCGACGTAGACGACCATGCCGGTGATGAACGGACCCGTGCACGGCGCCGCGATGAGGCCCATCACGAGGCCCATCACGAATGCGCCCTTGTACCCGACACCACCGACGGTGGAGAGCTTGTTGTTCAGGCTCGAGGGGAGCGCGAGCTCGAACGCGCCGAACATCGACGCGGCGAGCGCGAGGAAGAGCGCGGCGAGCGCGATGACGACGTACGTGTTCGACAGCGCTGATCCCATCAGCTTGCCGCTCAACGCCGACGCGACACCCATTCCGGTGAACAGCGTCGCGATGCCGAGGACGAAGGTGCCCGAGAGCGCTGCGCCGCGGAGCCTCGACTTCGCTTCGGTCGCGCCGAAGATCGACACCGTGATCGGCACCATCGGGTACACGCACGGCGTGAGGCTCGCGAGCATGCCGAAGCCGAAGCACGACAGGACCGCCACCATCATTCCGTACTTGTCCAGGATCGCCTGGAACTTGCCAGAGTCGGAGCCACCTGCCGCGTCCGAGCAGTCAGCGGCGAACGCCAACGCGGGGATCATGAGGAGCGCCATCACGACGGCGGTTTGGAGAAGACGGGCCCTCCAAAAATGAGACTGATTCACTTGAGTCCTCCAGGGGCAGAGACTTCAGAGGCGCTGTTCACACGATCGGCGAACACGCATTCGGTTGAGCCAATTCCTTCCGACCGCGTGCCTGCGTCGCGTGTGATGCGACGACCGAGATGGTAGCAAGCCCGAGACCGTTCGTGACCTGCTTGCTGATCGGCCACCATCGCACCTCGCCATACCGTCTCTTTGCCAGCGAATTGCTGCTGAGGTTCGCCGATGCGCAACCACAAAGCAGGGCGAGCGGTGGATCGTGGATGAATCAGACTGAGGTCCATTCAGAGCGAAATCCTGATGAGGAAAACGTCGCGGAAAAATGCCATGGAGCAAGACGACGGCGGCGACGTCGAGATCCCTACTTCGTGAAGTAGGTGGCCCGAACCGGGCCCGGCGGATCAACCCGCGCGGACTTTCGATGCGCTTTTTTCTCGAAGCCCTGCTCGACCAAGGCATCGCGGATCAGTTTGCGCTCATCTTGGCGAGCGTCGCGCGGGTCATCCGCACCTCGCCTTCGAGCGCGATCCCGAGCGCGGGCTTCGACGCGGTGGTTCGCTTCAAGAAGGCCTCGAGGTAGCGCTTCGCCGCTTGCCATTCGCCCGCGGCGTACGCGAGATGACCGAGCACGAAGCGACCGTAACCTTGTCCGCACGGCGCCTCGGCGAGCTGGTTGATCGTGTCTTGGAGATCGCCGACCTTCTCACCGGCGGCCATCTTCGCGAGCGCGAGGTGCGCGCGATAGAGCGGTTTGTCCTTCGTCCCCCACCGCGCGGCGCGCGAGAGCGCCGCGGCCGCCTCGGCGTAACGGTGCGCGAGAAAGAGCGCGCCGCCGAGCGTCCAGAGATGAAACGGTCGTCGTGACGCTGGTCCTCGTCGCGCAGCCGCGCGCAGATGCCCGAGCGCCGCCTCGAGATCACCGTCTGCCAGCGCGGCGCGCGCGGCGTCTTGATTCAGGACGTCGGCGAGCACGTCGAGCTCGAGCGCCTGCATCGCGACGGTATGCGCTTGGCGAAAGCGGCGTGCTTCGAACAGCGAGAGATAGAGCTGCCGGAGAAGCATCGCGTGCGTCGTGCGCTCGATCGGACCATGCGACGCAAGGCCGCGACGTGCGTACGTCGCGCGCGCTCGTGCGCTCGGCGCGGCCATCGCCTTTCGCAAGAAGTCTTCGGGTGCGAGCGTCCGCGGCGGACGCGACGACGGTGATGCAGATCGCTTCGGTGACGGCGCTGCGCTCGGCCGCTCGCGTGCGTGGCCGTTGTGGCTCGAGCCATTCGCGCTGCCGTTTGCGCGTCCGTTCGTCGCCGATACCTCTCCCGTCGCCGAGCTTTGCGCGGCCGTCCGAGCGCCGCGCAGGGGACGAGACGATTTGTTCGCCACGAGATAAGTGTAGCACGCACGCTTTTTAACGCACAAAACACGCGCATTTCTGACGCTTCGCAACGAAGGTCACCCGTGCGTCATCTGCCTGCCATCACGTGCCGTCACGTCTTCGGCCCTGCTGAGCCATCGCGAGGACCGCGTCAGACCCCATATGCCCACACCGCACCGCCGTTTGTCCGAAGACCTTGGGCTGCACGGCGTCACCGTGCTACGCGTTCGGTCCGTGACCGTTAGCCACCCCCATCGAAGGCGGCATGCTTCTCTCTTCTTTTTGCTTGCGTTCGCGTTGGCTTGCTCTGCATGCGGTCGCAAGGCGACCCGAGCCGACTGCGAGGCCGTCGTCGACAAGAACGTCGAGGTGAAGCTGAAGGCCGAGGGCATCACCGACCCGGCGATCGTGCAGAAGCGTAAGGAAGAGCTTCGCGCCTCCCTCCGCGACGACATCGACAAGTGCGTCGGAAAGCGCATCACGGACGGGATGATGGCCTGCGTGAAAGGCGCAGACACCGCCGAGCAGATCGACAAGTGCCTCAAATGACCCGCGCACGGCTCTTCGTGTCGAGCGTCGTCGTCCTGGCGGCGATCTCCGCAGCCACGCTGAGCTGCAAGAAGAAGGTGAGTCAGGCGCAGTGCGACGAGCTGCTCGAGCACTTCGCCGAGCTCGTCGTCAAAGAGCACTTCCCCGACGCCGGCCCCGACGCGATCGCCGCGGAGCGCGAACGCGAGCGCGTCGAAGCGAAGCGCACCGACGAGTTCAAGAACTGCACGACCGAAGTCCAAGAGAGCGAGCGCGAGTGCGCGATGAAGGCGCAGACGTCCGACGCCGTCATCAAGTGCCTCGAGTGATCGCCGGCGTGGTGGCGTTCGGCTGCGACGCCCTTGGCGCGGGCTCGGCGAGGAGCTTCTCGATTGCGCGGCGCATCGCATCGTAGCCAGGCTTGCCGATCGCGTACTTCCCTCCGGGATGAACGCCGCGGATCTTGCCGGATCGATCGATCAAGAACGACGCGCTCGTCCAGTCCCGATCGCGCGTGAGCCACCAGCGATTCAGCGTCGTCCAATCGGGATCGCGCGCGGTCGCGAACGTGATCCCATACGAGCGCACGTACTCTTCGTATTGCCCCGGACGTAGCGGCCCTTCTTCTTTGTGATGGTAGAGGCCCACCACGACGAGACCACGCGCGGCGTAGTCTTCGTGCATCCGCTGCATCGCGGGCAACGTCACCGAGCAGAACGGACACGACGTGCCCATGAACCAACGCACGAGGACCACGCGACCGCGGAGCTGCGCGAGCGAGGTCCCTTTGCCGGGTGTTCCATCGGCGCCCTCGGGCGGATGAATCCACTGCGACGTCGTCCACTCGGGCGGCGTCGTCCCGATCAGGTCCGAGTCATCGAGCTCTTTGTCGGCGGCGACCTTCGATGGATCCGAGGGCGCATGCGTGCACGCCGTCATCAACGCGACGAGCAGCGTGGCAGCGACACGACGCATGAGAAGACGGACGGCCCTCGCCGCGGATCGATTCAAACGACCGGCCTCCTGATATGTGCACACGCACTAGCTAGCGCTTGCGAGGACGTGCGATGCCGTACGCTTCGATCTTGTTGATCAGCGTGCGACGCGACACGCCGAGGAGCTTTGCGGCTTCCTTCTGGTTGCCGCTCGTTCGCTCGAGCGCCTGCAGGATCTGTTGCTTCTCCCAGGATTCGCGCTGCGCTTTGAGGTCACTCTGCGCGCCCGCAGGGCCTGAGCCTGGCGGAGGCATCGGCTGCGAAGGCGAGTGCTGCTGCGCATGTTGCGGGTACGGCTGACCTTGGGGCTGCGGTGTGTGCATCGCGCCGAGATGAGGGATGCCCATCGCCGGCGTCATCGCGCCGAGATGCGGGTTGCTCCCCGTCGCGGGCGGCGGCTGGTTGCCCATCATCGGGTTGTAACCGGGCGGCGGGTAGGTGCCGGGGATGCCGGGCGGAGATCCGTACGGCGTCGGCGGGATCGTGTCCGACGGTCCGCCGAGCTCACGCGCGCTGTCGGTGGGCGGAGGCATCTCCGGAAGCTGGAGATGGATCGGCTCGATGCGACCCGCCGCGCCCGCGAGGACGATCGCGCGCTCGAGCACGTTCTTCAGCTCGCGAACGTTGCCCGGCCAAGGATGGCGCTCGAGCATCATCTGCGCCTCGGGCGTCACCATGAACGGACGGCCGCGCGCGGCCTTGCCGAGGAAGTGGAGCGCGAGAGGCATGATGTCCTTCTCGCGTTTTCGCAGCGGCGGCAGCGTCACGGTGAAGCCGTTGAGCCGGAAGAAGAGATCGGAGCGGAAGCGACCGATCGCGATGCCGTGCGTGAGGTCACGGTTGGTCGCGGCGACGTAGCGAACGTCGACACGTCGCGGCTGGACGCTGCCGAGTCGAATGACCTCGCCGTATTCGACGACGCGAAGGAGCTTCGCCTGCGTCTCCATCGGGAGCTCACCGACCTCGTCGAGGAACACCGTCCCGCCGTCGGCCGCCTCGAAGAGACCTTCCTTCGCGCCGAGCGCGCCGGTGAAGGCGCCTTTCTCGTGACCGAACAGCTCGCTCTCGAGAAGCGATCCGCTCAGCGCCGCGCAGTTCACCTTGAGGAAGGGACGCGTCGATCGCGCGGAGCCTTTGTGCATCGCCTCGGCGAAGACCTCTTTGCCGGTGCCGGTCTCGCCGAGGATGACGACGTTGAGCGGGCTCGGCGCGATCACGTCGAGCAGCGCATAGAGGCGCTGCATCGTCGGGTCGTGCACGATCGCGGCGACGCTCTTGAGCGACGAAGGCGGACCACCCGGCGTGCTCGTGGGCGCGGTCGCCGGGCGACCGACCTGGATGAACATCGTGGCGTAACCCACCTCGACGACGGCTCCGACCACGATCGGCGCCGTCTCGCCGCGCGTGAGCGATCGTCCCGTGACGCGCGTCTTGTTGCGTGAGCCGAGATCCTCGATCAGCATCCCGTTCGGCGTGTTGTGGATCGCCGCGTGCTGCCGTGACACCGACTCGTCATCGATGACGATGTCGCACGTGTGCATGCGGCCGATCGTGACGCGGGGCGCACGTGGAAGAGGGATCGCACGCACGCCGCTCGACGAGCTGATGACGAGCCAAGGCTCCCGAACATCGGGGCGCTTGGAATTGACGTCGGACGTCTCGTCGAACTTACGCATGGCGTTGGCGAATCAACTGAGGCTTCGTGTCGTGTCGATCGTGGGAGTGTCTCTTCTATTTCTGATGAGCGGCGCGCCCGAAGAACTTCTTCTTCCCTGCCTCGGGCGTGGGGTTGTCGCTCACGCCCCAGATCGTGTCCGCGCCGAGCTTGCAGGCTTGGTCCTTCAGCGTCTGCATGCACTCGGCATCCGAGATGCTCGGATCGCAGCTCGCCTGGACCGGACCGATGTTGTCGGTTTGGTAGGTCGGGTTGTCGTGGAACACCTGCACGGGACAGCCAGGCTGACGCGCGGGGTACTTGCCCTCCTTCTCGGGGGGCGAAGGACAACCCGTCGTCAACGTCGTGAAGACGAGCGCTGCGATGACCGCGAGCGTAGCTGATGGTGACGACGCGAAGAGACGCACGACACGAGATCTATCCCGTTTTTAGACGTGTTCCTACGCTTACCGAGTCGCGACCGGCAGGAAAGGGGTCACGCAGGGGGGACCCTCGGCCCAGAGCATATTAAAGTGGCCAGATTGCCGCTCTCTCGTGAGGACCATCGACGAGCGCGTCCCGTACTTCAGCGCGTCGAGATGGATGCAGGTCGCCCCGAGCGGGTCCTCCGCGTCATGCTCACTGAGGAGCTTCGTCATGCGCTGCGGTAGCCCCTCCATGGGTCCTGCGGCGAGGCGCTCGAAGGCCGCGCGGATCTTCGCGAGGCGTGGCCGGTCGTCCACGTTGCCCGCCGCGAACGATCGCTCCGTCACGACCGAGAGCCCATCTCCGAGCGTGAGGTGCGCCACCGAGCCTTCGCCGTCCGCGATCGTCGCGAGCACATCCTTGGCGTCGGCGTAGACGAGGTGAAAGCCGTTGTACTTCGTGGGATCGATCGCCGTCATGAGGTCGCGATGAATCGCGCGCGCAGACGCACCTCGCCGGAGCGCATCGATGACGACGAGCCCGCGAGACATGCGCGATGGATCGCGTGGCCCGAGGAAGCGATTCGTGATCGCGACGAACACGCCGTGATCGTTCAGCCCGAGCCACGTCCCGCCGGCGACCTCGTCGCGTGGCGCCAGGAAGCCGGCGCCGTCACCTTCCCAGCGCATGGGAGGTGACGAGGCGCGGAGCTTGTCCTCGTCGCGGTTGGCGACGACGAGCAGCGGGTATTCGGGCACCACATTCGCGGCGACGACGAGCGTGCACATGGATCGTTCTCTCTCCGACGAACCATAGGGGCGGCTCGCGGCGAGAGAAAGAGCTGCGCGTCTCTCTCTTCGAGGAGCGTCTCAGAGCGTCTTCGTCGCGACCAGCCGCGTGTCGACGAGGACGTGCGCGCGGAGGCTCGCCGGTAGCGTCTTCTTCGCAGGAAGGGTCACCTTGACGACGTTGCCCTCGGCGTCGAGGTCGCGCTTCGTGTCGATGCCGTAGTCGAGCGCGACAGGACGTCCGGTCGACGCGTCGACGAGGAGGAGCCCGACGACGTGGTTCTTCGCGCGCACGCGTGAGCCTTCGAGCGTCGCGGTGACGGCGTCGCCGCTCTTCACGATCGTCACGTTCCCGGCGGACGCGGCGATTGGATCGCCAGCGAGCCCGTCGTTGCCGTCGTTCGAGAGCTTCGTCTTCGGGAGGCGAAGCTCCGCGCCGCCCACGACCACGAGCTCGTCGGTCTGCGGGTTGCACAGCCCGAGCTTCTGCAAGAACGGACCGTAGAACGGGACGGTGCCGCACACCGACGCGCCGGCCATGTGCGCGACGCCTGCCGCGCCTCCTTCGGGCGTGAGACGCGCCGAGATCCGGAAGGCGTCGAACGGCACGACGATGTTCATGACCTCCATCCGCAGCGTCTCGGAGCTCGAGAACGTGACGAGGTCGCCGTTCTGATGAAGCTCGAGCGGGAAGAGCGCGCGCGTCGTCGGATCGATCACGGTCGTGTTCTCTTGCTCGGCGAGCTTCGCGCCGATCATCCACGCGACGCCATGTTTGTCCTTCTCGCTCATCTCGACGACGGTGACCAGGTAGTGAAGCGAGTCGAACCCGATCTGGTTGTAGCTCGGCATCAACGTCGGGAGCGGCAACGCGAGGCGGGCGATCTCCCAAACGGAGCTCGGCGTCGGGCTCCCGGGGACGGCGGCATTCAGGCTAGAATTTCCCCGAGATCGCGCGTTGAACGCGATCGTGGAGCGCGCCTCGCCGCCCTTCGTCCCTCCCGACAGACGTAGCCCTTCGCGCTGATGATCGCGGAGCCACGACGCCGTGACGTCGAGCGAGACGCTCCCGGCAGGCCACGTCGTCTTCGGCGCGATCGTCAGGAAGCGACCGTCGCCCGACGTGCGCACCTCGAGATCGACCGCGGGCGCCGACGTCACGCGGAGCGAGCTCGAGTCGATCGTGGCGAGGAGCGCCCGACCATGCTCGCGCGCGGAGAGGCTGAGGATGATCGGCTCGTTGCCGTCGAGGTCCTTCGGCGGCGTCTCGAGCGTCGCGCCCATCGGCGTGACGTAACGGAACGTCACCTCGTCGGCCGCGCGGCTGGGCATCGTCGTCCCGCAGCGCGCGTCGGTCGCGCCCTCGCGAAGGCACCAGTCCCAGGGCACGCTGAAGATCTCGCCGCTCTCCCCGGCGATGACGATCCCTTCGCGGCCGAGCGCCGGCGACGCGTTGAGATCGTTGCGGTCGGCGTCGATGAGCTGCATCCACCAGCGCAGCGTGCCATCGGGCTTGAGCGCCCAGAGGCGACCATCGCCGCCGCCGAAGTAGATGTTGCCCTCGCCGTCGATCGAGGCCGACGAGCGGATCGAGTCGTTCGTGTCGAACGTCCACTTGATCGCGCCCGTCTCGGGGTCGAGCGCATAGACCGTCCCGTCCGACGACGGCTGGATGATCGTCCCGTCGGCCATGAGCGACGCCGACGCGTACACGTGATCGCGCGTCGGCACCTCCCACCGCGGCTCGCCCGTCGCCTTGTCGTACGAGCGGACGAAGCCGTCGAACGCGCCGACGACGACGCGCTTGCGCTCGCGATCGATCATCGGGCTCGCCGCGACGGAGCCAAGGGTGGAGCTCGCCCATGCCGTCTCGCCGTCCTTGGTGAAGGCGAAGGTGTTGCGGCCGAGCGTGGGGAGCACGTTGTTGTTGCCGACGAAGAGCGTCTCGTCGACCGCGTCGACGGCAGGCAAGCTCCACGTCTGGTCGGGCATCTTCGCGCGCCGCGTGATGTCGCCAGTGTCTCGATCGATCGAGTAGAGGAAGAAGTTGTCGTTGGGCACGTAGAGCGTGCCGCTCGGTCCAATCGCGACGTTGCCTTCGAACCAGTTGATGAACGCTTTGTTGACGGACGGATCGTCGGCCGCGCGTGTCCACACGATCGCGCCCGTCTTCGCATCCACTGCGCGGAGCACACCGTCGCCCGAGCCGAAGTAGACATGACCGTGGTCGTCGAGCAGCGCCGCGGAGTCGACGATCTCACCCGTGAGGATCTTCCAGCGCACTGTGCCGTCGCGTCCGATCGCATAGAAGGTGCGGTCGGCCGAGCCGATGTACACGGTGCCCTCCGCGTCGATGACGGGCGAGCTGAAGATACCCTTCGCGGTGGACACCGTCCACGGACGCGCCGCCCTGTCGATGCTCGGCGATGAAGGCCCAAGCCCGAGGCGGCTCCGTCCCGTCTGCGCCGCGTCCCCGCGGAACTTCGGCCACGGGCTGCCGCCGGCGAACGGGATCGACGCCTCGGCGTCCTTCTTTGTGTCGCCGTCTGGCGAGGAAGAGCACGCCGAAAAAACGAGCGGAAGGAGGAGCGGGAGGAGGACGATGGCGGAGCGGCGGTGGAGGGGCATCATGGGTCTCGGGCGGCACGTTCAACCACGCGGCGAGGAGGTGGCCAACTCGACTTCGAAGATCGTCACAAGGCCTTGAAAATAGGCAAATGCTGCGAGGCGGCCGACCCCTGCTCGATTTCGCTGCCTACCGGCATCGCGTTTCGATCGAACATGGAGCCGACACACATGCCGAGGCGAGCAGGCACCACAGCGAGGCGGCAGCCGAAGCAGCAGCGCTCGGAGGAGACGATCGCGATCCTGATCGAGGCGACCGAGCGCGTCGTCGCCCAGGTGGGCTTCCACGCCGCGTCGACGAACGGCATCGCCAAGGTCGCGGGCGTCTCGATCGGGACGCTCTACCACTACTTCCCGACGAAGGAGGCGCTGGTCTCCGTCGTCGTTCACCGCATGTGGGAGGCGGAGCTTCACGCGGTGATGGCCCACGCGGAGGCGTTCACGAGCGAGCCGCTCCCCGAAGCGATCCGGCGCGCGGTCGGTGCGCTCTGCGACGTCATCAAGCAGAAGGCGAGCCTCTACCGGAGCTGGTACACCGAAGCGTCGCACCTCGGCGAGCTCGACAAAGGCCTCTCGATGACCGCTACCGCGGTGGATTTCATCCAGCAGGTGCTCGAGCACCGCCGCGAAGAGCTACGCGTCGCCGATCTGCGGTTCGCCGCGGATTTCGTGGTCAAGACGGCGCTCGCGATGGCCCGCACCGGCGCGCGCGACTACGAGCCCGAGCTCCTCGATGGTCGTCTCGCGCATTCCCTTGCTGACATGCTCACTCGCTATTTGGTGAAGTGAGCACTCCGATGTCGAATTGGTTCATCGCTCTCAAGGTCGACCCCGTCGGGTGGTTCGATGCCCTGCCGGCGACGCCCGAAGGTGTCACGCTCGAGCATCCGTCCGATCTGCACGTCACGCTCGGCTTCTATGGCCCGAACGAAGCGGCCGCGCGCGAGGGCTTCGAGGTCGCCAAGCGAGCCTTCGCGCGGTCACGTTCATGTTCACTGCGCCCGGACGCGAAGCGCTCGCGACGTTGATGCGCGCGATCCAAGACGGCAGCGAGGCCGAGAAGCGTGAGCCTCTTCCGCACGTCACGCTCGCGCGCCTGAAGCGTCACCGCAAACGCAAAGATCGCGACGCGGCGAACGGATGGATCGCGAAGATCACGCTCACGCATACGCTTCGGTTCACCACGCTGGGCCTCTACACCGCGAACAAGACCGGCGAGAGCAAGTACGCGCTCGTCGCGTCCGTGGTGAGCGCCTAGGTCTTGCCTACGCGACGCGTGAGGACGAGAGGCGCGCCAGCACGCCTGCGCAGAGCTCGTCGAGATCCGCGGCGAGCGGGACGCCGTAGCGCGCGCACACGACCTCGACGTTGCCCTTTCGCCAATAGCCGTCGGGGCAGCACACGACGAGCTTGCCGCTCCGGGCGAAGAGGCCGAGCTCGAGGAGCGTGATCGGTGCCTTCGTCTCCGGCGCGAAGTACATCGCGATCACGGACGCGCGTTCCTGCGCCTCGAGCTCCCACTCCACCTGCTCGCGGAAGGGCGCCGAGTCGATGCGCTGGCGCCAGCTCGCGTCCCATTCGTCACGGCGCGGGTTCAAGACGACGAGGTCGCTCGTATGCTGCGCGAGCGCGCTCGTGAGGTGCGACTGCCAGTCCTCGGCCGTGCCCATCTCGATCGACCCCGCGAGGAAGACCGATCGATCGATGAGCTCTTCGCGCCGAGCCGGGAGCTTCGCCGGTGGCTTGAGGACGGTGATCACTCTGCCGCGACGGCAGGCGCCTTGGGAAGGAGCGGGAAGCCGAGGGCCTCGCGCTGCGCGTAATACGCCTCGGCGACGCCCTTCGCGATGCCTCGAACGCGGCCGATGAAGCGCGCGCGCTCGGTGACGCCGATCGCGCCGCGTGCGTCGAGGACGTTGAATTGGTGCGCGGCCTTGACGACGAAGTCGTAGGCGGGGAGGACGAGCTTCTTCAGCGGATCGTCGCTGAGCGCGAGGAGGCGCTTGGCTTCCTTCTCGTAGTGATCGAACGCGGCGAAGTGCGCCGGAACGTCCGCTTGCTCGAAGTTGTACGTGCTCCACTCCCACTCGGCGCGCTTCGCGATCTCGCCGTACTTGATCCCGGGCGCGTACATCACGTCGTAGATCGTGTCGACGTCTTGGAGGTACATCGAGATGCGCTCGAGGCCGTAGGTGAGCTCGCCGGAGACCGGACGGCAATCGATGCCGCCCACCTGCTGGAAGTACGTGAACTGGCTGATCTCGAGGCCGTCGAGCCACACTTGCCAGCCGAGGCCCCATGCGCCGAGTGTGGGGGACTCCCAGTCGTCTTCGACGAAGCGGACGTCGTGCTCCTTCGGCTTCGTGCCGATCGCGAGGAGGGACTCGAGGTACTGATCCTGAATGTCGAGCGGCGACGGCTTCAAGATCACCTGGAACTGGTGAAATTGCTGGAGGCGGTTCGGGTTGTCGCCGTAGCGGCCGTCGGTGGGGCGACGTGACGGCTCGACGAAAGCGACGTTCCAGGGCTCGGGACCGATCGCGCGGAGGAACGTGGCCGGGTTGTACGTACCGGCGCCGACCTCCGAGTTGTACGGCTCTACGATCAAGCATCCGCGCTTCGCCCAGAAATCCTGGAGCGCGAGGATCATTTCCTGGAAGTACATGGTGACCGGATTCCTATCACGCGCTCGGCGTGGCGGAAATGCGAGGCTTTCTCGGAAATGGGAGGCTCGCTCGGAAAGGCGAGGCTCTAGTTCGTCGCGCGCGCGCGCTGTCGCTCTCGCTGCTCTTCTTCACGCGCTCGTTCTTCGGCGGAGCCCTTCTTGTCGAACGAGACGCCATCGCGCTCCATGTCGCGGCGCAGGTTCTCTTGCATGCGGCGCCACACGTAGAGGCTGAGCGACGGCGAGAGGCGGTCGAGCAGCCAGAACGCCTTCCACCAGCCGGGGACGACGATGATCGGATCGTTCGCGAGGACGCGCTCGACGACCTTCTTCGCGAACACCGCCGGATCCATCGGTCGCGTCTTCTCCCACTGACGCATGATGGCTTCCTTCGACGCGCCGTCGATGCGGACGCGCCCGTACTTGCCGCCGGTGAGGATCGGCGTGCGGATCGCGCCGGGGCAGAGCGCGCTGACGCGAACGTTGTGGCGATGGGCTTCGATCCGTAGCGCCTTCGACAAGCCGACGACGGCGTGCTTCGTCGCCGTGTAGCTGCCTGCGCCGCCCGAGGCGACGAGCCCTGCGACGGACGCGGTGTTGATGATGTGCCCGGACCGCTGCTGGATCATGATCGGGTACACCGCCTGGATGCCATAGGCGACGCCGCGCAGGTTCACGTCGAAGACGTCGTCGAAGTCTTCGCGCTCGTACGTGTCCATCTCTCCGCCGACGCCGATGCCGGCGTTGTTGAAGAGGAAGTCGATGCGACGGGACCGGCGGATGGTCTCCTTCGCGATCGCCTTGAACGCGTCGAGGTCGCGCACGTCGAGCTCGACGGCGTGGGCTCGGCCGCCCAGGTTCTTGATGCGCTCCTCGACCTCGCGCCCGAGATCGATCTGACGATCGGCGATGACGACGTCGCATCCGCGCAGCGCCAGCTCCTCCGCGAGCGCGCGCCCGATGCCCGACGATCCTCCGGTGATGATCGCGACGTGATCCGAGAGCGCGGACGAAGGCTTGTTGCTCATGCGGTGATGCTACGCCGCCTCGAACATCGATCGTGAGCCCTTCGGATCCAGTAGCGCCGGATCAATGCAGGTCGATCCAGGATGCGAACGAACGCTTCACACCATCTGGCGGTGACTCGAGCGAACAAAACGCCATGAAAATAGGCATTTCGTCGTTCGCGAAAGACGGCATGCCCAGTGCACTACTGCCCAGCGAACGGAGACGACGCCACCATGAAGATGATTCCGACGATTGGGCTCGCTGCGATGATGACCTGCGGATTCCTCGTTGCCTGCAGCGGCTCGGACGGGACAACGTCCGTCCCCACCTCCGAGAGCAACAACACGGAGAGCGCGAAGGGCGGCACGACCACGCCAGGGACGAACGCCGACAAAGGCAAAGGTGGTACGACCGGCGGCAACACGACGCCAGGCGCGAAGCCGGGCGACAAGCCGGGTGGAAAAGGAACCCCGAGCGGCAACCCCGGCACGCCTGGCACGCCTGGCAACCCGGGCGATCCGCCCGATCCCAACGACCCGGGCGTGCCCGGGCAGAACGGTCAGCCAGGCCGCGTCGCGGTGAACGAGCACTGCTGCTTCGGCGGCAAGTACTTCAAGTGCCCCGACGTGAACGCATGCCTCGGCGGCTTCGATCTCGACGCATGCCTCGCCAACTGCAACGCCGGCGACGCGTGCTTCGACGACTGCTTCACGAAGCTCGACAACGCAGGCGCGCCGAAGGGATGCGACGCCAACGCCGCCCCGCCTGCCGGCGTCGACTGCGCGAACGGCAACATCAATCTTTGATCGAGGCCCGAGACCCGAGACCGCCGTCTTCTTTTCCTCAACTCCCCATGCCCCTCACGAGAGGGCGGCGGTCGTAGGGTCTCAGCCTCATCGACACGAGACACGACACGAGACACGGCACGCGCACGGAAATCGAGACTCCGTGTGAAGAAGAGCCCCGGTCCCATGCTTCCAGCAGTCGAGGAAGCATGGGATCGGGGCTGCTCTCTTCGACTTCCTGCTATGGGTGAGCGCACCTGCTGCCGTGACGCGCCTTCTTCGATCCTTGGGAGACCCACCCCGATCGCTCGTCGTCGTGTCGGGGGTGATGCTCGTCCTCCGCGTCCTGTGGGTCTTCGCGTTTCGAGACATCGACAGCGACGCGTACGGGCACTTCTTCATCGCGACCGCCGTGAAGGACGACCCCACGAACCTCGCCGTTCATTGGGTGTGGCTGCCGCTCTATCACTTTTTCGTCGCCGTTCTTACCTACGCAGGCGTCGGCTTTCGTGGCGTCCGGATCTGGAACGCGGTGGTCGCGACGGTCGCGCCGTTCTTGCTCCATGACGCCGTTCGCCGGCGTACCGAGGACGCCGACATCGCGCGCGCCGCCGCGATCGCGCTCGCGCTCTCCCCACTCGCGACCGTCCTCGCGCAATCGGCGCAGCCCGAGACGCTCTTCCTCGTCGCGATCTGCTTCACGCTCTTCGAGAGCGCGCGGGGGCGTGACGCCCGCGCCGGCGTCTTCCTCGCGATCGCGTGCATGCTTCGCTACGAGGCGTGGGGCGCGACGCTGGCGCTCGCGGTGTGCTGGCTCCTCGGGAAGCTTCGCCGCGCTCCTTCGAATGCGGCGACCACGAACGAGCGGATCGGCTTCGCGTTCGTCGCGATCCCGTGCGCGGTGGTGATCGCGTACGTGCTGTTTCGCTTCTGGACCGACGGGCAGCTCCTCCTCTTCTTTCGCGGCACGCGAGACATCACGGCGCGGCAGGTGGCTTCCCGATGGACGTTCTACGACGTCGTCAGCTTCCCGATCATCATGCCGTACATGATCTTCGGTCCGTTGATCGTGCTCGTCCCGGTCGGATGGCGCATGGTGTTTCGCTGGAGTAGGCCGCGCGATTGGGTCCTCGCCCTCGGCTTCGCCGTGTTTCTCCTCCTCAGCTACTACGGCGGTGGCTCGCACGCCGGGGAGCGCTACCTCGCGTCGCTCGTCCCGTTCGGATGCATCGCGCTCGGCGCGGGCGTCGTGCGGGTGACGAGGCGTGCGAAGGAAAGGCTCGCGCGTCATCTCGAGCTCGGGCTCATGACCGTGCTCGCGCTGACGACCGCGTGGCACCTCCGTCGCGCGGCGCGCATGGCGATCCCGTGGGACGAAGATCTGCGGCAAAGACAAGAAAGAGTCGAGCACCACCTCCCGCCGACCGCCCAAATGCGCTAAGGATGGCGCGCGTCATCTTTCGCAGGAGTGGCGCGTTGCCTCGAGCATGGGGCAGTAGGAGGAGCTCTCCATGCGACGTGTCGATCAGCTCAAAGCCCTTCATGTCGAGCTCGACGGATGTCGCGCATGCCCGAAGATGATCGGGCCGGTCGTGCATGGCCCGCCGGTCCTCTCGAAGGTGATGCTCGTCGGACAAGCGCCGGGGCCGCGTGAAGGCAGCTTCGGTCGACCGTTCGCGTGGACGGCGGGGCGCACGCTGTTCCGTTGGTTCGAAGAGTCGCTCTCCGTGAAGGAAGAGGACTTTCGCGCGAAGGTGTACATGGCGGCCGTCGCGCGCTGCTTTCCCGGAAAGGCGAAGGGCGGCGGAGATCGCAAGCCGGACGCCGACGAGATCGAGAGCTGCAAGACGTTCCTCGCGCGCGAGGTCGAGATCCTGCGGCCGGAGCTGGTGCTCGCCGTCGGGTCCTTGGCGATCAACGAGGTGCTCGGCGAGCTGGCGAAGGGCAAGAAGCTCGACGTCCTCGTCGGCGGTTCGATCCGAGCCGCGTGGCATGGGTATCCCACCGACGTGATCGCGCTTCCGCACCCGAGCGGCGCGTCGCCATGGCACAAGATCGAGCCGGGCAAGACGCTGCTCGAGACAGCGCTTGGCACGGTGCGTCGCCATCCTGCGATCAAGGCCACGTTCGGATAGACGAACGCCGCTCGCGGAACGCGTGCTCGCCGTCTTTCGACACGCTACGCTCTCGAAGCGATGATGCGCCGAACGGCAGCCGCCTTCTCTGCGATCGCTCTCGCGATCGCGGCTGTTACGGCATGCAGCGCGTTCAGCAGCGGAGAGAGCCCGCCGCCGAGCAGCGCCGACGCCGACGCAGGCTCTGCTGCAGAAGAGGCGAGCGCGGTCGATGCATCGCAGCCGGAGACGAGCACCGGGACCTGCGTGCCATCACCGCTCGACGCCGTGCCGCCGAAGGAAGACCCGAGCTGCGGCGGAGCGCTCCCGGTCGATCTCCAAAGCTCCGACACACACTGCGGTCGCTGCAATCACAGCTGCCTCGGCGCGGGCTGCGCGGGAGGCCTCTGCAACATCCGCGATGTCGGGACGCCGTCTCCGTTCGCCAACGACTTTCGCAGCCTGTTCGGCTTCCGAGACGGTCTCGCGCTCGTCGGTGATGGTCCCGCCCTGCATCGCGTCGACGTGACGACGGGCGCGGTCAGCGACATCGCCATCTTCTCGGTGAGCCTGATCGGCATGCAGCTCAACGGCGACACGATCCTCGCGGTCGCGCAGAACACGGGCGTCTACACGGTGCCGTGGACAGGCGGCACGTTCACCCCGCAGCTCACCTCGACGCTGCCGGTCGGCCTGACGAGCTCCGACGAGCGCATCTATTTTCTCGACTACAACCTGGCGGCCGTCCACCTGATCGCGAACAACGCGTCGGCGCCGTGGTGGACAGCGCCGCCGGAGCTCGCCGTCACCGCGCTCACGTCGGATCCGAAGAACATCTACTGGCTCGCGCTCCCGAGACCGGGCGCGGACGCGTCCACCGCGTCTCCGGAGCTTCGGATGAGCCCGAGCGGTTCGGTGGCGAACCCTGTGATCCGCGCGCAGCCGATCGGCGCTCCGCAAGGTCTTCGCCAGAACGATGGCTTTCTCTACTGGATCGACGCCGCGGGCAAAGGCGTCTACCGCGTCGAAGTGGAGGGGAGCTCCCCACCGGCGAAGATCGCGCAGTGGAGCGAGCCACCGTCGACGCTTCGTGGCATGGCGTTCGACGAGACCAACGTCTACTGGATGGTCGCCGCCGACGGCGCCGTGAGCACCGGCAACGTCTACAGCGCGCCGAAGTGCGGTGGCCCGTCGCGGAAAATTGCGACCGACGTCTTCTGGGGCAGCGGCCTCGTCGCGACGAGCGACTCGCTCCTTTGGGTACGTACGACCTCTCTCGCTCGAGTCGCGAAATGAAGAGCGCTCGTTTGGGTGACACCCGAACGGCGCGCCGCACGCCGCGTTTGCGCTAGCATGCGAGCATATTGGCACGCGGGCCGGTTTACACGGGGAGGGTGCTCGCCAATCGGTACACGGTTGGTGAGCTGCTTGGCGAAGGCGGCTGGGGCGCGGTCTACGCCGGCGTGCAGAACGATCTCGGGCGCAAGGTCGCGCTGAAGATTCTCCATACCGACGTCGCGCTCGCGACCGAAGCCGTCGCGCGCTTTCAGCGAGAGGCGAAGGCGGCGGCTTCGTTTGGACATCCGAACATCGTTCAGGTGACCGACTTCCAGAGCAACCCGAACGAGCCGCCCTTCCTCGTGATGGAGATGCTCACCGGCTCCACGTTGGGCGGCGTGCTCTCGCGGCAAGTGTGCCTGCCGCCCGCGCGCGTCGCGTCGATCACGTTTCAAGTGCTGTCGGCGCTCGACGTCGCGCATCGCGCCGGGATCGTCCATCGCGACGTGAAGCCCGACAACGTCTTCCTCGTCTCGATGCCCGGCATCGAAGACTTCGTGAAGCTGCTCGACTTCGGCATCGCGAAGCTCTCGGCGGAGAACCTCGCGCAGATCACCGATCAAGGTCAGCTCCTTGGCTCGCCTGCGTTCATGTCACCCGAGCAGATTCGATCGATGACGATCGATCATCGCGCAGACCTCTACTCGGTCGGCGCGACGATGTACTACGCGCTGGCCGGCAGGCTGCCCTTCGACGCGACGAGCATCCCCGCGCTGCTCGCTGCGATCATGGATCAGAAGCCGAAGCCTCTCTCCGAGGCGGCGCCGGGAGTCGATCCGCGGCTCGCGGCGATCGTCGAGCGGTCGCTCCACAAAGATCCAAATGGTCGCTTCGCCTCGGCCGCCGACATGCGCGTGGCGCTCGAGCCGTGGGTCGGCAATGCGTCCCATCCCGGCATGGGCGTGACGCTCGAGTCCGCGCCGACGAACGGGCCGATGCCGCCCACGCGTCCGATCCACGTGCACGACGCCGGGCCGACCTACCCCGCCGCCGGTGTGCAGCCCGGCATGATCACGACGGGCGCTCCGATGGTGATGTCATCATCGCCGGCTCAGCCGATCCTCTCGCCTGCGGGCGCGAGCCCACCGTTTGGTAGCCCGCCGCCTGGCGCGATGACGCCCGCGGGCTTCACGCCTCCGAACACGCACCCGTCGTACGGTGCGCAGGCGTCGAACCCGTATGGTCCCCAAGCGATGGCGCCAGCGCCCGCGCCCGCACCGCAAAAATCCGCCGCGATGCTCGTCGTCATGATCGCGACCCTCGTGCTCGTCGTGCTTGGCCTCTTCGGCGGCGCGGGCGCCTTCTTCTACTTCCGAAGCGCGAGCCGAGACGCAACACTCGCGCAGAACGGCCCGACGAACGCACCGACGTCCACCGCCGCCACGCCGACGGGCACGCCGACGGGCACCGCGACCCCAGGTCCGACGCCGACGAACGGAGCGCAGCGCGGTCCGAACCCACCAGGGCCAAAGCCCATCCCGCCGAACCCCGGCCCGACGCCGACGAACGTCGTCACCGTCGACGCAGGCGGCGGCCGCCTCGCCACGGTCGACGCCGGCCCCTCGCCGGCGCCTCCGTCCAAGAAGCAGATGGCGGGATCTTCGGTCAAGATCAGCGGCGGCTCCTACGGCAAGTACGAGATCGAGAAGGGACATGCGGCGATCGAAGGTGTGATGCCGCAGCTCAACGGCTGCTACGCGGCGACGGAGTTCGATCCGCCGGATCACCAGTTCACGTGTTGGTCGTTCGTGATCGACGCGGCGGGCAACGTGACGAGCGTGAAGCGATCGACGGAGTTCGATCCGCATCCAAAGCTCGACACCTGCGTCATCGCCGCGCTTCGCTCCTCGAAATGGCCGGCGATCGCGGGCGGCGGCTCGCCTCAGGTGTGCCTCGCGTCGCGGACGAAAGACAATCCGTAATCGCCCGTCACACGCGGCCGAGATGAAACGACAGACCACGTGAAGCTGATGACTACGCGTGCTCTCCCACGAACCGCCACGTGCGTCGCCGTGCTGGCGATGTCGTGGTCGTCTTCCGCGCTCGCCGCGCCGGTGGTCGATCCGATCTTCGGCCTCTCATTTGCGATCGCACGTGACCCGAGCGCGAAGGCGCCCGCGGCGAAGGAGGCCCCGCGCATCGTCGACGACGCATGGGTGCAGGCGCAGATCGACGACGCCAACCGCTTCTTCGAGCCGCTCGGCACGCGATTTCGCTGGACGCTCGAGAAGGATCTCGACGAGCCGCATGGCGAGCTTCACTCCCGCGCCGATCGCGACGCGCTCACGCCGCTCATGGAGTCGAAGGTGATCGACGTCTTCGTCGTGCGCGACCTCGAAGACGTCGACGAGCCCGGTCGCTTTCGGATGGGCGTGTGCTGGACAGGCCGCGCCAACAAACGCTTCATCGTCATCGCGCGCACCGCGCGCCCGACGGTCCTCGCCCACGAGCTCGGTCACTTCTTCGGCAACCACCAGCACTCGACGGTCGTGAACAACTTGATGAGCTACGCCCGCGAGCCCGGCGCGAACGTCTTCCTCGACGACAAGCAGATCGCGACGATCAAGTCGTTCACGGCGACGTACCTCGAGACGGGCCGGCTTCTTGACGTCGGGCCTGCCTGGCGCTTCTTTCACTAACAATTTCGAGATCCTGCCTGGTGTGTCACGACGTGATACACGCCCCGGGCGCCAGAAACGCATGTCGTTGGGGAACCTTCTCCGAGGACCGTCGTGACACTGGGCGATGATGGCGGTCCTGATGAGCGGCGAAAGCACCAGCACGAAGGTGGCTTTCCCAACGCATGGCAAGCCCGTCATCGCGTCGCCGGCGACCAAGCCGCCGCCGCTCGACGCGCAGATCCTCGAGCGTTGCCGCAAGCAGGACGCGATGGCGTTCCGCGCGTTCGTGGTGCGTTACGAGCGGATGGTCTTCGCGCTCCTCTCACGGATGCTCGGCGCGACGCGAGGCGGAATGCATGCGTCGGAGGTTGAAGACCTCGCGCAAGAGACCTTCGTGCGTGCTTACCGCGCGTTCCCGTCGTTCGACCCCGCCGGATCGGCGAAGGTCTCGACGTGGCTCCTCACGATCGCCACCCGCCTCGCGCTCGATCTGCGAAAGAAGAAGCGCGTCGACCACGAGGCGTCCTCGATCGACGACGACGACGAGCCACGCGCCGCGGCGACGACGTCGACGCCCGAGATCTCGCTCGAGCGAAGGCAGCTCGGTCAAGCGATCGCCGACGCCGCGCAGAGGCTCCCCGACGATCAGCGCGCGGCGTTGGTCCTCGCCGAGGTCCATGGACTTTCCATCGCGGAGATCGCCGAGGCGCTCGAGGTGCCCGAGAACACCGCGAAGACGAGACTCTTTCGAGCACGAGAGAAGATGCGCGCGGCGCTGCAGAGTGAATGGAGGACGACGTGAGCACCGCCGACCAAGATCACGAAAACGAGAGCGCCGGAGAGATCCTCCGCGACGAAGAAGGCGACGTCCTCGAGCAGAGCCCGCTCGGTGACGCGCTCGACCTCGAGGCGTGGGACGTCGCCGCGCCGCCGGCCGGCTTCGCCGAGCGGGTCCTCGATCGCGTGCGCTCGGAGAACGCAGGCAACGCAGAGAACGCAGAGGAGCCTGCGCGGATCACGACGGCCGCAAGGACGCGACGCCGTTGGCTCGCGGTCAGCGGCGGCGTCGCGACGCTCGCGGTCGCGGCGATGATGCTCCTTCGCGTGTCGAGTCCACCTTCGCAAGGTGAAGCGATCGCCAAGGACCGCGTCGAGGTGGCGCTCGGCTCACGGGCGCTCGCGGTGCTCGAGCCTGGCGCGACCGTGAAATGGAACGGCGACGACGTCGAGCAATCCCGCGGTGACGTGTTCTATCGCGTCGAGCCGGGCAAGCGTTTCACCGTTCACACGCCTGCAGGCGAGGTCGAGGTGAAGGGCACCTGCTTCACCGTCAAGGTGCGAGCGCTCCCCGACGCGGCGAAGTCGCTCGCGTTCGTCGTGGTCCACGAAGGCAAGGTCGGCGTTACGCCGGGGGTGTCGGCGAAGGATCACGCGCACGTCGACCTCAAGGCGGGTGAGTCCGCGCAGTCGGGCCCCGAAGGCGTGACGCGTACGAGCGGGATGTCGAGCGACGGCGAGAAGGCCTTCGATCAACGCGCCGCCGCCCTCGACGTGAAGGCTGAAGACGACTCGACGTCGCGCGCAAACCAGAACCTCGTTCGTCAGGTGAGCGATTATCGGTCGCGCCTCGAGGCGATCGCCGCGCAGAAGCGTGAGCTCGAAGAGAAGCTCAAGAACAGCGAAGAGCGCCTCGCGGCCTCGCGTGACGGCTCGGTGGTGATTCCGCACGGCTTCGATCTCTCGAGCGAGGATTGGAAAGAGCTCGCGAAGACCGGGACGATCAAGTACCGCATCCCTTGCTCGTCTCGAAACGGCGGCTACCAGCCGAAGCCGGAGGCGCTCACGAACCTCGGCCTCCAACCGGCAGACGGTGAGGTCATCCGCGACGCGTATGCGCGATCGACGAAGCGCTATTGGGACGCGATCAAGCCGCTCTGCTCCGCCGCGATCGGCAATCCCGACATCGCCGAGAAGATTGGCCCGGACACATGCATCCACCTCATCCTCGATCTCGAGAGCGAGCGAGACAACGAGGCGGTCAGGGTCGCGCGGCGACAGGTCGGCGAGATCCGCGCGGGCATCAAGCCGATGCCTGGCCCGAACGACAAGCTGCATCCCGTGACGCGGATCTTCCTCACCGCGACGGGTGAAGCCAAGGCGCTCGAGGACGATCTCGCGAAGAGCTACGGACCCGAGGAAGCGCACCGGCTCGTCTACTCCGACGAGCTCTGCTTCGGACACAGCACCTTCGGCAGCGGCGCGAAGGACTAGGGCGCTCTCGAGCGCGCCCCTGACATTCATCACGGTCGGTCGCGGCGTCCTTGCGTGCGCGCAGGGACGGGCATCGTCACGAACACGAACACACGACACACGAACAGAGAGAGTCATCATGTGGAAGCGAGATCTCAAGGTCGGCGCGATCGGCGCGCTGCTCGCCGCGATCGTCATCACCGGCGGCTACAAAGGTGTCCGCGCCGTCCATGCGGCGTCGTCGAACGACAACGCCGCGTCCGCGGAGCTCCGCTCGGGCGAGGCAGCTCGTCTCGGGGCGGGCGGCGCCGACAAGGCGCGCGACGGCTCCTCGGCCAATCGAGAAGGGGACGACAACGAGGCGGATCCGACGCAGAAGGCGAACAACAACCTCGTCGCGCAGGTGAGCGACTACCGTTCGCGACTTCAAGCCGTGAGCGCCGAGAAGGCGGAGCTCGAAGCGAAGCTCAAACGCAGCGAGGAGCGCCTGGCCGCGTCGCAAGACGGATCGCCGAGCAGCGCGAAGCACGACTTCGACGTCGGCCCGGACGAGTGGAAGGAGCTCGCGAAGGACGGGACGATCAAGTTCCAGATGCCTTGCTTCGACACGAAAGGTGGCTGGTCGCCGAGCCCGGAGAAGCTTCACAACCTCGGGCTCGCGCCTTCGGATGGCGCGACGATCAAGAACGCCTACGCCCATACGAACAAAGAGGTGTGGGCGCAGATCAAGCCGCTGTGCGCGCAGGCCGTCGGCAGCGCCGATGTCGCCGAAAGAATTGGTCCTGACACGTGCATCCATCTCGTCCTCGACATCGAGAGCGAACGCGACAAGGACGGCGTCAAAGAGGCGCGGAAGCAGGTCGGCGAGATCCGCGCGGGCGAACGACCGATGCCGAACCTCGAAGACAAGAACCTGAACCCCGTCCTGAAGCTCTTTCTCGCCGCGACCGGGGCGTCGAAGACGCTCGAGAACGATCTCGCGCAGTCGTTCGGCCCCGAAGAAGCGCACCGCATCGTCTACTCCGACGAGCTCTGTATGGGCTCCAGCATCTTCGGGGGCCGTCGCCCGAAGAAGTAGCGCTGCGGCCGGGTTTCACGGTTGGAAGGCCGGGTGACCAGCCCGCGTCTGCCGCCTTACCCACCTCGCCGCCACGAAATCTGCCTGCCGCGATCCAGCTGCTACGATGGACGTGGGAGGCGGATCAATGAGGGTCGCTTATCTTGGCGTCACGACGGTGTTGGGCGCGTTGATGCTCGTGGTTGCATGCTCGGGGTCGTCTGGCTCGGCGATCCCCGACGCCACCTCGAGTGGCTCCAGCGGAGCGAGCAGTGGCTCGAGCGGCTCGAGCGGATCGAGCGGATCGAGCGGATCGAGCGGTACGTCGGGCACGAGCGGTACGTCGGGCACGAGCGGTACGTCGGGCACGAGCGGTACATCGGGCACGAGCGGTACATCGGGCACGAGCGGCACGATCGACGGTGGCCCGATCGATGGTGGTCCGGTGGATGGCGGTCCCGACGACGCAGGGCCGATCGCCTGCACCTTCGGCGCGGGATGTCCTGGAGGCTTCTATTGCGACACCGCCGGCATCGGCAACAACTGCACGAAGGGAACATGCAAGCCGATCCCTGCGGTCGAGGCGGCCACGCGTGATCCCGTGTGCGGCTGCGATGACGTGACGTACTGGAACCCGTCCGTCGCCGCGCACAACAAGATGCCGGTGAAGAAGCTCGGTCAGTGTGGAAATTCAGGCGCGCAGTGCGGCGGGCTCGCCGGCACGGCCTGTCCGAACAATGCACAATGCAACCATCGCATCGGGCCGAGCGCGACGACGCCCCCTCCGGAGTGCAACATCGCCGACCTCGGCGGTCGCTGCTGGATGACACCCACGACGTGCCCGACGATCGCCAAGCCGCAGCAGCGCGCGTGCGGATCGCTGTCGTGCACCGATGAGTGCAACCTCATCAAGCTCATGACGCCGTGGTACGACGATCCTGACGGCTGTCCGAACTGATCACGCNAGTGTGGGCGCAGATCAAGCCGCTGTGCGCGCAGGCCGTCGGCAGCGCCGATGTCGCCGAAAGAATTGGTCCTGACACGTGCATCCATCTCGTCCTCGACATCGAGAGCGAACGCGACAAGGACGGCGTCAAAGAGGCGCGAAAGCAGGTCGGCGAGATCCGCGCAGGCGAACGGCCGATGCCGAACCTCGAAGACAAGAACCTGAACCCCGTCCTGAAGCTCTTTCTCGCCGCGACCGGGGCCTCGAAGACGCTCGAGAACGATCTCGCGCAGTCGTTCGGCCCCGAAGAAGCGCACCGCATCGTCTACTCCGACGAGCTCTGTATGGGCTCCAGCATCTTCGGCGGCCGGCGCCCGAAGAAGTAAGGCTGCGGCCTGGTTTCACGGTTGGAAGGCCGAGTGACCAGTCCCGCGCCGCCCGCCAAACCTCACAGCCGCGAAGGAGCCCCCATCGGATCGAGCTGCTACGATGGACGTGGGAGGCGGATCAATGAGGGTCGCTTATCTTGGCGTCACGACGGTGTTGGGCGCGTTGATGCTCGTGGTTGCATGCTCGGGATCGTCCGGCTCGGCGATCCCCGAAGCCTCGAGTGGCTCGAGTGGAACGAGCAGCGGCTCGAGCGGTTCGAGCGGATCGAGCGGCTCGAGCGGTACCTCGGGCGCGAGCGGTACATCGGGCACGAGCGGTACCTCGGGCACGAGCGGTACCTCGGGCACGAGCGGTACGTCGGGCACGAGCGGTACGTCGGGCACGAGCGGCACATCGGGCACGAGCGGCACGTCGGGCACGAGCGGAACGAACGACGGCGGTCCGATGGACGGCGGTCCCGACGACGCAGGGCCGATCGCCTGCACCTTCGGCGCGGGATGTCCTGGAGGCTTCTATTGCGACACCGCCGGAACTGGCAACAACTGCACGAAGGGAACATGCAAGCCGATCCCCGCGGTCGAGGCGGCCACGCGTGATCCCGTGTGCGGCTGCGATGACGTGACGTACTGGAACCCGTCCGTCGCCGCGCACAACAAGATGCCGGTGAAGAAGCTCGGTCAGTGCGGAAACACGGGCGCACAGTGCGGCGGGCTCGCCGGCACGGCCTGTCCGAACAATGCACAATGCAACCATCGCATCGGACCGAGCGCGACGACGCCTCCTCCGGAGTGCAACATCGCCGACCTCGGCGGTCGCTGCTGGATGACACCCACGACCTGCCCGACGATCGCCAAGCCGCAGCAGCGCGCGTGCGGATCGCTGTCGTGCACCGATGAGTGCAACCTCATCAAGCTCATGACGCCGTGGTACGACGATCCTGACGGCTGTCCGAACTGATCACGCGCGCGGCGAGACGCCCGCGTCGACGCTCACTTCATCACGAGCTTCATCACGAGCGCCGCGAGCGCCGCGCCGACCACGAGGAAGGCGACGGCGACGCCGACGAGGAGACCGATCGAAGGCTGCTTCGATCGGTTGCCCAAGCGCGGGAGCGGTGAAGACACCGTCGCGGCCGGCACGTTCGGGTTCGCTTGCTGCTGCGGCGGTTGCTGCTGCGCCGGGGCGGCAGGCTGCTGCTGCGCGGTGCCGACGCTTCCGCCAGGAATGGGCGCGTTGGCGCCTGGCACCGAGCCCATCATCGGCCGCATTTGCTGGCCGTTTTGGTAGGGCGGGACCGCCGGCAAACCTTGGAGCACCGCTTGGAGCGCGTGCGCGAACTCGCCGCCTGACGCGTAGCGGTCTTCGGACTTCTTCGCGAGAGCCTTCTCGAGCACCGTCCAGAGGAGCGGCGGGAACGTCTTGCCTGGCACGCGCTCGTTGATCGGCTTCGGCTTCGCGGTGACGTGGAGCTGGATGTACTCCATCGGGTTCTTCGCGTCGAAGGGGAGCTTGCCGGTGAGCACCTCGTAGAGGATGACCGCGAGCGAGTAGATGTCGCTCGAGGGCGTGAGCGACTTGCCCTGCGCCTGCTCGGGGCTCATGAACTCGGGCGTGCCGAAGACCATGCCCTCCTGCGTGAGGATGATCGAGCCCGGCCGCATCTCGCGCTCGGTGACCTTCGCGAGGCCGAAGTCGAGGACCTTCGCGTAGTCCTTCATCCCGCCCTGCTGGCTGAGGAAGATGTTCTCCGGCTTGAGATCGCGATGGATGATGCCGGCGCGGTGCGCCTCTTCGAGCGCGTTGCTCGCCTGGATGAGGATCGGGAGACCTCGCTCGAGCGGCATCGGACCCTCGGCGCGGACCGTCTGGTTGAGGTTCTTGCCGTCGAGGTACTCCATCACGATGTAGAGCGAGCCGTCCTCGAGCTCGCCGTACAGGTACACCTTCACGGTGTTCGGGTGGGTGAGGTGGCTCATCGCCCTCGCTTCGCGGCGGAAGCGGGAGACGAGATCCTTTCGATTCGCAAGCTTCGGATGGAGAATCTTGACCGCGACCATCCGGTTCATCGCCGGTTGGAGGGCTTTGTAGACGGAGCCCATCCCGCCTGATCCGATCTTTTGCAGGATCTGGAACTGGCCGTTCAATATGTCTCGGCCAATGAACGGATCCTGCGGACGCGCCATCGAGCTTACCGTGATACCACGAAGCGAGCATCACGTGACGCCCCCTCTTCTCATCTCGAAAATCCTCCGCGAGGCCGGTTTTTCCCACGGCTTCTCCACGCGCGTTGGCGGAGTTAGCCCTCCACCGTACGAGACGCTCGACTTTGCCGTGCTCCGGGATCCGGCCGTCCTCGCGGAAAACCACGCGCGGCTCGCCCAAGCGGTGGGCTTCGATCCCGCGCTCCTGCATCAGTCGATGCAGGTGCACGGAAAGAACCTGGTCGTCGCGGAGGGCGATCGCGCCGCGACGCTCGCACGCGAAGCCGACGCCCTCGTCGCCAACCCAGGCGCAGGGCATGCCGTGGCGGTGCGCGTCGCCGACTGCGTCCCTGTGCTCCTCGCCGACAAGGTGACCGGTCGCGTCGCGGCCGTGCACGCAGGATGGAAGGGCGTCGAGGCCGAGATCTGCGCGGTCGCCGTTCGCCATCTGCAAGAAGAGGGAGCCGCTCCGGGCTCGCTCCTCGCCGCGATCGGGCCGTGCATCGGCCCGTGCTGCTTCGAGGTCGGCGCCGACGTGGCCGATCGCATCGTCAAGGCGGCCGGCGGATCGCGCGACGAGCTCATCGACCGCGTCGTCGCGGACAAGTCCTTCGTCGATCTCCGTCGCGCGGTGCGAACGCAGCTCCGTTCGCTCGGGCTCGACGACCTCGCGATCGAAGACGTCCCGAGCCGAGGTCGTGAGGGCTGCACGCGATGCGACGCCAAGCAGTACTACTCGTATCGTCGTGACGGCGACGCGAGCGGACGGCTCATCGCCGTGATCGTCGCGGGTCAAGCGCGCGCGTGATCACGTAGCGTCTCTACCAGCGCCTTCACTCGGGAAGCGCGGCTTCGTCTTTCAAGATGGCGCCGGTGAAACGCGCGCGGAGGTAGAAGCCTCGCGGGATCGTCGCGATCGCCTCGCCTTCGGATCCCCACGCGACCGTGCGCACGCTGCCGTCACGCGCCTTCGGCCTCACCTGGAGCCAGCGACCGCGATGCGCGGTGAGCTCTTCGATGCGGCCGACGCCGATCAAGCCGATCACGTCATCGAAGTCGCCGCGGAGGATCGCGTCTTGTTCGGCGCTCGGCGACCAGAGGACGGGCGATCCGATCACGCGCTCTTGCCACGGCAGCCCGTGCTCGCCGACGAGCGGCATGAACAGCACGTGGGCGAGCTTGGCGCGCACCCACGACGTGTCCCATTCCTGCGACTCCGCGTCGGTGAGCGACAGCGTGCACACGTACGTCGACTCGAGCGGCGTGCCGGCCTCCGTGATCGGGATCGTCTTCAGCTCGACGCCGAGCTCGGGGAAATCGTGCACCGCCGTCGAGCCGCCGGTCGCGCCGAGCGCGATCTCGAGCAGCTCTCCGGCGGATCCCTTCGTGCGCACTGGATCCTCGCTCGCCACGACGCCGAGCCTTCGGGCAAGCTCGCCGACGCGAAGGCCGGTGAGGCCGTGGGCGCGATCGAGCAGAGCATCGACATCCGCGTTCGCCACGGTGATCGTTCCTACCACGCGAGCGTGGACGCGCCTAGAATGCCCGCACATGGGCTCATCACATCGTCTCTACGACCTCGGAGCGCTCGGAGCGTTCGTGCTGATCGCAGGCGCGCCGTTCTTGCTCACGATGTGCTCGCCCGACAAGCCGCAGCCCTCGTCGCCAGCGGCTTCGGCGTCGGTCATCACCGTGGCGTCGGCGCAGGAGTCGTCTGCCGCGCCGCCCGCGTCTTCGTCGGCGACCGCGCCGCCGGTCGTCTCGTCGGCGGCGCCCGATCCGACGCCGCCGCCTTCGCAGGCGCAAGCGGACGCCGAGCCTCCTTACAAAGGGCCGCCGCTGCCGACGGACTGCAAGGAGATCCGTCGCATGCAGCAGTCGATGAAGACCGACGGCCCGTGCAAGTCCGACTCCGACTGCGGAACGTTCGCGGAGTACTGCGGGTGCCCGCATGCGGTCGTGAAGTCCGCGCTGCCGAAGCTTCACGCGCTCAGCGACTCGTTCCAGCGCCGCGAATGCTACCGCCGCATGCAGCCCATTCCTTGCGCGACGTGCGCGCCTGCGCCGACTCCACGCTGCGTCTCCAATCGATGCCAGTAACGCACGACGACGCCGCGACGCGCACGATCCTCCAAGCCGACGCGCTCGAATGGATGCGTGCCAACGCGGCGTCGCCGGACACGAGCGTCATCACGTCGCTACCCGACGTCTCCGAGCTCACGCTCGATCTCGACGCGTGGAAGACGTGGTTCACGGGCGCCGCGCGCGACGTGATGCGATGGATCCCGGCGGACGGCGTCGCGATCTTCTACCAGAGCGACATCCGGCATCGAGGCCTCTGGGTCGACAAGAGCTACCTCGTGATGCGCGCGATCGAGATGGTCAACGATGCCTCGGTCGTGGACGCGTCGATCGGCTCCGGCTTCGCCGATCACCGCGGTCACGAGGCGGCGCTGCTCTGGCACAAGATCGTCTGTCGCAAACCACCTGGCTCGATCGCGCTTGGCAGGCCGAGCTACCGGCGCACATGCTCTCTGCGTCGCGTGGTGCCGTCATGGCGAGCGCGCCGGCATGCGCCATCCGGGCCCTGATGTCCTCAGCGACGCGGGCGCGTCGACGTGGGCGCGCGGCATGGGCGAGAACGCATGCCGCGTCGCCTGCCGTTTCGTCCTCGACGAGGTGCCCGCCACGAAGATGATCTGCGATCCGATGTTCACGCGGGCGAGGAAGCGTGCTCGCGATGGCGGAGTCGATGGGCTTCGCGACGATCGGCATCGACATCAGCGCGAAGCGTTGCCGCGCGGCGCGTCGCGTCGACCGTCGCCGTCACGTAGCGGCGCAGCGCGGGTGGATCGTCGCCCGACCCATCGAACGTCGGCCTACCTGCCCGCACCGCGGGCTCGCCCCTCGCGCACGAAATGCGCAGGTCCGAAATCCTCAATTGATCCGTGAGGCACATGCCGAGTGATCATTTGGCCGACGAGCGAGACGACGAGTTTCGTGTCGGCGCGCGGATCGTAAATGCGATGATGCAACGAAGTCTCTTAGGTCGACTTGGCTCACTTCGTCTTGCTGCGGGTCGGATCGATCAGCGCCGTCGCGGCGTGCGGAGTGACGCAGCGACTGCACGTCGGAAGTCGCGGCAGAACGCCGGCGGACCGAGATCGTCCTCGTTCTCGGGGTCGAGCGCCTCGCGCGGAGCCCGGCGAAGCTCATCATGTTGTCCGTCACGCCGGTCGACGCGTGATGAGCGTGATCCGCGAGCGCCTTGTGACGTCCTTCGCCCCGTCGACGTGGAGGACGGCGTGCTCGACCGCGCGCTCCACGAACGCGTTGGCGAGGCCCTGCTGCAGCATGAGCACCGCGTAGGCTTCTTCGTCTGCCGCCCTTCATGCGCGCATACGGCTTCGACGCCCTCCGTCGAGCGAGAGGAGGATCGCGGCAAACCGAACGGCGCGGGCAGGGCAGGGCGACTGGGAGAGCTCGACGTGCTTCCTCGCGCTCTTGCGCGTGGCGAACGAACGCGCGCGATCTCGAGCTCGCGTCGATCGCGTCGAGCATCGCCGCGAGCTTCTTCACCGCGTCGAAGTGCCGCGACGGATCTCTTCATCGGCGTCGACGTCGTCAGCGAAGCCGTCGTAGATCTTCACTACGACCACTTTCGCTCCTGATCTTCGAAGACGGTCGCGAGTTTCGTACCTTGTCGTCTTCGAGGGCTGGCGCGCGATGCGTGCGAGATGCGACTGGAGCTTCGCGTCGACCTTCTTCGTCGCCCTCGCGGCATCGCGAGCTGGGTGGTCGGGCATGAGCGGCGTCGTCTCGATCGCCGCGCTGTCGATGCTGGCCGCCGCCGCGTCGACATCGGCACGCGTCACGCTGCAGCTGTCGGCGAGGAGCGCGCTCGCCGACGCCGCCGTCTTGCTCGACGCGCGTCGCCGCGCCTCGAGCTCTTGCTCCTCGGCGCACCCCGGCGCGAACGTGAGGAGCGCGACGAGCTCGACGAAGAAGAGGACCGTCGTGACGAGCGGTGAGCGAGGCGACCGAGATGCGAGCATGCTTCGTTGCTCTCCAAACAACGTGCCTCGGCGTCGATCGCGAATCGGGCCTGAAAATAGGCCTCTTGTGCATGGGCGAGAGAGCCGTCTTCGATCCGTTGGGTCGCGGTCACGACCTGGGGACCGCCAGAGCCACAGGCTCGCGCGCGATCCGCTGCGACGCTCAGCGAGGGGGGCGCGTGTCTCTCCACTGCGCGGCGTAGCGCTTTGGAAAGTCGTCGGGGTCGCCCGAAGGACGGCCATGCCATTGCTGCACGAGCCACTCGAGCATCGCGGGCTCGACCGCGGTCGCCGATCGCCGGTAGACGGAGAGGTGCCGCGGCTCCCAGCCCGTCACCGTTGCCGCGACGGCGTGGATGACGAGGAGCGTCCACGCGCGCTCGCCTTGCTTGTTGCCGAGGAGCTGCACGAGCGCGACGCGGATCGGCGTGACGGCGTCGGCGTTCAGCAAGGAATGCACGAGGACGCAATCGAGGATGCGTGCATGATGCACATGCTCGCGCTGCTCGCTCGGCGCCGGATGCCCTTGCCTCAGCTGCTCTTGCTCGCTCGTGAAGCAACGGCCCCGCGTGGCGAGCGCGATCGGAAGGAACGCCTCACGTCCCACCGGCGGGGTCTCGGAGACGACGTCGATCCGGATCGGCCGATCGGTGTCCGCGGGGAGCCGGATGCCCAAGTCGCCGGCGACGCGCGTGTGGAGCGCCGTCAGCGTGTCTCCGCGCTCGGCCATCACCGCATGCGCCGCCTCGACGCCTACCCAAGCGGTCTTCGCGCGCGCGAGCCAGCGCGCCTCGAGGAACACCGGCAGCGCGCGGACGAAGCCTCGGCCGAAGCCTTCGAGATCGAGCGCGCCTCCTGCGCAGCGGTCGTCGGTGCACGCCGAGAGCGCACGCGTGCTCCGCTGGAGGATCTCGTCGTTGTCGTCGTCCTTCAGCGATCGCTTGTACGCGTTGACCGCCGCGCGGAGCTCGTGCGGGAGCTCCTCGTCGTCGCTCAGGCCCTCACGCGCGGCCGTCGCCAGCATCGTATGCAGCTCGAGATACGCGCTCGATTGCAACGAAAAATGACCGTCCGTGGCCGCGACCACGCGCGCAGGCGGCTCCTTCGCAGGCGGCGGACGCGAGGCACCTCCCGAGGATGAGGTCCGGCTGCTGCACGACGCACCGCAGAAAACGCACAATACGACGCCGAACAGCCGAAGCCGCGTGGGGAAAGGCGCGGACGCAAGCTCGCGGCCAGGCGCCCATCAGCCAGGATGCGCGGTGCGCTCGAGGACATCACGAAGGCCGTTGGCAATACGCCGATCAGCCTCAACAAAGTGACGAAGGTCTCCTCTCCGGGAGTCGAGATCTACGTGAA
>JBGAFW010000077.1:0-51536 GCA_044227045.1 Labilithrix sp.
ATGGGGAGCGAGCTCCGCGCCATCCTCGACGAGCACCTCGGTCGCCTCGAGCCGAGCACGCGTTCGGTCCTCGAGACCGCGTGCGTGTTTGGTCGCGACATCGACGTCGCGATGATCGCCGCGATCGAGAACACGACGCGTGACAGGATCGAGCGCCATCTCCATGAAGCGGCCGAGGCAGGGATCGTCGCGTCGCCCGCCGGCGCCGGGTTTTCGTTCACGCATATCCTCCTTCGGGAGCGCCTCTACGAGTCGGTCGACGCGTCACGGCGAGCGGGCGTGCACCGGAAAATCGGCGAGCATCTCCTTCGTCGAGGATTGATGGCCGGCGCGGCGCATCACCTCCTCGAGGGCAGAGCAGATGCGTCGTCGACCGAGCATGCGACACGCATCGCCGCCGACGCCGCAGCGCAGATGATGCGAAACCTCGCGTTCGAAGACGCCGCGCGCCTCTGCGAACGAGCGCTCGCCGCGCTCGCCGAGCTCGACGCTGGCGAGGGCGCGCAGGCGAACGCCGAAATCGCGCTGCATCGATGCGACCTCGAGATCCGAGCCGCCGAGGCGCAGTTCGCGATCGGACGCGGCGCCGATGCGCGGGAGGGCTGCGTTCGCGCGGCGAAGCTCGCCAAGGCCGTTGGTTCGACCGAGCGGCATGCTCGCGCGGCGCTGGTCTTTGCGACCGAGCTGACGACGGGAAGGATCGACGAGACGATGCTCGCGCTCCTCTCCGATGCCCTCGCGATGCTCCCGGCGGAAGACTCGACGCTGCGTGCGCGTGTGCTCGCGCGCTATTCGTCGGCACGTGCGCCGCCACGCGATTTCGATGACGCGGGCGCGATCATCGAAGACTCGCGCGCCGCGATCGCGATGGCGCGGCGGACGGGGGATCCCGAGACGCTTCTCTATTGTCTCGAGTACGCCACGACGGCGATGGGGTACCTCATCCCCGCAAACGCGGCCGAGCGTCACGACACGCTTCGCGAGCGAATGGAGCTCGCGACGAAGCTCGATCAGCCGCTCGCGAAGCTGAACGTCGCCGGGTATCTCGTCGCGACGCTTCGTGAGCAGGGAAGGGTCGCCGAGGCGCGCGCCGAGACCGAAGCGCTCATCGAGCTCATTCGCACGCACTTCCCGCAGCCGTTTTACCAGTGGCGCATTCCGATGCTCCGTGCAGGAAGCGCCGCGTTCGAGGGCGATTTCGCGCGCGCGGAGGCCTTGGGCGAAGAGGCGCTTCGCTTGGTGGAGGAGACGAACAACGCCTACGGCCGCATGACATGGGCCGTGCATCGGATCTCGCTCGCTCACTTGCGCGGTGACCTGACGTCGCTCGCGCCGATCGCAGAGCGGCTCGGTATCTTTGCTCGGCTGCCGCAGCCCAACGGCTTCATGACGATCGTGAACGCCGCGCGCGGCAACCGAGACGAGGCGCTCCGCGACCTCGACCTGCTCCTCGAAGAGCCGCGCAACTTCACGTGGATGTGCCTGCTCGGTGAGGTCGTCTGGCTACTTCGCGACAAAGAGCGCGCCGAGCGAATGTGGCCGGGGATCAAGACGCACGCCGAGAGGCAGCTCATGTTTTGGGGGCCGCACGGCACCCTCGCGATCGGTCCCGCTGCGCGCGTCGCCGCCGACGTTGCGGCCGTCGCGGGGTGTGTCGACGAAGCGCGCGGTCTCTACGAAGAGGCCATTCGGATCGGAGCGCGAATGCAAGCGCCGGCCATCGTCGCGCTCTGCGAGCAGCGTCTCCGCGAGGTGGGAACCGTGTCGCGGGCGAGCGCGGCGGCGGCACCGTCACGCGATCCATCCGCGCGAACAGCGAGCGCGCCACGGATCGAGCTCGCGCGTGAAGGTGAAGTCTGGCGCCTGACGTCGTCGTTCGGACCCGACGTCATGCTCCTCAAAGATGGAAAGGGCCTTCACTACCTCGACATGCTGCTGTCGCGTCCGGGGTCGCCGATGCACGTCGCCCAGCTCACGGAGCTTCACGAGACGGAGACCCCGGGTGACGCCGGGCCTCGCCTCGACGCGACGGCGAAGGAGACCTACCGAAAGCGCATCGAGGACCTCCGCGACGTGATCGACGAGGCGCGCCGGAACAACGACCCATCACGTGCCGATCGCGCCGAGCGCGAGATGGAAGCCATCGGCCAGGAGCTCGCGTCGGCGATGGGCCTCGGCGGTCGCGATCGCAAGGTGGGCTCGCACATCGAGCGGGCGCGCATCAACGTGCAGCGTCGTCTTCGCGATGCGATCCAGCGCATCGCCGCCTCCGATCCCGCGCTCGGTCGGTACCTCACGGCGACGATCAAGACCGGCGTGTTCTGCGCGTACGAACCAGTCTGATCGGCGCACCGAAGTGCTCGAAAAGACGATGGATTAAATATGTGGCATGCCACAGAACACCGTTCCACGCCGTGGAACGCCAGGTCGTTGGAGGCTCATCTCATGACGACCATCACGCAGAACAAAGACACCGTCCGCCGCTACTTCGACGCGCTCAGCCGCGGCGACATCGAGGAGGGGATGAAGGAGGTCGCTCCGTCCTTCATGAACCACGCAGCGATCCCCACGATGCAAGGGCCGGAGGGCTTGCGCGTCATCCTCACGAAGCTCCACGAAGCGATGCCCGATCAGCGTCTGACCTGCGAAGACCTCATCGCCGAGGGCGATCTCGTCGTCGCGCGCGTCACTCTTCGCGGGACGCAGACGGGCGCGCTCCAGTTCACGCGCTTTCAACTTCCTGCGTCGGGGCGCACCGTCGAGACGATCCAGATCCACATCTTCCGCATGAAGGACGGCAAGATGATCGAGCACTGGTCGGGGCACGATCACATTGGTCTCCTTCGTCAGCTCGGTCACTCACCCTTCGCGCCGCCGACGCAGCAGCCCGCTCGGACTGCTGCGTCGTCGTGAGCGCTTGGCTCAGAGCTGGCGGCAGGGCTGCGGCGTGATCTGCTGGTCACGCCCCTTCACCGCGCCGAGCTGAGCGTTGCCCTTCACGATGCCCGGCGCGGGCGTGACGGGTGGACCGGACGGGCCGCTCGCGGCTTGCAGCTGCGCGGCGGGCAGCGAATTCAGACCACCGAGCGGGTTCGAGTATTCGATCGTGTAGGTCAGCTCGAACTCGTCGAGGTGGAGCGTCTCTGGCTTCGGATGCGGGTTGATCGGCGACGGACGACCCGGGACGACGACGTTACGACCCGTCGTCATCCTGTGCGTCTTGCCGGCGCCGTATCCGTCGGCAGAGCCGAGCTGCGACCAGGTGGTGCCACCGAGCGAGCTCGTGAAGAGCACCTGCAGGCGGTCCGACCCGTCCATGTTGATCGTCTTGCACATGTTGAGCGGAGCCGTGCCGCCGCCTGGAGGAAGCGGCGCCGTGGTCGGAAGCGGCGCGGAGACGCCGTTGACGAAGAGGACGAACGACCCGGGATCCACCGGCGGCGTGTAGTTGAACGTTGGCACTGGCTTACGCGTCACGCTGAGGAGGCGCACGGTGGCCGTCCTCGGTGGTCCGACGATCACCGGCGGCTTCACGTCGAAGACGAACGCATCTTGCGCCGCGTTGCCGCCCACGACCGAGCCGACCGTCATGCACTTCAAGCCGGTGTTCGACGTCTGGCCGCCCGGCGTGGAGAGCTGCGCGCGGATGCCTTCGCCGATGCGTCGTGACCAGTCGACCGGGCCGAGGAAGAAGTTGATCGCGCCTTCCCAGAACCCTGCGTCCCCGACGACCGGAGGATCGACCACGACGTCGAATTTGATCTCGCCTTGATGCGGCGGTCCTCCCGGCTTCATGTCGCAACGCGCGAACGCCTTCCAGTTGAAGTACACGGTTCGATTCGGACCAGGGTTGTCGACCTCGATGTCGATGTGCCCGGTGACGGTCGCGTGATTCGAGTTCGGACGATCGACGTTCGTGTCGCGGCCGTTCGACGGGCGACCGACGCAATTCGTTCCGCACTCGGTCGGCTTTGCGCCGGAGGCCCAGCGCGCCTTGCCTTGTCGGTTCTTCACCTTGTTCGCGATGTCGGTCGGGCACTTCGAGAAATCGAAGTTGTCCGGGATCGCCATGTGCGCGTCGGTCATGAGCACCTTGCACAGCTGCGCGTTGCCCGCCGCTTCGATCGCCTGGCGGAGCATCGTGACGGGCAGGGTGACGGCGCCGCCGTTCGACGGCGTGATCGCGGGATATTGAAGTGGGTCGGGCGCGTTCTGGGCGCCCTCCACCACATAAGGAGCAGCGTCCGCTGCTGGCGCGACCGCCATGGTGGAGAGGAGAGCGAGCGCACCACATCCCAACAACCTGCTTGAACGAACCGACTTCACGAATGTTTTCTCCTTGTTCGAGGCGCCGATCCGCGGCCCACCCGCCCGCGCCCTCGGAGACCCATTCAGCAACCGACGTACCGCCGCTCGACCACCGCCTACGCGCGCGAAGTGCCTGAAAAATAGGCCTTCTTCGGTTGTCCTCGGGCGCTTACGAGGGCGCGCCCGGGGCGGCGCCCGCCGGCCACGCGACGTGCACCGCTCCGGGATGGTCAAGGTCCCCAAAACGAGCCACACGCCCAATAGGGCTTCGAAATGCCGACGAATTTGAGGCAGATCCGTGCTTGTCGGCTGCGTTTTGACCGTGGTATTCCTTTCGCCCCATGAAGCCCTGGCGCCTCGTCGGTTCGCGTTTGTTCGCGGGCACAGTCCTCACCGCTGTCATCGTCTCCGGTTGCTCGAGCGGAGCAGACGAGCCGTACAAGCCCGCTCCGGAATGGTCGGGTCGCAAGCCAACGCTGCCGCCGCCGCCGACGCTCAACTCGGCGCCGATCAAGGTCGGCGAGGCGTACACGATCTTCGGTGCGTCGCATCACCTCCGCAGCCGCATCCACGAGAAGGATGTGACGAAGGCCGACATCACGATCCAAGGCTACATCGTCGAGGAGAACATCACCGACGCGCCGGGCTGCGCGATCCACAAAGCCGGCAAGAAGGATCCCGACGACTGCCCGCCCGCAGGTCAGCCGCCGATCGAGATCCCCTCGTTCTGGATCGCCGACGAGAAGGGCGCAGGCAAAGACAAGCCGCGCATTCGCGTGCTTGGATGGGCGAAGAACTACGCGTCCGTCTACGAGGCGATGGAGAAGTACAAGAACCTCAAAGAGATCAAAGACCCCGCCAAGGATCTCTACAAGGACGAGGTCTGGAGCGTCGACGTGCCGTATCCGCTTCCCGCCGTGGGCGCGAAGGTCAAGGTCACGGGCAAGTACGGCTTCGTCTTCTCGAAGGCCTCGACGGGTCTCGTCTCCGATCCGATCAACGGCGTGATGACCTACACGAAGATGGAAGTCGTCGAGCCGGCCGCGGACAAGGTCGCCTTCAAGAACAAGCCCGGCGGCAAGTAAGCCGCCCGGCCGCGCCTCGCGATTGGGTATGGGGGGGTGAAGCCCCTATCGGATCGACTACGCGCCTGCGGCGATCGACAGATACAGATCCGTCCGCAAGTCTTCGGGCCGGGTGTCCATCGGCGTGTTGAGGTAGCGCTCGTACGAGACGCCCGACCCAACACGATGGCCGCTCTTCACGAGCCATTCACCCATGAACCGCGCCCATGCATCGCCGAGGCGCGTGTATGGACCGACATGCGTCGTGCGCGCGTACGAGCCTGCCGGGATCACGATCTCGGAGAGGCCCTCGAGCAGCGGTGCGTCGGCGCGGACGATGACACCAGCGTCGGCGCGAAGATCGGCCGGAGACGTCGCCTCCGGATCGTCGTGGTAGATCGCGACCATCCCTTCCGCGTACCGCTCGAGAAATCGCTGCGGCCTCACGATCGCGTCGAGGCGTCCGAACGCCTGCGCGATCGCGCCGTAGGGCCCGCGATGGGCGACCGCGAACACGCGGAGCGCGGGTCGTTGTTCGATCGTGACGGCGTCGTGCTGGTCGCTCATGCGGGTATGCCTTCGAAAGTGGATCGACGCGAGTCGAAGCGCGTCGTCGAGTTGCTCGAAATGAATCTCGGACGCCGCCGCGAGCTCGATCTGCGGCAGCCGCCGGAACGCCGAGCCCGGTGGCGCGCGTCGCGCTTGCCGTGCACGCTCACGAAATTCGCTCGGTGACGATCCGTAGGCCTGACGAAAGGCGCGCGTGAACGACTCGTGGGTCTCGTAGCCCGCGTCGAACGCGATCCTCGTGATCGGCGGCGCGTCGGCCTCTCCGTCGCCCACGAGCGCGCGTGCAGCTCGCTCGAGCCGAATGCGCCGGTGGAGCTCGAGCGGCGTCTCGCCCAACATGCCGCGAAAGATGCGATGAAAATGAAGCGGTGAGAGCTGCGCCGCGCGCGCGAGCTCTTCGAGATCGAGCGCCTCGTCGAGCTTCGAGGTCACGCGCCTCACCGCGGCCAGCACCACCTGCTCGTAGAACGACTGCGTCTCTTCCTTCATGGTGCCGGCCCTGCTGCGGACACCGTGAAAATAGCCCGCGGCCGTGGGCTGGCTTGACCGATTTTGCGATTTTGCCGTGCCCCGGCTGGTCGACCTCAGGGATTGCGCCAGATCGCGGAGGTCCAGGCGCGCTCCTGGATCGTCTTCCGCAGCGCTCCGCCTTGGGCGCAGCCCGCCGCGTTGGCGTTCGGCGCCTTGTCGCAGTCGTGCGAAGACCACCGCGGGGTGGGTGCCTCGAGAACACGTGCATAATACAAGGCAGGGCCAGGCGACGCTTCGTCGTCCTGCCACGTGACGCAGGCGCTCGCGTTCGACACGGCGTCGAGCGGCTTGGCGACGACCTTCTCCTTCACCTTGCCGGACCCGTCGATCCATGCCTTGACGATGTCGACCCGCGCGAGCGGCGTCTCGTCCTTCCATGCGCGGACGACGAGCTTCGGCGCGGCCGGCGCCGCCGACGACTTGAAGACGCCGCCCATCGGCACCGCGCCGCGATCGACGAGGACCTTCGGGAACATCGGATCCTCGCAGGCGCCGGTGACATCGTCGGTCTCGTAGAAGCGAACGACGATGCGTGGGCCGCTCGTCGCGAACGTCTCGCGGCGCTCCATCGCGGCGAAGATCGACTCGCGCGTGTTCTCCTCCGCCCAGACGCCGGTGATACCGCCCGGGTTGAACGACGAGAGCTCGTTTCCTCCGTCGCGCTCACCGATGCGCTTGCTCGGGCTGTCGTCGTTCGAGCCCACGTGACCAGGCCAGGTCGACTCCTTGACGTTGCCGGGCGTCCCGTTGTGATCGTCGGTGGCGCCGACGAAGCCGAGTTGAAGTGGGTTCTCGCTGCTCGTCGATTGAAGAAGGATGCCCTTCTCGAGACCGTCGCGCACGTAGCCAGGCTTGTCGCGCACGACGTCGACGGCGTCCGGCAATTGCTCGAACGTGCAGTCGGGATCCGTGTTGTCGGCGGAGAGGCATTCGCTGCCGCCCTTGTGCTGGAAGATCTCGACGAGCTTCTGGAAGCGGATCATGTTCGCGCGATCGGCGGCAGCAGCGGGGACCTCGAAGGCGAGGCCTTGGCTGATGTTCGAGTTGTGCGGGATCGTCATGGCATTGCAGCCAGTCGGAGACCCGCAGCCGGTCGCGAGCGCGCTCCAGAGCTGCTCTTGCGTCGTGTGCGTGAGCGAGTCGAAGGGACGCGGCGGGACGACGTCACCACCGAAGATGACGTTCTTGTGCAGCGTCTTGCCGTCGATCGTCTTCGTCCACTCGTACGCGATGAGGCTCGTGAATTTGCAGCGATCGTAGGCGGCTGCTGCGGCCTGCTGCTCCTTCTGCCACGCCGTCATGATGACCGGCTCGCAGCTGCCCGTGCCGGCGTCTCCGCACACGTTGCGGAGCACGGCGGCGATCGCGAGCAGCTCGATCGCCTTCTTGTTGCTTCGAAACGCCTTGCACGCGTTCGTGTCGTAGATCGTCTTCGTCGCGTCGTAAGGGTTGCCGGCGAGGTCGTCGCCGCAGCCATACGCGACGGCGAGGAACTCGGAGTGGTCGGTGACCGCGAGGAAGTCGAGCGGCCGATCGATCGTCGTCATCGGGGTGTGTTGATGGAGATCGCCGAACAACGGGCGCTTCAGCGCGGTGAAGTCGGCGCAGTGGGCGAGCGGGCCGGCATCGCCCCCGTCACCTCCGGTCGATGCCTCGGACTCGGTCACTTGGCCATCGCCTGTCGCCGCGTCGTTGGGTGTCGCTGCGCCCCCACCATCGCTTCCGCCACATGCAAAGGCGAGTGCGAGCACCGCAGGGACGAAACAAGTAGTGAGGAGAAGACGTGACGTTCGCATGGATGAAGGCTCCTGATGGAGTGGGCGTGCGCTTCGTTCAGTGAGGCGAAGCGATGGAAGTGAAGCGATCGATCAGCCAGAATGTGCCGACGCCTCCGACGGCGTACGTGACGCCACGCGCGAGCCAGCGTGGAGACGTCGAGCGACGCGAGGCGACATGGAGGACGGCGAAGCAAAGCGCGAGGAACACGATCTGCGCGAGCTCGACGCCGATCGCGAATCCGCCGAGAGCGGGCGCGATCGCAGTCTTCGGCACGCCGAGCTCTTCGAGGCCGCCGGCGAAGCCGAGACCATGAACGCTGCCGAAGACGAACGCCGTGAAGGCGCCCGCGCGAGGCTTCATCGACGCCGAAGAAGACGAGGGACGGAGATCGAGCGCGAGGAGCACGAGGCTGAGCGCGATCGCCTGCTCGGCGACGGCCTGTGGGACATGGATCCACCCGAGCGTGGCCGCCGCGAGCGCGATGGAATGCGACACGGTGAACGCGGTCTCGGCGAGCACCACGGCGCGGAGCTTCCGCAGCGCGATCACGAGCGCCGCGAGGAAGAGCAAATGGTCGGCGCCCGACGAGACGTGGACGAAGCCCGCGCGTGCGTAGCGAAGCAAGAGATCGGCGAGACCTCCTCGTCCGGCATCGCCCGGTGGGACCGTCCACATCGCTTCCGCCGAACGCACGAGGCCCGACGCGGTGGTGCCATCTTGGAACGTGACGACGAGCACCGCGTCCGCGACGAGCGTGCTCTGAAGCCCGGAAACACGTAGCGTCTCGCCGCGAAGCGAGTGAGCACACGACCACATCGTCGGGGTCATCTCGGCGCAGCCGGCAGGAGGCGCGACGTGGAGGCTGCCGTAGGTCGCGTTCGAGCGCGAGAGGACATCGACGCGCACGCGCGCATCATCGCCTGGCTCGACGGCACGCTCGTGAAGCTCGACGTAGCCCGTGCGCATGCCGTGGGCAGACGCTGGCGTCTGCCAGAGCAGTGCCCACGCCGCCAAACACATGCAGAGTGCACGTACGAGGATTCGCTGTGGCCAACGCGCGGTCGTGGGCATCGGCTAGTCCTCCGCCGATCCTTCGGTGCGCGCCGCCACGCGACGCGTCGGGACGAAATGCGCGATGTGCGTCCTGCCGATGTTGACGTCGTACGTCGAGGCCGTATTGACGAGGTAGCCGCCGACCACGCGCTCGCGGCGATCGAGCATGAAGTCGAGCGTGACCTCCCGCTCGGCCTCCTCGAACGAGGCCGGCGCTCCAGCGATGTGCTCGAGCACCAGCACGCGATGCCACCCATAGGGAGAACGGAGCGGCTCGCTCGCGACGCCCGGAGCCAGCGCGGTCGCCTCCCGCGCGAAGCTCGCGCCGAAGAGCCGATCGATGCCGTCTCGCCCGAGCGTCATCTCGCGCGGATACGCGAAGGCCTCACCGAGCCGCGCCGCCGTATCGGCGCTCGTGATCGCGCTGCTTTGCGGAAGCGCGTCGGGCGATCGTGCGAACACGTGGACGAAGTGCCACGTCTCGGGCTTGCGCCATCGATCGCGCGTCAGATCGTAATATGCCCGGAGCTCCGCGCGCGTCGGGTCGCGTGAGGCACCGCCCATGTCTTCGACGAGCAGGAGGAGCTTCTGCACGAGGCGCTGCCGAATGATCGGATCGTCCTGATCGAGCTTCAGGCGAAGCGCTTCGCGGTAGAGGATCTCGTCTTCGATCGCCCGTGCCTCGACCTCTCGGCTCCCGTCCTCGGGCAGCGAAGGCACGCCGAGCTTCTTTGCCTGCGAGGCCTTCAGCTCCTCGAGCACCGCCGGATCGATCTCGACATGCTTGCTCGGCGCCGTCGCGCTCGAGGACGAACGGGCCCGCGCCGCGTCGACGCCGTAGAGCGCCGCGCCGATCAAGACGAACTGCGCGAGGCGGCTACGCTGCAGACGATGCGCGAAGAAGCGAAGGACGGAGAGCGCCGGCATGACGCGCTCGTCGAGAACAACATTCGTACCGGCTGAGCGGGACGTCGCGGAGGCCGAAATCCCGGGCATTCCGCGGATGGATACGGAGACCGCCTGGACGTGACGAGGTTCAGGCGAACGTCGTCTTGTCCTCAGCGCGGGCGAGCTCTTCAAGGATGAAGGTGCGGGAACACGGCGTGGACCTCCGCGTGGACGGGAGAGGGGAAACGATCCCACGTCGCAGCGAACCAGCACTGCGCCAGTGCTTGCTGGCGGTCTTGCTCGTTGTCGGAGACGCGACGCAGCTTCGGGTTGCGCACAATCTCGAGCAGGGCGCGCTCGCTGAGCTTCACCCCAGCGCTCGCGATCGATGTCCGGAGCTTCGGCCACACCCAAGCATGGATCGCGCCGCTCTGCGCGCCCGATCGATGCATCGTCGCGAGCGATTCGCAGAGCTCGGAGGGATGCGGAGACGTCGCGGCGAGCCGGCGAAGGTCCGCTTCGAGCGTGACGAGGACCGCCGAGAGGCCCGATCGGTCGCGGTCTACACCGAGCAGTCCCTCGATCTCCACGACCGAGGAGTGAACGAGATCGGCGGCCTTGCCGAGGTCGCGCTTCGTGATCGCTTTGGCGGCCTGGTCGATGCGCTCGTTCAGCCGCTGCCCAATCGGGTCCCACGACGCGCGATCGATCGCAGCCTCGATCGAGGTGACCTCCATGCGAAAGGTCGTGTCGGCGAAGCGCGTCGTCTCATCGACCAGCACTCCTTCGAGCTTCATCTCACCACGTACCGCCGCGACGAGTGGAGAGACCACGAGTGGCCGCGAGGGTGATGGTGGTCCGCCGGGACCGATCAGGGACGCGAGCGGCCTCCCCGTGAAGTACGAAGCGTCGGCCTCGTCGGAGCGAAGCATCGTTTGGTCGAAGTCGACCGCGCGCGCACGAGCTCCGAACGCACGCTCGGCGACATCGCCCGTGAGCGTGACCGTGACCTCACCTGCGCCGCGATGCGGGACGCGAAGCACGAGCGAACCATCACGCGAGGTCCCGACGAAGCCGAACGCGCGCGCACGCTTGGTCGCGTGAAATTGCTTCTCCTCGTGCTGGATGCCGTGCATCGATGGCCACGCAGCGACGTCTTGACCAAACAGGTCGAAGGACCGCGGCGCGAGGAGCTGGATGTTGTCGAAGAGCCGGCGTGACGACGGCGCATCGCCTGGGCGCTCGGTCGCGAAGACGAGCGGTCCTTCGAGCTCACCGTCCTCGAAGATTCCTTGCAGCGGCGAGAGTCGCCCAAGCACGATCGCGTCGGGCTCGAGACGAAGCGCGCTCTCCTTGCGTTGACCCATCTGATGGACGGTCAACACGACCTGCCGCCACCCTTGGTCGGTCGCGAACGCTTCGTCGACGAGCAGCGCGTCGTAAGGCCCCGCGATCCCGGAGATGCCGGCACCTGTCGCGAGCATCTCCCACGCCTGCGGTTCGACAACGACGTGTGCCGACGCGGTTCCCCCGAGATGATCGTGGACGAGCTTCGCGAGCGCAGCGTCGCGCTCGATCACGTCCACCTTTGCGCCGAGACCATGCACGAGATCACGGGCGACCTGCCCTGTCCCAACGCCAACGACGAGCACGCGTAGCGGTGACGACGGTGCCCGCGAGGTTCTCATCCGGCGAAGCAGCGTGACCATCGCGTCTTCTTGATCCGGAGCTGGCCACGTACCGACCGGCGTGACGAGCGCGCGTCTTCGCTCTCCTTGCGCGAGCACCTCGAGGTGCCCGTAGTGCGACGTGTCCACGCTGGCGAGCGTTGGCTCTTCGCGTCGCGGTCCCGCTGCCAGCGGCTGGGGTGGAGATGCCGGAGTGGGATTCGCATGAGCGCAAGCGCCGACGATCGAGAGAACGATCACGAGGAGCACGAGGCGCGAAGCGCCAAGCCACGTCGAATGAGGGCTCATTCGTGGCACCAGCTCGCAGGAACGGCGCTCGGATCGAGCCGCGCGAACGCCCGCAGGACGGGCAGCGCCTTGGCCACAGCCTCGGGAAGCGGTCGAACGGACGCAGCTCTCTTCTCGAGCTCGCGAATGGCCGCGAGGGCTTCGGTGCGACTGAGCTTCGCGATGTCGGGCGAGGGGAGCTTCACGCCCTCGAACGCGTTCTTGACGAGGGCCTCGTTGGCCATCGCAAACTGCGTCCTCACCGCCCCGTGGTAAAAGCGCACGCGAAAGAGGACGTCGGCCTTCTCGGCCATCGCTTGCCGTTCGCTTGCGGCTAGCTCGGGCCGAAACGAGAGCTGGCGGTATACGGCGTAGTCATAGGAAGCCGTGCCCACATGGGCCGTCTTCGTCTCGATCGCGCCGCTTCGGAGTTGGTCGAAGCGCTCGTCGGCCGACTTCTGATCCTTGCGCAACGTCTCGAGGGACACGCCGGACTTGATGCCGTCCGTCACCGACCACGACACGACATCGTGCGTGCCGCGCGAAGGATCGCCCTCGGTACGACCACGCGTTCGCGCTTCCCACGGCCCGAAGTCACGACCGGGCATGTGCGGCTTGACGATCTCGGTGTAGCCCCACATCGTCTTGAGGTTCGGGAAGGTCTCTTGCCACAGCGTGGCGTTGTAGACCTCGCCCGCGCTGAAGCAGCCGGAGATGTGGATGTCCTCGATCTGCTTGGCGGCGTTCGGCATCGCTTGCCCAAGCGCGCGGATCGAATGAAAGTCGAGGACCTCGCCTTTGAAGTGAAGGTTGCTGCCGTTCGAGTGTCCCGAAAACACGACGCGGGACGGAATCTTGTCGCCGTTTTCGCCGGGCGCCATCACGATCGCCATCCCGGCGAGCTCATCGCGAAGTGTCGCCGGATGCGTGCTCGTGAGCACGAATGCGAGCTGACGCTGCGTGTCGAGCGGTAGGTTGTACTTCGTCCCCATCGCCATGCAAAACGACGTGCAGCCGCTGGCGCCGGCGAGGTCGTATCGTTTTCCGTCGAGCGTGACCGTGCTTCCGTTCTCGCGCACCACCGAGCTCACGGGCGCCAACCTTCGAAGCTGACCGAGCTCCTTCGCGGTGCTCTCGTCGTTGAGGCCGAAGTAGAGGACCTTGTCGGTGCGCGGCGCGCTCTCGGTCTTCGCGTTGGTGATGTCGGTCTTCGCGCCCCTGGCATGCGCGTACGCGACGAGGTCACTGTCGATCTTCGCGCTGACCGCCGGCGCAAGGTGTGGCGCCACGTCCTTGCGAGGCGATGGGCTTGGCGTCGCGCGATCCTCGTTCGACCCTTCGCTGGGATCGACGTGCCTGTCGTTTCGACTTCCGCTTGCTCGAACGTCCATGCATGGGGTTCGGCCCCAAACCAAGAACGTTGCGTGATTTCGTCTCGCGAGCGCCTAACGACCTGAAATCAGCCCAGAAGTGCCTGTACTTCCTTCGCCGCCGAGGACTGCGCCGCGGGGCCGAGCACCAAGAGGATGGCGCGTCGATCGGCCTCGTTGAAGCCGCCACCCGTCTGCGCGATCCAGTGGCTCGCGACGAGGGCGCCTGTCCCGATCGCGAAGGCCGCGTCGTTTTGATCGGGCCCGAGCGCGAGCGGCTCCGGTTCGTCTTTGCCGAGCCTCGCTTGCGCGGCCATGAGGGCGCGATCGCGGAGGAGATCGACGGCGACGAACAGCGCGCGGACGGCCCTCGCGGAGAAGAGCTGCTTCGTCGCGCGGCCGAGCGCCGTGTCGACGGCCTTCTGCGGAAGGAGCGCGAGCGCGCGATTGACGATCGTGCGACCGGCGTGCGTCGCGGTCAGCGAGAGGTTCTCGTGCGTCCACACGAAGGTGGGCGTCGCGCGGTTCAGCGTGGCGAGGTCGGTGAGAGGGAGCTTGCGAAGAATCGCCTCGGTGATCCAAGTGAAGCGCTGTGGGTCGACGCTCGATCCGCTCGTCGGAAGCTCCATCAGCGGCCGCGGCGTGCGCGTCTGCGTCACGCGACGCACCTCGGGCCACGCGGTGAGTCGCTTCGGAGGATCGGTGCCGAGGAACCGCTCGGAGCCCGTCCACCACTTCACGTCGATGTCGGTGCGTGCGAGCTCGAACATGCGCGAGAACCACGTGTGCCGCGAGAGCGCGTCGCCCACGTTGATCGGCGGCGGGATGCGGTCGAGGGTCTTCTCGAGCACGTCGAGGATGCGCTTGGGCGCGCTTCGACGAAAGAGCGCGTCGAAGCCGGGATGCGTCGACTGCACCAGATCGTGAAGCACCGCGGCGATCGCCCATTCGTTGCCGGTCGGCGCCGGATCGAGCGTGTCGATCGGCGCGAGCTTACGGGCGATGCGGACGCGGGTGAGCTCCGCGCGCGAGAGGAGCTCGACGTCGCTCGGCGCGCGGTGATCTCCGATCGCGAGCGCGTTTTTTCCGCCAAAGAGCTTGCCAGGGAGCATCGTCCCACCCACGACGAGCGGACCGAGGAACGTCTTGAAGAGCCTCTCACAGAGCGACTGCGGATCTTCCTTCGCCACGAGCCTACTTCTCCTTCGCGTGCTTTCCCGTCAGCGCTGCGGCGGCATGTTCGAAGGATGAGGAGGAAGACCTGGCGGCATGTTCGAGTTGCCTGGGCCTGGCCCGAGCTGCTGCGGAGCGCCACCCTGGGGAAGCTGCGGCGCTTGTTGCGGATCGGGCGGCTGCACCTGGCTCAGCGCAAACATCCCGAGCGGCTCGAGCTTGAGATCCACCGGAGCCTCCTCGAGCGCGCGATGGATCGCGTCGGCGACGAGCGGCTCCCACGCCTGCGCCTCGAGGAGCGCGCTCTCGAGCGGAGAGAAGGCGCTGTCTTCCACGGCGATCGCGCGCGCGCCGGTGTCGATGAAGAGCACCTGCGAAGCAGACGCCCCGAGCGCGCGGTAGAGCACCTCCGGAGCGACCGCAGGCGTGACGTCGTAGCCGGCAGGAATGTAAAGGTTCGGGTGGATCTCGACGAAGAACATGCCGAGGGGCACGGCCTCGATGCCTTGGTTCGATCGCAAGAACGCGCCCTTCTGTGTGAGCGCGACTTGGGTACGCAAGATCGTTTGATGCGGAAGCGCATACGCGATGCGGCGGAGGAGCGAGATCTGCGCAGGCTGAATCCACGTCGCGGTGACGTTGCGCCAAGGCGCAGGTGAGGGGACGACGCGAAGCGGGACGCGCACGGGATCGGGCAGCTTCGTCGCGCTCGCCTTGAGCGTGTCGTTGCCTTCGCTCCGAAGCTCCACGCGTGCGAACGCGCGAAGGTCTCCCATCTGCGGCGTCTTCTCGAGCGTCCACGGCTCATCGCCACGACCGCGCAAGAGCACGAGGCCGTTGGGATCGAAGACGGGGCATGCGCGAAGCGCGACGGGATGGCGGTACCCCATCTCGACCGCGACACCGGGCCCTGCCGGTAAGAACGTCGTGAGGCCAGGGGTGCGCGCCATCAGCGGACGCATACGCTTCGGCAGCTCCGGAACGCGCATGATGTAGCGGCGCACCGGGCCTTCGTCGAAGGAGCTCTCCGGCGGCCACTCGCCGACCGCGACCTCGCCCTCGACACGCGAGCGCACGAAGTAGTGGATGAGCGCGGGGCCGAGGCCTTGCTCGGCGACGATGTAGCGCGGGCCGTTGTCTTCGATCGTCGACGGATCGACGTGAGGCATCAGGCGAAGGAGGAGCGACTTCAGCCCGACCTCTTTGTCGACGCCGTACACCTGCGTGAATCGATCGTGATAGAGGACGAGCGCGGCGTCGGTCGAGATGAGCTGCGTTGCGTCGTAGCCAAACGGCGCGGCCGCGTCGCGGTACTGAACGAAATGACGGCTCGTGCCGGTGAAGGTGAAGCCGCCGACGAGGCGCGCGGTCTCGGCGACGCGATCCATGCGGTCGCTCGACTCGGCGGCGAACGTGAGCGTGATCTCCTTCGTTCCGAGCTTGCTCTGGACGATCTCGATGACGAGGCTACTCATCAAGTCTTCGAGGGAGTGCTCGCGTGTGTAGACGCTGAGCCACGCGACGAGTCGGTCGAGGGACGGAAGAAGAATGAGGCCCTTCGCTCCGAGGGCGACACCCTTTCCTTCGAGCCCGAGGCCGGGCGTTCGAAGTCGGGTTTGATGCAGCGCGATGCGTTCGAGCATGGGTTTCGGAAGGGCCTACCTGGCCCGCCAGCATACAACCCACACGGTCCTCCACGGGGCAGACACCGGTCAGCCGATCGAGATGATGGATCGAGCCAGGCTCGATTTATCCGCTGGATCACCCCGGCCAGGACGAATTTTCGGGGTTTTTGAGGGTACACCCATGTGGCACCGTGTGTGCTTGAGTGGGAAGTGTCCGCTACCACTGCTCTTTGGGTGTCGGACGGCTCGGTCAAAACGCTCTCGGCTCGGAGGCCCTTGTCATCATGAAGTCGCTCGGCTCACGTCTCTTCGCTCTCGCAGTTCTCCCCCTCGCCATGATCGCGGTCGGGTGCTCGCAGGACACTGGCGACTCCGAGGACGTCAACGACGGAGACAACGTCACGGAGGATCAGCTCCGCAAGGGCGCCGCCGAACAGTGGGTCTACAACGGGACGATGCCGCATCTCGACAGCCCGTCGATCACCGTCTCGCTCACCGCGCACACCGCGCGCGTCACGGGCTACGTCCCCGCCGGCTGGAACAAGCCGCTCCCGTACTACGCCGACACGATGGAAGAGAATGGCCGCACGAAGGTCGCGGTCGTCTACCCGATCGCCACCGGCGCGAGCGTCAACTCACAGGGCACGAGCTACCGCATCGACCGCGCCTCGCCGTGGGTCCCCACGAACGCGAAGGCGACGTGGGGCGGCTTCCCCTTCATCCCGTACAACCAAGGCATCGCCTTCCACGGACCGATCACCGCCGAGGACGGTCAGTGGCATCTGATCCGCGGCCCCGTCTCCCACGGATGCAACCGCATGGTCGGCGAGCACGTCGTCGAGCTCGCGCACCTCATCGGCGTCGACATGACGACGAAGGTCCAGACGGGCTCTTCCGTCACCGGCCTCAACGTCCCCGTCACCGTCATCCGCAAGCCCGACACCTGGAAGGGCCAGAACGTCGATGTCGACTACGCCGCCGAGCGTGGCGTCGCCCGCCCGACCACGAACGTGAAGATGTTCAAGACGTGGAGCGCCGACGCCGACGAGCTCGCCGCGTTCGTCTGCCCGCTCAACAAAGGCGAGCTCAACGGCTCACGCACCATCCCCGAGAACTACTGCTCGCGCCGTTACCACAACGCGTTCGACCCGGCGGTGGGCCCGCGCTGATAGGCAATCATCCTCGCTAATAGCCAATCGCTAATGGCCAATCGCTAATGGCCAATCCCGCGGCGTCGACGCTTTCGTAGCATCGACGCTGCCATCGCGACCGCCACTCCGATCGGCGCGAGATCACCGAACCCGTTTGCACCTGTGACGTCGCAGCCCGCGCAGCCTCCGCCCTTGGGCTCGGCAGGGACTGTGGGGGTCGACGAGGATGCGGGCGGCGCGGCCCCAGCGTCTGCGGTCTGCGGCGGTGGAGGTGCCGCTGAGCTGCTCGGAGCAGGACCGACACCCGAGGGCGGCGCGCCTGCGGCCTTGATGTCGAGCTCGGGCACGTCGCTGCGAAGCGACATCGCGAGCTGCGCTCCGCGGGGCGCCTGCGCGGTCTTCGTCGCCGCCATCGGCTGGGATCCTTGCTGCATCCACGACGGCGGGCCTCCCCACACGCCGCGCACGGGGTTCGCGCACGCGATCGGACCGTTCCACGCGTGCCTCATCGCGTAACGTCCTTGGAAGTTGTTCACCGACGAGGGCTGCGAGCCGTTCTCGAGCGCGCCGTTCGCTCCACGCACCTCGCGCCCACCGACGATGGGCTGCGCGGCTTTGAAGACGATGTCGGCGCCGAGCGTGTCCTTCGAGTAGCGCGCGTGAAGACGCGTGAGCGTCCATCCCCATGGCTGCACGAACGGCATCCCGCCCGGCGGCGGCGGCGGCGGCGGCGGCGGGACTGGCGGAGGCGGCGGCGCGTTCGGACCTGGTTGCGGGCGACCACCACGCGGCGGCGGCGGCGGCGGCGGCGGCGTAGCGGGCTTCGCCGAAGGCATCACGTCGGCGCCGAGCGAGATGAGGTCGCTCGCGTCGAGCGTGGGCCCTGGACATGGATCGCACGTCGCGGCGTCCCACGCATACTCGGTCACGATCGACTTCGGCTTCTTCTCGAGCGTGCGATCGAAGAGCGACGCATAGAACGCTCCAAACTTCTCCTTCGTGCCCTCCGCGAGATCGAGGTTCGTCGGGATCGTGACGGACGGGTAGTTCGCCGGCTCGTAACGCTGGTTCTTTCCGAGGATGTGAATGATCAGATCCTGCGTGCCCGAGGAGTTGATGAGCCCCAAGCGAACCGGGAGCGAGAACTCGTTCGTGTCGTAGTGAAAGCGAAGCGGCGAGAGCTCCGCGTGACCGTCTTGCGCGAACGTCACCTTCTTCACGTCGACGCGTGCTACGAAGAACTTGCTCCCAGACTGAACGTACGGGCGCAAGAACGGCTCGGCGCCTTGCGGGATCTTGTACTTCTCTTGGCGAAGCCACGCGTCGAGGCCATTCGAGTCCTTCGCCGAGAGGATGACGATCTCGTACTCACCGACGGTGAACTGCGCCTCGATCTTCACGCCAAAGCTCGCGGGCGGCGCGGGAGGTGCAGACAGTGGAACGGGTCCACCGCCCCGTGCCGACATGAGGTCCATCTCGGGTCGAGGAGGCATGCAGGGATCCTGCTCCCAGTACTCGACGAGCCGCGGCGCCGAGAGCTTGTCGAGCTTCTCGAAGAGCTCCTTCTTCAACGTCTTGACGTTCTCCTTCTGAAGAACGACGGGCACCGGCACGACCATCGCGAAATTCTCGGGCGGCCCCTTGTACGAGTTCTGCATCGCGAGCGCGGTGCGCGTCCCCTCGCGCATGAGCGCCACCTGCGTCGCGTCGTTGAACAGCTTCGCGTCTGCGCCGCTCACGTAAAAGCCGCAAAACGCAGACGCCGTCTTCGGACCAACTGCGAGAGCGGCGAGCCCCACCGCGAAGCCAGCCGCCAGCCTTCCGATGCGCCCAACGATGGATTTCATGGCGCGAGGATACTCCCGCTTCGCCGGAAGAGACGGTCGAAAGCACGGGCTATCGACGAGGAGGAAACCCCGCGCGCACGCCCGCCGCGCATCGAGATTCGAGCCTGGCGCGGGCGACGTCCGGCCTGGCTTGCCGCCTCCGCGAAACGTTCGTATACGCGTCATCACTCACCATGCAAACGCGTTCGTTCTTGGTCCTCGCGTCGTTCGGCATCGCCGGTCTCATCCTCTCTTGTGGAGGCGGCGACACACCTCCGCCGGTGACTCCGGCGAAGCCCGTCCAGATGCCGGCGGACACCATCGCCGCCAAGCCCCCGATCGATCCCAACGTGAAGACGGGCGTCGAGAAGACCGCGCTCGACACGAGCGTGTCTCCCTGTGACGACTTCTACCAGTACGCGTGCGGCGGCTGGATCAAGTCGACCGAGATCCCCGGCGACGAAGCCTCGTGGTACCGCAGCTTCAGCGTCATCCACGATCGCAACGAAGAGATCCTTCACCAGATCCTCGAGGGCTACGCGAAAGGCGAGAACCCGAGCGACCCGTACGCCAAGCAGCTCGGCGACTTCTACGGCTCGTGCATGGACGAGGCCGCGATCGAAAAGGCCGGCATGAAGCAGATCGAGCCGTGGCTGAAGCAGATCGACGGCATCACGAACAGCACGACGCTCACGAAGCTCCTCGGCAAGATGCAATCGGAGCTCGGTGACGGCATCGTCTTCGAGGCGACCGCTTCGCAAGACTTCAACGACGCGACGCAGGTTGTCGGGATGATCTGGCAGGCCGGCCTCGGGATGCCCGAGCGTGAGTACTACACCGAGTCCACGCCGAAGATGACCGAGCTTCGCAACAAATACGAAGCGCACGTCACCGCGATGATGCAGCTCGGTGGCCAAGACGAGCAGAAGGCCAAGGCGAGCGCGAAGAAGGTCATCGAGATCGAGACCGCGATGGCGAAGGCCTGGATGACGAAAGAGGATCGTCGCGAGCCGAAGAAGATCAACCACCGCGCCACGAAGGCCGAGCTCCCGAAGGTCGCCCCCGGGATCCAGTGGGACGCGTGGCTCGACGGCGCGAAGGGAAAGGACGTCGCGGCCTTCAACGTCGCGCAGCCCGACTACATGAAGGCGCTCGGCGAGATGATGGGCGGCAAGGTCTCGATCAACGACTGGAAGACCTACCTCCGCTGGCACTTCCTCCGGATCACCGCGAACGATCTCGGCCAGAAGTTCGTCGACGAGAAATTCAAGTGGCGTCAGGCGCTCACCGGCGCGGAGAAGCTGCCCGCCCGCTGGAAGCGCTGCGTGCGCGCGACCGACGCGGCGATGGGCGAAGCGCTCGCGCAGCCGTTCGTGAAGAAGACGCTCGGCAACGAAGGCAAGGCGACGGTCGTCGGCATGGTGACGGGCATCGAGAAGGCGATGCACGAGAACCTCGAGAAGCTCTCGTGGATGGACGACGCCACCCGCAAGGCCGCGTTCGGCAAGCTCGGAAAGATCGCCAACAAGATCGCCTTCCCCGACAAGTGGCGCAACTACGACAAGCTCGAGGTGAAGCGCGACAGCTACGTCGTCAACTCCCAGCACGCCGCCGCCTTCGAGTACGCGCGCCAGCTCGCGAAGATCGGCAAGCCGGTCGACCGCGCCGAGTGGCAGATGAGCCCGCCCACCGTGAACGCGTACTACGACGCGCAGCTCAACGAGATGGTGTTCCCGGCCGGCATCCTCCAGCCGCCGTTCTATTCGAACAACGTCCCGCGCCCGACCAACTTCGGCGGCGTCGGCATGGTCATGGGCCACGAGCTCACGCACGGCTTCGACGACGAAGGGCGCCAATTCGACGCCGACGGCAACCTGAAGGACTGGTGGTCGAAGAGCGTGAACGAAGAGTTCGAGCGCCGCGCCGACTGCGTGAAGCGCCAATTCGACGGCTACGTCGTCCTCGGCGACGCAAAGGTGAACGGCAAGCTCACGCTCGGCGAAAACATCGCCGACCTCGGCGGCGTCAAGCTCGCCTACAAGGCCCTCGCCGCCTCGCGCGCGAACGAGCCGAAGAACGCGCCCCGCGGCGAGTTCTCCTCCGAGCAAGAGTTCTTTCTCGGCTTCGCCCAAGGCTGGTGTGGAAAAATGCGCGACGAAGCCCTCCGCCACATGGTCTCGACCAACCCGCACTCCCCACCCAACTTCCGCGTCAACGGCCCGCTTTCGAACTTGCCGGAGTTCGCCCAAGCCTTCAGCTGCAAACCCGACGCGAAGATGGTCCGCAAAGACCGCTGCGAAGTCTGGTGATCCGCCGACCCGCGCTGGCGTGGCTGACCCGCGCTGGCGTGGCTGACCCGCGCTGGCGTGACCCACGCTGGCGTGGCTGACCCACGCTGGCGTGGCTGACCCACGCTGGCGTGGCTGACCCGCGCTGGCGTGGCTGACCCGCGCTGGCGTGGCTGACCCACGCTGGCGTGGCTGACCCGCGCTGGCGTGGCTGACCCGCGCTGGCGTGGCTGACCCACGCTGGCGTGGCTGACCCACGCTGGCGTGGCCGACCCGCGCTGGCGTGGCTCACCTGCGCTGGCGTGGCCCGAACCGCGTAGAGCGATGCGCATGGATCGACGAAATGCGGTGGAATGGCTGCACTTTGCGCAACGCATCCATGCGTCGTGACCGTTTCGTGACGGAGGGGACCGTGAGCTGACCGAAGCGTGGCGGGCGGAAAGGTGGGGGCACCCTAGAGTCCGCCCACCAACATGCTTGGCGCTGCATCCTCCTCGTTTTCGTTCCTTGGGAACGTCGGTCATCCACTCGTCATCGTCCTCTTCTTCGTGGGCCACTGGGTGTCGTCGGTCTTTTGCCAGACCTTCTTCCTCCACCGGTATGGCGCGCACAAACAGTTCACGATGTCGAAGGGGTGGGAGCGCTTCTTCCACCTCTTGACCTACTTCTCACAGGGGTCGAGCTTCCTCAGCGCGCGCGGCTACGCGATCCTCCATCGCATGCACCACGCGTACAGCGATGGGCCGAAGGATCCGCACTCACCGGAGAACCACTCGAACCTCTTCACGATGATGTACGCGACGAAGCGGCGTTACGACGCCTTCGCGTACCGTCGCGAGGAGCCCGAGGCGCGTTTCGCGAAAGGCATCCCCGATTGGCCGCTCCTCGATCGCTTGAGCCAGTCGTGGCCACTTCGCATCGTTTGGCTCGCGAGCTACACCGCCTTCTACGTGGCGTTCGCGCCGACGACGGGCTTCGGCGCGCTCCTTTGGCTGCTCTTGCCGGCGCACTACATCATGGGACCCATTCACGGCGCGATCGTGAACTGGTGCGGGCATCGCTACGGCTACCGCAACTACGACAGCGATGATGTCTCGCGCAACACGCTCGTCTTCGACTTCGTGACGTGGGGCGAGCTGTTCCAGAACAACCACCACAAGCATGCGATGCGGCCGAACTTCGGCGTTCGCTGGTTCGAGATCGATCCTGCATGGCAGGTCATTCGCCTCTTCGCGCTCCTCGGCATCGTCACGCTCCGTGGCCAGCACGAAGCGGCGATCGAGGAAGAGGCGCTTCGCGCCGAAGCGTGAAGGCGACAGACTCAACGACAACGACAACGGACGACGACGTCGTCCGTCGTCACGACAGAACGCGGACGGCGCCCAAGATGGCGGCGGCGACGGTCTCGGTGCGCAAGACGAACGGGCCGAGCGTGACTGGGAGAAAGCCTTTCGCCAGCGCGATCTCGATTTCGTCGGCCGAGAGGCCGCCTTCGGGACCGATCGCGAACGCGAGCGGCTTGTGCGCCTCGACGGCGGCGGCGAGAAGGTCCTTCAGCGGGGAGACGGCGCGCGGGTCGAGGCAGAAGCGTGCTTCGGTGAGCGGCGCGGCTCGGTCGAGCGCGGCTGTCCAATCGAGGAGGACCTCGATCGCGGGTGGGTCGGCGCGCCCGCATTGCCGTGCGGCCTCGTCGACGATGCGCTTCCAGCGTTCGAGCTTCTTGTCGGTGCCGCCTTTCTTCAGGTCGACGACCGAACGCTCCGTCTGGGTGAGCAGGATCCTCGTCGCGCCGAGCTCGGTGGCGTCGCGTACGACCGCGTCGACCTTGTCGCCTTTGGCGAGCGCGTAGACGACGACGAGCTCCGTCGTCGCGATCGCCTTCGCTTGGCGTGGAGGCTCATCGAGACGGATGCGTGCGCCGTTCGAGCTCGCGTCGAGGAGCACAGCGCGGGCCTCGAGCTTGCTCGCGGGGTCGAAGGCGATGACGTGATCTCCCGCGGCGAGACGGAGCACGCGGATCAAATGATGCGAGGCCTCTGCCGAGAGGACGTGCGTGGTGCCCGCTTTGCCTTCGCGAAGGCCGGAGAGTGACGCGCGCGGCGGTGACGATGCCACGACGGGAGCGCCTATTTCGTGGGCTTTCGGAGCGCGAGGAGCGTCCACTCGCCGAGCGAGGGCGCGGCGAGCAGCTCCATCCCTGGATAGGCGGCGACGACGTCGTCTTTCTGGGGGACGAGGATCCCCGAGAGGAGCAGCAGGCCGCCAGGCGCGACGTGCGCGGTCAGCTCTTCGGCCATCGGGATCAGGATGCGCGCTTCGATGTTGGCGACGACGACGGGAGAGACAGGACACGTCTTCAGCGTGCGCGTGCTCGCGTCCATGCGCTCGCCGAGGTTGTTGCGTGTGGCGTTCTCGCGTGTGACCTCGATCGAGTCGGGGTCGATGTCGATGCCGACCGCCTTCGAGGCGCCGAGGCAGAGCGCGATGAGCGAGAGCACGCCGCTGCCGCAGCCCACGTCGAGCAGCGTGATGCCGTCGAGCTCCTTGACGTGATCGGCGAGCGCTTGCGCGACGAGGCGTGTGGTCTCGTGAAGGCCGGTGCCGAACGCGCGGCCGGGCTCGAGCTCGAGGACTTGATCACCGGGCTTGGCGTCGTATTTCTCCCACGGTGGGCGGATGATGACGCTCTTCGTCTTGTCTGCGGTCGTCGCGATCTTGAACGGGCGATAGTGCTCTTTCCAGGCGTCGCGCCATGCGTCGCCGACGATCTCCTCGTAGCGAGGTGACATCGAGCCATCGAGCTCGGCGATCGCTTGTTCGGCGTCGTCGCGTGACTCGAACGCGGCCACGAGGGTGACCTTGCCGGCGCTCGAGGATTTGGCCAGGGTCCCGGCGTCGCGCTCTTCGACGCCTTGGGCGCCGAGGTCGAAGAGCACGCTCGACATCTCATCGACCATGTCGGGCGTTACGTCGATGTGGACGTACGGATAACGCGGCTCGCTCATGACGTATGTGCCTAACGGCCGGCGTGCGCCCGCTGCTTAGAAGCGGAAGCCCGATTCGCCGACGCTGATGTTGACGGTTGCGGGATTCTTTGGCGTGTTCGTGCCGCCGCCGCCGCTCGACGAGCTCTTGAAGACGCCGGCGAGCGCGAGGACTCCGACGATCGCCGCGGCGCCGAGGATGCCGCCGCCGATCGCGATGGGAAGCACCCAACCGCCGCCGCCATCGGGGACGGCGATGCGGAGCGGTGACTGCGCATCTCCACGGGAGGCGATGACCGCGCCGCCGCCGTCGAGCACCTCGAAGTAGTAGTCCATCCGTCGACCTCGGCCATCGTGTCGGCGAACTCGCCTTGCGAGCCTGCGCGGTAATAGAGCTTCACGCTGCCGGTGCGGCCATCGGGATCCTCGAGCTTGGCGTGGAGCTCGATCGTCTTCTCCTTCTCGGCGGAGGAGGGAGATGCGTGGCGGAGGATGATCGGCTTCTGCGTGGGCTGCTCTTTGACGATGCCCGGACGACCTTCGGCCTCCCACTTCGTGCGAGCCTGCGCGAAGAAGTCACGGAAGCGCGGCGATTCGTTCGGCGGAAGCTGGTAGTCGGGCGAGACGACGAGGAGGCCGCGGACGGCGTTGTCGGCCTCGTCTTTGCGGCCGAGCGTGATGTAGTTGAGGGCGAGGAGGCGATAGATCTCGACCTTCTGCTCCTTCGTGTTGTTTGGCTTGAGCAGCGCGGCCGAGAGCGTCTGGATCGACTCTTCGTACTGTTGGTCTTCGAAGAGCTGTTGGCCCTTCGCGATCAAGTCGGCGGGCTTGCCGGCGGGCGCGGCGGCAGGCTGCGCGGCCCCGGCGGGCTTCGACGCGGGCTGCGCGAGCGCGACGCGCACCGGCATCAGGAGCTCGACGCAGAAGACGATCGCCATGAAGAGCGAGAGCGTTTTGAGGAGCGTAAGCCGCTGGACCGAGACCATCGTGGTGCGCGAGACATTAGCGCGGCTTTTGGTCTGCCAGGCGACCTTTTTAGGCGACCTTTTTGTGGGCTGGGACGCACCACACACGCCGCGCAGGCTGCGAGAAAAGAAGGCCGCGCCGCGCGTTCTCCGTGCGGGGTACTTTTTGGCCCTCCGCGAGCACCATCGCGGTGAGGCGTCCTCCGTAGACGCATCCGGTGTCGAGGCCGGTCGCCCAGCGATGGATTTGCAGCCCCGGCGCGGCGTTGTGGCCGAAGACGATGTCGGGCGGACCGGTGTAGCGCGTGCCCCAAAGGACATGACGCTCACCACGCTTCTTGGTCGGGTCTTCGGAGATCACCGTTCGGATCCGCATGAGCGTGTCCGGGCTCTGCTGCTGAAACGCGACGTCGGGATCGATCCCGGCGTGGACGACGCGGAGCACATGCTCGGGCAAGTCGAGCCATGGACGCGACGTTTGGAGGAGCGACCAATCGACCGGACGAAGCGCGCGACCGAGCTCGCGATGCATCTTTCCGATCGGAGGCTTCGCCGACGTTTCCCCGCGCATCCACTTCTCGCGGCCATCGAGCCAGTCGAGGAGCTTCTGCTCGTGGTTGCCACGAACGACGATCGCGCCGGTGGAGCGAACGATGTCGAGCACGCCGAGAGAGTCGGGGCCTCGTGCGACCAAGTCACCGACGAAGACGAGCCGGTCGCCCGAAGCGAACGCGACGCGATCGAGGAGCGCGTCGAGCTCGCTCGCACAACCATGCACATCGCCGATGATGATCGTGCGCACGTTCCTCTGTTGGATCTACACCCTCGAGGCTAGAGTCGCCACATCGCTTCGTCGTCGAGCTTCGCGCGCTTCGGGATGACGACGAGCCCGTTGTCGGTGACGAAGAAGCGCTTTCGATCCGCTTCGAGGTTGAATCCGACCTCCACACCTGCCGGCACCTCGACGTCCTTGTCGATGATGCAGCGGCGAAGCTTCGCGTGGCGGCCGACGCGAACACGCTCGTAGAGGACGCTCTCCTCGACCTCGCTGAACGAATTGATGCGGCAGCCGACGCTGAGGACGCTGCGGTGAATGCGACCACCAGAGATGATGCAGCCGTGGCTGACCATCGAGTCGGTAGCGATACCGACGCGGGCGTGCGCCTCGTCACGAAAGACGAATTTCGCAGGAGGGTCGTGGGTCACGCCCGTTCGGATCGGCCAGCGATCGTTGTACAGGTTGAAGAGCGGATGGATCGCGATGAGATCCATCTGCGCTTCCCAGTAGGCCTCGATCGTCCCGACGTCGCGCCAATATCCGTGCGCGCGTTCTTCTTCACCTGGCACGAGGTTCTTCGCGAAATCGTAGACGTAGACGTCTTGTCCGTCGGCGACCATGCGCGGAAGGATGTCGTGCCCGAAGTCGTGCTTGCTCGTCTCGACGGCTGCGTCGCGATTGAGCTCACGAATGAGATCCTCTTTGCGGAAGATGTAGTTGCCCATCGACGCGAGGCACATGTCGCTCGAGCCGGGCATCGTCGGAGGGTTCTTCACCTTCTCGTGGAAGGCGATGATGCGTCCGTTCTGATCCGTCTCGAGCACGCCGAAGTCGCTCGCCTCTCGCTTCGGGACCGGGATGGCTGCGATGGTCGCCGCGGCATCGCGATGAACGTGCGCGTTGATCATCTGGCGCACGTCCATCTTGTAGACGTGGTCTCCGCCGAAGATGGCGACGATCTCCGGGCGCTCGTCCGTGATGACGTGCTGGCACTGGTAGACGGCGTCGGCCGATCCTTTGAACCACGAGAGACCCGTGCGCTGCTGCGCGGGGATCGCCTCGATGAACTGATCGAGCATCGGCGACAGACGCCACACGCGGGCGATGTGCTCCTCGAGCGACGCGCTCTTGTATTGCGTGAGCACCTTGATGCGCGCGAGGCCCGAGTTGACGAAGTTCGAGAGGACGATGTCGATGATGCGATACCGGCCAGCAAAGGGAACGGCAGGCTTTGCCCGATCGAGCGTGAGTGGGTAAAGGCGTTTGCCTTCGCCACCCGCGAGGATCATGACGAGCACTTGGCTGGGGTCGTAGGAGGGACCGTGGGACGCCATGTTTGGGGGGTTGCAGGATAGGGCGAGATTCGGGTGTTCGGGGAGGTAGAATGAGAAGAAGATGAGCGGCGGCGACGATCCCAGGGCGCATCCAGGACGCAGCGCGACGCAGGCCAGCGCGAGCGGGGCGGGAGCCACCACATCCATAAACGAGGCTGCGTCTTTGTCGCAGGAAACGAAGAGCGCCACCGACTCGCAAAATCTGCCGATTCCAGAATCTGGAGATCCGTCGGTCGTGCTCGCCGCCGCAGCGAACGCGATGAAGCGTGGCGTCTCCGGCGCGATGGCCACCGTCCTCGAACGCCACGGGTCCACACCCGGAACACCAGGACAGAAGCTCTACCTCTCACGCGACGGCGCGATTTGCACCGGCACCGTCGGCGGGGGCGCGGTCGAACGTGAGGTCCTCGCGATCCTCGTCGCGATGACGAAGGCGAGCGAGCCCAAGCACGAGGTCCGAACGTTCAAGCTCGGTCCCGAGCTCGGCATGTGCTGCGGCGGTCGCGTCGTCGTGTTGGTCGAGCCGATCGGAGGTCTCACGCCGGCGCTGATCATCGGCGGCGGTCACGTCGGGAGCGCGGTCGCGCCGCTGCTCGCGAAGGTGGGCTTCGCCGTGACCGTCATCGACGAACGGGATCCATGGGGACGCGACGGACGGATCCCGAACGTGCGCTGCGTCGTCGGCGAGTTCGATGACGAGGCCGGTCGAGAGGTCGACGCCACGCATGCCGTCTGCCTCGTCATGACGCACGACCACGGGCTCGATCAACGTGCGATCGAATGGGCGCTCAAGCGAGGCTTTGCGTTCGTCGGCGGCGTGGGCAGCCGTGCGAAGGCAGAGCGCACCCGACAGCGCCTCGAGGCAAAAGGGTTCTCGGAGGCCGATCGCGGGCGCGTTCAGATGCCGCTCGGCGCCAACATCCATGCGCGCACACCCGACGAGATCGCCGTGGCGATCGCCGCCGAGATGATCTCCTGGCGTAAGGCTCGCACGAACGCGTAGCTCGCCACGTCGTATGGCCCGACCGAGGCGTCGCGCCGTACGAGAGGACGGGATGTGCGCACTCGGGCGCACGTATTGAGAGGGAATAAACGCGAACACCGTGCGGTTGCCCGGGTGCTTTTCTCCTTTGGACGTGGTAGCCAAATGAAACGCATGATTGCGGGCTCTTTCCCCGATGCATCGCACGACGGCCGCAAGGCTGCTGTGTCGAGGCACGGACGTGGAGTCAGCGTCCGGGAGATGCTCCGATGGTTGCGCCTCCTCACGGTGGCGATCGCCACAGTCGTCTGCGTCACGGGGATCGGTCGCACGGCAAACCTGACGGCATCGCTCGTCACGGCCGACACATCGAGCGCGCATTCCTCACGGGTCGGGTCGCCGCCCGCGCCCAATCAGTGGCGTAGCGCGCTCGGCTCTGTCGCGGATCTCAAAGCGCTCGAAGCCGAGATCGACGAAGACGACGCGGATGACGCCGACACGCTTCCCGATGTCGCCGATGAGGCCGTGTCCGTCCGAGGCATCTCGAGCCCGCACGAGCCCCCACGCGCGCTCCGCGGCGGATTTGCCTTCGATACGTCGCGCTTCGCGGTCGACACGACGCTGCCGCGCGGACCTCCGGTCTGAGGCACACGGCTTCGCACACGCGTGCCCACGATGAGGCGCGGCGATGAACGATCGCTGCCCGTGACGCTCTTCACGTCGGGCTGACCACGCTCGAGCACACGACGAACGTTTGCGCTCGCCGATGGCGGTGAGCGCGCGTCTTCTGCTTGGCCACGGCCAGCCACAACACCTCTTTCCATGGATTTCTCCGCTGGTCTGGAAGACCCGGCATCGCGCTCACGTGCGCTCGGGCCCAGACGAAGGACAGAAGCGATGTACCGATTTCCGACTCTGGTCTTTCTGACTGCGCTCTCGACACTCTGCACGCTGAGCTGCCACCGCGACCATCATGTCGCCGAGGAGGAAGGCAAGTACCTCGTCACCACCCCGCTTCGGAAAGACGCGGAGCTGACGAAGGAATACGTGGCCCAAGTTCGCGCCATCCAACACATCGAGCTTCGCGCCCTCGAGAAAGGCTACCTGCAAGGGATCTTCGTCGACGAAGGTCAGAGGGTCGCGACGGGGAGGCGGATGTTCCAGATCATGCCGCTGATCTACCAAGCGGAGGTTCAGAAGGCGCAGGCGGAGGCGGATCTCTCCGAGATCGAGCTGAACAACACGAAGATCTTGGCCGACAAGAACGTCGTGTCGCCAAACGAGCTCTCGCTCGTGAACGCCAAGCTGAACAAAGCAAAAGCGGAGGTCGCGCTCGCGACGACTCACAAGTCGCTTACCGAGATACGCGCCCCGTTCGACGGCATCATCGGCCGTTTTCACGCGCGGCTCGGAAGCCTCGTCGCCGAAGGAGATCTCCTTACGACGCTGTCCGACAACAGCACGATGTGGGTTTACTTCAATGTCAGCGAAGCGGAATACCTCAAATACAAAGCCCATATTCAAGACGACAAGCCAACACCGGTGAAGCTCCTCATGGCTAATGGGGAGGTCTTCGATCAGGTAGGGAAGGTGGAGACGATCGAGGCCGACTTCAACAACGGCACAGGCAACCTCGCCTTCCGCGCAGCGTTCCCGAACCCGAAGGGGTTACTCCGGCACGGAGAGACCGGGAAGATCCTGATGTCATCGGCCGTGAAGAACGCGCTGGTCATTCCGCAGAAGGCGACCTTCGACATCCTGGACAAGAAGTTCGTCTTCGTGGTCGACGAGAAGAACGTCGTCCACTCGAAGCCCATCACGATCGCGGCGGAGCTGCCGCATCTCTATCTGGTCGAGAGCGGGATCGCCGATCAGGACAAGATCCTCGTCGAAGGCCTGCGCAAGGTGAGGGAAGGCTCTTCGATTGGCGTGGACTTCAAGCCTCCGTCCGAAGTGCTCACGCACTTGGACGTGGCGGCGGAATAGGGCCTAGCCAATGCTCACCACCAAATTCATGCATCGCCCCGTGTTGGCGATGGTGCTCTCGATCGTCCTCGTCTTCGTGGGTGTGCTCGCGATGCGAACGCGGCCCGTCTCACAGTTTCCGGAGATCTCACCGCCTCGCGTGATGGTGTCGATCACGTTTCCTGGAGCGAGCGCAGACGTCTTGGTGCAGTCATCGCTCATCACCTTGGAGCGCGCGATCAACGGCGTCCCGGGCATGAGCTACATGGTCTCCGACGCGACGAGCGCAGGCGAGGCGACCATTCAAGTCGTCTTCGAGCTCGACGCAGATCCGAACCAGGCGGTCGTCAACGTCAAGAACCGGATCGACCAGGTCATCAATCGACTTCCCGCCCTCGTGCAGCTCGAAGGCGTCATCGTCAATCGCGTACAGCCCAGCATGCTGATGTACGTGAACCTGTACAGCTCGGAGAAGACGGCCGATCAGAAGTTTCTCTACAACTTTGCAAACGCGAATCTCTTGCCGGAGCTCAGTCGCGTAAACGGTATTGCGCAGACGCGTATCCTCGGCTCGCGGCAGTACGCCATGCGCGTATGGCTCAATCCCGATCGGATGCGGGCCTACAACGTCTCGACCGAAGACGTGATGAAGGCGATCAGCGAGCAGAGCGTCATTGGCTCGCCGGGGCGCCTCGGGCAGGCGACCGGCAAGCAAGCGCAGTCCCTCGAGTACGTGCTCACCTACAAAGGCAGGTTCAACAAGCCCGAACAATACGAGAACATCATCATTCGCGCGAACGAGGACGGTGAGACACTCCGCCTCAAGGACGTCGCTCAGGTCGAGCTCGGGAGCGAGTTCTTCGACATCTACTCCAACCTCGACGGTCATCCCTCCGCCGCGATCGTCCTCAAGCAGACGTACGGGAGCAACGCGAGCGAGGTCATCGCCGACGTGAAGGCGAAGCTCGAGGAGCTGAAGAAGAGCTCGTTCCCCGCGGGCATGGACTACGAGATCAACTACGACGTCTCGAGCTTCCTCGACGCGTCGATCGAGAAGGTGCTCCACACGCTTGGGGAAGGCTTCGTCCTCGTCGCGCTCGTGGTGTTCATCTTCCTCGGCGACTGGCGGTCGACGCTGATCCCGATCCTGGCGGTCCCGGTGTCGCTCGTCGGCACCTTCATCTTCATGCAGGCCTTCGGGATCACGATCAACCTGATCACGCTCTTTGCGCTCGTGCTCTCGATCGGAATCGTCGTCGACAACGCCATCGTCGTCGTGGAGGCGGTCCACGTGAAGATGGCGGAGGAACATCTCTCACCCTACAACGCGTCCACCAAGGTGCTCGGCGAGATCAGCGGCGCCGTCATCGCGATCACGCTCATGATGACCGCGGTCTTCGTCCCCGTCGCGTTCATGACCGGTCCGGTCGGCATCTTCTACCGCCAATTCTCGATCACGATGGCCGCGTCGATCGTGCTCTCGGGCGTGGTCGCGCTCACGCTCACGCCGGTGTTGTGCGCCATGATCCTGAAGAACGACCACGGCGTGCGAAAGAAGCGCACCCCGATCGGCGTCTGCCTCGACGCCTTCAATCGCTACTTCGAGCGGGGGACTGGGGTCTACACGAGGCTCCTCAAGGCGATCGTCAATCGCCGCGTCGTGACGTTCGCGATGCTGCTCGCGTTTGGCGGCGGCATCGTCGGGATCAACCGCGTCGTCCCCGCCGGCTTCGTCCCGAACGAAGACCAGGGGATGATCTACGCGATTATCCAGACGCCTCCGGGCGCGACCTTGGAGCGGACGAACGACGTCTCCCGCGAGCTCCAAGACATCGCCAAGCACGTCGAGGGTGTCGAGTCGGTCTCCTCGCTTGCTGGCTACGAGATCCTCACCGAAGGCCGCGGATCGAACGCCGGCACATGCCTCATCAACCTGAAGAGCTGGTCGAAGCGCAAACACTCCGTCGCCCAGATCATCGAGGAGCTCGAGGCGAAGTCGAAAGACATCGGCGCCGTCGTCGAGTTCTTCGAGCCACCTGCCGTGCCTGGCTATGGCGCCGCGAGCGGCTTTGCGCTCCGACTCCTCGATAAGAACAACGAGACCAACTACCAGGAGTTCGACCGCATCAACGACGATTTCATGAAGGCACTGCGCGGTCGTAAAGAGCTTACCGGTCTCTTTACGTTCTTTGCCGCCAACTATCCGCAATACGAGCTCATCGTCGACAACGAGCTCGCGATGCAAAAGGGCGTCTCGATCAAGGCCGCGATGGACAACCTCAACATCATGATTGGAAGCACCTACGAGCAAGGCTTCATTCGATTCGGCAACTTCTTCAAGGTGTACACCCAGGCCGCGCCGGAGTTCCGGCGGTTTCCGTCCGACGTCATGAACATGTACGTCAAAAACGATCGCGGAGAGATGGTGCCCTACTCGGCATTCATGACCCTCAAAAAGACGCAGGGGCCAAACGAGATTACGCGTTACAACATGTACAACTCGTCGGCCATTCGAGGTGGACCCGCGAAAGGGTATACGAGCGGAGACGCCATCAACGCCGTACGTGAGGTCGCGAAGACCCTCCCGCGTGGCTACGACATCGCGTGGGAAGGTCTCTCCTTCGACGAAGCGAAGCGTGGCAACGAGGCGGTCTACATCTTCTTGGTCGTCCTCGCGTTCGTCTACTTGGTGCTGGCGGCGCAATACGAGAGCTTCCTCCTCCCGCTCGCGGTCATCTTGTCGTTGCCGGCCGGCGTGTTTGGGTCGTTCTTTCTCCTCAAGATCCTCGGGCTCGCGAACGATATCTACGCGCAAGTGGGGCTCGTCATGCTCGTCGGGCTCCTCGGCAAGAACGCGGTGCTCATCGTCGAGTTTGCCGTCCAGAAGCATCGTCAGGGGACATCGATCATGGACGCGGCGATCGAAGGCGCGAGAGCCCGCTTTCGCCCCATCTTGATGACGTCCTTCGCGTTCATCGCCGGCCTCGTGCCGCTCGTGGTCGCGACGGGGCCTGGCGCGGTCGGCAACCGCACGATCGGAGCCTCGGCGCTCGGTGGGATGCTGTTCGGGACGATCTTCGGCGTCGTCGTCGTGCCCGGGCTGTACTTCGTCTTCGCGACGATCTCCGAAGGTAGAAAGCTCATTCGCGATGAAGAAGACGAGCCCCTCTCCGAGGACGTGGCCCACCATGTCTAACGGGTTGTCCGGGCCTCTCCGTTTCATGATCACCGTCACCGCCGTGACCGCCGTGACCGGATGCGTCCCATCGCTGAAAGGAAACGAGCCACGTGAAGCGAACAAGCAGACGCCTGCCAGCTTTGCGACGGCGAGCGGAGATGGCGGCGCGCCGTCACCCTCGCCGTCACTACCCACCACGAGCGCCGCGCAGAAGAAATGGAGTGAGTTCTTCAGCAGTCCGGAGCTGAAGGCGCTGATCGAGACCGCGCTCGCGAACAACCGCGAGCTCAGTATCCAGCTTCAGGAGATCATCATCGCGGAGAACGAAGTGTCCGCGAGGCAAGGCGAATATCTGCCGAAGGTGAACGCGGGGGCAGGCGCGGGCATCGAGAAGGTCGGCAAGCGCACCAGCCAGGGCGCGAGCGACGAGGCGCACGGACTGCCGGAGAACCTGGGCAACTTCGGGTTCGGGCTCACCGGCTCGTGGGAGATCGACGTCTGGAAGAAGCTGAGAAACGCGGCAAAAGCGGCGGGTCTCCGTTACCTCGCCAGCATCGAGGCGAAGAACTTCATGGCGACGCAGATCATCGCCGAGCTCGCGCGGTCGTATTACGAGCTCATCGCGCTCGACAATCAGATCGAGATCTTGAAACGAAACATCGAGGTGCAGTCGAACGCGCTCGACGTGGTGAAGCTCGAGAAGCAAGCGGCCCGTGTGACCGAGCTCGCCGTCGAGCGATTCGAGGCCGAGGTCCTCAAGAACAAGAGCCGCCTCTACGACGTCGAGCAGCAGAAGGTGCAGGCGGAGAACCGCATCAACTTCCTCGTGGGGCGCTATCCGCAGCCGGTGAGCCGCAACGCCGAGGAGCTGAAGGCGCCGGTCCCCGATGGTATCCAGGCCGGGCTCCCATCTCAGCTCCTCGAGAATCGACCCGACGTGAGGCAGGCCGAGCTCGAGCTCGAGGCCTCGAAGCTGGACGTGAAGGTGGCGAAGGCGGCGTTCTACCCATCGCTCAGCATCGACGCACAGGTGGGCTATCGGTCGTTCAACGCGGCGCACCTCCTGACGACGCCCGAGTCACTTGCGTACGGCGTAGCAGGAAACCTAACCGCGCCGCTCCTCAACCGTGCCGCGATCACGGCTCAATATCGATCGGCAAACGCACGCCAGCTTCAGGCGGTGTTCAACTACGAGAAGACGCTTCTTCAAGCCTTCACCGACGTCGCGAATCAATTGGCGATGATCGACAATCTGCAAAAGAGCTATGAGCTGCAGTCGCAGCAGGTGGATACCCTCGCGCGCGCCGCCGAGATATCGAAGACGCTCTTTCAGTCCGCCAGGGCCGACTACATGGAAGTACTGCTGACGCGGCGCGACTCCTTGGAAGCCCAAATGGAGCTCATCGAGACGAAGAAGCGACGGCTCCAGGCGACGGTCAACGTCTACCAAGCGCTCGGCGGCGGATGGCAAGCCAGCCAATGACGTTCAGTCGACGCGCTTCATCCCATCGCGGTAGCTCGGATAACGAAGCGTAACGCCCAGCGTCGTCAGCGCACGCGACGGGTCGACGCGCCGGTTTCGCCGTAGCGTCTCGTGGACTCGTTCGGGCGGGACGGAAGGCGGAAAGGGTAGGCCGTACTCGGCGCATATCCACGCGCAGATGTCGCGCTGGCGAGCGGGGTCGAGGTCCGAGACGACGAAGGTCTCGCCGCGTGCGGCTCCGGCGTCGCCCGCGAGCAAGAGCTCGGCGAGATCCTCGACGTGAATGCGAGAGACGTAGCCTGCTCCGTCGCCGGGGAGAGCATGCTTCCCCTGCATGAGACGAACATGAAGCCCGCGCTCGCGGCCGTAAATCCCCGGCGCGCGGAGGATGGTGGCACGGGCGTGCATGCGGTAGAGAGCTTCGGCTTCGAGCACGCGTGAGGCGGAGGCCGACGGAGAGGATGCGACAGGCGTCATGTCGTCGATGACGCCTTCGCGGTCGCCGTACACGCCCGTCGTCGACACGTACGAGGCTGCGCGCGCTCCTGCGAGGAGCGGCGCGAGCTGAGCGTCGGTGACTCCATCGGGTGGAAAGCAGACGATCGCGTGGACGTCGCGCCGGAGGTCGACGATGTAGCGCTCGGCGACCTCGGCTGCAGGCGCGCGCGTCACCTCGAAACCTCGAGCAGAGAGCTCGGCGACGCGCGCCTCGGACCGCACGACGGCGACCACCTCCTCACCTCGGGCCACGGCACGATCGGCGACGACCTTGCCCAAAAATCCTGCGCCAAAAACGATTCGCACGAAGACCTCGCAGCGTATCGCGAGTTGGGAGGCGCGTCGGGAGCGATGGTCGTAGCAGACGAAACGACCGCAATTCTCGGGCGATCGGCGTATTATTGCGGGATGCCTTCCTCCTCCTTCGAGGTCATCGTCAACGGGCGTGCGTGCAAGGTTGAAGACGTGTCGACCAACATGACGCTCCTTCAATGGCTTCGCGCGACGGGCAACACGGGGACGAAGGAAGGCTGCGCGGAAGGTGACTGCGGAGCATGCACCGTTGCCCTCGTCGATCGCGACGCAAGCGGGAACACGACCTACCGCGCGATCAACTCGTGCATCACGCTCGTACCGATGGTCGCTGGCCGGGAGATCGTCACGGTCGAAGGCGTCGCGATGTCGACCAGCGAAGGGAAGAAGGAGCTGCATCCGGTGCAGCAGGCGATGGTCGATCGCTACGGCTCGCAGTGTGGGTACTGCACGCCGGGCTTCGTCGTCTCGATGTTCGAGGCCTACTACCGCGAGGACCTCGCCGACGAGCTCGGCGACACGCGCGCGAAGATCGGCGATCAACTGAACGGCAATTTGTGCCGCTGCACGGGGTATCGGCCCATCCGCGACGCGATGCTCGACGCGCTCGAAGAGAAGAAGCGTCGCGCCCAAGGGAGCGATCGCAAGGAGGACCTCTTTCAGCTGCGGTTGTCGAAGAGCGGCGCGAAGCCAACGCTCGCGTCGGTGACGTACGAAGGTGGCGGCAAGAAGTTCCTCCGGCCCACCTCGCTCGAGGCCCTGCTCGACATCAAAGCGGAGCACGGCGCGAAGGCGGAGCTCGTCTCGGGAGCCACCGAGATCGGCGTCTACATCAACAAACATCATCGGCGTTACGACCTGCTCGTCTCGACGGATGGCGTCCCGGAGCTCACGAAGATCGAGAAAGACGACAAGGCGTGGCGCATCGGCGGCAATGCCACACTGACGGCGCTCGAGGAGGCTCTCGGCGGCGAATACCCGATGATCGACAAGATGCTTTGGGCCTTCGCGTCGAGGCAGATCCGCAACCGAGCCACGCTCGCGGGCAACATCGTCACAAGAAGGGATCGGAGCGCACCATCCCCATCGCGGACTTCTTCGTCGGCTATCGCAAGAGCGCGATCGCGAGCGACGAGGTCGTGCGCGCGATCGTCTTCCCGCGCAACACCAAGAGCTCGAAGACGCGGCACATGGACTCGTACAAAGTCAGCAAGCGTCGCGAGCTCGACATCTCGATCGTGGCGGCAGCGTTCGTCGTCGATACGGATTCCGCAGGCGTGATCACGCATGCGCGTCTCGCGTATGGCGGCGTCGCGGCCACGCCGATCCGCGCGAAGAAGACGGAGGCGCTCCTTCTTGGGAAGAAGTGGGACGATTCGCTCGTCGCGAGCGTCAAAGACGTCCTCGAGAGCGAGCTCACTCCGCTCGACGATCACCGATCGAGCGCGATGTACCGGCGCGATTTGATCGTCAGCTTGTTCGAGAAGCTCGTTCGCGGCGACACGAGCCATGCGCAAGACGACCTGCTCGTCTTCGAGCCGCTTCCTCGCGCGCAGCACGACGACGCGAGCCGCGCGCTCGCGCACGAGAGCGCTGTGGGCCACGTGACCGGCGGCGCGCTGTACGTCGATGACGTGGCGAAGCGACGGGACATGCTCGAGGTGTGGCCGGTGTGCTCACCGCATGCGCGGGCGCGTGTGGTCTCGATCGACACGACCGAGGCGGCCAAAGAGCCTGGCGTCGCCATCGTGCTCACCGCCAAAGACGTCCCCGGAATGAACGACGTGGGCGCCGTCCGTCACGACGAGCCGCTGTTCGCGCCCGAGGGAGGCGAGGCTTCCTTTCATGGTCATGTCGTCGCGCTCGTCGTCGGCGAGTCGTACGAGGCATGCCGCCTCGCGGGCGCGAAGGTGAAGGTGGTCTACGAGCCGCTCGAGCCCGTGCTCGGGATTCGCGACGCGATCGCAAAAGAGAGCTTTCACACCGAGCCGCACGTGATTCGCCGCGGCGACTGCGACGCTGCGCTCGCGAAGAGCCCGCACCGCTTGGCCGGCGAGATCGAGATCGGTGGTCAGGAGCACTTCTACCTCGAGTCGCATGCAGCGTGGGCCGAGTGCGGCGAGGATGGCGAGGTGTTCGTCGCGTCGTCCACGCAGCACCCCTCCGAAGTGCAGACCGTCGTCGCGCACGTGCTCGACCTTCCGCGCAACAAGGTCACCGTGCAATCGCCGCGGATGGGCGGTGGGTTCGGTGGCAAAGAGACGCAAGGAAATACCTGGTCATCGTTCGCAGCGCTGGCTTCGCTGAAGACGGGCAAGCCCGTTCGCGTTCAGCTCGATCGCGATCTCGACATGATGCTCACGGGCAAGCGGCATCCCTTCTATGGCCGGTTCGAAGTCGGCTACGACGAGAACGGCCACCTGAACGCCGCGCGGATCATGCTCGTCTCGGACGGCGGCTGGGCGCTCGACCTCTCCGAGTCGATCACCGACCGAGGGCTCTTCCACCTCGACAACGCCTACTACATCCCCGCGTGTGACTTCACCGGACGCGTCGCCAAGACGAACGTGACGTCGCATACCGCATTCCGCGGCTTCGGCGGCCCGCAGGGGATGGTGGTGATCGAGGAGATCCTCGATCGGATCGCGCGTCGACTGCGGCTCCCGCCCGAGCAGGTGAGAGAGCGCAATCTCTATCGTGGACAAGGGGAGTCGAACACGACCCACTACGGTCAAGCGCTAGGTGACGAGCGGATCCCGGCGATCTGGTCCCGTTTGCTTACAAGCTCGAAGTTCGGCGAGCGGCGGGCGAAGATTGACGCGTTCAATGCCAATAGCGGACAGCGCGTAAAGCGCGGATTGGCCATTACGCCGGTCAAATTCGGTATCTCGTTTACGGCGACATGGCTCAATCAAGCCGGCGCCCTCGTGCTCATTTATCGGGACGGCACCGTCCAGGTAAATCACGGCGGCACCGAGATGGGTCAAGGCCTCTACACGAAGATCAAAGGCATCGCGATGCGCGAGCTCGGGCTGCCAGCGGATTCGATCCGTGTGATGCGAACGCAGACCGACAAAGTGCCAAACACGTCCGCGACCGCGGCGTCGAGTGGCTCGGACTTGAACGGACAGGCGGTGCGTATCGCGTGCGAGACGCTCCGCGAGCGCCTCGCGCCGGTGGCCGCGGAGCTCCTCAGCGCCGAGGCGTCGATGCCGGTGCCGGGCTCTGCGATCGTCTTCGACAACGGCGTCGTGCGTGCTCCGCAAGTGCCGGGCGTCGAGATCCCCTTCGAGCGCGTCGTGGATCGCGCCTACATGAAGCAAGTGCAGCTCTCCGCTTCGGGCTTCTATCGCACTCCCGGCATCGGCTACGACAAGGCGAAGGGCAAGGGCCGCCCCTTCTATTATTTCGCGTACGGCGCCGCCGTGACGGAGGTCGAGGTCGACGGATACAGCGGAATGAAGCGCGTCCTCTCGGTCGACATTCTCCACGACGTGGGCGAGTCACTGAACCCCGGCGTCGATCGCGGACAGATCGAGGGCGCTTTCGTGCAGGGCATGGGCTGGCTCACCGGCGAAGAGCTCCGTTGGAACAAGGAGGGCAAGCTCCTCACGCATTCGGCGAGCACCTACCAGATCCCGTCGATCGGAGACACCCCCGAGCGCTTCCACGTCGATCTCCTCACGAACGCCGCGCAGCCCGGCGTCATTCACGGCAGCAAAGCCGTCGGCGAGCCACCGCTCATGCTCGCGATCAGCGTGCGAGAAGCGATCCGCGACGCGATCGCCGCGTTCGGTGCCGCGGGCGGCGAGGTCGCGCTCGCGTCACCCGCGACGCACGAGGCGATCCGCGCCGCGATCAAGGTGCGTGTCGGGCGAACAGGCACCGCGCCCATCTCCGCACGCGCCGCGGAATAGCCTTTAGCGCTTGCCGGAAGACGCCGCGGGCGTCGCAGAGGCGCTCGGGGCCGCCGCCGCGACCTTTCCTTCGGTCACTGTGCACGTGTAGTCGCCAAACGCGATGAACGCACGCCGGCATGCCACGACGTAGTGACCGCCACGATGGAGATCGTACTCGATCTCCTCAGTGATCATTCCGCGCTCGCCGCGCAGTCCTTCGATCTTGCAGTCTTCACCGCATCCCGCCGCCGTGTTGACCACGCTCCGTGCCTTCGCGCGCACGTCGGTGTCGTCCGAAAGCACGTTCGCGTAGGCCGTCCACACGCAGACGACGAGAAGCACGGCTGTGAACCACTGAAACACGCGCCTTTTCACGAAGCGAGGTTAGCATGTGACCGGATTCGAGCCCGCGCTCAAACGGACGAACATGCTCCTCGTGCTCTTTCAATGGCCTTGGCTCGCGCTAGCGCTCGGTGTCATCGGCGCGCTGGCGCTGCTACGCCGGCCGCGACCGAGCGACCCAGCGTGGCTCGTCTGCTGGATGCTGCCGATGTACATGATTCACCAATTCGAGGAGCACGGCGTCGATCTGCTTGGGCGGCGCTTTCACTTCATCGCGGAGCTGTGCAGCACGCTGGGTCATCCGAACGTCGATCGCTGTCCGGCGGATCCGTGGTTCATCCTGGCGGTGAATGTCGGCGCCGTCTGGATCGCCGGGCTCGCCGCGATTGCATGGCGCGACAAGAACGTGCTCGTTGGGCTCTGTGCGTTCGGCATCCCGCTCGTCAATGCATTTGCCCATATCGTTCCGGCGGTAAAGCGAGGGACATACAACTCCGGGCTCGTGACCGCGGTCGTGCTCTTTTTGCCGATTTCGATCCACGCCCTTCGTGCCGCCGTTCGAGCGAACGTCCTTCCACGCGAGCGAGCTCCGTTCATCATCGGGACGGGCGCGCTACTCCACGCTATCTTGTTGTCGGCGCTCATCGGTTATGAGCGTGGGGTGTTGCCGCGGTCGGTCATGCTCGCGCTCGAGGTGGGCAACGGGTTCTTGCCGCTCGCCGTGGGCACGTTCTTGAGGTCTAGGGCGGACGCGGCAAGAAGCTGACACGCTTCGTCTCGCGGATCGCCAGCGTCGCGGGATCGACCTTGCCTTCCACGATCTCGTAGCCGAGCAACGCAAGCACGCGATCGTCGACGAAGATCGGACGCGCGTTGCCGTACCAGTCGACGCACGAGGCGCGGCAGCCATCGTCGACCGCCTTCGCGGGCGCGCGTGCGTCGAGCGACCCAGCGTCGCGAAGGACCAACCCGTCGTTGCGTACGAACTGAATCGACGCCGACCCAAAGACGAGGCTCGAATGGCCCGCCTCGCCGCCTTCACGAACCGGCAAGCCAAAGATGCCCTTCCTCGACTCTGGCCCTGGTCGATAGAAGAAGCCGTGCGTGCGAAGCTCGCCCTGCGAGGCGCCGCGACGCGTGTAGCGTGTGCCCGCGGCGGCCGTCGCGCTCGCGAGTGATACCGGGGAAAAATGGAGGTCGCGTGCGTCTGCGCCGACGACCAGCGCGTCGCTGTCCATCGGCTCGATCCGGTCGATCGGGTGCCCGAGCGGCAGGACGATCGGTCGATCTTGCGAGCCAACGCGCAGCGCGAAGAGGCGACCGTCTTCCGCTGGACGTGGCCGCGCGTAGCTCGTGCCTGTCCCGTAAAGAAGCCAGTCGCCGACGAAGCGGTTTTGCATCGTCATCCCCACGGGCGTCGGCAGCGCACGGTACATCGAGGCCGGCGCGTCGACCAGCGCGGTCTGAAACGAAGAGAGCGGAGCTCGCAGGAGCGCCGCCTCTCCAAAGGTCGCCTCGGGGCCGAGCATTCCGTCGCCGTCCACATCGGCGCGAAGCATGACATTGAGGAAGCCATCCTTCTCGAGGAACGACAGCGGATCGACAGGGCCACCCACCGCTCCGAGCACCGTCGGAGCACCTCCGTCGAGCGGCAGCCGCATCGCCATCGACTCCGCTGGCGTCGTGGCGGTGGCCTGGGTCGAAGTTCGGGTGTCGCTCGGCGTTGGCGTCATCCAAACGTATACGGAGGTAGGCGAGACATAGAAGGTTCGCGCCGGTGGACCAAGCACGCCCTGCGCCGCGCAGCTCATATCGCGTTTAGCGAGATCGCAGATCGTAACGGTATGAAGCGTGATGCTGTTTGCGATTGTGCTCGTGAGGAGCGGTCGGTAAATGCGTTTTGCGGAGAGAATGGGCTGAAAGGCGGGTGGCTTCGCCGCGCCGGCCCATCGACGTAGCGCGGGCAGCCACGCAAGGGGCGCCTTTTCGGTGCCGCCGACCGTCTGCGGTGCATAGAGAACGAGCTTGTCGCCGATCAGTCGCGTAGCGTAGTTGCGTGACGAGAAGTAGTCCTCGGACCGAAGCTGGTACGTCGACCGAGCGGTGATCTTGCCTGCGGCGTCGAGGTCGAAGACGCCAAGCTCGGTGCCCTCTCGCTCGTAGCTGTATCCAACGACGACGATCTTGCCCTCGTGGACGAGCATCTCGTCGTACCACGTGTTCTTTGGATCGATGCCGGGACCAAACGCATTGACCGTCGAGGTGACGGACAAATCGGTGAGCCGAATCGAGAAGAGGCGACCGCGTCGAAGAACGATGAGATGCGTCGCAGTGCGCTTGACGATATCGCCCTCGTCAATCCCCACGTGCTGCGTATTCGTCATTGGAACCGCCGCACCAGCGGCCGCTCCTCCCACGGACCCACCCCACAAGTTTCCGTACGCCGTGATGCCGGAGCCATGACCGATCGATCCCGCGCCTGACCCGCTGACCGAGAGACCTTCGCTCAGCGCATCACTCGCGTCCTTCGATGGGGATCCCCAGACGCCCTCGATGTTCTTCTTTGGATCGGGCGCTTCGTAGATCAGATCCTTGCTGCGCAAGTAGGCGATGAGCTCCTCGTCACCGTTGAACGTCGTGAGCTTGTCGGTCCCCTTTCGGGTGGCGCGCGGGACGAAGGGCGTCATCTTGGGCGTGCTCGCGCTCACACCGGGCGCCGCGGCTTCGATCTTCGGCTCTGTCAGAGAAGACGCGGCGTGAGCGCCGGTGGACGTGCCGTCTGCACGCTCCGGCGGCTCGGCGCTCGTCGCCGTTTTACGACCTGCGTGGCACGCGCTCGCCGACGACGCGAGCATCACGCACGCTGCGAGGGCCAAAGCGAGGCGCGCTGAGTCACGCGGGTGTCGTGGGCGAAGCATGATTCTTCGACCCCCTCTATCCCGCAAAGTTCCGACGCGTGTGCGTTCGGCGCGCTCGATCGCCGCGTCTACGGGTTTAAAGCGTCTTCACGTAACCTTCCTTGTCCGCGTTGCCTTTGTTTGGCGGCGGAGAAGGGGCAGGGGGCGGGGCGGGCGGCGTCGCAGCGCCGCCATTGCGCGGCGTGACCGGTCCGCTCGGCGTGCGCGCGGCGGGCGGCGTGTTGGTCAGCACGACCGGCTTGCCCGCGCTCGCGACGGAGGTCGTCGCGACCGACGCGTTGGAGGACGGCGAAGGGGCAGCTGAGGCCGTCGCCGTCGAAGCCGCCGTGGACGCGGGCTCGGCGGCAGGCGCCATCGACGTCGTGGGCGGAGCTTCGCCCGTCGAGGTGCCGGTCGCGTTCTCGTGCGTCGCCGATGTGCTCGAAGCGCCGGAGTGCCGGACGAACATCACACCCGTCACGATGAGCCCGACGAGGACGAGCGCGCCGCCTGCCGCCGCGAGGATCGCGAGGGGCGCCGACGATCGGGGCGCTCCGCCGCTCTTCGACGAGATCGGATACTCGTCCACCGTCGCATACAGGCCTGGCGACGTGGATGTGTCGCCACCGCTCTGCATGCGCGCGGCGGCATGGGCAGGCATCGATGGACCGACGCCGTGTTGGGTGTTCGCCGGCGCCGCAAACCGCGGAGAGGGAGGTGGCGCGCTCACCGCGTGCGCGGGATGCCCTGGATAAGAGCCACGCGTTGGTTGTCCTTGAGGACCTTGAGGACCTTGAGGACCTTGAGGACCTTGAGGAGCCTGAGCACCTTGCGGTCCCAGCAAACCCTGTTGTCCTGAGCCTTGTTGTCCTTGCGCTCCGTGCGGCAAGGTTTGCGGCGTTTGACCCATACCGGCCTTCGTGACGACGGGCGCGGTCGGCGACGGTAGCCATGCTGCGGCGTCATGTTTCGCCGACGCTTGCGTAGCGTGATCGACTATCGCGTTGGCAGGAGCGTTCGGGGCGCGGGCATTCGGACTGGCAGCCACCGGCGAGTCATCGGGCTCCGACGCCATCGTCGGCTCGAAAGGGACTCCGGCGGCAGGTCGTGGCGGCGCGTTTGCCATGACGGGCGTCGGCGGAACGGCCGTGGGCTCGAAGCCAATCGCGTTCACGTTTGCGTTGGCTTCGGGCTTCGCCTTGTCAGCAGAGGGGGAGACGACAGCAGGCTTGGACATCTGCTGTCGCGCTGGCGTGTGCTCGACGGGAGCGAACTGCGCGAGCAAGTCATCGACCTCGGCGCGAACGGGATCCTCGGGCGCGCCGTCGTTCGCGAGGTTCAAGCGATCGCGCATCGCACGCAAATCACGCGCGAGCGTCGCCGCGTTTGGCCGCGCGACAGGATCCTGCTCGAGCGCGCGTGCGACGAGATCGCTGAGCTCGTGAGGCGTAGGGGTCGAATCGCTCAGGCGAGGTGCCTGCTTGAAGCAGCGCGAGAGACCGACGCCCGGATCATCGTCGAACGGGCCTTTGCCGGCGAGCATCTCGAAGAGGACGAGGCCACACGCATAGACATCGTTCGCTGGGCCAGGTGGCTTGCCCTGCATCTGCTCGGGCGCCGCGTAGTAGAGCGTGCCGACGAAGCCGCCGGTCTTCGTGATGCGACCCTGCGAGAGGCGTCCGTCGCCGTCGACGATGCTCACGATTCCGAAGTCGAGCACCTTCGTCGTCGTGTGCCCCATCTGCTCTGCGAGGAAGATGTTCTCGGGCTTGATGTCACGGTGAACGATGCCTTGCTTGTGCACGTGCGCGAGCGCCTCGAGCACGTCGATCGTGATGTCGATCGCGCGCGTGCGTGTGACGCCGCGCTTCTTCATGAACCGCCGGAGGTCGACGCCTTCGAGCTTCTCCATGACGAAGTACGTCACGTCGTCCGCCGTGGTGCCGAAGTCGTGAACCTGCACGATGTTCGGGTGCGTGATCCCCGCGAGCACTTGCGCCTCACGCTCCATGCGTTTCAGCGCGCCATCCTCGTGCTTGATCTGCTCGTGAATGACCTTTGCGACGTACCGCTTCTTCAGCCGAACGTGCTCGATCTCGTAGACGACACCCATCCCACCAGCGCCGATCTCGCGAACGATCTGGTAGCTCGTGCCCGCGAGCATCTGGCCGGGGTGAAGGACCGCCATCGAATGCGCTTCAGCATACCAGACGAGCCTTGCAAAGACGCGAGGCAGCGACATGCGGAGATCACGTAGATCGGGTCGAATTCAACGATTTGCACGTTTCTCGGCTTGCAACCCCGCGAAGATCGGCGACACTCGCGCTCCGTCATGACCCCGAGGCTGACCCTGCGGCACGTGATCCTCCCGGCCGCGATGCTCCCTTCGCTGCTGGTCGCGTCGTGCTCGAAGGCCACCTGCGAAGAGACGGCGACGTGTGGGGTGGCGCCTGGATCGGATGCGGGTGCTCACTCGGATGGCGAGGTGACCAGCCCCGCTCGCTGCAACCCGAGGGGGGGTGTTCGGTGGAAAGACGCGTGTGCCGGTCGCGAACGAGCCGCTCGGCTCTCTGACGTTGAGCGCAGACGAACGAACGGGCTTTTTCGGGGTCAGTCCAATCTATCGAGTCGTCCGAGACTCTGTCGACGCACCTTTCGAGGGACCAATGCGGCTCTTCGATGGAACGTCGCCGAGCGCTGCTCCCAACGGCGACAGGCTTTTCTTCGCGAGGCGCGTCACGGGAGTCGGCACGACGTTCAAACTGTGGTGGACGAGGCTCGAAGGCGCGACGTTCTACCCGCCACTGCCCATTCTGCGCGACATGACCGGCTCGCAAGACGCACCTGCGGCAAGCACGAAGAACCTTTACTTCACGCAATCGACGGACGGACCCAATGCGCGTCGAATTTGGCTCGCGGATTGGGCGAACGACGCGATTGGCACGGCCAGGCTCGTCGACCTGAAGATCGCGGCTCCGCACGACGAGGATCATCCAGCCGTGACCAACGATGATCGCGTTCTCTACTTCTCGTTGCGTGACGATACCAAGACCGGTCCTTCCATTTCGCGAGTCGTGCAGGAGGCAGGGGTGCCCTCGGTGGTAGAGGATGTTGAAGGGTTGACGAACGAGATCGACTTCGTCTCTTGGGTGTCGACCGACGACTGCGTGGTCTACGGCGTCAGGGGAGAGACGGCGTACCGGTTTCGCCGGGCTCCGCTGTAGGCGCCGTTCACATCTGCAATGCGTCGACATGCGGGGATCACGTAGGCGATTGATTTCGCCGGATTCATCACTTCTCGTGGCCGTCGGCTCTTGAAGCGCTAGCGCAGCGCTGCCATCCTCAAGTCAGCGCGCCGCGCGGCGGGTGCCTTTCCTGGGGTGAATGATGTTCAAGCGTTCGAGCCTAGCTTCGGCGGTCTTGTTGATCGTGAGTGCATGCGGCGTCTTCGGCAGTGAGGACGAGACACCGACCGCCGGGCCCGTCGACTCCGTGCCCGATGCAGGTGAGGCGGCCGTGAATGAACCACCGCCACCACCTCCGATTGTGGAAGGGAAGGTCAGCGACGACGAGCTCAACGAAAAGTTCGGAGTGTTCGTGACGACGACGGGCACGCCCTTGGGCGGCGGTGAGGCTGACGGCTCGCGTGACAGACCCTACAACACGATTGCGATCGGCATGGCGAAAGGGAAAGAGAAGAGCAAGCGTGTCTACGTATGCCAGGGCACGTTCAAAGAATCGATCAACCTCCTGAATCAGATCCTGATGGTTGGCGGCTTCGAATGTACGGACGGCGTGTGGAAGAAGGGCGCGGCCGGTGCGATGACGCGCGTGGAGTCTCCGACGATTCCCGCTCTTCGCGCAGAGGCACTGCCAGGCCCAACACGGATTCAGTCGTTTGAGATCGTTGCTCCAGATGGGACGGATGCCGTGCCAACATCCATTGGCCTGGTCGCCAAGACATCGCCGAGTCTAACGATTGCGAATAGCAAGATCACCGCAGGTCGCGGAAAAGACGGAGCGCCAGGGGTCGAGGGCATTCAGCTTACGCAGCCAAACGCGAAGGGACAGGATGGGCTGGCGGAGAGGCTGCTCACGATAGAGCTGCCGGACACGTTTCGACCTGGCGCCGCTGGAGGTGTTGGTACCTGCATCGGCGCAGCGGGCTTCGACGGTGAAAATGGTGGTCAGGGCGGGCGCAGCGCGACCATGGACAGCACCAACATCCTCACGTGGGTCGTTCACACGAGCGGCTCAGGGGCCGCAACGGTGCTCTATAATTCCGGACCCGGTGAGAGTCGCCTCGGCACGGATGGAGAGAATGGCTCCAACGGACAAAGCGCGAATCCAGGAACGCTGACCCCCGATGGTTTCGTGCCTGGGGATGGGACCCCGGGGACGAACGGCAAACCCGGAAAGGGTGGCAAGGGTGGAAACGGCGGAAGCTCGATGGTGAGCTCGCCGACCGCAAACTTTCAGCACGCGTACACGGGGTCGGGGCCTGGTGGTGGTGCTGGGGGCTGTCCAGGACTCGCAGGAACACCTGGGAAGGGGGGCGGGGCGAGCATCGGAGCGTTGCTTGTCTCGAGCCCAGTGACCTTTGACGCGTCGACGGTGACCGCCGGAGACGGCGGGAATGGCGGCAAGGGAACGTTTGGATCGTCGTTCCTCTCGGGCGGCATCTACGGGAGTCTTGCGTACCAGTCGACCGCCACTACAGCGGCGGTTGGTGGGAAAGGCGGAGACTCTGGAGTGAGTGGAAGTGGAGCCGGAGGTTCAAGCTTTGGGATCGCCCAGACGGGTGCCGACGCTATTCTTCAGGGTGGTGCAGGCGCGCTTCACGGCAAGGCTGGCGACGGCGTTCCGCAAGTGACAAAGCCGCTGCAAACCAAAACACTCGCTGCGTCTGCTGGCGGTGCAGCGAAGGACATCCAATCGTTCTAGTTTTGCGGTTGATCGGCTTGAGCGGCGTTGCGAACGCCCCGGCGCGGCGTGCGTTGCGGTTCACGATGAGGTCGTGAACGGGGGGCTGGGTTTTCGGGGCGGAGGAGCGGTTTCTGCGGAAAACTCGGGAAAAATGCGTTTGGCCTGACGCTGGCTGACGCCTCCTGACGTGCTCGGGCATCCAAGACGGGACGCGGTACACCGAGTGTTGATGCAAGTGGCTCGGCTTCGAGTAAAAGGGTGCCCGTGAGCAGCTCCTCCTGGTTCACACCCATTAGCCATCAGATTCGCCGGCTGGTCTACGGGCTCGTCGACTTTGGTGGGCGTGCGCCCTGGCTGGTCGTCGGAGTCGCGCTCCTCGCGCTCGCGGCCTGCTGGTCGTACGCCCGCAAGCTCGAGGTGCGGTCCGATGTCATGGAGCTGCTCCCGCGCGACAGCCCCGGCTTCCAGGCCTTCGAGCATCGGCTCGCTCGCGTCGGTGGGCGCGCGACGATAGAGGTGGTTTGTGAGTCGCCCGATCGCGCCGCGAACGAGCGCTTCATCGATGCTGCGACGGTCGAGCTCCAGAAGATCATCGACGAGCAGGCGCAGTGTGTCGCGGCCTGCAAGGGCGAGAGCGCGTGCGTGGGTCGATGCGGTCCGCCTCCGATCAACTTCATCGAGGCGAACACGAAGGAGGTCCGCACCTTCCTTCAAGAGAACAAGTGGCTCTACGCGGACCTCAAGGAGCTGCAGGAAGCCGACACGAAGCTCGATCATCAGATCGCGATCCAGAGCGGGCTCGTCGAGGACCTCGAGGGGACCGACGAGAAGGCCGAGAGCACCCTCGGCATGGACAAGTACCGCGACGCTTGGAAGAAGCGCGCCGACGAGAAGGATCATTTCCCGAGCGGCTACTTCTCCTCGCCCGACGGCACGCAGATGGCTTTGTGGGTCGTCTCGAATGGCGTCGGAATGGGCGGCGGGGAGGACGAGAAGCTCTTTGCGCGCGTCAAGGCGATCGTCGATGGGCTCGAGCCCACGAAGAACTTCCATCCGCAAATGAAGTATGGCTTTGGCGGCGACATCGCGAACGCCAAAGCAGAGAAGGACTCGCTCATCAGCGAGGCGATCTACGCGACGGGGATTGCGGCCGCGCTCATCCTCATTGGCGTGGCCTGGTTTTATCGGTCACTCTGGGCCATCCCGCTCATTCTGTTCCCGCCGCTCTTTGGCGTTGGATGTGCGTATGCCTTCGCGACGTACAAATACGGATTCGTAAACTCGTCAGGCGCGTTCCTCGGAGCCATCATTCTCGGAAACGGCGTCAACTATCCGATTGTCCTTTATTCGCGTTACAAGGAGTTTCGAGCGCGTGGCATGACGCCGGACGTCGCCCGACGCGAGGCGGTCTGGAATGCCTTTCGCGCAGAGCTCGTCGGCTCCGGTGTCGCGAGCATTGCGTATGGCTCGCTCACGGTCACTCGCTTCCGAGGCTTTAGCCAGTTTGGTGTGATTGGCTTCTTTGGAATGCTCCTCGTCTGGATCTCGATGATCCCGTGCTTGCCCGCGCTCATCGTCATCATCGAGCGCATTCAGGAGAAGCTGCCCAAGTTCATGCGCGAGAAGCCGCCCACGCTTCGTGCAGATGGCAGCCGAGGCTGGGCGTCGAGCGTCATTGGCGACGCGACGGCGAAGTGGCCTCGCGTATTCATCGCGGTGGCGGCGGTCATCACGCTCGCGGCGGTCTGGAAGCTCCCGAGCTTCTTGCGCGATCCCTGGGAGTACGACTTCGACAAGCTTGGGTCGAAGGGCGCGCGCCAGAGCGGTGCGTTCCAGTGGTCGAACAAGGCGCGCCACATCCTCGATGGAAAGCAAAACCTCGAAGGCGCGCTCGTGCTGGCCGACAAGCCGGAGCAGGCCGAAGAGGTCAAGAAGCGCATCCTCGAGAACGACGCGGCCGACCCGAAGGGAAGCCTCATCGATGGCGTCACGACGATCAACGACTATCTGCCCGGGCCGCCTGAGCTGCAAAAGCAGAAGCTCGCGTTGCTCGACAGCATTCGCGAGCGAATCACGCCGACTGTTCTCTCCAAGATGAGCGAAGACGAGGCAAACAAGCTTCGCGAGATGATCCCGCCCGAGAGTCTTCATCTCATCGGCCCAAGCGATCTGCCGGTCTTCTTGAAGCGTCGCTTCACCGAGAAGAACGGCACGATCGGCACGCCGTTTTACGTGCGGTATCGGCCGAACGTCTCGAAGAACGACGGCCACAACTTGCTCCGAATGTCGGCCACGATGGACGGCATCATCCTGCCCGACGGCACGCGGGTCGATACCGCGAGCCGCGCGACCGTCTTCGCCGAGATGATCAAGTCACTCGAGCGCGACGGACCCTTGGCTACAGGCGTGTCGTTCGTCGCGGTCGTCATCGTCGTCCTCCTCGCGACGGCGTCGAAGCGTGGAGCCTTTGCGGTGATCCTGTCGCTCGTCCTCGGCGTCACCTGGGCGGTCGGCTTTGCGGCGCTCGGAGGTCTGAGGCTCAACTTCCTGAACTTCATCGCCTTGCCCATCACGTTTGGAATTGGCTCCGAATATCCATTCAACATCTTCGATCGTTCTCGCCTCATGAAGGGCGACATCACGAGCGCAGTAAAGGTCCAGCTCGGCGCCGTCGCGCTGTGCAGCTACACGACCGTCATTGGATATGGCTCGCTCCTGTTTGCCGACAATCAAGCGCTCCAATCCTTTGGAACACTCTCGATCGCCGGCGAGTTTGCGTGCGTCGTCGCTGCGCCGAGCTCTGCGTCCGTCAGCTCTTGAAGAGAAGAGCTCCGTCGTCACGACGATTCGCGCGCGACTCGCGAGCGTACCGAGCGACGAACGCGCCTCAGAACCGACCGAAGAGCGCTGCGCCGGCTTCACGATCCGACAAGATCGGAACGAAGCGCACGTGCGCCGCGTTCGTCTCGGACTTCGAAGGGCCAGACACGAGAAACACAACGGCGCCGCCGATGACGAAGGCTCCGCCGCCGATGAAGAACGCCGTCCGCAGCGTCTCTTTGGAGTGCTGGTCGTCCACCGAGGACTTCAGCTTGCCGCATGCAGCGGTGTTGGCCGCCGCCGTCGTGGGATCGGTGCACGCGGAGTCTTTGGGATCGGGCAGGGAAGCGCGCGCGCTCGCCGCGTCGTCCTTCGCGCTTCCAACGCCCATCTGAAAGACCACACCAAGACCAAGCCCGACGAGGCCGACACCCACGAGCCCCGCGCCCGCGATGCGTCCTCCGCTCCAGAACCCCGAGGACGACGACGGTTGAGGCTCCTGCTTGTCCGCTTGGCTGGGCTTCTTTCCTTCGCCTTTCGGATCGGACGTGGGCGGCGGTACCGCGATGATCTCGTCTGCCAGCTTGACGCG